>DINE01000012.1 GCA_002425935.1 Bacteroidales bacterium UBA5548 | reverse complement strand
CCTGCCGTGTGGCCAAAATATGTGAGTTCAGACGGCTACCTTATAACATATATGTATGCGCACGAGTTTAAAGCCCATGCAGAGACACATGAAGTGTCGGATAAATTTAAGAGTATTGCAGACAATCTTAAAGATACCGACAACCCGGTGATAGTCAGGGTTAAGCTTAAAAATTAACAATATTTATGAAAAAAGTACTTTTTATTACAACCTTGCTGGTATTTACCGGCACTCTCTTTTCACAAGAGTATTTTACTGATAAATGGGAAACGTGTCAGCCCAAAAAGGCAATGTATGCTCTCTTTAAACCTGCATCGGACAGCACTAATCTGCATCAGGTAAAAATGATGGCGAAGGGAAAATATACCGGCGCAGAGGGCTATTTTGCAACCAATGACAAGAGGAACGGGAATCTTATAATGTTTGCGAAAGGGATGAACAGAATACTGTACAATGCAACCATTAAAAACGGTTTAAGGCAGGGCCCGTCAAGAGTTTTCAGAGCAGACGGGACTGTGATAGGAGTTCAGCAATTTGCAGAGGGTAAACTTCAGGGGGTAAGTGAGTACTATTTCAAAAGTGGTAAGAGGTCTGCAGCAATCGAGTATAAAGATGGTAAGAAAATCAAAGAGGAGTACTGGGACGAGGATGGAACTGTTGTGACTGACATGTCAGCAGTGACTCAGAAGCCGCTGTTCAGAGGCAAGCCTGTGGAGTCGGAGTTTGTCTTTTGGGTAAGCAGAAACCTCACCTATCCCGAGAGTTGCAGAGTTGCCAGAATAGAGGGAGAGGTTCAGCTTAGATTTACAATAACAGAAGAGGGCCGGCTGATTGACATAGAAGTAATCAGCAGCCCTCATCCGGATTTGTCGGCAGAAGCGGTATCAGTTGTGAGCAACTCTCCTCTCTGGAACCCCGCCAGAATGTATAATCAGACTGTAAGTGTGGTATATACTTTCCCGATAATATTCAGATTACGGGAAGCACTCAGATAAGCTTACAGGCCTAAATTTCGATCTTTACCGGTTTAACCATGTTTGCAGGGTCAAGAATTTTGTCCATCTGCTCCTTAGTTAAAACACCTTTTTCAAGCACAAGTTTATAGACACTTTTACCTGACTGAAGGGCCTCTTTTGCAATCTCGGTGCTCTTTTCATAGCCTATAAATGGCTTAAGGGCAGTTACAATTCCTATTGAGTTCTCAACCATGTTGCGGCAGTGCTCCGGATTGGCCTTAATGCCATCTACGCACTCCACCCGGAGGGTGTTCAGAGCTCTGATCATCCAGTCGCTTGACTCCACAATGCTTTGAACCATAACAGGTTCCATTACGTTAAGTTCGAGCTGTGCTGCCTCTGATGCCATGCAAACAGCTGTCTCGTTGCCTATGATTTTGAAACACACCTGATTAACAACTTCAGGAATTACAGGGTTCACTTTACCCGGCATAATTGATGATCCCGGCTGTTTTGGTGGAAGGCTTATCTCTGCAATTCCTGTTCTTGGCCCTGAAGAGAGTATTCTAAGGTCGTTGCAAATTTTTGACAAGCGTATTGCTATCATTTTTAGTGCAGAGGCGTAAGAAACCATGCATGAGGTGTCGTGCGTTGCCTCAATGAGATTACTTGCAAGTTTGATATCCCAGCCTGTGATTTGTCTTATGTTTTTGATGCACTCTTCGGCATATCCGGGCTCGGCAGTAATGCCTGTACCTATAGCAGTTGCACCCATATTTATCTCAAGGAACTCAGAAGCTGCTTTCTCAAGTCTTTCAAGTTCATGCTTCATCGCAGAGGCATATGCACCAAAGCTTTGACCCAGTGTCATTGGAACAGCATCCTGAAGCTGTGTTCTGCCCATTTTTATTATGCCTGCAAACTCCCTCTCTTTGTTTTCAAAAGATTGAATCAGGCTCTCCATTGCCTCTCTAACATGAAAGTGGGTGAGGTAGAGTCCTATATGCATTGCACTTGGATATGCATCGTTTGTTGACTGAGCCATATTTACATGGTCATTCGGGCTGCAGAACTGGTACTGACCACGCTCTTTCCCCATTATCTCAAGGGCTCTGTTTGCGATTACCTCATTTGCGTTCATATTGACGCTTGTACCCGCTCCCCCCTGTACCATATCTATAGGGAAGTGCTCAAGGTGCTGCCCCTCCATAAGCTCTTTACATGCAGCTACCACAGCGTTTTTAATCTGGTCACTTACAAGGCCAAGTTTGTGGTTTGCCAGTATAGCACCCATCTTTACAATACCAAGAGCCTTTGTAAATTCGGGATACTCCGAAAGGTAATCCCTGCTGATGTCAAAATTCTCTACGCATCTTAAAGTCTGAATTCCGAAAAGTGCCTCTGCCGGTACCTCTTTTTCTCCCAGTAAATCGTGCTCGGTGCGTGTATTTCCGCTAACTTCAAATTGAAATCTTCCCATCTCTTTTGTTTTTTAAAAATGTGCGGCAAAGGTAATAAATCGAAATGATATAAGCTACTTTTGCTTACAAATTATAATAAGATAATTGGAAGTATTTTATAAATATTTTATAGAGGAGCTAATCAGGCGAAGAATTTGTTCACCTTTTTAAGAGCAGAAGGTAGTGCAAATACAACTACACGGTCGTATGGTTTAATCTCTGTGTCTCCCAGAGCAATAAAGCTGTTATTTCCCCTTATTACCCCTCCGATAATTGCATCTTTAGGAAACCCGATGTTCCGGATCTTATCCCGGGTTATCATACTGTTAGGGTTAACTATAAACTCAAGAATCTCTGCATCGGAACCATTCAGGCACTTTATGGACTGAACTTTGTTCGAAAGGGTAAAGCGGAAAATACGGCTTGCGGTAATCAGTTTTTTATTGATTACTGCATCAACTCCCATCCCCTCTGCAAGTTTGATATAATCTATATTTTCAACCTCGGCAATTGTTTTGGCGACACCCATCTTCTTTGCCATAACACAAGACAAAATGTTGGTTTCTGAGCTGCTTGTCACTGCAACAAATGCGTCAAAATCATTTACATCCTCCTCTATAAGAAGATCTGTGTTACGCGCGTCGCCATTAATAACGAGTGTTTTAGTTAGCCTTTCGTTAAGCACATCACACCTGTCGCGTCTCTTCTCTATAAGTTTGATGTAATCGATGCTACCCTCAAGCTTTTTCGCTACCATCTCTCCGATTCTGCCCCCTCCGACAATCATGAGCCTTTTAACATCGATATTGTTTTTTCCTGAATAGCTCATAACCTCCTGCACTCCGGTCCTTTTTGATATTACAAAGACAAGGTCGTGCATTTTGAATCTTGTAGAGCTTCTTGGGATAATTGTCTGACCTTCACGTGAAATAGCAACAGCTCTGTACTGGAGTTCACCCTCAGAGGTGTAATCAGCAAGAGTTTTGTCTATTAATGGGGCTCCGTCGTCAAGGCGGAACACAATAAGCTGAAGCTTGCCGCCTGAGAAGTCCATAAATTCAGATGTTCCGGTTTGCTTAAGCAGGTCTGTGATTTCGTGAGAGGCTATCTTTTCGGGATAGAACAAGAGGTCGATACCCATCTCAGTAAAGAGGAGTTTGTTCTCGTTCTGAAGGTATTCGTCGTTGTTGATTCTTGCCGTTACCTTTGAGCTGCCCATCTTTTTTGCAAGGAGGGCACTTATGATGTTTACATCCTGCTCCTGGGAGGGGCTTACGGCGATAAAGAGGTCCGCCTTAGCGGCCCCTGCGTAGGCAAGTGTCTTTATTGAAGTAGGAGAGCCAAATACCGTTATAACATCTGAACTCTCAGCTACTCTGTTTAACCTGGACTCCTCGTTGTCGATAATAGTGAGGTCATGGTACTCATTACTGAGCATTTTTGCCAGGTGACTGCCTACTTCGCCTGCTCCGGCAATAATTATTTTCATTTCAGACTATTTTAATACTCCTCCTCGTTAAAGAAGAAGTCCTCTTTGCTGGGGTAATCAGGCCAGATATCCTCTATGCTGTCATACACCTCTCCATCATCCTCAAGATCTTCAAGGTTTTCAATCACTTCCAGAGGTGCACCTGAACGGGTTGCGTAATCAATCAACTCCTCTTTAGTTGCCGGCCATGGAGCATCTTCAAGTTTAGATGCCAGTTCTAATGTCCAATACATAGTGCAATGAATTAATAATTAAGTATTTATAATTAAATACCAAAATAGTGTGCGAAGATAATGAATAATTTTTAATTAACAAGGTTATTGATACCAGAAATCATCAGGAACGCCATTTACCATGGCTAAGTATCTGGCATACACATACAAGTAGTCAGATAAACGGTTAAGATATTTAATTGCACTCTCTACCCTGGGTTCGGATATAAGAGCGATTGAAGATCTTTCGGCTCTGCGGCAAACAGTTCTTGCTATATGGCACTCAGCTGAGACTCTTGGTTTGCCCGGAAGAATGAATGCATTCTGGACAGGGAGCTCGGCAGTCATTTGGTCAATTTGTTCTTCCAGAAACTCTATTTCTGTTGTTTCCAGACATTTGATCTTTTTTGACTGCTCTGTGTCAGAGGCAAAGTGTGCTGCAATTAGCATTAGGTTTGCCTGAATTCTGCGGAGGTTTTCGTGAAATGGCGCACCTTCGGTGCCTGCTCTCAGAAGAGCAATATGAGAAATTAATTCATCTACATTGCCATATGCATTAACCTTTGGGTCATCTTTGCTGACCCTTGTTCCGCCGACTAGAGAGGTTTTCCCTTTATCACCGGTTTTTGTATATACTTTCATGGGTTAAATCTCTTTAACAGGATTACTGTTTGTTTCGTCAGACTCTACCAGACCGTCCCTTAAGCGGATAATTCTTCTGGCGTGTTTGGCAATATCCTCTTCATGAGTTACTACAATAATTGTGTTACCCATATTGTAAATATTGTCAAACAGCTTCATAATATCTTTAGATGTCTTTGAGTCAAGGTTTCCTGTTGGTTCGTCTGCGAGTATAATGGAAGGTTTGTTTACCAGGGCCCTTGCAACGGCAACTCTCTGCCTCTGACCTCCTGAAAGTTCGTTGGGTTTGTGGTGCATCCTGTCTGTGAGATCGACACTCTCCAGAGCCTCTTTTGCTCTTGTGTCTCTCTCGGCTTTGCCTGCACCTGAATATATCAGCGGTAGGGCAACATTGTCCAGTGCAGTGTACCTTGGTAAAAGGTTAAATGACTGGAAAACAAATCCAATCTCTTTATTCCTGATCTCTGCAAGCTGACCGTCATCCATCTTTGATACATCTGTTCCGTTAAGAATATATGTGCCGTCAGTCGGGCTGTCCAGACAACCAAGGATATTCATCATCGTTGATTTTCCGGAACCTGATGGTCCCATGATTGCAACATATTCATTTTGGTTTATGATTATATCAACTCCGTTTAATGCTCTCACTTCCTGAGTGCCAACTTTGTAGAACTTCTTGATTCCTTGAATCCTGATGATTTCCTTGCTCATCTTAGTCTGTTTTAGAATGCAAATCTATAAAATAAAGAGTTTCGCAACACTATTTGATGCCAAACCTTGTTCAACTGCCTTTTTGTACATGTAACTTACTGCCTCCTGACCCTTTACCCCCACATCTGTTGTGTAGTCGTTTACAAAAAGTTTAATGTGTTTCTCTATAACATCTTCTTCAAGCTCCTGTGCATAGCTGCAGACATACTCTTTTGATATGCCGGGATTTTGAATAGCATACTCTATGCTCCTTCTCAAAACTCTGTTAATCTTTGCCGCAAGGTCATCGTCAAACTCCCTGCGGATGGCTATCCCACCAAGCGGTATCGGCAATGAACTCATCTTCTCCCACCTCTCACCAAGATCGGCAATGAGTTTTAAGCCTCTCTTTTCGTATGTAAACCTCCCTTCATGAATCAGAACCCCTCCTGCAAACTCTCCTGATAGAACCCTTTTTTCGATATCCGAAAATAGTACAGGAATTGTCTTTTTAACTTGAGGGAATGTAACGCCCAAAAGCAGTGCTGCTGTGGTTAACCTGCCTGGTACGGCAATTGTGCTCTCAGTAATTTGCTCCAGATCTGGTTTGCCGTTTTTGTCAAGCAAAGAGCTTGTGCCTGATGTGACAAAAAGCGGGCCGTTGCTGTGACCTAAAGCACTGCCGGAACGTAGCATTATATATTTGTCTGTCAGCCTGAAATAGGCATGATAACTTAGTTTGCAAATATCATAAGCGCCTGAAAATGCTCCCTGATTAAGATTCTCTACATCGGCAAGGTTCACCTCAAATGAGACTCCTTCACAATCAACAAGGGAGTGAACCATTGCATGAAAAATGAAGGTGTCATTCGGGCAGGGTGAATATGCCAGTTTAAGTCTCATTGCACAAGTGCTTCAAATACAACCTTACAGGCATCTCTTAGTGAATCCAGCGCCAAAGGGATGTTCCATTTGGTTCTGTCTCTCTCCCCAACTTCGTTTGAAACGCTCCTTATCTCTGCAAAAGGGACCTTCTCAAGGATACATACATAGAAAAATGCGGCACCCTCCATACTCTCAATCTGAGGCTTAAAATCTTTAACGAGCTGTAGTGTTTTTTCAGGAAGACCGCTGACTGTCTGAACTGTTACCGCAGTTGCTTTTTTGTAAATATTAAGCGCACTTTCGAGTGCAGGTTCAAGTTCAGGCGAATGAAGAGCGCCCCCTTTATACGGGTGGGTATCTGCATCGAGAATCTTATAATCAAAAAGGGTCTGGAAACCACCGAATGTCTCAAATCCCAGATCTCCAAAATGCTCTTTTTCAATTCTTGCTACTGAGCCAATTGGAAAGTCAGGGGTAAAACTGCCTGCAATTCCAATGTTGAGTACAAGGTCGAATTTCTCTGAAGTTGTATTCAATATCTTTGTCAGACGATAACTTGTTGAGGTTGTACCTATGCCCGTTAGCATATAGGTTACATCCAATCCATAGCTCTGTCTCTTTGATAATGAGTTAAATGCCTGTTTTGCCGTAATTAACTCCTCCTCCTCGGCTGCAGTTATCAAAATTCTCATTAGTATTTTTTTTGTAATATTGCACGAAATTAGACAATTATTATGGCATATACAAAGATAGAGCAGTACGATGAGGAGACAACTCAGGAACTGGCTAAAAACTATAAAAATGTACTGGATCTTATTGGGGAAGATTCAGATAGAGAAGGGCTTAAACTAACCCCAATAAGGGTTGCCCGTTCAATTCAGTTCCTTACTCAGGGCTACCAGATGGATGGTAAGGCAATTCTTAACTCAGCAAAATTCAAGGAGGAGTATCAGCAGATAGTTCTCGTTAAGGATATAGAGCTCTACTCACTTTGCGAACACCATATGCTACCTTTTTACGGTAAGGCTCATGTTGCTTATATTCCGAATGGGTATATAACAGGTCTGAGTAAAATTGCCAGAGTTGTGGAGGCATTTGCAAGAAGGCTTCAGGTTCAGGAGAGACTCACAGTTCAGATTCGGGACTGCATTCAGGAGACCCTTAATCCTCTGGGAGTGGCCGTTGTTATTGAGGCATCACACATGTGTATGCAGATAAGGGGTGTTCAGAAGCTGAACTCAGTTACAACCACCTCTGCTTTTACCGGTGCGTTCCTGAAAGATTTGAGAACCAGAGAGGAGTTCTTACACCTGATAGGTGTCTCTATGCATTGATTCTTAAAGAGAAATCAAACTGAAGACCTCCGTTATACCGGTTTTTAACACTTATTGTTCCTTTGTGAAGCATGACAGCGTTCTTTACAATTGAGAGGCCGAGTCCGCTACCTCCGCTCTTTCTGCTGCGCCCCTCTTCTACACGGTAAAATCGCTCAAAAATTCTTCCTATATGCTCCTCCTTAACACCTTTTCCGGTATCATAGTATGTGAATCTGACCATATTGTCTGATATTCCGGTCTGAGATATGTATATTCCGATTCCTTTTCCGGCATGATCTATGGAGTTGTCTATGAGATTTTTAAATAGAGAGTAAATCAGCAGATAGTTGCCTTCGATTTCGAGTTCCCACTCAACGTTAACCACAAATTTAATCTTATTTTCGACGAGTTTGTAAGAGAGGTCGTTCTCTATCTCTTTAAGACATTTCCATACATTAATTTTCTCGTATTCAAACTTGTCGGCAGCCTCTTCAATCTTGTTAAGCACCGCCATGTCGTTTATAATGGCGTTAAGCCTTAGTGTCTGAGCATATGCTCTTTCCAGAAAAAAACGGCTCTGCTCCTTGTCAATATTCTCCTGCCCGAGAAGTGTCTCAAGATAGCCCCTGATTCCGGCTACCGGTGTTTTTAGTTCATGGGCGACATTGTGTGTAAGCTCCTGTTTATATTTCTTTGATATCTCCTGCTGCCTGAATGCACTAACAATCTTTTCGATAACCTCACCCAGTTCATCTTTAGGAAGTTCAAGGTCATCGTAGTTCTCATCACCATGCTGTACTCTGTTTATGAACTCCTTTAGTGCCGAGTAAGGTTTGTTTACAGTGCGGATTATATATACTATAACTCCAAGGGCGAGCAGAAATACAAATGCGATGTATATCTGGTATGTCTTATCTACCCTTATAACCGGTAAAATTGCCGTATCATACTCAAGTGCAGTTCTAAGAAAAAGTTCTGGGTACTTTTTGGCATAGTAGAGATATTCGTTGCCCAGGGTTGCAGAGTACCTGAGTGAGGTACCGTAGCCAAGAGAGTCTGCCTCGGAGAGCTCAGGTCTGTTAAGGTGGTTGTCCAGAATGGAGTCTCTGTGAGACATGTTATCGAATATTACCCATGCCGATCTGTCCAGTATGGTTATTCTCAGCCCTTTTGGCAGGATGTCTCCAAGGGAGTCAACTACCGATTCAAGATGCTCCCTCTCAAGATTGCCCTTAATGTTATGGTAAATCAGATCGGTATAGGGCTGCATCTGATAAGTTATTCGGTCAAGCTTTAGTTGCTGCTCCCGTTTAACCAGAATATAGGAGAAGAGTAATCCTGTTGCAATAAGGACTACCAGAAAGTAGAGAAGTATCTTGTATTTATAGCTGACCTTAAAGCGGCTCATATTATTGCTCCTCCTGCATATCAAAGCAGTATCCGTAACCCGAACGGTTGGCAATTGCCGAACCGTATGGCTCAATTTTTTTTCTCAGTCTTGCAATATGAACATCTACAGTTCGTTCAAGAACATATGCCTCATCCTTCCACACCGAGTCCAGAATTTCGGCACGGGAGAATATTTTATGTGGCTCATTGGCAAGCATATATAGGATTTCAAACTCTTTTTTTGTCAGTTTGACTGCCGCTCCGTCTATAGTAACCAGTTTGTTTGTTTTATTGATTTGCAAATTTTTGAAATCGATGACACTGCTTTTTGATTCTCTATCCCGGCTCTCTCTCTTCTGTTGGCCGGAGCTTCTGGCAAGAACAGCATTAACACGCGCAACAACCTCTTTTACTGAAAAGGGTTTGGAGATATAGTCATCGGCACCAAGGTGAAACCCCTTGAGTTTGTCGCTCTCCTGATCTTTTGCAGAGATAAAGATTATCGGAATATCCTTGCTGTAGTCCTCTCTGACCAGCTCTGCAAGTTTAAATCCCGAAATAGCCCCCATCATTACATCAAGCAGAAGAATATCATAATTGTTCTTAAGCTTGGAGTAAGCCTCCTCTGCCGAAAAAGCCACATCGGCAATAAATCCGGCACTTTTCAGATTAAAGCGGAGAATTTCGCATAAATCCTCCTCATCGTCCACTATAAGCACTTTTTTCTTTTCCATGCAGCAAAGGTAAATTATTGTAACAATATGTTAACAAAGAGGCCGTTTTTGTAAAAATATCTTAATCTTTTTGTATTAACTGCGTAACAACAGGTGGATACTTTTGTCATCGTAAATATAAAAATTATTGTGGTGAAATCATCTTTTAGAAATGCTGTAATATCAGTAACAACATTCATTCTTAGTATTAACATTTTGTCTGCCCAGTCACCGGCCACTCTGGAGGGGGTAATTATTGACAAGACAACAGGAGAACCGGTAATAGGGGCTACCATCTTTTTCCCTCTGCTTAAAAAGGGAGCAGCTGCCGATCTTGATGGAGTTTACAGGGTAGATAATCTTCCGGCCGGGAAGCATAAGGTTGAGATAGGCGGAATCAGTTATCGTACAGTAATAGTCGAAGATCTGGAGATTACAGTGGGTAAAAACTCATTTGACATAGCCCTCGAAGAGGCAGCCAACCTTCTTGGGGAGATCACAGTCACATCTGCAAGAAGAATGAATTCCGAGATAGCAGTTATTATGGCTGCCCGGACCTCAAATGTGGTTATGAGCGGAGTCTCGGGAAGGGAGATTGGTAAGTCTCAGGACAGAAGTGCTGCTGAGGTTGTAAGGAGAATACCGGGGGTATCTGTAATAGGTGACAGATACATAATAGTAAGGGGCCTGCCCAGCAGATACAATAACGTCTGGATTAATAACTCTTCTGTTCCAAGTACTGAGGCTGACTCACGTTCATTCTCATTTGACATGCTGCCTTCATCTCAGCTGGAGAGCATAATGATTGTAAAGTCACAGTCTGCAGAAATTCCCTCAGATTTTTCAGGAGGATTTGTCAAGATAACAACAGGCAGTATGCCCGATAAAAATGAGTTAATAGTATCATACGGTACAGGTATTAATACAATTACTCACTTTAACGACCAGTTAAGAACTAAGGCCTACGCCTCAGATTATCTGGGACTAAGCGGGAAGAGCAGAGGTCTTGGTTCTATTGTGCCTGTAAGGCTCGATAACAATAATGCTTCACTTGTTACAGATGTTACAAGAAGGGGTTTTAACGAAGATTGGACAGTTACTTCGGGAGGTGCACTTCCTGATCAAAGGTTCTCCCTGATGCTCAACAGTGCTGCAAAAGTATTTAACGGTACCAAGCTTGGAATAACAACAGCGTTAAACTACACAAGAAGTTCACAGAGTTACATAGATATGCTCAACGCCAGATTCGGAGTATATAATGTTGTTTCGGATAATCCCGAATTCATCTATAAATACAGCGACAACCAGTACTCGGTTGATACCCGAGCCGGGGCAATGGTAAACATATCACTTCTTAAGGGAAACAATAAAATAGAGGTCAGGAATATACTCAACATTCTTGGCAAAAGCCGTTATACAGAGCGTGAAGGATGGCAGAATGTAAGTGCACGGTATAATCAGCAAAAGCAGGAGTATCTCTACACCGGCAGATTGACTTATACCGGACAGATTGCGGGAGATCACAAAGCGGGCAGGGGAGATATTGACTGGAATGTCTCATACTCCTATGCCGGGATGGAGCAGCCGGACAGAAGAATTATAAACAGAGAGGAGAATATGATTTACGGGGATGACTATTACGGTATGATGGCCATAGATCAGAACGAGATAACCCGCGACTTTGTAAGTCTTAAAGAGCATATTTTTACACCTGCACTGAATATTAAATTTCCCGTAAACAGTTCCGGTACACTGCCTCTGGAGCTTAAGGCAGGTTTTTTGGGTGAATTCAAGAGCAGAAACTATAAAAACAGGCAGTTCTTCTACCGGTTTAACAGATACACGCTTTCGTCTGATTTTGTTTATGGTAATGTGGTAAAAGAGATTTTGAGAGCCGAAAATTACGCAGCCGACAAACTTTATATCTATGAAGATACCGATAACCGTAACAGTTACAAAGGGGAGAATATTACCGGAGCTGGCTACCTCTCACTCAAGTTCACAAAAGAGAGATTTACACTGCTCGCAGGTCTGAGAGCTGAGGCAGGAAGTATGATTCTAACAAGCTATGACAAGATATATGACTTTACCACAGTTAAAAGAACTTACGACTTTTTTGACCTCTTCCCTTCGTTTAACGGTTCGTATAACATCAATAAAAAGGAGCTCATTAGAGTAGCTTACGGGAAATCTGTCAACAGACAGGAGTTCAGAGAGCTCTCGCCTTCGGTATATTATGACTTTAACCTCTTTTCAGATGTTAAGGGTAATCCGTCTCTGAAGCAGGCAGTTATTCATAATGTTGATCTTCGTTACGAACGCTACCCTTCTAACAGCGAATATGTGACATTTGCGCTCTTTTACAAACACTTTATTAATCCAATTGAGTGGACATATCTTGATGCCGGCGGATCATACACCTACACCTTTGAAAATGCCAAAGCCGCCAATAACTGGGGTATAGAGGCTGATATCAAGAGGTCGCTGGACTTTGCAGGGCTGAAGAACTTCAGCGCAGGTATCAATGCTGCCTACATATTCAGCAAGGTTACCTTTGACAAAGAGAGATCTCTCGAAAGGGACAGGGCAATGCAGGGGCAGTCACCTTATATTATCAACACATCCCTATTTTATGATAACAGTAAAATGGGAGTTAGCGCTGCGATACTCTATAACAGAATTGGTAAAAGGATTGTAGGAATAGGCAGAGCGGATACTGGTTCCGGTGCATCTGTGAATAACGATGTTCCTGACACTTACGAATTATCAAGAGATATTATCGATATCTCTCTATCGAAAAAAATTGGTAAGTCGCTGGAAATAAAGGCCGGCGCAAAAGATATTCTCAACCAGAGAATTGTTTTTGAACAGTATCCGAAGTATATGGATAACTCAGGCAAGCTGCAGGAGAGGAATCAGGTCTCAAAAAGTTTCAGACCGGGAACTTCATATACTCTTGCACTACAGTTAAAATTTTAAATAACCAACCAACATAATTTCATTATGAAAACCAGAAAATTTTTCAAAGTTGCAATTGCATCAGTAATGGTTACAATGTTTGCACTCTCATGTCAGAAAGAGGATCCCGCACCGGATCCGTCACAACAGGAGCAGATTGTATTCGAAGGAAATGTAATCGGAAATGGCTCACAGGAGTTCGAGATTAAAGGCACACACACTTTAAAGAAGGGTAAGTATGTTCTAAAGGGATGGGTCTATATTACAGACGGAGCTTCACTAACAATCGAGCCGGGAACAGTAATCAGAGGCGACAAGGATACAAAGGCGGCGCTGATTGTTGAATCAGGTGGTAAAATATATGCTCAGGGTACAGCAGACGAGCCAATTGTCTTTACTTCAAACCAGCCGGCAGGTTCAAGAAAACCCGGAGACTGGGGTGGAATTATTATCTGCGGAAAGGCAAGAAACAATAAAACAGAGATGATTATCGAGGGAGGTCCAAGATCTAAGCACGGCGGGAGCAACGATAATGACAATTCGGGAGTCCTCTCATATGTGAGGATAGAGTTTGCAGGATACCCCTTCAAAACTGATCAGGAGATTAATGGTCTGACAATGGGCTCTGTAGGAAGCGGTACAAAAATAGAGTATGTTCAGGTCTCTTACTCAAATGACGACGCCTTTGAGTGGTTTGGTGGTACCGTTAACTCCAAATATCTTATCTCATACCATGCATGGGACGATGATTTTGATACTGACGCAGGTTTCAGGGGAAAAATACAGTTTGGTCTTATTGTTAAAAATCCAAAAATTGCAGACGTATCAAGGTCAAACGGATTTGAGTCGGATAATAATGCTGACGCACCAAATCAGCAGCCTGTTACCGCTCCAGTATTTTCAAATATCACAATTATCGGCCCCATAGGACAAGATCCGGCATTTATTAATACTTCGGCATACATAGACGGAGGAGTTTACAACCCGAATAACGGATCAAAGCTCGGCCAGCACCAGGCAGCGGTTCAGATCAGACGCGGTTCTAACATGAGTCTCTATAACTCAGTTGCTGTTGGCTTTCCTGTGGGCATTGCCATTTGTAATGATAAAGGTTCGCAGACTCAGGAGGCGGCAACAGCAGGAAATGTAGTGCTTAAGAACAATCTCTTTGCCGCAATGACAATTCTTGGTTCCGACAAGGATGGCTCATTTAAGGACTCTCTCTCTACAGATGCAAATCTCTTTATAAAAACAGCTCCGGAGTCGTTCTCATCTGCCTTCTTCAAGCAGCAGTCAAACAGTAATCAGCTGATCTCTTCAATTGCCGGAGTTATGCCTAAGCAGCCGAACTCTCTTGCAGCAGGAGCATCATGGGGTCCGCTTTCTGGCAGCCCGGCTCTTAACAGAAGCGGTCTGTTCACAGATACAAAAGTAGCTGACAGTTTCTTTACCAATGTAAATTTTATCGGGGCGTTCAGAAGCGATGCAGCAGCGGATAACTGGACTGCAAAGTGGAGTAATTTTGATCCTCAGAATACAGCTTATTAGATAGCCTCTCCTTAGGTTAGTAATTATCGACAGTTTTCTTGAAAAGGCCCATCTCTGAGGCCTTTTCTTCCATTAAACGGGTTGCCTCTTCCAGGTTGTTTCCTATTACTCCGTCAAGGATAGAGTTCTTAATAAACTCCTTTATGACACCCACCTCTCTTCCGGGAGGAATTCCGTACAACTCCATTATCATCTCCCCTGTTACAGGATTTACAAAGTTCCTGACGGCGTCCTTTGCCTCAACTTCTATAAGCTTTTCGCGGACTGATGTAAAGTTGTTTTTGTGGCGCTTAACTGTTGCTTCATTCTTTGAGGTGATATCTGCTTCGCAAAGCTTCATAAGATCATCAATATCATCACCGGCATCAAATAAAAGCCTCCTCACTGCAGAGTCTCCCACCTCATCCTGAACAAGGGCAATCGGCCTCAGGTGGAGAGCTACCATCTTCTGCACATATTTCATCTTCTCGTTCAGGGGCATTTTCAGTTGCTTGAAAATTTTTGCTACCATTTTTGCTCCAAGATGGTCATGTCCGTGAAATGTCCAGCCGGTTCCGGGCTCAAACTTCTTTGTTGCGGGCTTTGCAATATCGTGTAAAAGCGCAGCCCACCTCAGCCACAGGTTGTCGCTTGTGGCTGCGAGGTTATCAAGCACCTGAAGTGTGTGTGAAAAGTTATCTTTATGGCCTTTTCCGTCGAGCGTCTCGACACCCTTGAGGTTTACAAGCTGGGGAAGAACAAGCTCAAGCAGTCCGGTGGACTCCAAAAGTCTGAAACCAACAGATGGTTTGGGAGACATGAGTATCTTGTTTATCTCTTCTGTGACTCTTTCGTAAGAAAGAATTTCTATCCGTTTTCTGTTACGGCTTATTGATTCAAGAGACTCGGGGACAACTGTAAATGAGAGCTGTGATGCGAATCTTATTGCACGAAACATTCTTAGGGGGTCGTCACTGTATGTTGTATCGGGGTCAAGTGGTGTTCTGATGATGCCGTTTTGCAGGTCGGCAACTCCGTTAAAGGGGTCGGAGAGAGTGCCGTAATCCTCCTCCTGAAGGCTAAAGGCCAGTGCGTTGATTGTGAAATCTCTCCTGAGCTGGTCATCCTCAATTGTGCCGTCTTCAACAACGGGGTTTCTGGAGTCAGATCGGTATGACTCTTTGCGGGCACCCACAAACTCTATCTCCATGTCCCTCCACTTAATCATTGCAGTACCAAAGTTCTTGAAAACAGTAACATTAACACCCAGAGTACCGGCCACTCGTGTAGCAAGCTCAATTCCGCTTCCCTCAACAACAATATCGATATCTTTGCTCTTTCTCTTAAGAAGTGCGTCTCTCACATAGCCCCCTATGACAAATGCCCTGATTCCCGACTCCTTTGCTTCGCGGGAGATAATCTGAAATATCTTTTTATTTAAAAAGTTCATCGTATTTTGGTATCATATCAATATAAACATACCGCGAAGTGTTTTGGTCGTACCTGGCAAGATATGTCTCATTGCCATTGGTGATCAACAGATACTTTACCTTTAAAGAGGTATTGTATCTTAATATCTGCTCAAATGTCTCCCTCTTGATTGCCACACCGGGAGCTTTGCACTCTGCAAGTAAAACAGGCTGAGCCATATTGTCGAAAACCACAAGATCACCGCGGTATTTTAGTTTGTTAATTGTAACTGCATATTCGCAGCTCATAAGATGTACAGGATAGCCGTATTTTTCTGACAGAAGGGATATTAACTGCTGTCTTACTCCCTCTTCGGGGGTGAGGGCAACCCTCTTTTTTCTAACAGGATCGAATATGGTCTCCTTCATCATTACCCAATTACCCGGCAAAGATATAAAATTTGCTCCGTTTACCCTTTTTGCATAATTTAGCCGTTGTTATATCATGGGAAAGAGAGAAATTGAAAGCAGCATAAAGAGCTTCGAAGCTATCCTGGAGAAAATCAGATCGGGTATCTTCGAACCGTTTTATGTACTTATGGGCGAGGAGCCTTACTATTCAGACATTATTACTTCTGAAATTTTAGCCAGGGCCCTTAACGATGATGAAAGGGGTTTTAATCAGTTGATTATTTACGGGTCAGACACAACACCGGCAGCAGTTGTTGAGGCATCGCGACGTTTCCCGATGCTCGCTTCACGGCAGGTGGTTGTGGTTAAAGAGGCGCAGTTGCTTGGAAAACCTGATGATCTGGAGCACTACTTTAATAAGCCGATGCCAACAACACTTCTGGTACTCTGCTTCACAAACAAATCTCTTGACAAGAGAACAACCCTATACAAGGCTGCTGCTGCGAAAGGAGTTGTATTTGAGTCATACCCTCTTTATGACGATATGGTTTTCCCGTGGATTGAGCGTTACCTTAAATCGAAAGGGGTTTCAATCTCTCCTGAAGCAGGGATGATGATGGCCGACTACTGCGGAACAGAGCTCAGAAAACTGGTACTTGAACTTGATAAACTGATAACAAACCTGCCGCAGGGAACAAAAAAAATTGAGAGTATCCATGTAGAGGAGAATATCGGCATCAGCAGGGAGTACAATGTATTTGAACTCACTAAGGCGTTATCCTTTAAAGACTCTGCCAAGGCGTTCAGAATTGTAAGACACTTTGGTGCGTCACCCAGACAGTACCCTCTTGTTGTTACAATGTCGGCACTCTTTATGCACTTTGCCCGGCTTCTCAAATACCATGCGTCGCTAAGTCAGGGAGCAAAACCTTCCAGAGGTGATCTGGCCTCTGCAATGGGTGTAAATCCCTATTTTATGGGAGAGTATGATACCGCAGCCAGAAACTATCCTCTCATTAAATGTATGGAGGCTATCTCTCTTATAAGAAGATATGACTCTAAGAGTAAAAGCTCACAAAGAGGTGAGGCAGAGGATGGAGAACTTTTATCTGAGCTGATTTTCAAATTGATGCATTAATCCCCGATAACTCTTTCAACTCGGGAAGAGACAGATGTGAACACTTCGTATGTTATAGTCTTAAGTACATTTGCTATCACACCCGGATGCGGGTTGTCTCCGAAAATTACTACTGTATCTCCCGTCTTTACTTCAATACCTGTTACATCAAGCATCAGTGTATCCATACAGATATTCCCTATTGTAGGTGCCAGCTTACCATTGACAAAGAAGCTCACGGCACCTCTTCCCAGATGACGGTTCACTCCGTCGGCATAACCAACCGGAATTGTAGCAATCGTCTTACCGCCCTCACCAACAACTCCATGTCTCCCGTATCCGACAGAACCCTCTGTTACTCTTTTAACCTGAATGACTGGCGCCGCAAATGTGGCAGCCGGTTTTAGTTTACTGCTATCAACATAACTGGTTCCGTAAATTCCGATTCCAAGACGTACCATGTCCATCTGTGCATGAGTGAAACGCTCAATGCCCGAAGAGTTGAGTATGTGTCTCATTACCGGGTAGGGGAGCTGTGACATTATCTTCTGAGACATCTCTGTAAACCTCTCTATCTGTGAATTTGTAAACTCATCGTGTTTTGGCTCGTCCGCCGCTGCAAGGTGCGAGAACAGAGATTTTACCCTGAGGCAGGGATTCTCACTAAGTATCTCCAGCAATCTTTCAACAGCCCCCTCTTCAAAACCGACTCTCTGCATCCCGGTGTCCAGTTTTATATGTACAGGGTATTGAGAGATCCCTCTTTTAGCAAGCTCCGAAACCATCTCGTAAGCTGCCTCACAGTTAATGATGCTTGGTTCCAGTCCGTTATCTATTATTTCACCAAAATATCCAAAGCCGGGAGTCAGAACAATAACCGGCTTTTGAATCCCGCTCATTTTAAGCTTGATCCCCTCATTAGGGTGTGCTACTCCAAAATAGTCGGCGCCAAACTCTTCGCACAGCATTGCAACCTCGGTATCTCCCGATCCGTAACCATTGGCTTTTACAAGAACCAGCATTTTGGTTTCTGGCCTGAGTTTTGAGCGAAAAAAATTGTAGTTGTGATAAAGTTTAGATCGGCTGATAATAAGCTGTGCGTGTCTCATAGTTATAGTTTTGTGCCGTAAAGTTATAAATTGTTTAAAAATTTGCTTTTCATATTGAAAAACTTTATACATTAGCAGCCTGAAATCAGACAAATTTTAAAATATAACAAAATGAAATTCAAATCATTATTAGCAATTTTCGCAATTGCGGCAACTATTGTTGCTTGCGGCAAAAAAGAGAAGTCGGTATCTGAAAAGTTCATAGGCAACTGGAACGGAACAGACAACATCGAAATCACAATCACAGATTCAACCGGAAACACTGTTATTCAAATGCTGACTGCACCGATTGATTTTGAATACCTTGCAGATTCAACCTTCACTGCATCAATTACAATAAACGAATCTATTACCTTCAAATTCGGCGGTGTTGCAGAGATTACAGACTCAATTGTTAAGATGAGCGGAACCTATACAGCAAACAGTATCATGGATATGACCGGCGAACTGGCTCTTAATGAAGATAATTCCCTTTCAATTAAGTATTTTGCCCAGAATCCTGAGACTAATGTGATTTTTAAAGGTACTGCAACTGTAACTCCTAAGCAGCAGCAGTAATCTATTTATCTTAGATATTTTGCCCGGTAAGGGCATTAAAACAGTGGCGGCAAATTGGTTCATAACTCTCTTTTTCACCGAGTACAACCAATTTGTCGCTTTTTGTAAGACGATGTGAGTGGTGTGCAAGATTACCACACCTTACACAGATTGCATGAACCTTTGTAACGTACTCTGCAACCGCCATCAGTGATGGCATAGGCCCGAATGGCTTCCCGAGATAATCCATATCCAGACCTGCAACTATAACCCTTATGCCCGAAGCGGCCAGTTTCTGGCACACATCCACAATCCCGGCATCAAAAAACTGAGCCTCATCAATCGCCACAACATCTACATCTGAAGAGAAGAGTAAAATACTGGCCGAAGAGTCTACTGGGGTAGATCTTATGCTGTTTGAGTCGTGAGAGACAACCTCTCCAACCGAATAGCGGACGTCAATCATCGGTTTGAATATCTCTACCCTGAGGTTTGCAAATTTTGCTCTCTTAAGCCTCCTTATCAACTCCTCTGTCTTGCCGGAGAACATAGAGCCACATATGACCTCTATCCACCCGGCTTTTTTTGCATTTTCCAGAAACATTTTAATTACTTTTGTGTATTGCAAAGATAAAAAAGTTGAGATGCTTAACCCCAATAAAATTTCAGAAATTAAGATCATAATTGACCAGCTCCATAAAGATATTGACTCATTGAGCGAAACTGAACACACCTCTCCGCTGCGCTGGGAGGAGCTTTTCATTACAATATCTCTTATTAAGGAGAAGGTGGCCACACTTAAAACAGAGCAGGAGAGATACTATCTGAAGCAGCTTGTTTCAGAGTTGAAGGAGACACTTTCGGAGATTACTCACAAGGATACTATAACTCCCGCTGAGGCAGGAAATATTACAGAGCAAATTGCAGAACATGCTGCAGAATATGTTGCAGAACAAATTACAGAACAAATTGTAAGTGAGCAGTATGAGCCTGTTGTGTCTGTTGAGCCTATTGTGCCTCTAGTGGTTGTACCGGAAAAACCTGTGGCTCCCGAACCTGTGATTCTTAAGTCAGAAGATGGTAAAGAGAAGTACGTGATGGCTGTAGATGAGTCGGTGGCAGACGATGCAGATGACGTAGAGATAGAGTTCGACTTCACTGAGGATTTCATACCTGTAAACGACGCAGCCAAACCGCATGCTCCTGAATGGATGAGAGATATTCCTGGACCACAGGTAGACGATTTGCACAAGGCTGTAACACTAAACGATAAACTGTACTTTATAAGAGAGCTGTTCAAAGGGGATGAAGATCAGTACAGACTAAGTTTACAAAGGCTTAACGAGATGGAGAGCATGAAGGAGGCGCTGGAGTACACAAGAAACGCATTCACCCACTGGGATGAAGAGTCAAACGCGGTTTACCGTTTTTATATGCTCCTCAGAAGAAGATATAATGGCTAAACTGTACATAGTTCCAACCCCGATAGGAAACCTTGAAGATATTACCTTCAGGGCGGTTAAGGTGCTAAGCGAAGCTGACCTTATTCTTGCCGAGGATACCAGAACAAGCAGCACTCTTATGAAGAGGTACAATATTACCGTCCATATGGAGTCTCACCACAAGTACAATGAGCACAAGAGTGTAGAGAGAGTTGCAGAGAAGATTCTGTCAGGTATGAATGTGGCACTTATAAGTGACGCCGGAACACCAGGTATTTCAGACCCGGGCTTTCTCCTTGTGAGGGAGTGCAGGGAGCGGGGAATTGAGGTTGAAACTCTGCCCGGCCCTACAGCTTTTGTCCCTGCGTTGATTAATTCGGGGTACCCTGCCGACCGATTTTGCTTTGAGGGCTTTCTTCCTATGAAAAAGGGAAGGCAGACAAGGCTTAAGGATCTATCGGAAGAGCAAAGAACTATAATATTTTATGAATCACCGTACAGGCTGGTAAAGACACTTACCCAGCTTGCCGAGTACCTGGGCGAAGAGAGAGAGGCGGCTGTCTCAAGAGAGTTGTCAAAATTTCACGAAGAGAACAGACGGGGAACACTTTCGGAACTGGCTGCATGGTACACGGCAAATGAACCACGGGGAGAGATTGTGATAGTTGTCTCCGCTAAAAAGAGAGACCCGGGAAACAGATAAATATAAATTTGCAAAAGAGATGGAGGAGAGAGATTATGAAGAGATTTGCATCAAAAGAGTTGTCAGGAGCATTAAAGCTCATATTCACAATTCTGTTTATTCAGACACTTGTATTTGTTTTTAAAACAGATTCAGCTGAGGATAAAACAGTGGTTAACACTGAGGTTAAAACTACAGCCGGAACAAAAGCAGACAGAGCCGAAACGGCACAAAAATCGGAGGTGCCAAAACGGGATCCGATACTGCAGCCGGAAATTATTACTAAGAAAAGAGCTGCACGGGAATCAGGGGCTGGCGCACCAAAACTCTTTTCCTTTGACCCTAACAGTGTGAGCGCACAAGAGCTGGTAATGATGGGAATGACCCAAAAACAGGCGGAGGTATTTGTCAACTACAGAGATAGAGGGGGAGTGTTCAGAAGCAGGGAGGATTTTGCCAAAGTGTACTCAGTTAGCGACAGTTTCTATGAAAAGGTGAAAGAGTATATTGTAATAGAGAACATTCAGACCCATAAATCAGAAAAAAAATTAATTATTGAACTTAATGAGGCAGACTCGGCCGATCTTTTACAACTCAGAGGAATCGGGCCCTATTACGCGTCTAAAATAATAAAATACAGAGAGAGGCTTGGAGGATTTGTTATGGCAGAGCAACTGAAGGAGATCTCCGGAATTGATTCCGTCAGGTTTGAGATGTTCGCCAATAACATTATGGTTGACACTTCAAAGGTGCAAAAGCGCGACATTGCAAATTCTGGATACCCTGCATTAGCCTCGAATCCATACATAGGTTCATACCTTGCAAGGTCAATTGTAAGATATGCAGAGAGTAATCCAGGGCAAAGCATCACAATTGCAGAGCTTTTAGTTAAAAACATTATCAGGAGAGAGTTGTATAATATTCTCAATTTATATTTCAGATAAATCTACATAATTGTATATTTGTTTCACTTTTTCAATAAAATAGAATAACATGGATATTATCACCTGCCACAATGTTGTCAAGCGCTTTAATAATTTTACAGCCCTTGATAATGTAAGCATCTCTGTTCCAAAAGGAAAGATATTCGGGCTATTGGGTCCGAACGGCGCCGGCAAGACAACACTTATCAGAATTATGAATCAGATAACCCTTCCTGATTCAGGAGAGGTACTATTCAACGGAGCTAAACTTAATCAGAATGACATTGCATATATTGGATATCTGCCGGAGGAGAGAGGATTGTACAAGAAGATGAAGGTGGGAGATCAGGCACTATATCTGGCACGTCTGAAAGGTCTGAGCAAAGAGGAGGCAACCCGTGAATTAAAGCACTGGTTTATTAAGTTCGGGATTCAGGCATGGTGGAACAAAAAGGTAGAGGAGCTTTCTAAGGGAATGGCTCAGAAGGTTCAGTTTATCTGCACAATTCTGCATAAACCATCACTGCTGATTCTTGACGAACCATTCAGCGGATTTGACCCTGTAAACGTTCAGATTGTAAGAAAGGAAATTCTTGCAATGAGAGATGCCGGCACCTCTGTTATACTATCAACTCACAATATGGAGTCTGTAGAAGAGCTGTGTGATAACATTGCGCTGATAAACAAATCCAAACTTATTATTACAGGAGAGCTTGACCAGGTAAGAAAAGATCACGGAAAAAATGAGGTTGAGGTAATTTACCGCGCCTCTGCACCGAACAATTTTGCAGGTAACAGCTTCATATCTCTTGTATCGCAGGATGAGACAAAAAGCGGTTACAGGGCAGTTCTTGAAGTAAAAAAGGGTGCATGCTCTGCAGAAATCCTCAGAAGTCTTGTAAACGAGATAGATATTCTTTCTTACAGAGAGCTTATCCCAAGAATGAATGACATTTTTATTAAACTGGTCAGCTAAAGGAGGTTAATTATGAAATCGAATAAACTATTTCTGATTATATCACGTGAGTTTCAGATTCGCGTAAAAAAGAGGTCATTCATTGTTATGACAATTCTTACACCTCTTCTGTTTGCAGCTCTTATTGTAATGCCCTCACTGATAATGACCCTCTCATCGGGCAATAAGGGTCAGCAGGTGATGATAATTGACAAATCGGAGCTGTGTGAACCGTTTTTCCAGAGTAACGATGAGTTTACCTACTTCTTTGACAACAGTGCCGACATGGAGAGTATCAAAAAGAACTTTCCGGAGACTCTCTACGCCGTTGTTGAGATATCGGAACCCGACTCTATGATGAATGTGTCGGTTTCCACCATCTCCAAAAAGCAGATGAATATCGACGCGAAAAAGCAAATCGAACGAAATGTCCAGAAGGCCCTTGAAAAAAGCAAACTACAGAAGTATAACATAACCAACCTGGACTCTATTCTGAAAGATATCAGGACAGAGGTTGCTGTAAAGACATACACTATAACAGATACAGGAGAGGAGAAGGCCGGAATGGTAGAGATATACATGGGAATAGCATATGTTCTGAGCTTTATGATCTACATGTTTATCTTTATGTTTGGTTCCATGGTAATGAGAGGAGTTATTGAGGAGAAGACAACCAGAATAGTAGAAGTTATTGTCTCTTCAGTTAAACCGTTTCAGCTGATGCTTGGTAAAATTCTTGGTGTAGGGTCAGTTGCCCTGCTCCAGTTTCTCATCTGGATTGTACTCACCGCTGGAATTATCTTTGGTGCACAAGCAATTATGGGAACAGAGAAACTTGCGAAAAGCAACGAAATGGTTCAGCAGATGACAGCGGCACAAAGTGCGGGTGATGTGCTCAATAACGGAGCCTCAGCAGGTGCAGCTGAAGCAATAGCTGCTGTACAGGCACAATCTACTCCAATGGATGATATTATGGCAGCCTTGGCAAATGTCCCTGTTTTCAGGATACTTACCGCATTCATCCTCTATTTCCTTTTAGGCTATCTTCTCTATGCGGCACTATTCTCAGCCGTAGGGTCAGCTGTTGACAATGAGGCAGATACTCAGCAATTGATTCTTCCTGTAACTTTGCCTCTGATATTTGGTCTTTTTATAATGATCCATACATTCCAATACCCTGACAGTTCGCTATCATTCTGGGGATCGATGATTCCTTTCACATCACCAATGGTGATGATGGCCAGAGTTCCGTTTGGTGTACCTGCATGGGAACTAGCACTCTCTCTTGCCCTTTTGGTGGGCACCTTCATCTTTATGACATATGTTTCATCAAAAATTTACAGGGTTGGAATACTGATGTACGGAAAGAAGGCAAACTGGAAAGATCTTATAAAATGGCTCAAATATTAATTATTTGATTATTTTTAGAAAAAAAAGATGAGAAAATATATAATTTTTCTGACAACACTGCTTGTATTACAGGCAGTGTTGCCTTTATCCCTGATATCTCAGGAGCGCAATTTTACCTTCAAGGCAACAAGAGTGCTGATGGATTCTACATGGGATAAAAACAACGAACCTGTAGTGAACAGTATAATAGATTTTTATAAGCCGGAGATGGACCGTATAATGCAGCAGGTAATTGGCGAATCAGAATCCGAGATGCGCTCATCCAGGCCTGAATCCCTTCTCTCAAATTTTGCAGCCGATCTTCTGCTTGATTTTGGAAGAGAGAAGAGTGCATCACATGTTGACTTTTCACTGACAAACTTTGGTGGTCTGAGAGCAGCATTGCCAAAGGGACCTGTCAGGAGATATGATATCTTCTCAATATTCCCTTTTGAAAATTATGTTGTTATACTTGATGTACCCGGCTCTTCGGTGAGAAAGCTATTTGACTCTTTTGCCAGAAACAGGGTAGAGGCATTCTCCCATAATGTTCAGCTAGAAATTAAGGGGGGCGCACTAAAGGATGTTCTGATTGACGGAGAGCAGATTGACGAAAGTAAAACCTACAGGATTGTTACCATAGATTTCCTGATGAGCGGTGGAGACAATGTTCTGGCACTGAAAGATGCAACAGCTGTCGAACAGACCGGTGCGCTGATACGGGATGCTGTCATTGCTAAAATTGAATCACTTACAGCCAAAAAGAAGAAGATTACCTCTTCCATTACCAGGAGAGTCAAAATCGAGGAGTAATATTACCGCATAAGTAATTTAAATCAGATAAAATGAGAGTTAAATATACATTACGTAAAGTTGCAGCTGTTGCCCTTTTAATATCGGTAACGCTGATATCATATGCACAGGACCTTGTAATTCTTCACACAAATGATGTGCACAGCAATATTGAACCTCTTTCAAGCGGCAGAAATGCCGGGTTTGGCGGTTTTCAAAGGAGAGCAAACTATATTCAAAGCATAAGAGAGACTCATAAGAATGTACTTCTGCTGGATGCCGGAGATTATAATCAGGGTACACCTTACTACACCCTTTTTGGTGGTAAGATGGAGGTGATGCTTTACAACGCAATGGGTTATGACGCAGTTTGCCTTGGTAATCACGAATTTGATGATGGTCAGGAGGTGTTGGCAAAGAGACTTAAAGATGCCGATTATGTTACCCTTTGTGCAAACTATGACCTCTCTGCAAGTCCGCTTAAGGATATTGTTAAGCCATATACTATAATTCACAAAGGGGGATATAAAATCGGGATTATCGGTGTGTTGCTCGACCTTAGGGGATATGTTTCAGAGAAGGCAAGAGAGGGGATAAAGTATAAAAACCCAACCCCGATAGTTAACAAACTGGCCAAAAAACTCAAGAAAAAAGATGGTTGCGACCTTGTAATCGTTCTAAGCCACCTTGGTTTTGACGGTGGAACAAAGGAGCGCCCTGCCGATGTAGAGCTGGCTAAAAGCGTTAAAAATGTAGATATGATTATTGGGGGTCACTCCCATACCTTTCTTGAAGAGCCTGTTATTGTAAAAGATAAGGCGGGTAAAAATGTAATTGTCAACCAGACCGGAGCACATGGAGTCTACACGGGCCGAATTGATGTTACATTTCTTAAGTAATTCCGCTATTTAGTTTTACCTGTGTATTTGTAACGCTTGATTTTGTGTGTGGCAGTCTTTTCAAATTGCTCAGGGTGATCTACAATCACATTGATTTTTGAAAATTTGTTAACGCGGGCGTTCACATAGTCGTACACCTCTTTTTTCAGATGGTCAATCTTCTCGTGAAAAGCTTTGACAATCTCGTCCTTCTTTTCGTCGTAAGTATGCATCAGCTCCTCTTTTGTTTTTGAGAACTCCTCTTTCTTCTCCTCGAAGGCTTTTTTGAGCTCCTCCTTCTTCTCGTCATAAGAGTGCATCAGCTCCTCTTTTGTTTTGTAGTAGGCAGCCAGAGCCTCGTCTTTTGCCTCTTTAAGAGCTTTCAGCTTATCGGGATTAAAGTGTACGTGAGCTACAAGTTTACCGTCGTAAAGTGTTACAAGTGATTCGGCAACCATTGAGTGACCGTTAATAATAGATTCGATCTCTTCGGGATAGATATTCTCTCCGCTTGGTCCAAGAATCATATTATTCAGACGACCTTTAATATAAAGTCTTCCCTCTTTGTCAAATATTCCAAGGTCTTTTGTCCTGAACCAGCCATCGTCAGTAAAGGCTTGAGAGGTTGCTTCCGGGTTCTTATAGTAACCCATCATAACATTTGGACCTTTAGCAACAATCTCTCCCTCGCCGGTCTCCGGGTTAGGATCGTTAATTTTAAGGGTGACGCCGTGAACAGAGGGGCCAGTTGACTGAAGCTTTGTCTTTCCAACAACTGCTCCTGCAAGAAGCGGAGATGTCTCGGTGAGGCCATAACCTATTGCATAAGGAAACTTTGCTTCGTGTAAAAATTTCTCAACTTCCGGATCAAGTTTTGCACCTCCGATTCCAAAGAACCTGATATTGCCCCCGAATGTCTTCATCAGCTTCTTTCCTGCAACCCTGTTGAGCAACTTTCTGCCGACAGTTGTTTTGTAAAGAGTCCTGGTGACAGGGCTGGCATTGAACTTTGGTAAAACGGAATTGCGGTATATCTTCTCAATAATCATCGGTACGCTCAGGATTGTAGTCGGGCGCGCCTCCTTGAGAGCATTCAGAAGAATAGTAGGTGTTGGTGCCTTTTCGATATAGTAAACCTTAGAGCCGCTCATCATAGGAAGCAACATGCTCAGGCTGCTTTCAAGGGTGTGAGAGAGGGGTAGCAGAGATAGCCATACATCCCACTCAAAACCCGGCCTTAAAATGAATGCCGAATAGAGATGCTTGCAAAGATTGCTGTGGCTCAGCATTACTCCTTTTGAGTTTCCGGTTGTGCCAGAGGTGTAAATGATTACTGCAAGTTCATCTTCATGTGAGGTTTTAATCTCAGCCGGAGCATGAGCTTTTTCTCCTCTTAGGGGTGTGAGTGTATCAATGTCAATTACAACTTTAAAGCTGCTGAGAGTCTCCTCAGGAACCTTATATAAAAGTCTCTGAGATACAAACAGTACTGTTGATTCAGAATGTTCGATTATGTTCTTTACTTCAAACTCCGAAAAGTCAGGTAGCATTGGAACAGCCACTCTGCCATAAGCAGTTGCTGCAAAATAGGCCACAGGCCAGTTGGGCATGTTCTGACTTAATATGGCAATCTTCTCATCCGGGTTAACGCCGTATGCTGCAAGAACATGAGATACCTCCTCTGTTTTTGCACCAAATTCCTCATAAGTGTAAGATTGACCCTTTATATACGAGAAAGCTGTGTTGTTCTTGAAAGTGCTTGTACAATAAGTGAATAGATCTCTTAGTGTATTAAATTGGGGAATGTTCATTTTTTGTCTTCTAAATAGGTAGGTGTAATTATTGCAATAATCATTCCAAATTATTCCAAGTCGTTTCCGGTAACAAACATCTTTGGGTGTTTTCCCACAACACCTTTATCTTTATACCATTGTCTTATGCGCTTAAGGTCTGCCTTTGGGTCGTCTGAAAGTTCGAAACGCTCTCCGCGGCCAACTTGCCTCTTTTTCCAGTCGAAATAACCAAGATAGACGGGAACATCAGCAGCCTTTGCAATAGTGTGAAATCCGCTTTTCCAGTTCGCTGTAGGCTTTCGGGTACCCTCCGGGGCAATTGCCAGGTGAAGTGAGTCGCGCTTTCTGAACTCATCAATTACCTGAAATGTCAGCTTAGCCCCTTTTGATCTGTCTACAGGAACTGCGCCCATTGCTCTCATAACCGGCCCAAGGGGGCCCCAAAAAAGGCTCTTCTTAACAAGCACGCTAGCTTTGCCGCCAACTGAATTGTAGTAGAGGTAAGAGATGATAAAGTCCCAGCTGGAGGTGTGGGGTACACCAAGTATAATGCACTTTGGTTCCGGTACAGGTGGTTCCATAACCTTCCAGCCAAGTATCTTGAGGATTATTCCCGATAATTTTGCCATTTTCACAATATTTATAAAGCGCAAATATAAGAAAAGTAAGGGCTCGTTATATAAAGAGCGACATGTTGGCCTCTTCGCTCTTCTCGAGATATGTGGCCACTCCCGCAAAATTCACTCCCTCCATAATCTCCTCCTCTTTTACACCCATCACATCCATACTCATTCTGCATGCAATAAATTCCACTCCGGCACTCTGTGCCTGTTCGATAAGAGACTCCAGTGTGTCAATACTCTTTTTGCGCATAACGAATCTCATCATTGCAGAGCCTAGCCCAAACATGTTCATTTTTGACAATCTGAGCGATGATGCGCCTTTAGGCATCATCATGCCAAACATTTTTCCGAAAATGTCTTTTTTAACCTTACCGGGACTCTTTCTCTTAATAATGTTGAGACCCCAGAAGGTAAAGAACATCGTAACCTTCTTGCCCATAGATGCCGCTCCGTTGGCAATTATAAACGATGCCAATGCCTTATCCAGGTCATCACTAAATACAACAATTGTTTTATTATCTCCGGTTACTGTCCCCTTAAAAGTACATGACGACGGCGCCTCTCCCTTCTCTACTTTGGCAGTGATTACCCCCATGCGTGTCTCAACCGAAATCAGTCTTGCTCCGGTGATTTTGCACCATGATGCAACATCTTTTCCGAACGCCATATCTGTTGCACGTATCTCAAGCCGCTCGCCTATACTCAGTGTGTCATAACTCTTCTTAAGCTGCATAATTGGGCCGGGACACTGAAGCCCCGTTGCGTCAACCGACATGAATGTCTCTTTGTCTACATCCGTCAGGGTGTCATCGGAGGTTATTTGTCCTGCAAAGAACTGAGTAGCATTTTGTTTAGCTGTAGCTATTGAGTAAGTCTTGTACCCTCCTGAGAGATTAAAGACATTATCGAAACCGTTCTGATATAGAATGCGTGTTGCTACATACCCCCTTAAACCAACTGCACAATAGACAATTATACGCTTGTCTCCCGGTATCTCGGAAAGCCTTCCCCTTAACTCATCCAGAGGAATGTTAACCGAGTTATCGATATTGCCAAGAGTGTACTCATCCCTTGTTCTTACGTCCAGCAGAAAATCGGAGGCCGGGTCAGATTTTGCGGCTTTTCTCCAGGATACAATCTTTACTCTGCCCTTTAGAATATTGTCGGCAACAAAGCCCGCCATATTTACCGGATCTTTAGCCGACGAGAATGGAGGAGCATATGCATGCTCAATGTTCATAAGGTCGTAAATTGTTCCCTTTGACTTAATCACCTGGGCAAATAACTCAATTCTTTTGTCAACTCCGTCAAACCCCACTACCTGAGCTCCAAGCAGCTTACCATCTGCCGGTGAGAAGAGTATCTTGATTGACAGCGGAAGTGCGTTAGGGTAGTAACCTGCGTGTGATGAGGAGTGTGTAAAAGATGATACATACTTTATACCGGAGCTGTTTAATAGTTTACCGTTTGCTCCTGTTGAGGCAACTGTCAGGTCAAACACCTTTGCTATACCTGTACCTATTGTCCCCTCATATTTTGAACTGTTGCCATACACAATGTTGTCGGCTACAATCCTTCCCTGCTTATTGGCAGGGCCGGCCAGTGGTATAAGTGCCGGTTTACCGGTTACTGTATGTATTACCTCTGTTGCATCGCCAAGTGCATAAATATCAGCATTTGAGGTTTGCATGAATTCGTTAACCTTAATCCCTCCGCTCTCACCTATTTCAATTCCTGCGCTTTTTGCAAGTTTTATCTCCGGTTTTACACCTATGCTCCATATTACCATTTCGGCTTCGAGCTTTACACCGCTCTGAAGCTCTACAATTATACCAGTTGCACTCTCTTCAAATCTTTTTACTGCATCACTAAGGTGAAGGTCAACACCTTTGGTGGCCAGCTCCGAATTGATTATCGATGCCATTGAAAAGTCCAGATGTGCCATTACCTGTGGTGCCATTTCAACCAGTGAGATTTTAATTCCCCACTCGTGAAGATTCTCCGCCATCTCCAGCCCGATAAAACCTCCGCCAACAACAACTGCTCTTTCAACACGCTTAACGCTCAAAAACCGCTTAATTTTATCGGTATCAGGTACATTTCTCAGAGTAAAAATTCTGGGACTCTCAATTCCTTCAATCTTTGGGCGGATAGGTTCGGCACCGGGAGAAAGGATTAGTTTATCGTACGATTCAAAATATCTGCGTCCGGTTTTAATATCAAGAATCTCCACCGATTTTGTAGATGAGTCAACCCTTTCAACCTCCGAGAAGGTACGAATGTCAATATTGTAACGTCCTTTGAAACCCTCTACAGTCTGTACGAAAAGATTGTCTCTGTTATTGATTACCTCTCCGATATAGTAGGGGAGACCACAGTTTGCATAGGAGACATATTCGCCCCTCTCAAACATTATTATCTCTGCATTCTCGTCATTTCTTCTAAGACGGGCAGCCACTGTTGCTCCGCCGGCAACGCCACCTACGATTACATACTTCATTACTATCTGCTTTTGTGAATTTTGATTATTATATTTTATTTTTTTCTGATTAAAGGGTGCAAAGGAAGTCAATATTCTATAAATTTCAAAATTATTTCCAACGGAAATTTGTTTATTTAGAAATATTATATACTTTTGTGTTGAAAATTTTAAAAAACACTGGAAGATGAAATTTATAAAGAGATTACTGCCTGTTTTGCTTATTGCGGCATCAGTTACTGCATGCGGTGCAGGTTCCGGAGAGAGTCAGGCAGAGAAGAGCGGCGATAATACAAAAAAATATACAATTACCCTTAATCAGGAGCAGTTTCTTACAAAAGTGGCTGACTTTAAAACGAACCCGGAGGAGTGGAAATATCTAGGAGATAAACCTGCAATAGTTGATTTTTATGCCGACTGGTGTACTTACTGCAAGAAACTTGCACCGGTTCTGGAAGAGCTGGCTAAGGAGTACGAGGGTAAGCTTGTGATTTATAAAGTTAACACAGATATTGAGAAGGGAATTGCATCAGCTTTCGGGATCAGGGCACTTCCTACACTGCTCTTTATACCTGTTAAGGGTTTACCGGAAGTTGCCCAGGGGGCAGTTCCCAAAGAGGAGTTGAAAAAATATATCGACACAGTATTGTTGAAAAAAGATAATTAAAAATGAAGAGATTATGTCTTATCAGGGATGTATGCCGTTCAATTTCTGAGTACGAACAGGAGTTTCAGAACCACCACAGCATATGTCTTAACGAAGGAATGGTAATCTGCTCGCTTAAAGAGGGTAAGCTCTCTTCAGGCGAGATTGCCAAAAAAATTAACCTTACCTGTTCAAATACCTCAAAAGTGATCCGCTCTGTAGAGGAGAAGGGTTTTATAGAGAGAGATATGGGTGTTGAGGATAAGCGACAGATGTACTTCTCCCTTACAGAGAAGGGAACGGCGATATTGTCAGAGATTGAGGAGGTTGATATTAAACTGACCTATCCGCTGGATAAGCTGGTTTCCTGAAACTCAATTTTAATTTTTAAGTGATGAAAAAATTTCTGTTTTTCGGAGCCCCTTTAAAAGAGGAGGAGAGCTCCGGAGCAATTTTGCTGCTAAGAATATTCATCGGCTTGCTGATGATGACTCACGGATGGGGCAAATTGTCAAACTTTGAGGCCTTCTCGGGAGGATTTCCCGATCCTGTTGGGTTGGGATCAAAATTCTCTTTGATTCTTGCAATCGGTGCCGAATTTTTTGCGTCTATATTCCTGATATTTGGTCTTTTGACCAGATTATCGGTTATTCCTCTTGCCTTTACAATGATTGTTGCATTCTTTGTGGTACATGCAGCCGATCCGTTTCAGGCTAAAGAGCTTTCGCTGATTTACCTTGGAATTTACATCTATCTATTTCTTGCGGGGCCGGGGAAGTATTCACTCGACAGATTGTTATTCAAAAAGCAGCTGGAGTAAGATTTACTTTAAAAGATTTTTAAAAAGAGGATAACCAAATTTGGCTATCCTCTTTTTATTTAAACCCACTCTTCACTGAGTATCTCTCCCTGGAGCGACATTGTCATAGATTTGATTGGAATGTTTCTTGATGCCCTCTCTCTGGCCAGTTTTGCCATCTGAAGAAGACCTCCGCAGCATGGAACCTCCATTTTAAGAACAGTCAGAGTGTTAATCTTTGACTCATCTATCATCACTGTAAGTTTCTCTACATAGCTCTGAGTGTTTGAATCAAGCTTAGGACAGGCTATTGCAAGTGCTTTGTTTTTCAGGAAGGTGCCGTGAAAATCACCATGTGCAAATGCCGAGCAGTCAGAGGCAAGCAGAAGATCGCTGTTACGCAGAAAACCGGCGGCAGGATTCAGCAGATGTAGCTGAACTGGCCACTGCTGAAGTTCCGAAACGCCGGAGAAGTTACCTGAAGTTACAGGGGCGGCTGTTTTAACGGCTCTGAAATCTCTCTCGGCAGCACCCGGACAGCCACAACCTTCTGATTTTCCTCCGCCATGAGCATGTGCATGGTTGTGCGCGTGGCCTTGACCACTCACTGTAACAGGTGCAATTTTAGAAAGGTCAATCTGTACTCCGTTATCTCTGCACCACTCCACACCTTGTCTGAACCAATCCATCTCGTTGTGGTCTCTAAGGTGCTTAAGATGGGCTAGTATCACCTTCTCCCCCTTTGGAGAGATACGCTCCATAACCTTAACCTCATCGTATGGCTCGGTATCCTTCTCAATAAGTTCTATTGCTCCAACAGGACACTCTCCGATACAAGCTCCCAGACCATCGCAGTAAAGATCACTTATCATAACTGCCTTGCCGTTTATCAGTTGTAAAGCACCTTCATGACAACCTTCAACACAATTTCCGCAACCATTGCAGAGCTCTTCGTCAATTTTTATAACTGTTCTTTTCATATTCTTTTAAATTTCCGGATTATTATTTGATTTGAGTGCAAAGTTATGCTCCGGGTAAAACAAAAACTGTAACAATTGATACATTAAAGAACTTATTTTAGGGTAATTTGTTTAAATTATCTAAATTTGAGTAATGCGCATTTATAAACTAAACACACCTTTATGAAATTTTTATATACGGCACTCACTCTTCTTCTGGCATCATCCTGTTCAACTGCCTATCTGGCACTCGATTCTGCCGACGAATTTGATTTGCAGAGATATATGGGTAGATGGTACGAAATATCCCGCCTGCCGAATAAATTCGAAGAGGGGCTTGAAGATATTACGGCTTTTTATGAATTGACAGAGAGTGGTAAGGTTACAGTAATAAATGAGGGCAGGCTTATTGCAGACAAAAGCAGGATAAAGCAGGCCAAAGGAAGGGCGTGGGTTCCAGACCCTGCCGAGCCATCCAAGCTTAAAGTCAGTTTCTTCTGGCCGTTTGCGGGTGATTATTGGGTGCTTAAAGTTGATAAAGATTATACCTATGCGCTGGTAGGGGATCCATCCGGCAAGTACCTGTGGATACTTGCCAGAGATCCAAGAATTGACCCGAAAATTGTTGCTGCTTTAAAAGAGTATGCCTACACCTTAGGATTTCCCGTTGAAAATATGATCAGCGGTCTTGCTCAGTAATTCGTCGTCTGCTATATTCGGAATAGTCACTTTTAACAGAGGGGTTCTCTCCATCTCTCTCTTTATTGCAAAGAGAGCACTGCTGTTTCTTGCCCACGCTCTTCTAGAGATACCATTATTAACATCCCAGAGGAGCATATTCTTAATGCGTCTGTCTGCATCGTCACTTCCATCTATAACCATCCCAAATCCTCCGTTAATAACCTCACCCCAACCGACTCCGCCTCCGTTGTGAACCGAAACCCAGGTAGCACCCCTGAAAGAGTCTCCGATAACATTATGGATTGCCATATCAGCCGTGAACTGTGATCCGTCATAAATGTTTGAGGTCTCTCTGTAAGGAGAATCTGTACCTGATACATCGTGATGATCTCTGCCAAGAACTATCGGTGCAGAGATTCGCCCCTCTCTTATTGCCCTGTTCATCTCAAGTGCAATTTTGATTCTGCCTTCGGAATCGGCATAGAGAATCCTTGCCTGAGAACCCACGACCAACCTGTTTGCAGAGGCCTCCCTGATCCAGTGTATGTTGTCGGCCATCTGAGAGCGAATCTCTTCAGGTGACTCCTCCATTATCGACTCCAGTACCTCTGCGGCTATCCTGTCGGTCTCAGCCAGATCTTCCGGCCTGGAAGAGGTGCAAACCCATCTGTACGGGCCGAATCCGTAATCAAAAAAGAGTGGGCCCATTATATCCTGAACATATGATGGGTATTTGAATTTACCATCTTCCTTAAGGATATCTGCTCCAGCCCTGGATGCCTCAAGCAGAAAAGCATTACCGTAGTCAAAGAAATACATTCCTCTCTCTGCCAGTCTGTTGATTGCTGCGGCATGTCTTCTTAATGTCTTCTCAACCTCTGCTTTGAACCTTTCAGGCTCCTCTGCCATCATTCTGTTTGACTCTTCAAATGATATACCGGCAGGATAGTAGCCACCCGCCCACGGGTTGTGAAGAGATGTCTGATCACTACCCAGCTCTACATCTATGTTGCTCTCGATTAACTTTTCCCACAGATCGACAATATTTCCCTGATAAGCAAGTGAGACAGCCTCACGACCCTCTTTGGCAAGCTTAATCCTCTCCATAAGCAGATCGAGATCGGTGAAAACCTCATCTACCCACCCCTGAGAGTATCTTGTCTCAACGGCCTTTGGATTAACCTCGGCAACCACTCCAACCACGCCTGCAATTACAGATGCCTTCGGCTGAGCGCCTGACATACCTCCCAGCCCCGAACTGACAAAGAGCATACCCTTAATGTCGCTGTCCGGGCGTTTCATACGCGCAGCATTCAGAACAGTAATTGTAGTTCCGTGAACAATCCCCTGTGGCCCGATATACATAAACGACCCGGCGGTCATCTGCCCGTATTGTGAAACCCCCAGTGCGTTAAACTTTTCCCAGTGATCTTTAGATGAGTAGTTTGGAATTACCATGCCGTTTGTAACCACGACCCTTGGAGCATCTTTATGAGACGGGAAGAGCCCCATCGGATGCCCTGAATAGAGAACCAGTGTCTGTTCATCTGTCATCTGAGCCAAATATTGCATTGTTATCAGGTATTGAGCCCAGTTTTGGAATACAGCTCCGTTTCCTCCGTAGGTAATCAGCTCGTGTGGGTGTTGCGCTACTGCATAGTCCAGATTATTACTCAGCATCAGCATTATTGCTGCAGCCTGAACAGATTTATGCGGGTAATCATAAATAGATCTTGCATTTATCTTGTAGTCCGGGCGAAAGCGGTACATATAGATTCGTCCGTACTCTCTTAGCTCTTTGGCAAACTCCTCTGCAAGCTCTTTGTGGAATTTTACGGGAAAATATCTCAATGCGTTTTTCAGGGCCAGAATTTTCTCATCCCTTGTAAGAATGTCCTTTCTTTTAGGGGCATGATTAATGCCGGGGTCATAAGTCTTTGGCAGGGGGAGTTCAGAGGGAATACCCTCCAGTATCTGTTTCTGAAAATCTGTTAAATTCATACTAATGTATAGGTTGGTAAACTGCAAAAGTAACAAAAAAAGAGCTCATCTTTTTGCGAATTAATAAAAAATAGTTACTTTTGCAGCCCTAACAAAAGGAGGTGTAACAGATATGATCATAGTACCAATCAAGGAGGGCGAAAATATTGAAAGGGCTCTTAAGAAGTTTAAACGTAAGTTTGAAAAGACCGGAGCAATTCGCGAAATGAGAAGCAGAAAGACTTTTGTAAAGAAGTCGGTAAAGCGCCGTGATGAGGTGAAGAAAGCCATCTATGTTCAATCTCTCCGTCTTAACGAAGAGTAGTCCGAAAGGCATCATATAACATTAAAAAATGACATTCCTAAAACAAGGAATGTCGTTTTTTTTTATTAAATTAGATGCGAATATGAGACCACAGGAGTTATTTATAGATTACTTGAGGGTGCAGAAGAGATACTCCCGCAGAACACTGGATATATACGGTGAAAGTATCGATGAGCTTTATGAATACATTGCACCTGCCGAGGGAGAGGACGAGGAGAATTTTCTTACGGTAAGCTCCGTAAGAGGGTTTACGGCAGAAGGGCTCAACAAAGGGCTCTCTGCACGAACGATGAATCTTAAATTGTCTGCGATAAGCAGCTACTGCTCCTATCTTGTGAAGAGAGGCTTTATAAAGAGTAATCCGGTTAAGAAGATTATCCGCCCGAAAGAGCCTTCAAAATTACCTGAGTTTTATACACAATCTTCGGTAGAGGAGTATTTCAGACAAGAAGTAGATTCAGAAGACCTTTTTTCACTTAGGGACAGAACAATTGTAGAGGTTCTATACTGCACAGGAATCAGGAGGGCAGAGCTTGCCAATCTTAAAATTGCAGACTGGGACAGGTCAAGAGCTCTTTTCCGGGTAACAGGAAAGGGTGACAAAACAAGAGAGGTCCCCATAACGCCGTCACTTGCAAAAGATCTTGACATATATTTCAATCTTTTCAGGGAGTACTATACAGATAATCCCGGTGGTTTTCTCTTTTTGACCGATACAGGGCAACCAATGTATCTTTCGTTTGTTAATAAAGTAGTAAGAAAAGAGCTCGGAGGAGTCAAAGGCCTTACCGGCAAAAAAAGCCCGCATATGCTCAGGCACTCATTTGCAACACATCTTCTTAATAACGGTGCAGATCTTAACAGCATTAAAGAGGTTCTGGGGCATTCATCGCTGGCGGCTACGCAGGTATATACCCACAACTCATTCGAGCAGCTCAAAAAAGTTTTTTTAACCGCTCACCCAAGAGCAAAAAAAGGAGGTTAATATGGACATCAGAATTCAATCACTCAAGTTTGATGCAGACAACAAACTGATCGACTTCATCGAAAAGAAGCTACAGAAGCTTCCAAGGTTTTATGAGGAAATTCTTAATGTTGAGGTGATACTCAGTCTTCTGCCGGACTACGAGAACAAGAATGTCAAGATGATGATTTTCATACCGGGCAACGAACTGGTAGTTGAAAGGCATGCCGCAAAATTCGAGGATGCTACAGTCGAATGCATAGATGTGCTTAAAGATCTGCTCGTTAAGGTAAAAGAGAAAAAACGCGACAAATAAGATATATTAATCAAACAGACTAAGAAACTCCTCTCCGGTTATATTCTGAAAATAATCGGAGAGGTTTATTTTTTGAATCCTCTCTTCTATCTTCTCTCTCAAATGCTCACAACCTTTAAGTTGCTCCTCAAGCTCCCCGGTCTCCTTTAAAAAGAAGTAGTTTCCATAGAACTTAATATCCTTAATCACACCCTTTTCAACCTCCATATAGAGTTCCAGCAGACCTGCCGGAAAACGACACACTTTAGAGTAACCATAAGCAGGTGACGATCCGAAATTCCACTCGTCTCTGCCATACCTCTCCAGCTTTAGCCGGGCAATTGCAGCAAGATCTTCAGGGGTGTAGTCATAACGAGTATATTTACCCTCGCCTCTCTCTGTGATAAAGCGCTCCATGAAACCAATAAACTCCTCTACGCTCATGGGCTTTGGCAAGTGTTCGCAAATATTTGTTACCCTTGCCCTGTTAGATTTAACCGCCTTTCCGGTAAAGTTAATCTCGCGATTGGCAAGAGCAAGCGAGAGATTGTTCATTGAGGCAGAAAACAGAAGAGTTCCGTGTTGTAAAATTCTGTTTTTATATACCGCGACAGCATTGCCGGAAAATTTTTTACCATCAATGACAAGGTCGTTTCTGCCCTCAAGCGACGCCTGTATGCCAAGCTCAGCCATGGCATCCAGAATTGGCTTGGTAAACCTTGCAAACATGGTTGCAGTATCTTCCGATGGGTTTCTGTTGTCGATAAAGGTGAAATTTACATTTCCAAGATCATGAAATACCGCACCACCACCGGATAACCTTCTTACAACAGGAATTCTGTTCTCTCTTACATAATCTATGTTGATTTCGGCATAGGCATTCTGATGCAGACCCACAATTATTGAGGCATCGTTGCGCCACAGTCTGAAGACAGGTTTGTCAAATTTTTTGAAAAGATACTCCTCTGTGGCCAGGTTCCACTGCGGATCTGTTGAGTGGTCAATAATGTAAATCATATTATCGTTTGCCTTTTTTTCTTTGAAGATATTTAATTTTAAGCAAACGGTAAAAAAGAAGTGCGATTAAAATACCCAGAAGTGCACCAAATATAACATCTCCGGGATAGTGCCGCCCTACATAAACTCTGCTGTATGAAACGGTTGCAGCCCAAAGAAAAATTGAAATGCTATAAGCCCGTCTGCGAAAAATAAGTGATGTAATTGTAGCAAGACCAAAGACGTTTGCAGCGTGGCTTGAGACAAAACCGTACATTCCCCCTTTTCCGTCAAGTAATCTTACTATATTTTCGAGCCGGGGATCGTGACCCGGCCTGAGTCTTTGCGTCAGATCTTTTATGAATGAGCTTCCAATATCTGTAAGCGCAAAAGTTGCAATGATTGCCGCAATAATTGACAGAGTATACCACCCTTTGCCCTCTTTAAGGGCAAAACGGTGAATTATATATCCAAGAATTAGTGCGTAGAGCGGAATCCACGGTAATCTTGCTGTAAAGAGCAACATTACCTTATCCCAGAAAGGTGAGTGAAAACCGTTAATCAGCAGCAGCAGCCGGGTATCAAGATCTGATAAAAGTTCTGCCATAGCTTAAACCCTTAACTGTTTAGTTTATCCCAGAGCAGATCTCTGAGTTGAACGAGGTTTTTCCCGGTATAAGATGATATGAATAGATGAGGAATCTTTTTTGGCAGCCCCTTTTTTATCATCTTTTCAAGCTCTTCGTCAAGCAAATCTGATTTTGTAATTGCCAAAACTCTCTCTTTGTCGAGCAATTCAGGGTTATACATTTTAAGCTCCCTTAGCAACACCTTATATTCTGCGGCTATATCCTTTGCATCGGCAGGTATCATGAAAAGTAGCATGGAGTTTCTCTCAATGTGTCTGAGAAACCTGAGCCCCAATCCTCTTCCCTCGTGAGCACCCTCAATAATTCCGGGAATATCTGCCATCACAAACGATTTGTGATCTCTGCACTCAACTATACCCAAATTCGGTTCGAGAGTAGTAAAAGGGTAGTCGGCAATTTTGGGTTTCGCTGCCGATAGTTTTGAAAGAAGAGTAGATTTTCCTGCATTTGGAAAGCCTACAAGGCCTACATCGGCAAGTATTTTCAGTTCAAAAATGAACCAGTTCTCCTGACCCTCCTCTCCGGGCTGAGCATATCTTGGAGTCTGATTAGTTGAGGTTTTAAAAAAGGCGTTACCCATTCCTCCTCTGCCCCCTTTAACAAGGATCTTCTCCTCGCCATGTTCTGTAATTTCAAATAGTACCTCTCCTGTCTCTGCAACCTTAACAACCGTTCCCAGAGGAACGTCCAGGTATATATCTCCACCGTCAGCACCATGTCTCAAAGCGCCGCTCCCCCCCTCACCATGCTCAGCACGGATATGCTTCCTGTATTTCAGGTGAATAAGTGTCCAGAACTGAGAGTTTCCTCTAAGTATCACATGACCTCCTCTGCCACCGTCTCCCCCGTCAGGACCACCTTTAGGGATGAATTTTTCGCGTCTTAGATGCACAGAACCTTTGCCACCGTTACCGGAAGCACAGAAGATTCTTACATAATCGACAAAATTTGAATTGGCACTCATTATAAATTTTTATAAACTCTCAATTATTGAGCAGATATTATTAAATATTTCATCAACAGGCAGATCTCCCTGAATACGATGATACCTCCCTCTCTCTTTATAATATGAGATAAGAGGTTCGGTTTTGGCATGATAGGTCTTAATCCTGTTGACTATTGTCTCAATTGATGAGTCATCTTTCCTACCCTCGATTTCGGCCCTTTTACGGATTCTCTCAACAATCACATTATCGTCAACCTCGAGTGATAAAACAGCAGTAACACCGGTTTTGTTGAATTTGAGAAGCATTTTGTCAAGAGCCTCTGCCTGAGTAATTGTTCTTGGAAATCCGTCAAAGATGAACCCCTTTATCGAAGAGTCATAATTACAAATCTGATTATCAATGATATCCAGCACTATGTTATCATCAACAAACTTGCCTTGATCAATTAACTCTTTAGCAACTCTCCCAACCTCGGTTCCCTTGGCAATCTCCTCTCTTAGCAACTGGCCGGTAGATACATGCCTAAGGCTGTACCTCTCGATTAAAAGCGACGATTGTGTGCCCTTACCGGCACCCGGAGGACCAAAAATTATAAAATATTTCATTCTTGAAAATAGTTAATCCAGGACATAAATGTCCTTGTACTGCCTGCCCAGTTCGTTATAATCCAACCCGTAGCCAACGATAAAATCGTTAGGAATCTCCATCGCCACATAATCGATCTTAATACCTTTATCGTATGCCTCAGGCTTAAGCAGAAGCGTGCAAATCTTAATATCTGCGGCACCTGCATCACTCAGCAGTTTGTGCAGCTCTTCAATTGTTGCTCCGGTATCAACAATGTCCTCAATGACAATAACACTTCTTCCTTTAACAGGAGTGTTGAGTCCCATAATCTCTTTTATCTCTCCGGTAGACTCCGTGCCACTGTATGAAGAGAGCTTTATGAAAGAGATTTCACATTGAAAATCAATTAGTTTAATCAAATCTGATGTAAACATAAAAGATCCGTTGAGAACCGACAAAAAGAGCGGAGTCTCGCAATTTTTATAATCATGATTCAGCTTTGCAGCCACTTCGCCTATACTGTTAAGAATTTTTTCACCGGGGATGAAAATTTTGAACTCTTTATCATGCAGTTTGATGCGCTCCATACTCAAATTGTTTGTGACCGCGAAATTAATGATTATTTTTGTCCCAAACCAATTTTTGTAATAAGCAATGAATCCGTTAGTAAGTATTATTATGGGCAGCACATCAGATCTGCCGGTTATGAAACAAGCAGCCGAATTTTTAAACGAGATGGAGATTCCGTTTGAAATTAACGCACTATCTGCGCACAGAGTGCCTGAGCAGGTTGCCGAATTTGCCAAAGGAGCCCATAAAAGAGGCGTAAAGGTGATTATTGCAGGAGCCGGGGGAGCTGCTCACCTGCCTGGTGTTATTGCAGCCTTCACACCACTGCCGGTTATCGGGGTACCTGTTAACTCAACAATCTCGATGGACGGCTGGGATTCTGTACTCTCGATTCTTCAGATGCCTGCAGGGATTCCTGTTGCAACCGTTGCTCTTGACAACTCAAGAAATGCAGGGATTCTGGCTTTCCAGATACTTGCAACGTCAGACCCACTTCTTATGGAGAAGATGGTTAAGTTTAAAGAGGATCTTGCTTCAAAAATCAAAAAGGCAAACAAAGAGCTGGAAGAGGTTAAGTATCCGTTTAAAGTGAACTGATTTTCACTTTTTTACTGAAAATTTTTTAAAATGAGGGGGAGATATGAGGAGAGAGATTTTGTGTGCAGTGCTGCATTTATGCGGCTCTGCTCTCTGTTGCCAGAACAGAGATGTAAAAAAAAGCAGCATTGATGCTGTAATTGAGAAGATTATCGAGATAAAGGAGTCAGATTCTGAATCAGACCCTGATTTTATCGAGGAGCTATCTCTTTTATACTCAAGGCTGGAGATGTCTCCGTTAAATATTAACAGAGTACGGGAGTCAGATCTGGAGAGACTAAAAATATTTTCACCATTTGAGATAAACTCAATCCTTGATTACATTTCGCAGACAGGGAATATTCTCTCATTTACAGAGTTTGCGCTTATACCGGGAGTTGATCCCGAAAAGCTGCTGCTTCTGCAACCATTTTTAATATTTGAGGGTGGACTGAAAAGAGCGGGAAGATATCTTCCTTTAGAGTCGGAAACACTTCTGCGGTCATCACTTGTTCTTCAGAAAAGGGCAGGCTATATGCCTATATCAAAAGAGGAGTATCTTAAAAATCCCGATATAAGATACCTAGGTAATCCGCTCCATATGTATGGCAGAACATCAGTTGGATTTGGTGATAAGGCTCAGTCAATTATAACTCTTGAAAAAGACCCGGGAGAGAGAGGGGCGGACTATTTCGCGTGGAGCGCAACTCTTAACAGATTACCAATTTCAAAAAGAGTAACTGCAGAGAGGATAGTTGCTGGCTCCTATGTTGCCAGATTTGGTCAGGGGCTTATCCTATGGAACGGATTCAATATTGACTCATCATGGGAACCATCCGCAAATCAGAGGGGCGAGCAGGGGGTTACACCATACAGCGGATCGGATGAAAATCTTGCATTAAAGGGGATTGCAGCTACATTTGAATCGGGGAGAGTAACTGCAACAGTTCTTTTTTCGTCAAGAGCCTACGACGCAAGAATTGCCGATGGGGGCTACACTTCGCTTTTAAAAACGGGGCTTCATAACACACCCACAACTCTAAGTCGTAAACGAACTTTGGGGAGTGATATTGCAGCACTCAATATTGGCTATTCGGGGAGAAGGCTAAAAATTGGTACTACAATATCTGCAGATAACAACTCCCTCCTCTACACAGGCAGAGATACAACCCTTTTGAAAAGGGCAGCAGCATACGGGAGGTTCAATGCAAATTTTGGAGCAGACTTCAGATATATTTTTGGCAAATCCATATTTTTCGGAGAGGTGGCAGCAGATATTTCACGCTCGTTTGCCTCTGTTTGCGGAGTGCTAATACGATATTCAGATAGAGGAGAGCTCTCTGCAGTTTACGAATTTTCTCAGGAGGATTACCTCTCAAGACACTCTGTTATTAAAGCAGCCTCCGGTGGAGTATCGGGATTTCGAATTTCGGCAAGGCAGACAATTTCTTCAAAACTAAAGATTTACCTTTTATCGAAAGTTTTTGATAATTCGAAAACATTTTCGGCAATGGTTGAAGCGGACCCGTATAAAAATTATAAGTTTACTATGAGAGGCTCTGTTCAGCAAGAGAGGAGCTATTTGCGAACAGATATAAAAATTGGAACCTCAGATCGCCTTTTGTCACATACAAGAGGAGATATCTCAGTTTCAAAAACCGGCAACACTCTTGTTTACGGGTTTCATCTTCATCAGGAGTTTGTGTTAAAATTATTCTCCGACGCTGTTTCTCTCTCTTCAAGGGTTGCATGGTTTGATGTTCAGGACTGGAAAAACAGAATTTACAGTTATGAAAGAGAGATGCTTTATCAGTTCAGGACCACTGCCCTCTACGGAAAGGGTATAAGATATTATCTAAATGTCAAAGCGACAGTAAACCGTTTTGCCGAAATCTGGTTCAGATACTCATCCACAATATGGTCAGACAGGGAGAAAACAGGGGAGGGGCTTGAAATGATTCAAGGCCCCTCCAGAAGCGATGTTAAAATCCAGCTTAGAATCAGATTCTGAAACTATTATATAGGTTTGATTCTTATTCTTTTGCCCGGCATAATTTTGGAATTTTTTGTAAAGCCGTTTAATTTCATAATGTCATTAAGACTTACACCTTCAAACTTTCTTGATATCTCCCACAGAGTATCGCCTTTTTGAATTGTATACATAACATAGCCACCCGAACTTGTTGTTCTTGGAGCAGCAGAGGCCTGAGTTGAGGTCCTGCTTGCCTGTGCCGGAGGGTTTGAGGTGTAAATTGTGAGTCTCTGGCCAACCCTGATTACTGACCTGACATTGTTCCATGCCTGTATATCAGAGACTCTTACTCTGTATCTGTTTGCAATATGACTAAGCGTTTCTCCCGATCTAACAGTGTGAGTAACAGAGCTTCTCTGAGACGAAGAGGTTGCTGCTGCATTTCTTGCGTTGTTATATACAATAGGGTTGAAGAAGATACTGTCTTTGTAACCATAAATCACATTTTGATTATCTACAAAGGCATTCGTGTAATTATAAGGCAATTTTAAAATATTACCCTTTTCGTTTCCGGGAATAATCTCGTTTATATACTGCGGATTATAATCTTTAAGTTCCTCTTTTGGAATTCCTATCAACTCAGAAATCTGCCCAAAGTGTAATGGTCTTGTTATTTTAAAAGTATCAAGATGAGCCGCCATAGTTACTTGTCTTGGTGAGATTCTGTGGTCTTTATAGTAATTGAGAGTGTACATTGCCGCAACAAATGATGGAACATAACCTCTGGTCTCTCTCGGAAGGTATGGATAGATTGTCCAGAAATCCCTTGAACCGCCTGCTCTTCTGATTGCCTTGTTAACATTGCCCGGCCCACAGTTATACGAAGCAATTGCAAGGAGCCAGTCCCCGAAAATTGTGTAGGAGTCCCTGAGGTATTTAGCTGCAGCATGTCCCGAAGCAATAGGGTCAAGCCTCTCATCGACATAAGAGTCAATTCTGAGATTATACTGAAGTGCTGTTCTGTACATAAACTGCCACATACCCTTTGCATTGGCTCTTGAGACAGCGGTCGGGTTTAGTGCAGACTCAATCACTGCCATGATTTTAAGCTCTTTCGGGAGATTGTACTGATCGAAAATCTCTTCAAACTGAGGAAGATAAAAATTCGAGAGCCCCAGAATTACATCAATTTTGTTAGGAATCCTTTGGGTGTAGAAGATAATGTGGTTCTTTACAATGTTATTGTATGGCAGAGGAATAAAAGAGTTAAGTGCTTTTAACCTTGCAATGTAAACAGAATCCGGAGTATCAGATGTCAGAACTTCGTCTTCAAGGTTAATTATTGAGTTCTCGTCAATTTTCATATTTCTCTGAACATACCAGAGGCTAAGCAGGCTATCGGTTGAGACCTGAGGCTCAATGAAATCTTCGCTGTCAAAAAAGCTCAGTCCGCCCGGATTTATAGAGTCTGAAGAGTTTACTGTGTCTATCAGCGGTATAGAGCTGAATTCCAGTTCCTGTTTAAGAGAGTCTATTGTTCTCTTCATCTTTTCAATTTCCGCAATAAGTGCATTCCTCGAAGGTTTTTTTGAAAAGATCTGGGAGTTAGCTGTTTGCGGTAATATTACTGCAAAAAATGAAAGTAAAATAATAGATACGGTCTTTCTCATCGTAAGTTAAAATGTTAGTTTGAGGTTAAGGCCAACGGTAGGGCCGACATTGTAGGATAACTGAGGATTCACAGGCATAATGACACCGGGAACAAACGATGCTGTAAGGTCTTCACTAATGTCAAAATCCTGGAGGTGGGCAAAAACATTTGCATCAATGATATTCAGAGCATAAACAACTATCCCTGTAAGAATGGAGTAGTCTCTGTAACGTCTGTATGTATCTTTATAGTACTTCATTGTCTGCGCATTGTATTTACCGTAAAGTGGCGACTCGGGGTTACTTGTTTCGTAGTACATATACTTATACCGCTGAAACTGCGAATTGTTCGAAGATATAAAATATCCCACAGTTATAAAACCTCCGTAGAAAATCGGTACCTTCCAGTAGTCCCCGTTGTATATCTGCCCGAGGCCGGGCAACATTGCTGAATATAGCGATGCTCTGGCAGGAAGAACATCTTTGTGATACTTATAATTTGAGATACCGTCCATAACCGAGCCCCAGTAAGAGAGCGCTGCACCAAGATAGAAAAGGTTACGTGCGTTTTTGTATCCCGGATCTCCTGTTTCGTGCCAAAGAGTGTTGTTTCTGTATCCGGCATATGCAAACCCTCCGATTGCTCCGTAAATAACAGGTATCTTCCAGTACTCTTTGTTGTACAACTGTGCAGAGCCCGGTAAAATGAGTGAACCTGCCCACATTCGGTTGATATTCATACTGTCTTTACCTGCAAGACTTTTAAAATACCGCTTTAATGTATAGGGAGGTTTTCTGTTATAAACGTAATTGGTATCTGTTTGATTCTGTTGTGGATTGCCTGGTGCTCCAGGAGGACGCACCTGTTGCATCTGTCCGGTGACCTGAGCTGTTGAGTTATAAGAAATCACAGTCAGCAGAAGCAAAAATAAGAGGCGTTGCTTCATGTGACTACAGATTTGTTTTTTCTATGGCGTTGATGAAATTAATGATCTCGTCATCTCCGCTGAATCTGATAGTAATTGAGCCTGCTCCCTCTTTTCCGTCCTTTTTGAGACTAATATTGTTGTTGAAATATTTTCCAAGAAAATCAAGTAACCTGAAGTAAGATTCATCAAGATCATGTGGTGGCTCTTCGGTAACAGGCTTAGATTGAGGTATCTCTGTCATCTTCCGTATCTTCTCTTCTACCTGTCTAACAGAGAGGTCGTTCTCAATAATGTTGCTGCAAAGCTTGAGCTGCTTTTTGGGGCTCTCTAATGCTAGCAGTGCTCTCGCGTGCCCCATGGTAATTCTCTTTGCCCTTATTGCAAGCTGAATCTCTGCCGGTAGCTTAAGAAGCCTGAGGTAATTTGTAACAGTCGCACGCTTTTTACCGACTCTGTCTGCCATCTGCTCCTGAGTCAGGTCACACTCTTCTATAAGTCTCTGAAAGCTAATCGCTACCTCAATTGCATCAAGATTTTCCCTTTGAATATTCTCTACAATTGCCATCTCGAGCATCCCCTGATCGTCGGCTGTCCGGATGTAGGCCGGGATATGTGTCAGTCCTGCAAGTAGCGAGGCACGAAATCTTCTCTCTCCGCTTATTATCTGATATTTACCGGCACCTGTAAGCCTCACGGTTATTGGTTGAATAAGGCCCATTGCCTTTATAGATTCAGCCAGCTCTTCGAGCAGCTCCTCGTCAAATGTACTTCTGGGTTGAAAAGGATTAGCCTCTATCTGGTCCAGTGGAATCTCAGATATTGATGAGAGTGTTGCCTCTCCCGGTGAAACAAGCGGTTTGTTAAGATTCAGGTTGTCTATGTCGGAGATGAGGGCACCCAATCCTCTGCCCAGAGCAGATTTTTTCATATTCATGAGTTCTTTTTAATTATCTCTTTTGCAAGATTGAGGTAGTTGTTGGTACCTGTGGAGAGAGCATCATGAAGAATTACCGGTTTTCCGTGTGAAGGGGCCTCGGTGAGTCTTACATTTCTCTGAATAATGGTTTTGAAAACCATCTCTCCGAAGTGTGTTCTTACCTCATCTACCACCAGATTTGAGTGCCTTGTACGACTGTCAAACATGGTCAGAAGGAATCCCTCAATCTGGAGGTTAGTGTTGAGTCTGTTCTGAACAAGTTTTACTGTGTTTAACAGTTTACCAAGCCCTTCAAGGGCAAAGTATTCGCATTGCACAGGTATCAGTACAGAATCTGCAGCAGAGAGAGAGTTTATTGTGATAATCCCCAATGAGGGAGAGCAGTCAATTATTATATAATCATATGCCTCCTTAAGAGGGTCAAGAAATTTCTTCATCACAAGCTCCCTTTCGGGAATGTTGAGCATCTCTATCTCGGCACCAACGAGATTGATATGTGAAGGAGCGATTTTAAGCCCCGCAACCTCTGTGTCAAGCAGGATATCTTCAATGGCAACCTTGCCAATCAATGCCTCATAAAGGGTCTTCTTTGAGTTTGAATCGGGGTCAAAATTCAGCCCCGAAGTTGAGTTGGCCTGAGGGTCTGCGTCAACCAACAACACCTTTTTCTCCATCACAGAGAGTGATGCTGCCAGGTTAATGGCAGTGGTTGTTTTACCAACTCCCCCTTTCTGATTAGCAATAGCAATTATTTTTCCCATATAATATTTAAGAGATTATTCCGGTATATCACGCAAATTTACAAAACTTTTATAAAATCTAATAAGGGTCCACGTCAAACCAGAGCTTAATTCCGCCTCCCTCTCTCTTTACCAGCTCAACAGCTTTCTCATACATTGCTTTTTTTACAATCTGAATATCTTTACTTCTTGGGAGCTTTACGAAAAAGTGAAGAATATGTTCGCCCCTTACAAAATCCACCGGAGGCGGGAAGGGGCCGGTAAAGCCAAGTGTGTCAGATGATTTAAGATATCCGGCAAATCTCTCTGCAAATACTCCCAAAATTTTGGAATCCCTGTGTTTGACAATTACTCTTATAAGCCGTGTAAAAGGGGGGTATCCAAACTCCTTGCGCTCTGAAAGCTCTGTTATGCAGTCCTCTTCGCCTCTTTCAAACATTTTTATAATATTGTGTTCAGGCTGAGCAGTCTGAATAATAACTTTGGCCGGAGTATCCCTTCTGCCTCCTCGTCCGGCGAGCTGTATTAGCATCTGCATCCCTCGCTCCCCGGCTCTGAAGTCCTCTGCCGCGAACATCGAGTCAGCATTAAGAATAAGGATAAGATTAAGATTTCCAAAATCAAACCCCTTACTCAGCATTTGAGTTCCAACAATAATATCAATCTCCCCTTTTGAAAATTCACGGATTATTCTCTTCTGTTTGCTCCTGCTCTGAGTGGTCTCGGCATCAAATCTTGCGATTTTTACACCCGGCATAAGGTTAGCAATCTGCTCCTCTGCCATCTCGGTACCTGAGCCTCTCTCTTTCAAACCAGGCTTTCCGCATTTAGTACAAATTGTATTGAAACGGATACCTTTACCGCAGTAATGGCACAACAGAACTCCTTTTGACTTATGGTAACTTAATGAGACATTACAATTTTCACATTTTGGGATCTCTCCGCAGTATATACATTGAACAAGAGGAGAATACGATCTTCGATTTCTGAAGATAAGTACCTGCTGCCCGTTTTTAATGCAATTTTCGACAGACTCAAGAGCTGCAGAGGAGAAGATCCCCTGCATTTTTCCGCGCTTACCCTCCCTGATTGTGTCAATTATCTCAATTACAGGTTTATGATCTAAAAAAAATTTCTCTTTTAACTCAGTCAGAGAGAATCTGCCAGTTGCTGTGTTATAGATACTCTCCAGAGATGGAGTGGCAGACCCCAAGACCACTCCGGCATTGAGCAGTTTTGCAAGCATAAGAGCTGTATCTCTCCCGTTGTATCTTGGAGCAGGTTCGTTCTGCTTATATGACCAGTCGTGCTCTTCGTCAATAATTACAAGCCCCAGCGAACTGAATGGCAGAAAAACAGATGACCGGAGACCCAGGACAATATAAGGCCCTGCTCCCTCATGAATTTTTTCGTGTACACTTTTCCTCTCAGCGGAGGTCTGCCCTGAATGATAAACTAATAACTTTTCTCCGAATATCTTCTCAAGTCTGTGGCTAAGTTGTCTGCTCAGTGCAATTTCGGGTAGCATATAGAGCACATTGTTTCCATTTTGCAACATTTTAGCTGCCAGAGAGATATATATCTCGGTTTTCCCGGAACCGGTTACACCTTTAAGTAATACCGGAATTCCTTTTGAGATCTGATCCAGAATTACTGATTCTGCCTCTTTCTGGGTATCACTTAAAATGTTAGGCTGCTCGTTCTCTATCTCTCCTGCGGAAGCTTTTCTAGCTCTTTTAGACTTGCCTTTAACCAGGGGAGGGGGTAGTGCAGCTCTGTACACCTCACCAATTGAGCACATATAGTAGTCAGCAATCCATCTCCATAGTTCAACGATTGCAACCGGAACAGGTTTGATGCCAGCAAGAGATTCTATATCCAGAATTTTGCCTTTATAGCTGGGGGGTGTTGTCTCGACTGCATCAACAACTGCAGTGTAGCTCTTTCCGGCAAACTTAACATTCACAAAGCTGCCGGTAAAGACTTTATCTGAAATTTCAGAGGGCACCGAATAGCTGATCTCTCCGTCAAACCTCAGAGGAAGTATAACCCGGGCAAATATCTCTTTGTTGCCTTTGTCCTGCATTGTGTGGATTGATATCTAAAGAGTTAAAGCTGTCTCAATTTTGCGGCAATCTCTTCGAGCAGCCACATTGGAGTAGATGTGGCTCCGCACACCCCAACCTTATCTCCAAAACTGAACCATTCACTGCTGATCTCATCTGCCTTTTCAATTTTGTGGCACCTCTCATTTACCGATTTGCATGTTTCAAAAAGTACCTTGCCGTTTGAACTCTCTTTACCGCTTACAAATATTACAACTGTATGCTCCGCTGCGAATAGTTTCAGGTGAGGGTGACGTGAAGAGACCTGGCGGCATATTGTGTTATTCGAGTTAAAATCCTCAAGAGGTCCGCCGGCTTTGGCAATTCTCATTTTTATTTCGGAAACTAATGCAGAGTACTCCGAAGGATCTTTTGTGGTCTGAGAGAATATTGCAATTGGTTTTGAAAAATTAACAACATCAAGGTCGGCCATCTTCTCAATCACTACAGCATCTCCGTTCACCTGACCAACAAGTCCGTTAACCTCGGCATGACCTCTGTTCCCGAAAATCAGAAGTGTTCCTCCCCTCTCTGACAATGTTTTATAGCTCTCCTTTATTCTTTGCTGAAGTTTTAGAACAACAGGGCATGTACAGTCAATTATTTTCAAATTATTCTGCTCAGCAGTACTGTATGTAGATGGAGGCTCACCGTGGGCTCTGATAAAGAGTACTGAGTCTTTAAGGTTCTCCATAGATTTGTGGTCAATCACCTCCATCCCCTTTTCGCTTAATCGCGAAAGTTCGGTATTGTTGTGCACGATTGCACCGAGTGAATATAACTTTTCGCTCTTTTCAAGATAGTTTTCAGCCTGTCTAATGGCCTTTACCACACCGTAGCAAAAGCCTGACTTGCTGTCAACATCAACAATAAGATTCAGTTTTCTTTCCGGCTCCATCTCTTTTCAATTAACTTCTCTACCCATAACATCTGATCATCTTCTGTCATATCGCTGTTGTCAAGAAAAACAGCATCTTCTGCCCTTCTGAGCGGTGCGTTTTCTCTGTTCTCGTCAAGATAGTCTCTCTCAATCACATTCTTTAAAACATCATCAAGGTTGGCCTCCTCTCCTCTTGCTACCATCTCACGGTAACGCCTCATTGCCCTAACCTTTGGGTCGGCAGTCATAAATATTTTAAGATCGGCATCCGGAAACACTACTGTTCCTATATCCCTTCCATCCATAACCACTCCGCCTGTTACGCCATACTCTTTAAGAATTGCATCAACATAGTTCCTCACAGGTTTAAGCGCAGCCACTATACTCACTTTAGAGGCAACCTCCAGCCCTCTGATTTCACTCTCAATAATCCGGCCATTCATTAGCAGCTCACTTCCTGAACTGCCTGTGGCCTGACCGAACCGGAGCCTTAGATTTGGTAACTCTTTAAAGAGTCTCTCTCCGTTGATCTCTCCCGCTTCACTGATAAACCCGCTTCTGATTGCAAACAGGGTGACACCTCTGTAGAGTGCCCCCGTATCTACATAAACCAGCCCGTATCTGGCTGCTATTCTTTTGGCAAATGTGCTTTTACCTGTTGACGAATGGCCGTCAATTGCTATGATTATTCCTCTTTTCTCCATATCTGTAATGAGAACAAACATACGCAAAAAAGGATTATCTTTGTAAAAATAATTTTAATGAGACTTGCTGTTTTTGACCTTGGTACTAACGTTTTCAACCTTCTGATTGCCTGGGTTTCAAAAGATAAATGTGATATAAAAAAAATTGTAAAAGTTGGCTCCCATATAGGTAAAGGCGGCTTTTCCGGGGGTGAGCTTTCTCAGGAGGCAATTACAAGTTCGCTCGATGCAATTGAGCAGATGTGTGCGCACATCCAAAGCGAAGGCGGGGCAGATACTATAAAGGCATTTGCCACCTCTGCCTTCAGGGATGCCTCAAACGGTACAAATCTGGCAGCTATGATCCGGGATAGATTCGGGATTGATGTTGAGATTATTTCAGGGGAGAGAGAGGCAGAGCTAATTTACAAAGGTGTACGGGAGTCAATTCTGATGTATGATCAAAAGGTGCTGATTCTGGATATCGGAGGTGGAAGCAATGAATTTATTATAGCTGATAAAGATAAGATATACTGGAAAGAGAGTTTTCCGCTTGGAGTTGTAAGAATGAAGGAGCTGCTCAACCCTTCGGACCCCATTTCGGGTGAAGAGATTGAAGAGTACAAAAGATATCTGGATAGGTCGCTGGGCACTCTTTTTGAACAGTATGCGCTGCACAAACCATCATTTATGGTGGGCTGCTCCGGCTCGTTTGACACACTTAGGGAGATAATCTGGCCGGATGATGACGGAGCTCTGCCGGCAATTGAGCTTCCGATAGATAAATTTTTAAATCTGAATGATATGCTCATAGCATCAACTTCAGGTGAGAGAAGAGAGATGAAGGGAATGTCTCCAATGAGGGTTGACTATATGGTTTTAGGCAGTATTTTTGTAGAGTACATCATCAAAAAACTGGAAATTAAAGAGCTCTATCAGTCATCTTTCTCTCTTAAAGAGGGTTATATGGCAGAGATTGCATCAACACTTTAACGATAACTGATTAATAGTATGAAAGTTCTGATTATTGACGACGAAAAAGCCATCAGGAACACACTAAAGGAGATTCTTGAGTTTGAAGGACACGAAATTTCACTTGCAGCGGACGGCGTTGAAGGGCTTGCGATGGCTACGGCAGAGAGTTTCGATGTAATATTCTCCGACATCAAGATGCCAAACATGGATGGAATGGAGTTGCTGGACAAACTCAATGAGTCAAACGTGGAGTCTTCTGTGATTATGATTTCGGGCCACGGTTCAATTGACTCGGCAGTTGAGTGTATCAAAAAGGGGGCTTTTGACTTTATTCAGAAACCTCTGGATCTGAACAGAATTCTGATTACGCTTAGAAACGCAACAGACAGAACAAACCTTGTAAAGGAGACTAAAATACTTAAAAAGAGAGTCTCCCGGATTCCGGAAATTGTAGGAGTATCTCCGGCAATAACCAGAATCAAGGATATGATAGACAGGGTGGCTCCGACAGAGGCCAGAGTGTTGATTACCGGATCGAACGGAACCGGAAAAGAGCTTGTGGCAAGATGGCTGCATGAAAAGAGCTCAAGAAATACGATGCCATTTGTTGAGGTAAACTGTGCTGCAATACCGGGAGAACTAATAGAGAGTGAGCTCTTTGGACACGAAAAAGGGGCATTCACATCAGCTGTAAAGCAGCATAAAGGGAAGTTTGAGCAGGCAGACGGCGGGACCCTTTTTCTTGACGAGATAGGTGACATGAGTCTTGCTGCTCAGGCAAAGGTGCTTAGAGTGCTTCAGGAGAACAAGATTACAAGAGTGGGCAGCGATAAAGATATTAATGTAAAGGTGAGAGTAGTTGCTGCAACCAATAAAAACCTTACCGAAGAGATTGCAAAAGGCACCTTCAGGGAGGACCTCTATCACCGGATCAGCGTTATAGTGATACACGTTCCTCCTCTGGCAGAGAGAAAAGAGGATATACCGATGCTTACAAAATATTTTCTGGAGCAAATTTCATCTGAAAGCGGAATGCCATTCAGGGAGATTGATGCCGATGCAGTTGAAGAGTTATCAACTTACAGGTGGACCGGAAATATCAGGGAGCTTAGAAATGTTGTTGAAAGGCTTATGATTCTGAGTAATAACAAAATCACAAAGGACGATGTTATTGCTTTTGCAAAACCGGTTTTCCGCTAGACTACTCTTTCTCTACACGCATCTGCTGGATAAAATTTCCGTCAGATTGTGTTTTTACAAAAAGTGTCACCCTGAATTTGTTGCCACCCGCACTCAGATTACCTATTGCATATAACATAGGAGCCTTACCTGAACGGTAAGATATTACAAAACTCTTTGGAGAGTATTCACTGAAAAACTCCTTTACAATCTGTTTAGCCTGTTGTCTGCTGCAAACATTCGTAGAGCCCAGAATGTCAAGCTCAAGACTTGGCGCAAACCAGACCGACAACCTCTCTGCATCGCCATTTTGTATATACTTGGCAATCGGCACAAATACATCCTGTTCTCTGTTTTGTACAACAGACTGTTGCCCGTACAAACCGGCAACATTTAACAACAGCGTTAATAAAATCAGAACCCTCTTTCCCATAAATTATTCCTCACTACGGAAGAAAAAGCAAAAATCAAGCCATAAGACTAAACCATAAAATTAATACAATTCCACGATAAATGTCAAATAAATAGTAATTTTGTAAAGATGAAGACAGAGTTACTGCTTACCGGAAAGACAGATTATTCGTGGATTAAGGATGGATCGGATCTCTATCTGTCCCGGCTGAAACATTATACATCTCTGTTGGTCAAAGAGATTCCGGAGCTTAAAAAAACAGCAGGGTTGACACCTGATCAAATCAAGGAGCGAGAGGGTGAGCTTATTCTAAAAAATGTTAAAGAGAGCGACTATCTGGTGCTTTTGGATGAGAGGGGGGCTCGCTTGTCATCTGAGGAGTTTGCCTCAAAGATTGAGAAACTAACCATAAGAGGTATAAAATGTACGATTTTTGCTGTTGGTGGATCGTACGGCTTTTCCGAAAAGGTTTACAAAAGGTCAGATGAACTGATATCGCTCTCCCCAATGACCTTTTCTCACCAGATGGTAAGAGTAATATTTTTGGAGCAGCTTTACAGGGCATATACAATTATTAAAGGAGAACCATACCACCACAAATAGATGTTAAAGGTGAACTTCAAAGAGGCAATGAGCAGGAGAACCACAATACTGTGGCTGTGTGCGCTCTTTTTCACCATTGCATCGTTTCTTGAGTTCTCTACACCGGGCTCCATGGACAGGGAGGTTGCCCGGCTTGAATCGGTCATACATAAAAGACAGCAGATTCTTGAGCAGTTTGCAGTAAAGACGCTCGCTCTCCCGGAGAATGAGTTTATCAGCTTTGAAGATCTGCCGGAAGATATGGTTATCTACCGCTATTTTGATGATACCTTACAGTCTTGGGCAAATCAGCTCCCAATTTCCAATGACGATATCTTCTATTTTCCTTACGGTTACAGAATAAATCACCTCAACAGCAGGGTTGTGACAAATACACCCCTGGCATACCTTAAGCTCGTTGAGCAGTATGTAAATCTGGGCTCGGCCTGGTATATTGTTAATGTAATAGTAAAAGATAATCAGACTGTTGTCTCTGCACTTCTTGTCCAGACAGAATACCCGACAGAAAACAGCGCTCTGAGTAACAGCATAAATCCCAACTTTTATCTAAGAAGGCAGCTCTCGATTGTCCCTGTAACCTTTGATGAATCGTACATTGTCCACGGCAAGGACGGAGGAGTTCTCTTCTCTGTTCTTAAGACTTTGCCTGGGAAGGGAGCCAGCGCCGGAGTTGCATTAAGATGGTTTGCTATACTTACTGTTATACTGGCACTATTCTCAAATCTTCAGAAGAGGAGGGGAGTGAAAGAGTTCTTCTCACTCTTTGCGGGACTTGCAGTACTGCGGTTTGTGGCAGTATATCAGGCAAGAGAGCTGCAAGGTGAACTTGAGATATTCTCCCCAAATCTGTACGCCGACTTTGGAATTTTTAGTTCTCTGGGCGATCTGCTCATAAACAACATATTGATTTTCCTGTTAATTATGGCTCTGTTTATGATAAGAAAGAGCCTGGCACTTATAATTCTTAAGTCATCACCGCTCAGAAAGAGAGTACTGACAGTCGTTTTTCTGATAATTCCAATGGCTTTGCTGCCCTATATATACCTTAGCCTTAAATCCCTTATCCTTAACTCCAATATTGTAATGGAGTTGTATAAGATAGACGAGATTTCGGAATACACTCTGCTTGTTTATCTCTCATACGGGTTACTGTTTCTGGCCCTCCTCTTCTCATTACAACTACTCAGACCGCTTCTTGTTTCAGGAAAAAGAATCTCCTTTATGGAGAGGACTCCTATTGCCATCTTCATAACATTTGTATCTCTCTTTACTCTTGCTACAGTCAGCTACTACGGATTTATCAAAGAGTACAACAGGAACAGGGTTTGGACAACAAAAATGTCTGTCGAGAGAGATCTTACAATGGAGCTACAGCTCAGAAGTATTGAAAAGTTTATCGAAAATGACCCGATAATCAGGCTTTGGGTTACTGTGGACCAAAACTCAGAGATGATAAGCAACCGTCTTACTGAGGCCTACTTCTGGAGCATTCTCCAGAAATACGATATGCGGATTACCACGTGCAGGCCAAACTCAATGCTCATAACTGAAATCTCTAATCAAGACGCCTCTCCGGTACACTGCAACAGTTTCTACGAGACAGAGATTAAGCGATACGGAATGAGACTTGGTGAAAACTCCTCATTTTTCTTTATGAACAACTACAACGGAAGGATAAGTTATCTTGGCGTTTTTCCGGTGTATGCATTTGGTCAGGAGATCTTGCTTTATATTGAGTTGGACAGTAAATTTCTAAGAGAGTCAATTGGCTATCCTGATCTTCTTCTGGATCATAAAAAAATTGACTCATACAATATTCCTTCAGGTTATTCATATGCCAAATATCTTAATAACAGGCTTATATCATATGGAGGAAGGTATAACTATTCACTCTCATACGATAAGGAGCTCGATACAGGATTCAAAACAGAGAGGAGTAACGGATATCTTCACTTTATTAATAAGATTTCGGAAGAGAACATTATCATTATTTCCAGACAGGAGAGGAACACTTTTCAGTACACAGTCTCTTTCTCTTACCTGATGCTGTTCTATTCCCTTATGATACTGGGGTTAATAAGAATTCGCCACAAAGGTTTTGTTTATACACTTCCCAAAAGTTCGTTCAGATGGAAAATCACAGTGCTGATTATCTCATCTTTAGTCTTTGCCCTGGTTGCAATGGGGGCAGGAAGTATCTGGTTCTCTATCAGATATTTTAACGAGTCCAACAGAGAGCAGATGGAGGAGAAGATGAGCAGTGTTCAGTCCTCACTCTCTATTTACAGTAAATTCGCACAAAGATATAACGATCAGCAATTTAATAACCTCAGGCTTCTTGAGGCGATGAACCGTTTGTCAAATACAGCCCAAATTGATATAAACGTATATGGTTCAGATGGATTGCTGCTGAGGACTACACGCAGCGAAGTCTTTGACCGTTATCTTCTCGGGACACGGATGAATCCGGTTGCCTTCAGAGAGATTGTCTATAACAATAAGAAACAGTTTGTTAACAGAGAGAGGGTTGGTGATCTCACATACTATTCGCTTTATGCGCCGCTCTTTAATGTGGATGGAAAACTGGTTGCTATTGCCAACATCCCTTACTTCTCCCGACAGAGTGATTTCAGGAAAGATGCTTCATCGATAATCGCGGCAATAATTAATATATATCTGCTCCTTCTGATTGGAGCCGTATTTGGCGGTATAGCGCTATCCAACTCAATCTCCAAGCCTCTGGCAGAGATTAGTAAAAAGATGCAGTTGCTAGACCTCTCTCAGCAACCGGAGCATATCAACTACACAAACAGGGACGAACTTGGAATATTGGTTGCAGCTTATAATAAAATGGTTGATGACCTGAACGAAAGCACCACCAGACTTGCCCAGGGAGAGAGAGAGCAGGCTTGGCGCGAAATGGCCAGGCAGATAGCACATGAGATAAAGAATCCGCTAACCCCAATGAGGCTGAGTATTCAACACCTTATGAGACTAAAAGAGCAGGGGGTCAAGGATTGGCCAAAGAGGTTTGACGCACTTGCAAACTCGCTTATCGAGCAGATTGATATTCTATCAGATGCAGCAGGTGAGTTCTCAAGTTTCTCAAGGTTCTACTCCGAAGACTCCACAAGGTTTGATCTTAATACAGTGGTTAAAGAGCAGATAATCCTCTTTAACACAAGGGATAATATTACCCTTACATTTGAATCCGGAGTTCAGGATGCATTTGTGACAGCAAGAAAAACGCAAATTACCAGAGTTCTTGTAAATCTGCTATCCAACGCATATCAGGCAGTCGAATCACAGGAGAGTGGCAATATTCTGGTAACTCTTGCACGAGCAGAGCACTTTTATGAGATAGCAGTTCATGATGATGGTGCTGGTGTGCCTGACTCTTTAACTCACAGGCTGTTCAAGCCAAATTTTACAACTAAGAGCGGGGGAACCGGCCTTGGACTTGCCATCTGCAGGAGCATTATGGAGCAGAGTCAGGGGGCTGTAAAATACAACACCTCCGAAAGACTCGGAGGTGCATGCTTCTCAGTATATATACCGGCTTAAAGCTCTTTATTTTTGTCTCAGGAAAATCTGGATTGGCACACCCGAAAAATCGAACTTCTCCCTCAGCCTGTTTTCAAGGTATCTTTTGTAATCCTCCCTTACATACTGAGGCAGGTTACAGAAGAAAGCGAAAGATGGTGATGGCGTAGGAAGTTGCGTTACATACTTAATTTTTATGTATTTGCCTTTGACTGCAGGTGGAGGATAATTGACTATTTCAGGCAACATCTCTTCATTCAGCTTTGATGTAGGGATTCTTTTACTCTTGTTTTCGTAAACCTTTGCAGCACTATTGAGCACATCAAGAATTCTCTGTTTGTTTATAACAGAGGTAAACACTATCGGAATATCATTAAAAGGTGCAATCTTGTTCGTTATGTTCTTGGTGAACTCCTTCATTGTGTTAGGGCCCTTGTCAGGTATAAGGTCCCATTTGTTAACCACAATTACGCAACCCTTTCTGTTTTTAATAATCAGATTGAAAATTGCCATATCCTGTTGCTCTACACCCATTTGAGCATCAACCATCAAAATACACACATCGGAGTACTCAATTGCTCTGATTGACCTCATAACCGAGTAGAACTCAAGATCTTCCTTCACACGGGTCTTCTTTCTGAGGCCGGCAGTATCAACAAGCATAAATTCGTGCCCGAATTTATTGTAATAGGTAGATATTGAGTCTCTTGTGGTGCCTGCTACAGGAGTAACTATATTTCTCTCCTCACCCAGAAGGGCATTTGTAAGAGAAGATTTACCAACATTTGGCTTACCGATAATTGCAATATGAGGTATTTTGACTTCCTCCTCTTTAACTTCACTCTCCGGTGGAAGTATCTCAAGAACCTTATCAAGCAGATCTCCGGTTCCGCTTCCGCTTGCCGATGATATTGCCCACGGTTCACCCAATCCGAAAGAGTTAAAAACATATGCATCAAACATTCTGTCGCCGGTGTCAACCTTATTTGCCACCACGAGTACAGGTTTTTTTGATCTGCGCAGAATATCTGCAATCACATTATCATAGTCGGTTATCCCTGTATGCACCTCACACATAAACAGAATTGCATCTGCCTCTTCAATTGCAAGAAGCACCTGTTTACGGATCTCCTCTTCAAATATATCCTCGGAGTTAACGGCATAACCGCCTGTATCAATAACAGAAAACTCTCTTCCGTTCCACTCACATCTGCCGTAATGGCGGTCACGGGTTACACCCGCCACCTCATCAACAATGGCCTGCCTCATACCTACGAGGCGGTTAAAAAGAGTGGATTTGCCCACATTAGGGCGTCCGACTATAGCTAAAATACTCATAACGGGTGCAAAGGTAATCAATAATTGCAAACCTGCGAATTACTCCTCAGAGTGACCGCATGCGCAGGAAGAGCAGGAGCTCCCCTTTTTCCAGAGGATTCTCTCGTCTGTTTTGGCACACCTAAGGCCAAGCTTTCTCATCTCTTTATTGTGACCTATCTCGGTATCCGGAAACTTTCCGTTCTTACGGAAAATAATATTGAAAGATAAAAGCACTACGCAGAGTGCGACTAAAACTATTGTAAGTAAAAACAGTGACATCTTTTTAACACTTTATACATTTAAAAGGAGGCTGTAGCGGTGAGTCACCAATCTGAAGCATCTGGGGCAGCTGATATACCTTAAAAGCAGAGCTCTGTTTCAGCTTTAAGATTCTGTCAACCAGTATTCTTTCAGTTCCTGAAGAGATAACCTCTTCCGGGCTTTTACCCTCCTCGGTAAGCATATGCAAAATCGGGTCCAGAATGTGATATTCAGGAAGAGTATCGCTGTCCTTCTGGTCGATCCTCAGCTCTGCAGAGGGCTCCTTGTCAATTGTATTTTGAGGAATTACGCTCTTTACATGATTTATATACCTTGCAACAGAATAAACTTCAAGTTTATACAGATCGGCAATTACCATAAGGGCTCCGCTTAGGTCACCATACAATGTTCCGTAACCAGTTGCAAGCTCACTCTTATTGGAGGTGTTCAGAAGAAGCGCTCCTGTCTGATTGGAGTAAGCCATAAGAATATCTGCCCTGATTCTGGCCTGCAGATTCTCAATTGTAATCTCCCTTATCTCATCACAAAAGAACTCTTCAAGCTCCTTAACATATCTGTTATAAATAGCCTCTATTGGAACTATATTGTACGAAACACCAAGATTTGAGGCCAGCTCCACTGCATCTGTAACTGAGTGGAGTGTAGAAAAAGGAGACGGCATCAGAACAGCATGTACATTCTCTTTTCCAAGAGCTTCGGCTGCAATGCAGAGTACTACCGCGGAATCAATTCCACCCGATAACCCCACTACGGCTCTCTCTTTTCCGTTTTCACGGAAGAAATCTGAAACACCCTTAACGAGTCTTGCAAATACCTTATCTGATTCAATCTCTTTCATTGCTTAAAATATGAAACTTGTGCTGATTGACTGATAGTTATATACTTTATTAATAACATCTGCAAAAATTTCGGCAACGGAGAGAACCTTAATTTTACTCCTGTCGATATTTGGATTGACAACCAGTGGAATTGTATCTGAAATGATTACCTCCTGCAGTTGTGACGAGGCGATTCTCTCATAGGCCGGTCCGCTAAGTACGGCATGTGTTGCCAGAGCCCTTACGCTCACAGCGCCCTTCTCCATTAACATATCGGCCGCTTTGCTTATGGTGCCGGCAGTGTCAATCATGTCATCAATAATAACAATATTCCTGCCCTCTACCTCTCCGATTGCGGTCATAGAACCTACAACATTTGCCTTCTCTCTTGATTTGTGGCAAATAATAAGCGGACAACCCAGAATTCTTGAGTATGCATTTGCCCTCTTTGCACCACCCATGTCAGGGGCAGCAATTGAGAGGTTGTCTAGTTTAAGATCTCTCAGATACGGTAAAAATATTGAACTTGCGTAAATATGGTCAACCGGAAAATCAAAGAAACCCTGAATCTGGTCTGCATGGAGGTCTGCAGTCATAACCCTGTCGCATCCGGCTGCCTGTAGCAGATTTGCCACCATTTTTGCACCTATTGGTACTCTTGGTCTGTCCTTTCTGTCTTGCCTTGCCCAACCGAAGTACGGAATGACAGCAATTACCTTATAGGCAGATGCCCTGCGTGCGGCATCAATCATCAGCAACAGCTCAAAAATATTGTCAACCGGCGGAAATGTCGATTGAACAATGAATACTGTTGCACCCCTGACGCTCTCTTCAAATGCAGGTTGAAATTCTCCGTCACTGAATACCGTGACAGACGATTTCCCAAGATCCAGTTTAAGTTCAGCTGCGATCTTCTCTGCAAGATATCTGGAGCTTCTGCAAGAAAAAATCTTTATCTTATGTTGGTGATCCATAGCTAGATTTATTTTATTTTAAGAGTTTTTCGATATAGTTCAGGACCTCGTCCCTGCCATGACCGGTTTCCGATGACGTTGCAAATACCGGCGGAAGCTCCTCCCAGTACTCCAGCAATGTCTGATTATTCTTCTCTATCTGAGCTTTAAGCCCATTTACTCCCAGCTTGTCGCACTTAGTGTAGATGAGTGAGAAAGGTACTCCGGCCTCTCCGAGCCGATTGATAAAGTCAAGGTCAATTTTCTGAATATCGTGTCTGGAGTCCAGTAGCACGAAAAGATTCATGAGTTCGGCAGATTGGTTTATATAGCTGTCAATCATTTTGGACAGCCCCTCTCTCTCCTTTTTTGAGATTTTGGCAAAACCGTAACCGGGGAGGTCAACCATGTACCATGTCTGATTAATCATAAAATGGTTTATGAGCCTTGTTTTGCCCGGCTTTGATGATGTGTGGGCAATTTTCCCCACGCCGCATAACATATTAATAAGAGATGATTTGCCTACATTGGATCTGCCTATAAAAGCAAATTCCGGCAATCTGGAGACCGGCCTCTCATCTGTCTGAGTGCTGCTTCCCGAGAATATGGCTTGCGAAATCTTCATGGCTGTTTTGACCGTGCAAAGGTATAACATTATTGCTTATATTTGTAGGGGAAGAGGTAAAAATGGATTAAAATGACAAAAAGAGAGGAGATTACACTTAGCGAGCTGCAGGAAAAAATTGGCAAATCCATTGAAAACTCCTTGCCCGGGAGGTACTGGGTAAGGGCAGAGACAGGTGAGGTAAAGATACATACAGGGGGCCACTGCTACATGGAACTCATTGAGCGGAAACAGGAGGGAGGTTTACTCGCTGCAAAGGTTCAATCAGTCATATGGAGTTCAACATTCAGAATGCTCAGACCATACTTCGAGACCACCACCGGAAGATCACTCGGGAAAGGAATTCAGATTCTAGTATGTGTTCAGGTACAATACTCTCCCCTTTACGGACTCTCTCTGGTTGTAACTGATATCGACCCCTCATTTACAATAGGTGAACAGGAGCTTGCAAGGCAAAAGACAATACAGAGGCTTAAAGAGGAGGGGATGTTCGAAGTTAACTCCTCACTTGAAATACCTCCGCTGCCACGCAACATAGCTGTAATATCATCGGTTAATGCAGCAGGGTTCCGTGATTTTATGAACCACACTGCAGAGAACGATTATGGATTCCGTTTCAATATTGCACTCTTTGCAGCCCCTATGCAGGGTGATACGGCCCCTGCGGGAATAATTCAGGCTCTGGAAAAAATTGCAGCGAGCACCGATACATACGATCTTGTTATGATTATCAGGGGAGGGGGATCGGCACAGGATCTTATATGCTTTGATGATTATGATCTGGCGGTTAATATTGCACAGTTTCCACTGCCAGTGATTACCGGCATAGGTCATGATCACGACTACCACATTGCGGATATGGTTGCGCACACTAATGTTAAGACACCAACAGCTGCTGCAGACTTTCTGCTTGAGCTGTTTATTCAGGAGGAGCAGCACCTGAACTATCTTGCCGGGAGAGTTGCTTCAGCTCTAAGAGCCAGATTTGCAAGCGAAGAGACTGCAACCGAGAGGCAGGTGAGAAGAATAAAAGAGGCTTTAAAGAGGCTCGTAAGAGAAGAGGAGCACAAGCTTGAACTTCTCGAAAAGAGAGCCCTTCTTGCAACACCTTTGCATATTCTCGAAAGAGGCTACTCGATTGCCCTAAAAGAGGGGAAAAAGATAACAAGCGCATCGCAGGTTTCAGAAGGAGACCGCATAACCCTTGTTGTGGCACACGGAATAATTGACTGTACAGTAAATTCAAAAAGAGATGAATAGCATAGAAAGCCTTAGTTATAAAGAGGCTCTTAAAGAGCTTGAGGCTCTGGTAGCCAAAATTGAGAGCCCGGATGCAGATATCACCAATTTGTCTGACGATGTTAAAAAGGCGCTAAGTCTGGTAAAACACTGCAGAGAGCAGATCAGAGGTTTCAGTGAAGAGTTGGATAAAATAATAGAACAGTAATGCAAATAAATCAGTTGAGATTATGGATAGATGACCCCTGGCTTGAACCCTGGAGTAAGGTTATAAGGGAGAGATACGAGAAGGTTGTTCTCAGAGGTCTTGATATTGCCGGTTACGGCAAAGCATTAAGCTCTGTTGTCAATTCACACCTCTACTACGGGGTACACACCGACGGCAGGGGCAACCGCCTTTTCAGGGAGTGGGCTCCAAATGCAACTGATATATACCTTCTTTGTGACCTGAATGGCTGGAAACAGGACCCCGCCTTTAGATTTACCAAAACCGGCAATGGCAACCACGAACTCGTGCTGCCTGAAAGTACACTCAGGCACGGCGATCTTTTTAAATGGCTTGTTTGCTGGGAAGGAGGTAGCGGAGAGCGAATACCGGCATACGCAAGAAGAGCCGTTCAGGACCCTGTCACCAAACTGTTTGCCGCGCAGATATGGGATCCTGAACCCTACATCTGGAAAAATAATAAAACACTTCAGATAGAGCATCCTCTTATTTATGAAGCACACATAGGAATGAGTTCGGAAGCTCCGGAGATTGCCAGTTTTGACCATTTCAGATTAAATGTGTTGCCACATATATCAAAATCAGGCTATAACACAATTCAGCTTATGGCAGTACAGGAGCACCCTTACTATGGATCTTTTGGTTATCAGGTATCAAACTTTTTTGCAGTAAGTTCAAGATTCGGTACTCCGGAAGAGCTTAAGATGCTTATAGACGATGCACACGGAATGGGGATTGCCGTAATTATGGATTTGGTTCATTCACACGCTGTAAGCAATGTTCTGGAGGGTATTTCATCAATTGACGGATCGGAGAGTGCATACTTTCACGAGGGAGACCGGGGTACTCACCCGGCTTGGGGGTCGAGGTGTTTTAATTACGGTAAAAGTGAGACACTGCGCTTCCTTCTTTCCAATTGCAAATACTGGCTCGAAGAGTTCAGATTTGACGGCTTCAGGTTTGACGGAATTACAAGCATGATATACCACGACCACGGCCTTGGAAAGGACTTTACAGGTTACGAACTCTATTTTGACGGTAACCAGGATGAGGATGCTCTTGTATATCTTGCCCTTGCAAACAGACTTATTAAAGAGATAAACCCCGGCTCAGTAACTATTGCAGAGGATATGAGCGGAATGCCAGGGCTGGCAGCACCCATTGAGAGCGGAGGATTCGGATTCGACTACAGGCTTAGTATGGGAATAGCAGACCACTGGATCAGATGGATTAAGGAGTTAAGAGACGAACAGTGGAATGTAGGCGAAATCTACCATGAACTCACAGCAAAAAGGGCAGACGAAAAGACAATAAGCTATGCTGAGTGTCATGATCAGGCACTTGTTGGGGATAAAACAATTATATTCAGGCTTTTGGATAGTGAAATGTACACCTCGATGAGCAAGTCCACTCTATCAATGACTGTTGACAGGGCAATTGCTCTTCACAAAATGATACGACTTGCCACAATATCTCTTGCGGGTGACGGCTATCTCAACTTTATGGGAAATGAATTTGGTCATCCCGAATGGATTGACTTCCCGAGAGAGGGCAACTCCTGGTCTTATCACTACGCTAGAAGGCAGTGGTCGCTGGCATCAGATACCAATCTCAAATACGAATGGCTGCTCAATTTCGACAATGAGATGATATCCCTGTTCAGAAAGTCTGACATTTTAGGAGATAAACCCAATATATTGTATCAGCACAACGAAAGGCAACTCCTTGTCTTTATGAGAGGAGATTACCTCTTTGCGTTCAATTTCAGCCCGACAGAATCTTATACCAACCTGAAATTCAACGCACCTGCCGGGGAGTATAAACCAATCCTGGACACAGATGACTCAAGATTTGGAGGATTTGAAAGGAATGATTTGTCTGTTAATCACTTAACAAATAATTTTAATGGTGAAAATATCTTAAGCCTTTATCTTCCGTCAAGATGCGCATTTGTCTGTCTAAGATCAAAATCATAATAAAATCTTAACATTAATTTTTGTAACTTGCGGGAACTAAATACAGAGAGAATATGGCCTATCTTGAATTCAATAAGAGAGAGCTGGTGAATCTTGAATACTCCCTTAAGAGGGAGTTTCTCTCAACTAACCACGCCGGAGGATACCTTAATACTACACTTTCAGGGTGCAATACCAGAAAGTACCACGGGCTGCTTGTACTCCCGATCGAACAGTTCGGAGGTGACAAGCATGTCCTGCTTTCATCGCTTGATGAAACACTTATCCAGCACCAAAAGGAGTTTAATCTGGGTATTCACTGCTACGGTGAAGTATATGAGCCCAGGGGGCATAAGTATATTATCAATGCAGAGGTTGATAAAGCTGTTGCAATAACATACGCCGTTGGGGGTATGGTACTCAGAAAGGTTATGATGCTTTCAGACAGAGAAGATCAGGTCTTTATCAAGTATACTCTGCTTGAGGCGCACTCACCCACAACTCTGAGACTTAAACCATTTCTGGCATTCAGGCATATTCACGCCCTCTCTAAGGCCAATATAAATGCTAATACAAGATATACAGAGATTCCAAAAGGGAGGTCATTCTGCATGTACGAAGGATTCCCGGGACTCAACCTTCAGCTTAATGTAAAGAGTGACTTTATCTCAAATCCGGACTGGTATTATAACATTGAGTATAAAGAGGAGAGCAGGCGCCAGTATGAATCAAGAGAAGATCTGTTTGTGCCGGGTTATTTTGAAATGCCAATTAGGAGAGGCGAGTCAATAATCTTCTCTGCTTCGGTAAGAGAGGAGAATCCTGCCCGCTTTTCAGAAAAGTTCAAAAAGATTATGGAGGCTAAATCACACAGAGACAGCTTTGTGAATTGCCTTAAGATATCTGCAAAACAGTTTATTACCCACCGAGGAGATGAAACCTGCATATATGCCGGTTACCCCTGGCTGGACAAAAACCTTCGGGAAACCTTAATATCGCTGCCGGGCCTGACACTTAACGCAGGTGGCGGTACACCGGAGTTTCTTAAAGTAACGGAATCACTGCTGAAAAACCATCAGGCAAGCCTAACCGGAAATACTGTTATGACAGATGTCCCTCTCTGGTTCTTCTGGACTCTTCAGCAATATTCAGACTTTACAGGCGAAAGAAAGATACTCTGGAAGAGGTATAAAAATATTTTGAAAACAATTCTTGCCTCATACAGAGACGGAAGCAGAGAATACATAAGAATGCACGACAACGGACTGTTGTGGGGAGAGAAGAAGGGCACAGCTCTCACATGGATGGATGCCTGTGCATACGGAGAACCAATAACCGAGAGGGCAGGTTATCAGGTTGAGATAAATGCTCTTTGGTATAACGCGCTCTCATTTGCATGTGAACTGGCAGACACATCAGGTGACTCAGAGTTTACAAAAGAGTGGAGGCCTCTTCTAACTTTTATAGAGAAAAATTTCTACAGAGCTTTTAAGATAGAGGGCAGAGACCACCTTGCAGACTATGTAGGTCCGGAGGGTCAGAACAGATTTATGAGGCCTAACCAGCTGTTTGCCTGTGCATTCAGGTACTCACCTATTGATGACGAGGCCAAGGCAAAAATACTTAAATCAATAAAGGGAGAGTTACTTACTGCCAGAGGCATCAGGACACTCTCTCCCAAAAATCCGCTTTATAAAGGGGAGTACGACGGAGATGAACTCAGCAGAAGCCTTGCATACCATCAGGGTACATCAAGGGTGTGGCTTCTATCTTTTTACATTGAGGCGATGCTCTCTTTATACGGAGAGAGTTTTGCGGAAAGTGCAAGAGAGTTGGTTATGGCTTTCGAAGAGGAGTTTACTGTTCACTGTATAGGGTCTGTTTCAGAGCTCTTTGATGGCGACCCTCCGCACCAGCCTCACGGCTGTACCTCCTATTCGGGATCTGTTTCATCTCTCCTAAGATCGCTAAGTTTAATCGATAAATATAAAACAGCCTGATTATGAAAGTCTTGATGTTTGGATGGGAGTTCCCTCCACATATATCCGGAGGATTGGGGACAGCCTGTTACGGGCTTACCAAAGGGCTGGTTAATAACAGTACAGAGGTTCTGTTTGTCATGCCATCTGCCACAGGGGATGAAGATCAAAGTGCAGTCAGGATAATTGACGCAAGTGATATTGAGGTATCTGAAAGATGCAGCAATGTCAGGGAATTTTTGGAGAAGGTTCAGTTTATACGAATCGGCTCAAATATGATTCCCTATGTGGACCCTCGAGAGTTTACACAAATGATGACCCATCTTCAGGAGGGGCAGATAGAGGAATTCAGGCTGGGTATCGGAAAAAAATTTAAATTTTCGGGCAAGTACGGTACAAACCTAATGGAAGAGGTTGCAAGGTATGCACTTGTTGGCGCAGAGATTGCCATGAGATACGATTTTGATATTATTCATGCTCATGACTGGCTCACATATCTAGCAGGAATTGCAGCTAAAAGAGTGAGTGGTAAGCCACTTGTGGTACATATGCACGCAACCGAATTCGACAGAAGCGGGCAGAATATCAATACAGAGGTTTATGATATTGAGAGAATTGGAATGAGAGAGGCCGATATGGTAATAGCAGTAAGCCATCTTACACGCAATATTGTTATCAATAAATACGGAATCAACCCCGAAAAGGTCGTAACCGTTCATAATGCAGTTGATTTTCAGAGCTTCGAAAGTGTAAAAGTGGACAGAGGAGTTCCCGACAAGATTGTGACATTCCTAGGAAGAATAACCTACCAAAAGGGACCTGAGTACTTTATTGAGGCAGCTGCCAAGGTTCTCAAAAATTACCCCGGAGCCCGGTTTGTAATGGCCGGTAACGGAGATCTGTTTAACAGGTGCATCAGACACGTAGCCAAACTTAAGATTGCCGACAGGTTTCACTTTACAGGATTTCTCAGAGGAGCCGAGGTCAAGGAGATGTTTGCATATTCCGATGTCTATGTTATGCCATCTGTTTCAGAACCATTCGGTATATCTCCGCTGGAGGCCATGAGATCTAATGTACCGGTAATTATTTCAAAACAGAGTGGCGTAGCCGAAGTTCTTAAACACGCAATAAAGGTCGATTTCTGGGATATTGATGCGATGGCAGATGCAATGTACGCTCTGCTCTCATACCCGGCATTATCGGCAATGGCAGTCCGCAACGGACTGGACGAGGTGAACTCGCTTAAATGGGATGCTGCCGCATACAGTGTTAAGGAGATTTACTCACGAGTACTCAATAATAAGAAAATTTAAATCATATGGATAAAACGATATGTCTCTACTTTCAGGTACACCAGCCTCACCGGCTAAGGTTATACCGGTTTTTTGATATCGGCAGAAACTCATATTACTATGACGATTTTGCCAACAGGACTATCCTTAAAAGAGTTGCCGAAAGGTGCTATCTTCCGGCTAACCGTCTTATTCATGATCTGATTACCAAATATAAAGGAGACTTTAAAGTCACATTTTCAATAACAGGCTCCGTAATAGAGCAGTTTGAAAAATTTGCACCGGAAGTTATTCAGAGTTTTAACGATCTGGCAAAAACTGGTTGTGTTGAGTTTCTTGCAGAGACCTATTCGCACTCTCTTGCATCTCTAATATCAGAGGATGAATTCAGGGAGCAGGTTCTTTTACACAGCGAAAAGATTAATACCCTGTTTGGAATCAAACCGCGTGTATTCCGAAATACAGAGCTTATCTATTCAGACAGAATTGGATCGGTTGTGGCAGATATGGGTTATGAGGCTATGCTCACAGAGGGGGCAAAGCATGTTCTTGGATGGAAAAGCCCCAACTACCTCTATACAAATGCTATAAATCCAAAACTGAAACTTTTGCTTAAAAACTTTAACCTTAGTGATGATATAGCATTCCGCTTCTCAAACCAAAACTGGAGCAACTGGCCGGTCACAGCTGAAAAATATACAGGGTGGCTGACAAAGGCACTTGAAAAAGACGATATTGTCAATCTGTTTATGGATTATGAAACTTTTGGCGAACACCAGAGCGTATCTACCGGAATATTTGATTTTCTTAAACACCTTCCCGGAGAGGTTCTAAAAACCAATAAATGTGTATTTGATACTCCGTCCGGAATTTGTGCGAAACACCAGCCTGTTGCACCTCTGCATGTGCCATTTCCAATCTCATGGGCAGACGAAGAGAGAGATACAAGCGCATGGCTGGGTAACGAACTTCAGAACGAAGCCTTTGATAAACTGTACTCTGCAGAGAAAAAGGTTAAAGAGTCAGGCGATGAAACACTGCTTGCAGATTTCAGAAAACTTCAGCAGAGCGATCATTTCTACTATATGTGCACAAAATTTTTCTCCGACGGAGCAGTGCACAAATATTTCAATCCCTACGAAACTCCCTACGAAGCATTTATTAACTACATGAATGTGGTTAGTGATTTTCTTTTAAGGTGTAACAGGGCAACTGTTAGAGAGGGCAGTGGAACAGTTATTGCAGCAGAGAAAGCTCCTGCTAAAAAAAGAGCAGTTAAAAAAGTTAAAACAGTATAGGACAAATGTCAGAAAATAGTTTTGTATCACCGGATTACCTGTTTGAGGTCAGTTGGGAAGTATGTAATAAAGTAGGAGGGATACACACTGTTATCGCTACTAAAGCACTCAATCTTTCAAAAGATTATAAAAATCATATCCTTATCGGGCCCGATGTCTGGAGAGAGACTGCACAAAACCCCGAGTTCACAGAAGATAATCAGCTTTTGAGAGCATGGAAGGTAAAGGCATCTCAGGAGGGACTCAGAGTGAGAACAGGTAGGTGGAATGTAGCAGGCAACCCGATAGTTATACTTGTAGATTACAGCCAGTTTATCTCATCAAAAGATGAGATATTTGCAGGTTTCTGGGAAAAATACGGCGTTGACTCCCTTTCGGGACACTGGGACTATACAGAGAGCGCACTTTTTGGATATGCCACCGGTAAAGTGATTGAAAGTTTTGTAAGGTATAATCTTGCGCCGCATCAGAAAGCGGCAGCCCACTTTCATGAATGGATGACAGGTGCCGGGGTTCTCTATCTCAAATCTACAGATTTACCGGTTGCTACACTTTTCACAACACATGCAACCGTTACAGGAAGATCAATCGCAGGAAACAATCTCCCTCTTTATGACAATATGCTTAGGTATTCTCCTGAAGAGAAGGCTGTTGAGTTTAATATTAATGCCAAGCATACACTTGAAAAGGCTGCTGCGAATGAGGCAGATGTATTTACAACAGTGTCAGATATTACAGCAAAAGAGTGCGCCCATTTTCTTGGAAGAGAGGTAGATGTCGTAACACCAAATGGTTTTGAAAACACATTCACCCCAAAAGAGGGAGAGTTTAAAATCTGCTCAAAAACAGCAAGAAGAAGATTGTCTGAGGTTGCAGCCGCAATGACAGGTCAAGAGATTGAGAACGATGCCGTAATGATTGGAATTAGCGGGCGTTATGAGTTTAAAAACAAAGGAATCGATATCTATCTGGATGCACTGGCAGAGCTTAACAATTCAGATGCTCTTGAGAAAGAGGTGATTGCATGGATTTTTGTTCCTGCATGGAACAATGGACCTGATAAGATGACAACTCCTACTCACACCTCCCACCAACTTTACGACAGGGAGAGCGATCCTGTGCTTAAAAGAATAAGCGAACTCTTTCTTCTTAATAAAAAGAGCGACAAGGTAAAGGTCCTCTTTGTACCTACATATCTTAACGGAGATGACGGAGTCTTTGGTTTAACATATTATCAGCTTCTATGCGGGTTAGACCTTACTGTATTTCCATCTTACTATGAACCATGGGGTTATACGCCTCTTGAAAGCCTTGCATTTGGAGTTCAGACCATTACTACAACACTCGCAGGTTTTGGTCTTTGGGTAAAGGAGCACTCTTCTGACTATCACGATGCAATTGAGATTATTGAAAGAGACGACAACAATTACACCTATGTTACGGGAGAGGTCCTTAAAAGGATGCTCGCAGTTACAAAGCTCTCAAGAGATCAGATGCACGACTCAAGAGTCAAGGCGAAGGAGCTTTCTACTATTGCTTTGTGGGACAATCAGATTAAATACTATAAAGAGGCATATGCACTTGCAGTAAAAAAAATAGTTCTTCGCAAAGGTGTATTCCCTGTAAGCCAAGACCCTAAAGATCACATAAGTTACAGAAGAGACGCTTCTAATAAACCACGTTGGAGCAGAATTCTTATACAGAAGAGAGTTCCTCCAAGGCTTGCCAATCTTGAAGTAATTTCAAGAAACCTTTGGTGGTGCTGGAATCAGGAGGCAACAGAACTATTTGAAATGGTCGATCCGGAGCTTTGGAGAGAGTCCGAAGGCAATCCGATACATATGCTTGAAAAGATATCTTTACAGAGGTATTCACAACTGGAAGAGAGCAATGAGTTCCTGGAAAAACTTGACAGGGTGTACAGGAGCTTCAGTACATATATGGCACAAAAAGAGAGCGAGAGCGGTAACTCTGTTGCCTATTTCAGTATGGAGTTCGGGCTGGACAAATCACTTAAAATCTATTCCGGAGGATTGGGCGTTCTTGCCGGAGATTATCTCAAAGAGGCGAGCGACATGATGGTTCCCATGACGGGAATCGGTCTTTTGTACAGATACGGCTATTTTACACAAAAGCTCTCTGCTCAGGGTGATCAGATAGCAACATATGAGCCACAGGATTTTACAAAGCTTCCTGTGACACCGGTCAGGGATTCAAAAGGGGAGTGGGTTACAATTGGAGTGGCCTTGCCCGGAAGAACAATGACAGCTAGATTATGGAGAGCCGATGTTGGTAGGAGGGAGCTCTATCTGCTGGATACTGACTTTGAGGCAAACCTGCCGGAAGACAGAGCCGTAACTCACCATCTTTACGGAGGTGACTGGGAAAACAGGTTAAAACAGGAGCTTCTGCTTGGAATTGGCGGAATAAGGGCACTCAGGGCTCTTGGTATCAATGCAGATGTCTACCACCTGAACGAAGGACATGCTGCCTTTACAGGGCTTGAGAGGTTGCGTGAATACGTTACGGAGCACAACCTCACCTTTGCAGAAGCAACAGAGGTTGTAAGGTCGTCGTCGCTGTATACGACTCACACGCCTGTTCCTGCAGGGCATGACGCGTTTCAGGAGGATCTTCTGCGCGGGTATATATCTCATTACCCCACAAGACTCAAAATCACCTGGGAGGTTCTTATGTCTCTTGGTAAAATAGATCCATCCGACCACAATGAAAAGTTTTCGATGAGCAACCTTGCGGCAAATCTCTCTCAGGAGATTAACGGAGTCAGTAAGCTTCACGGAAAAGTGAGCAGAGAGATTCTCTCCGAACTTTGGCCTGGCTACCTTCCGCAGGAGCTTCATGTAGGCTATGTGACCAACGGCGTACACTACCCCACATGGACCGCCCCTGAATGGAAAGAGCTGCACAAGAAATATTTTGGAGAGGAGTTCGCGAGCCACCACTATGACAAAAGATGTTTTGAAGGTATTTACAGAGCAGATAATGACACCATTTGGGAGATAAGAAATAAGCTGAGGAGAAAAGTGGTAAGCCGGATTAAAAAGATGCTCTCCCTTCCCTCTGCAACACTGCATTATACTCCACAACAGGTAATTCAGATAAAGGAGGCACTGAGAGATGATATTCTCACAATAGGGTTTGCAAGAAGGTTTGCCACATATAAGAGAGCACACCTACTGTTCAGCAACCTGACAAAACTTGAGTCAATAGTGAACAATATAGAGTGTCCTGTACAGTTCTTTTTTGCAGGAAAGGCTCACCCTGCAGATAAAGCGGGTCAGGACCTGATTAAAAGAATTGTGGAGGTCTCACTTATGCCACAGTTCATTGGAAAGATTTTATTTGTTCCGGGTTACGACATGACTCTTGCAAAGTATCTGGTTCAGGGAGTAGATGTTTGGATGAACACACCAACCAGGCCGCTTGAAGCTTCGGGAACAAGCGGAGAGAAGGCAGTAATGAACGGAGTGATGCATTTTTCTGTACTCGACGGATGGTGGGTAGAGGGTTATAAAGAGGGCGCCGGCTGGGCGCTGCCTATGGAGAACACATATGAAAACCAAGATTTCCAGAACGAATACGATGCAGCTTCTATTTACAACATTTTAGAAAATGAAATTGTACCTTTGTTCTATAAAAAGAGGAGCAGCAGCGGAGTACCTGAAGCATGGACGGATATGATTAAAAATACAATATCACGTGTTGCATCAAACTTCACTACAAACAGAATGCTTTCCGATTACATAGAGCAGTACTACAAAAAACTGGCAAAGCGACACTGCGAAATGATTTCGGATGACTTTGCTCAGGCCAGGGAGATGGCGTTGTGGAAAAACAGAGTCAGAAAAGAGTGGCCTCATATAGAGGTGCTTAGTTTTGTTAAGCCGGATGATTCCAAAGGTGATATTCTCGTAGGAGAGGAGCATACGGCCCAGGTAACTCTGTCAATTGGTGGTCTCTCTCCTGAAGATATTGGTGTAGAGATTATTGTTACCGAAAACGGGCTTCACGGAAGTCCCGAAATTAAAAGAAATATTGAATTTAAACTAACCGAATGCAACGGAGGTATTGCCGTTTATAACTGCTCAATCCTTGCCGATACCGCAGGTGCATTCAATCTGGCAGGCAGACTCTTTGCGCGTAATCCAAAGCTGCCTCACAGACAAGATTTTGATTTAGTTAAATGGTTGTAGCTTGTACCGGCTTTTTTGACGGAGTTCACAGAGGACACAGAGCTGTCCTTAATGAAGTTAAAAGAATTGCCTCCGAAAAGGGGTGCAAATCGGCTGTTATTACTTTCTGGCCTCACCCAAGAGCAGTGCTGCAGCAGGATGCTGTAAGGTTTCGATTGCTCAACTCTCTGGAAGAGAAACAGAAACTTATTCTTTCTCTGGGAATTGACGATGTTTTTATACTCCCTTTTGACAAAGAGTTTGCAAAACAATCAACAGAAGAGTTCTTCAGGAAATATCTTAGGGTTAAATTTGGGGTAAGGACACTTGTTGTTGGTTATGATCACAGAGTAGGCAGCGACATAAACCAGACTCAGGAAGAGATGTTTGCTATAGCCAGAAAGCTTGGAATCAATCCCGTGAGAGTCGAAAAATTTGGAGAGGGAGATATCGAGGAGAGTTTAATTAGTGAAAATGTGAATTTCAGGGCTGATAACCTTGTAATTAAAAAAGAAAAGATTAACATAAGCTCTACAAAAATAAGAGAGTGTATCATAAACGGAGATATCTGTCATGCAAACCATATGCTCGGGTACAGGTATCAGCTTGAGGGAGTGGTCGTAGAAGGGCAGCGAATCGGAAGAACCATTGGGTTCCCCACTGCAAACATAAAACTCTACGAACCACTTAAACTGCTTCCCGGAGACGGAGTCTATGCAGTGTGGGTAGAGACGCAGGGTAAAACATACAAAGGAATCACAAATATTGGCACACGCCCTACAGTCTCGTTTGGTAATGAAAAGACAATTGAGACACACATTCTTGACTTCGACGAAGATATTTACGGACTCTCCCTGAAAATTGAGTTTGCAGGAAGGTTGAGAAATGAACAAAAATTTGCATCTTTGGAGGAACTTAAGCTCCAGCTTTTCAAAGACAGGGAGAGTTCCCTGGACTTTTTGCCCGATAACGGAATAAAACTGAGGTAAAATGGACTCAACAATAATAACCATCATTATCGCAATTGCCATAATGGGTTTTCAGATTTACAGCGAGAAGAAAAAAAAGGAGAATGCCAGAGCTCGTGCCATGGGCATAAAGCCAGATCAGCAACCTTATGAAGATCCGCGGGAAAAATTGCAAAAAGAGCTATCATCTCTATTTGCAGGTTTTGAAAAAGAGGAAGAGGAGAGTACCCCTTACGACATCTATACAGAGGAGTCAGACAATGAGCCTCTTGATTCTGCCGGCCACTACTATTCTGAGGACCCTTTTGAATCTATTATTAGAGAACCGGAGGTTGTACTAGATACACTTCCTGAGAAAGAGGGAGAGTCACTGCTTCAGAAACCTGTTGCAGATATTCCTGTTAAAAGCGAGAAGATAGATGTCACCGGAAGTATATACGACAGCAAGGCAATCTCAGACCATGAGAACGCCGGTGCTGAGGTAAAGCATGCTCTGTCCGGGGGAGGTGAATTTGACCCCAGAATGTTTATCATATATTCAGAGCTGGCCAATCCCAAATTCCGCGATTAGTATTTTTTTATTAGATAAAAATTAATATCTTTGTGACAAAGAGTCCTGTTCTGCAGGATTCTTTTTAATTTTTCTATATTATGTCAAAAATTCATTATTTAACCTTAGAGGGTTTAGAGAAACTTAAGGCAGAGCACCATCAGCTTGTATCAGTGGAACGTCCGGCAATTTCAAAACAGATTGCTGAGGCACGTGATAAAGGAGATTTATCGGAAAATGCCGAATATGATGCTGCAAAAGAGGCTCAGGGATTGCTGGAACTAAAAATTGCAAAACTTGAGGATATGATTGCAAATGCCAGAATTATTGATGAATCAAGAATCAATACTACTCATGTTCAGATTCTCAATAAGGTTAAACTTAAAAACCTGTCGAACAACACAACTGTTGAGTACACACTTGTTGGTGAGACTGAGGCAAACCTCAGAGAGGGAAAGCTTGCGGCTGCTACACCAATTGGAAAAGCACTTATCGGAAAGGAGAAGGGGGCAGTTGTAGAGGTAAAAGTGCCGTCGGGAATTCTTAAATTTGAAATTCTTGAAATTTCTAAATAAAATGCCATCGGTTTTTTCAAAAATTGCAACAGGAGAGATACCTTCCTACAAAATTGCGGAAGATGAAAGATTCTATGCGTTTCTGGATATCAACCCTCTTGCCGAAGGTCATACCCTTGTAATCCCCAAAAAGGAGACAGACTATATCTTCGACATCGAAAACCCTGAGTTTTCGGATCTCTTTTCATTTGCCCGAAAGGTAGCAATTGGAATTAAGGAGGCTATCCCATGTAAAAGAGTAGGGATGGCTGTTCTTGGAATGGAGGTGCCTCATGCACACATACATCTGGTTCCGCTTAACAGCGAGGGCGATCTTGACTTCCGAAAATCTAAACTTAAACCCGCTCAGGAGCGGATGCAGGAGATTGCATCTGCGATATCTTCAAAAATCAAACTTTAATAAAAATGAGAAAACTATTTGTTGCGCTACTACTGTCACTAACGGCAATTTCCTGTGTAAAGCGAGGCCCGGTAGCAGTTATTGAGGGCGAAGTTTCCGGTATGCAAAGCGGTAAACTGGTACTCAAAATGCTTGATGTAAACACACAGAAGAGTATAGACACCATTACAGTTAAAACAGGAGGAACGTTTTCATATAAAGTTAAAAAGTCTGACGACTCCCCTGAGTTTTACTATCTGTATCACAACGACTCCAGAATTGCCTCAATGATTCTGATGCCGGGCGATAAGGTGAAAATCTCTACCGACACACTAGGTGTCAGCACCAAAATAGAGGGATCGCCCGAAACCGCACTTTTATCTTCACTGGAGAGAGAGCTAGGCAGGTCACAGCACAGATTTGACTCACTATATACCCTTATGACAGATGCTCAAAAGAGCGGAGATTTAAAAAGGGCAGAGCAGCTAAATTTAGAACTTGGTTCGTTGTACGTAAAGCAAAAACAGTCTGCTATCAAGTATATCTATACAAATCCAAGATCAATCACCGGTATCATGCTGCTCTATCACAGGTTTGCACCCGATGTTCCTCTCTTTGCAGATGTAAGAGATGTTCTTATTTTCAGAAAGGTATATGATACACTCCAGACCATTTACCCAAAATCGGTATATCTGTCAAGATTACTTGACGAAATTGGATTCAGAGAACAGACCGAAGCTTTTAATTCCAAAATTCTGGATGCTTCAGAAAGAGGCTATCCCGATATCTCTCTGCCGGATACACAGGCAAAAATCCGCTCACTTTCAGATCTTTCAGGCAAGGTAATTATTCTCTCTTTCTGGAGCACTACCGATGCAAACCAGAGAATGATGAACCAGGATCTTCTGGATCTGTACAGCAGATACAACAGCCGCGGGCTAGAAATTTATCAGGTATCTGTAGATACCGATAAGACCGCATGGGCAAGAGCAGTTGCAGAACAAAAACTTCCGTGGATAAGCGTTTGTGACGGAATGGGAGCCGCTTCGGTAGCAGTTACCACTTACAACATTCAGAAAGTTCCCACAATTTATGTGATTGACAAGAGCGGAACAATAGCCGCCAAAGATATTTACGATGCTGCATTGGAAAAGAAAGTGGCATCACTGCTTTAAAAAAAAGGGTTGTTATTTTAACAACCCTTTTTTTGATATCCCCGCTACAAAATCTTTTAGATAGAATGGCTCAAAGTAGGCCACATCTTGGAATTCACCTCTGTTGTACTTATCAAGCGCAGGTTTCAACATCCCGCCTGCACTTGCATCTACCCCGGTGAAAAAGGCATTTTCATGTTTTAATATACTCTGAACCTTTGCAGCTCCGTCACCGCAAAAGAGTGTCTTCCCTTTCTCCAGCAGCTCTTTAAAGCTGGCTTCATCAATAATCTTAGCTTCAATACCACTTAATCTTACAGCATCAGCACTATAAACAGCAGTATAGACCTCCATCCTCCTTGCATCAATCATAGGAATAATGGTGTGGAAAGAGCCAATATCGCTTCGGTTTTTTGCAGCTGTGACAGCAATCAGATCCAGAGAGCCAACTGCAATAAGCGGTTTACCCGAGCCAAAACACAACCCTTTTGCAACAGACACACCAACTCTAAGACCTGTATATGACCCCGGCCCCTCACTTACAACTATGGCGTCGGTATCAGAAATTGAGATAGCTGACTTATTAAGTATCTCTTCAACCATAGGTGCAATAATCCGGGCATGTGCCCTGGGCTCTTTGACAACTATTTCACGAATAAGCTCCGTTCCCCTTGAAAGGGCAACAGAGCATATCTCGCCGCTTGTCTCAATGTAAAGCAGTATCGGGCTACTATTCATTAAATTCCGGAATTATCACTTCTTCTCTGCCTCTTTTTTGGTATCCTCAGCCACTGCAGTACCCTTTTTAAGAGTTTTACTGATTGCAGAGAACGGCCCGGTAACAATTACCTCACCATCTTTAAGACCTGTAAGGATCTCTATGTTTGACAAATCCTGTATTCCTGTGGTAATCTCACGCACCTCAACTGTGTTATCCTCTTTTACAACAAAAACCTGTTCAACAGATTCGTTGATTCCTAGTTTTGTCTTAATGCTGTCTGCAATAAGGTCGGTTCGTGTAGTAATTGCCTGTAGCGGAATTGTAAGTATGCTGTCTTTACGGGCAGTCTGAATCGAAACAGAGGCAGACATTCCCGGACGGAACGGATTGCGACCGGTAGCTGAGAGATCGGAGTAAGACTCCTGCAGGATATAGATTTTAACCTCAAAGTTTGTAACCTGATCAATTGACAAGCCAATATTCTTGGCTGAGTTTGCAATTTGGGTTACAACCCCTGTAAACTTACGCGCAGGGTATGCGTCAACCTCAATAGTTGCGGTATCACCTTGTTTGATACGTATTATGTCGTTTTCATTAACATCAACAAGAACCTCCATGTTATCGAAATTGGCAATCCGAAGCAGCTCGGTACCTGCCATCTGGCTTGTTCCAACCACTCTCTCTCCCTTCTCTACGCTCATCTTGGAAATAATACCGTCCATAGGGGCGTAAATTACCGTCTTGATAAGGTTCTCTTCTGCCTCCTTAAGAGCAGCGCTTGCGCTTTTTACATTAAATTCCGCTGATTTTATCTGCTCTTTTGCCATCTGATACTGAGATAGAGCACTCTCATACTCGGCCTCTGAAAGAGCCTTTTGCTGATAAAGCGTTTTAGTCCTGTTATAGGTCTGTTCAATCTGAACAAACTGAGCCTGTAGCTGCGTAAGCTGAGCCTTTACAGAGTTAAGTGAAGCCTCGGCTCTGTCACGCATCGATATATAGACATCCTGTTTGATCTTAATAATCAGATCTCCCTTTTTAATATGATCTCCCTCCTTGAAGTTAAGTTCAACTATCTCTCCGGATACATCCGGACTAATCTTAACCTCTACAACAGGTTTAATTTTACCGTTTGCAGGTATAACCTCAATAATTGTAAGTCTTGAAATTTTTTCTGTTGTTACGGTGGTTACACTCTTCTTTTTGCTGTTGCCGTAGAAAGCCAGAACAACTATCAGTACAAATGCAATCGCAATAATCCATTTGATATTTTTCTTTTTCATCATTTTAAATTTTAGAGAGATATTGGTTTTCCCTTGTAAAAATCAAGAATTTTCAGTTGAAACACATACTGATATTTTGACTGGAAATATTCTGACTGTGCTTTAAACAGATTTGCTTTTGCAACAGAGTAATCGGTGGTGTTGAGCGCCCCAACATCAAATTTTTGCTGCACATACCTGAATGACTCCTCCATAGCCTTGACGTTTCTTTCAGAAGCAAGGTAGCGCTCATAAAAAGCAAAGGCATCGTTGTTGGCCTGCTGAATCTCTTTGTATAACATCTGCCTTCTGCTTCTAACCTCAATCTGAGAACTTTTGACCCCAAGTTTAGCATTTTTTACAGCTGTTTTAGCCTGAAAATTATTGAAAATAGGGATACTAAGGCCAAAGCCTATAGATGGGTTTCTGTTTTCGTTAAACTGATCGAAGAAGGGTTGCTCACGGCTGTCGCTGTAATAGCTGCCATAACCGGCAGAGAACGACACTGTAGGCAATGTTCTTCCCTTAGCCAGTGAGAGCTGAATATCTGAATTTTTAAGCTTAAGCTCTGCGCTTTTAATTTGTGGCAGTGACTGCGACAGTTCATAGAGTTCATCAACAGATTCGCCATTGAAACCCTGAATCATAAAGTCAACGTTCACCTCCTGTATATCAAATCCGGAAGTGTTTTCCAGATCAAGAAGCTGAACCAGACTCAGCAGGGCACCCTTAAGCTGATTTCTTGCGTTTACCACCTGAACCCTCTCTGCTGCAAGCTGAGCCTCCATCTCAAGTAATGAGCTGTATGCCAGGCTTCCTGCATCTACCATTTTACGGGTTCTCTCAACCTGCTGCTCGACACTTAATATGCTCTGATCAGCGGTTTTTACAATCTCTTTTGAAAGGAGAACCTGAAGATATAAGCGGGCAATCTCGACTGAGATGTCATTTTTAATCTTACTTACCTCTTCGGTTGAAATCTCCTTTTGGAGAGTTCTGCTCTTAACCTCATTTCCCTTGGCAAATCCTTCGAAAAGGTTTATACCGGCCCTGGCATTTGCACTTGTGCTCTGGGTGAGTTTATTTTCGATAATCTCCAGATTTTGAAGATTCACCGAACGTCCCCAGTTCATGGAATGGCTCAGCGAGGCATTAAGGGTAGGGATATAGTTTAACTTAGCCTGTTCAAGATTATTCTCACTCTGTTCTACAGCAAGTTCCTGCATTTTAATCTGCAGGTTATTATCCCAGGCGTGCCTGATGCACTCCTCAAGACTCCACCGCTTCTGACCACTGAGAAGGGTTGGTACTGTAAGGAGTAGTAATAAAGGGAGTTTGTAATAAATTTTCATAATGCGCAAAGTTAATTTTTTTCTATTACAAAACTCCCAAAATTTATAAAATCTCAAGGCGTTTTTACTTGTAAATCACCTGTGTGTTTGCCTGCATCTCATACATATTGTTGCAAAGGAACTTAAAAAGGCGCCATGCTTTTTTAACTCCATAGCCAATTCCGTAACCTACTGCACTCGCAATGTCGTGATCCCAGCCATCGGAACCACCTGTTATTCTGCAACTCTCTTCCAGAGTCAGAGCAGATAACGAACTGATATTTATGTCAAATCTGTTCATCACGCCTCCTCCCATCCTGCCTGAAAGCCATCTCTGAATGACGGCCAGTATTTTTCTGCCTTTTTAATTGCGTCGCCTATCATATTCAGCAACAGCCAGAGTTCGCGGAGAGACATACCTCCGCTTGTCTGCATCTCATTAATGTCAAGAGTCTTCAACCCCGTCTCATCTCTCAAATGCTCTTTCATGATTAATAATTTTTAAAATATTTATCCGCAGATTAAGCGCGCGGACATCCGCCGGAGTGTGCACCCTCCATTTTCATTTAACATATAGTAATAACCCTGTCTGCTAGCTTAAGTGTCCTTTCACTGTGCGAAATAAGCAAGATTGCCATGCCCCTGTCACGCAGCCTCTTTGTGTAGCTGCAGATAAGCTCTTCTGAAACACTGTCTAGCGATGATGTTGCCTCATCCATTATCAGCAATCGGGGATTTTTTATAACAGCTCGTGCAAAAGCAATTCTCTGCTGCTGACCTCTTGATAGAGAGACTCCTCCCTCTCCCGGACTAGAGATATAGCCTCCCGACAAAGATCCGGCAAGTTTATCAAGTTCAAGCAATTTGAGTGCCTCTTCTACTGATGAATATCTCTCTTCACTTATGTCGTTGCCACCTCCGGTAATGCACTCAATTAATGTGTTTCCATAAAGCCCTGGATTTTGAGGTACAATTGAAACTATCTCCCTCCACAAAATTCGCGGAAATTTATCTGATTCTACATCATTCAGCCGTATAACCCCTCTTTGAGCTGTCAGATGCCTCATAAGTATAGATGTCAAAGTGCTCTTCCCGCATCCGCTCCTTCCAGTAATACCCAGAATTTCGCCACCTGTAAGTTCAAATGAGAGGCCGTTTATTAGGGTTTCCCTTCCCGGATACCCATAACTGATATCTTTGACAGTAAGTTTTGTAAGTGGCGTTATGCAACTTATCTCACACTCATTCGTCTCTTTTGCTTCACACTCTTCTCTGCACTCCATAATATCGAATAACCTTTGAGCAGCAACAGTACCCTCTCTGAAGGCCGATATAGAGGATGCAAGGTGAGTGAGAGGAGATGAGAAGAGAGCTGTTATTGTGAAAAAAGAGATAAGCTCTCCGGCTGTAACTCTTCCTGAAATTGCAACCGACCCGCCAAGTATAAGCACAGTGACAGTTAATAATCCCGATGAAAACTCCCCTGCACCAGATACAAAAACCGAAAGCCTTCCCAATGCTTTTGAGTTATTGTTCATAGTCTCAAGTCTGCCCAGATTCTCTATCAGTGAAGCCCTCTCAATCCCCATATTTTTTATTGTTTCAAATGCTCTGATGCTCTCAATAACGCTGCTTTGAAACCTTGAAGCACTCTCCATGACCTCTCCTGCAACCGGTCTGCTGAATTTATAGTGAATAAGGTAAAGTGTAAGAAAAACCGGAATGAACGCAACACAGAGCCATGCAAGTTTAGAGTCGGTTAAAAACAGTACTGCAGTTGCAAAAAGAAGAGTAAATGCCGATATTACTCCCCCGGTAGCCGTTTCGGTAATAAAATTCCTTATCCTGTATGTATCATTTAACCTTGAGACGAGCTCCCCTGTCTTCATAGAGCGGAAAAATGCAAGAGGTAATTTGTGCAGATGCTCCAGATATCCCCCTATAAGCTCTCTGTCTGCTCTGAGGGATACGCCTATCATTGCCCTGCCTCTGAGAACTGTCACTATTGCTGTTATAATCAATACAACAATAAGAAGAGAGGCGTATTTATAGAGTAGTGTAAAATCCTGTGAAGGAATTATCTTGTCAAGCAGAAATTTTATAAAAAGAGAGATGGTAAGAGATAAGGAGATATGTATTACCGAAAGTGTTAGTATTTTCAAATAGCCCGGCCAATCTTTTAATGCAATTTTAAGCAGCCTTTTTGCAATCCCCTCACCCAGGGAGTGTGCTTTGTAATTATCCCCGGGAGCTACCAGCACAATAATGCCGCTCCACTCCTGAAGTAACAGCTCCTTTTTGACTCTCACAAACTTACCCTCCGAAGGGTCCATCACTTCGAATTTGTCAGCTTTAATGCCGTAAAGTACAACATAATGAAGCCATCCGTCCGGCTTTCTCAGATGCAGAATGGCAGGCAGAGGTATTTTTGACAGTGAAGATGGGTCTCCCTTGTACCCGCCAGCATCAAATCCAAGATGTGTTGCTGCATCAACAATACCCTTTACAGTGCACCCCGATGAGTCACAACCGCTAAGCAGCCTAATCTCAGAGACCGGAACGGAAGTTCCGTAAAATGCAGCTACAGATGCCAGCGAAGCTGCTCCGCAATCACTTTTGTCAAATTGTCTGATTTTAACCTGCCTCCTCATAACCTGCCCCCCACATCATTCAGAATACTTAAACAGAAATTAGAACGACAGCCCCCATTCACCCTCACATTTTCTGCCCCACCGAAAAACTCTCGCACACCGGGGACTGCCATTCTGCCTGCAAAGCTATGAACAGAATATAGTCAGGGTGTGACAAATCAGGTAAATAGTTGATAATTTACCTAATAAGCAATTTTTTCCAAAGTTAAATCGGGAAAAATCTATTTTCAGATTTGTGTGATTTTGTTAAGAATCTCATTAAGCCCGCCGGTGCTCTCTTTCAGGTTCTCGAGGTAGGGGAATAGCTTTGGGGCAATAGAGGATACAATGCCGTACACCTTTGACGCAGCAAGCGATTCAGAAGGGAGGAAGTGATAAAGTGAGTCAAGTGAATTAAGTATGTGAATAAAAATACTCAGGACAAAAGCATATTTTATTATTGCAAATAAAACACCCAGTAATCTGTCAAGCCAGCCGAGAAGTGCAAGCTTAACAATTCCCGCCACTGCTCTGCCTGCGAGATTGACAAGAAAAAGCACTCCGAGAAATATAATAGTGAAAGAGAGGATGTCAATCAGATTGCTCTCTGAATTAAAAAGAGGCTTAAGCCATCCAGACACAAGAGATGAGAAGTGCCAGCCGGCCCAGATTCCAAGTATAAGTGCGCCCAGCGCAGCAACCTGTCTTATGAATCCCTTTCTCACTCCACCAATTACGGCGGGTATAAGAAGAAGCAAAATTGTAATATCTACCGGGTTAAAGTTATATCCCATAGCATTTTTTTTCAAAAGTAGTGAATAATCGTATCTTTGCAAATTCATAAAAATTTCCAAAATGAAGTTTGCCGAGTACAAAAGTTTAGATCTGGCGGAATTAAACCGCACAATATTAGAAAAATGGAATAAAGAGGAGTGCTTTACCAAGACCCTTAAGGCAAGGGAGGGAGCACCACTGTTTATTTTTCACGAAGGGCCGCCTTCGGCAAACGGAATGCCGGGCATTCACCACGTTATGGCAAGAGCAATCAAAGATGTATTCTGCCGCTTTAAGACTCAGCAGGGTTATCTTGTAAAGCGCAAGGCAGGGTGGGATACACACGGACTGCCTGTAGAACTCGGCGTAGAGAAGATGCTCGGTATAACAAAAGAGGATATAGGCACAAAGATTACCGTTGACGAATATAACGCAGCCTGCCGAAAAGAGGTGATGAAGTACACCAGAGAGTGGGAGAGTCTCACCGAGCAGATGGGCTACTGGGTGGATATGAATGACCCGTATATTACATACGACAACCGTTATATCGAAACGCTCTGGTACCTGCTTAAAGAGATTTACAAAAAGGGGCTGCTTTACAAAGGATATTCAATTCAGCCATTCTCTCCTGCAGCCGGCACCGGTCTCAGCACACACGAGCTTAATCAGCCGGGTTGTTACAGAGATGTAAAAGACACAACCTGCGTTGCACAGTTTGAGGTTATAAAAGATGATAAGTCATCACTCCTCTTCTCGGAGGTTGAAAAACAGACCGGTAAAGCACTTCCGCTCTTTATACTTGCATGGACTACGACTCCTTGGACACTACCTTCAAATACAGCTCTTTGCGTAGGACCCTCTATAACTTATAAAATGGTACGCTCCTTTAACCCTTACAGTGGAGCTGAAACTATATATATACTTGCTTCTGAGCTAATTTCACAGCACTTCAACCCTAAGGGAGCAGAAATTGCACTATCTGACTACAAACACGGTGACAAAGTTGTTCCATACGAAGTGTTTGGAGAATTTAGCGGCGAAGAGCTTTGCGGAGTTGCTTACAAGCAACTTATTCCATGGGTAAATCCGGGCGAGGGTGCATTCAGGGTTATAAAGGGAGACTTTGTTACAACATCCGATGGAACAGGTATTGTTCATATTGCTCCTACTTTTGGAGCAGATGACCAGAAAGTTGCAAAACAAAACGGTGTCCCGGCCCTTATGGTTAAAGACAGAGATGGCCTTATGCAGGCACTTGTTGACAGAACTGGTAAATTCTACAGATTGGAGGACCTCGATCCCGCTTTTGCTGCCTCAAATGTTAACAGTCAACTTTATGCGGAGTACGCCGGACGCTATGTTAAAAACTCATACGACGCTTCACTTACTGAGAGCGACACTACGCTTGATGTCGATCTGGCTGTAATGCTTAAGCAGCAGGGACTTGCCTTTAAAATTGAAAAACAGGTTCACTCATATCCTCACTGCTGGAGAACCGATAAACCGGTACTCTACTATCCGTTGGATTCATGGTTTATAAAAACTACAGCCGTTCAGGAGAGAATGATAGAGCTAAACAATACGATAAACTGGAAGCCGGAATCGACCGGAAGCGGCCGTTTTGGAAAGTGGCTTGAGAATCTGCAGGACTGGAATCTTTCAAGAAGCCGCTACTGGGGCACTCCTCTTCCTGTATGGAGAACAGATGACTCCTCTGAAGAGGTTTGTGTTGGTTCTGCTGCTGAGTTGTACGAAATGATCGAAGACTCTGTTAAGGCAGGGTGCATGAGTTCTAACCCATTCAGGGACAAAGGTTTTGTGCCGGGAGATTTCTCAAAGGAGAACTACGAAAAGATTGATCTTCACCGCCCTTATGTAGACGACATAGTCCTTGTGTCACAATCGGGAAAACCTATGAGAAGAGAGCTTGATCTTATTGATGTGTGGTTTGACTCAGGGGCGATGCCATTTGCACAAGAGGGCCTTGAAAAACTTGGCAAAGGTGAGTTTGGGCAGAGTGCTGATTTTATTGCAGAGGGTGTTGACCAGACAAGAGGCTGGTTCTTTACTCTGCACGCAATAGCGACAATGGTTAAAGATGATGTCGCTTTTAAAACTGTAATCTCCAACGGACTTGTGCTGGACAAGGAGGGCAATAAAATGAGTAAAAGGCTAGGTAATGCCGTTGACCCATTTAAAACACTCGCTACATACGGGGCAGATCCGCTCAGATGGTACATGCTTACCAATGCTCAGCCATGGGATAATCTTAAGTTTGATGAAGGTGGAGTTGATGAGGTTCGTAGAAAATTCTTCGGCACACTGTACAACACATACTCGTTCTTTGCTCTGTATGCAAATGTCGACAAATTCAATAACAGTCAGCCACAGGTAACGGCAGAGCGCCGACCTGAGATTGACAGATGGATTATATCTCTTCTCAACACCTTAATCAAGGAGGTTACCGAACACTACGAAAATTATGATGTAACTGCTGCCGGAAGAAAAATTCAGGATTTTGTAAACGATAACCTGAGCAACTGGTATGTAAGACTTAACCGTAAAAGATTTTGGGGAGGCGAAGCTGATGAAGATAAACTATCTGCATATCAGACTCTTTATACCTGTCTGGAAAATATTGCTATACTATCGGCCCCTGTAGCCCCCTTCTTTATGGAGAGACTTTTTCTTGACCTTAACAAAGTAACAGGAAAATATAAGGAGAGTTCGGTACACATGGTGATGATGCCGTCATTTGACACTTCATTAATTGATAAAGCTCTGGAAGAGAGAATGGAACTTGCTCAGAGATCCTCTTCAATGCTGCTGGCGCTTAGAAGAAAGGTTAACATAAAAGTGAGACAACCGCTGGCAAAAGTTCTTATTCCGGTACTAGACGACACTATCAAGAATCAGTTTGAGATGGTTAAGCAGCTTGTTCTAAGTGAGGTTAATGTTAAGGAGGTTGAGTATATTCATGACACAACAGGTCTTATAACCAAGAAGATAAAGCCAAATTTCAAGGTGCTCGGCAAACGCTACGGTAAACAGATGAAAGAGATCACAAACTCATTTGCAGAGTTTACACAGGAGCAGATTAACCAAATAGAGATATCGGAAAGATATATATTAAAACTGGAGTCAGGGGATGTTGAACTTACCTCCGATGATTACGAAATCACCTCCGAAGATATGCCGGGATGGCTGGTAGCAACCGAAGGAAAACTTACCCTTGCACTTGATATAACCATAACAGACTCGTTACGCAGAGAGGGTGTCGCAAGAGAGCTTGTCAACAGAATTCAGAACCTAAGAAAAGACTCAAAATTTGAGGTGACAGACAAGATCAGAGTCGAGATTGAGCCGTTAAGCGAGATAAGTGATGCACTTACAGAATACACGCAATATGTTTGCAATCAGACACTTGCCAGAGAGATTGAGCTAAATGCCAATATTGCAGGAGGGTCCAAAATAGAGTGGGATGAGGGAGAATTGACAATAAAAGTTGAGAAAATTTAATAAAGATGAACCAGGAGAATAAATATATGAGACAGGCCATTGAGCTGGCCAGAGAGAATGCCTCCTCTTCAGGCGGAGGTCCCTTTGGTGCAGTAGTGGTTAAAGAGGGGAGAGTTATAAGTGCATGCTCCAATTCTGTTACTCCGGACAACGACCCCACAGCCCACGCCGAGGTAAATGCAATCAGAACCGCCTGCAGAGAGCTGGGAACATTCGACCTTAGCGGATGCACCCTCTACTCTTCCTGCGAACCGTGTCCGATGTGTCTCTCCGCAGCATATTGGGCAAGGGTTGATAAAATTGTATTCGCTGCAGACAGAAACGATGCAGCAGATGCCGGATTCAGCGACGCTTTTATCTATGAAGAGTTATCACTCGATACAGATAAACGCTCTATACCAATGGAAAAGCTTATGCAGAAAGAGGGAACGGAACCTTTTGATATTTGGAAAAGTAATGAAAAAAAGATCCGTTACTAATCTTTATTTTTTATAATGTTTTTATTATTATCTTTACGCTTTCTTAAAAAAAAGAGATATGACAAAGAAAGGGAAAACAACAGATGAAGTATTGGAGAAAGTTCGCTACA
>DINE01000019.1:181-30973 GCA_002425935.1 Bacteroidales bacterium UBA5548 | reverse complement strand
CCACAAACAAGTTTGATATTATTATAAACCAAGAATTACTGCTTCCTCCTTTTATCCCCTATAACAAATGTTATAGGATAGTAAATTTTATCGATGGTGATTGTTCAGTATGTATTGAGAAATTAGTTATATGGGAAAATCTTATTAATTCTTGCGGTAATCATTTAAATAGTGAAACCATATTATTTATTGTTTACTCGTCAAACATCCCAAAGTTTGAATATTACTACGAAAAAGCAAATTTAACGATTGACTATTATCTTGATACAGAAAATAGCTATTGCAGNNAACATTGACAACTCAGAACTTCATACTATGCTGATAGATAGCCTTAATAGAATTAAGTTAGTTGGTGATCCTCTTAGCAGTAAAAATCTTTTAAACAACTACCTAGAAGCATTACGCAATTCAAATTATCGGCAAAAACCTAATTGAATTTAAGTTTTGACTTAAGTTAGAACGGAGGGTTATAACAAAGGTTTTGTTTTTATTAATTATGAGAAAAATGACCCGCTCCCCAAAAACCGGAGTTAAAATTAGAGATTACGGGTATAATTAATAGTTTTAGAAATGTAATGNNCAAGTTAATAATTATTATTGTTTCATTAATCGTTTCTATGCCTTTGTTTGCACAATATAGTGAAATTAAAGTAAACGGACTCATTTTGGGAGCTACATACACAGAATCACAACTAACAGACAGTCTAGGTGCTCCAAGCAGAATAACGCCTCCTAACGAAGATTTCCCGGATTGGATCACATATTGGTATTTTGACAGTTTAACTGGAAAAGAAAATGAATTTACACTCATTAATAATTCATTGCAACAAATCGTTATTAGAGGAAACAACATTAAATTGAATAATTTTCTTGGAGTAGGAATGAGTACTTCAGCAGTAAATCAAATGGGGGGTATCATATTCAATGTAAAGCCTAATCTCTTTTAATGGGCTCCAAGCGAGGAATACAAGAGCAAAGGTCACGCTATTATCCATTTTAACCCTGCTAACCAAATGATTATTGCGATAGGCATTGAATCTAATAGTGATTTTATGTAATTTAATCCAATATGAACAATAACCTTTCAGTAGCATTATCAATTGCTCTTCTGATGCTCATTGCAACCCCTCTTGCATCATTTGCCCAGGATGTAAATGGGATGAAACTGGCCGAGATTTATAATTATAGCTATGTCACGAACAAGTTCGGAGCCCCGGACAGATACTGGAGCAGAGAAAGCGAATTCGGACTAGACGAAAAATACTACTACGGGCAAAATTTTTTCAGATATAGCAATAATGGACTAGATTTTAACAATTAAGTTCTATGGCATGGCTAAGGCAGATGGTCCTAGTAACGTGAGATTCCAAAGATAGAAAGGCAGGATCTCTTAGAAAAGACAGAAAAATATATTTTATGAAGATCTTGAAAACGAATAAAAATTTATAAGTTTGTATAAAAGCAAATTAGCCATGGAAATTGTTGTTTTTATGAGAGATCCCGGAGAGTGGTCAATTTAAAACAGCAGGGGGTGGTCAATTTAAACAGCATATGCAGATAATCTCAAAAAATCATTGGAAAGGGACTGTGAAACCTTTCTTGATAAAGAATTAAAATTTTTCAAACTGGTCTTTGATTTAATTTTAGAAATTAAAGCACAATAATGCTTTAACTAACAATTGGAGCGAAACTTACATTTGATAAGAATACAACATATGGAACCCGAGACAAACCGCATAGAATACAAACAGCATCTTACAGATGATTTAGAAAAGGAAGCCATTGCTTTTCTAAACTATCAGGAGGGAGGTGTCATATACATTGGAATCCACAAATCTGGAACAGTAGTTGGGGTTTCTGATATTGATGGCGATATGCTCAAAATTAAAGACCGTTTGAAAAACAACATTATGCCTTCTTGTATGGGACTGTTCGATGTTGTAGTAGAGAATATCGAATTGAAAGACGTTATTAAAATCACTCTTGCCAGTGGAACGGAAAAGCCGTACTATATCAAAAAACTTGGTATGTCAGAAAAAGGTACATTTATCCGTGTTGGAACAGCAGCCGAACCGATGCCAGTAAGGATGATAGAATCTTTGTTTGCGAAACGCACTCGAAATTCTATAGGTAAAATCAAGTCGCCGAATCAGAATCTAACATTTGAACAGCTTAAGATTTACTATGAAGGCGTAAACAAAACGCTGAATCAACAGTTTTCGGCTAATCTCGAATTGCTTACTCCAGATGGACAATATAACTATGTTGCTTACCTATTGGCTGATATAAATGGGATTTCTATAAAGCTCGCAAAATATGATGGACTTGATAGGGTTGATTTAATGGAAAACAACGAATATGGGTATTGTTCATTAGTAAAAGCCACAAAACAAGTATTAGATAAGATTGAGGTTGAAAATAAGACGCTTGCAAAGATTACTCCCAAAGAGCGGGAAGAGAAAAGGCTTTGGAATCCTGTTGCTTTACGTGAAGCTGTAATCAACGCAATGGTTCATAACGATTATGCTTCGGAAGTTCCTCCAAAATTTGAGTTCTTTGATGATAGAATTGAGATTACTTCATTTGGAAGTCTCCCGCAAGGAATGACAGAAAAAGAATTCTTTGAGGGTTATTCTGTCCCTCGTAATAAAGAACTAATGCGAGTATTTCGGGATTTGGAACTGGTTGAACATTTAGGATCTGGCGTTCCTCGTATTTTAAAAAGCTATGGAAAAGAGTGTTTTAAGTTTACCGAGAACTTTCTACGAATGACTTTCCCTGGATCCGAGCAAGTTACCGAGCAAGTTACCGAGCAAGTTACCGAGCAAGTTACCGAGCAAGTTACCGAGCAAGTCAAAGAACTAGTTAATGTATTGGATAAAGAAATGGATAGGCAAGAAATTCAGGATAAATTAGGACTTGCTCATAGAGAAAATTTTCGATCCAACTATCTAAAGCCCGCATTAGAACAAGGTTTTGTTGAAATGACTATACCTGATAAGCCTAATAGCAGTTTGCAAAAATATCGCTTGACAATATTAGGGAAGCAACTGAAAGGGAAACTGTGAAAATCCTTTTGCTAAGCCAAACAAAATCAGCATCTTTGCCCCATCGTTAAAGCGATTGTAAACTCTTTTTGTACCCGAATTTCTCGTGGACAAATCGTGGATAACGACAAAAAAGTAAAAGTTAAAGTACCGATAATACAATGGGTTAAAGGAACGAGTCAGTTCCGTCAACATTAAAATGAATAATTTTCTTGGAGAATGAAACTGGCCGAGACTTATAATTATAGCAATATTTAAAAATAAGTTATGAAAAAGCCTCATTTACCTTTCTGTTTTTTTTGGGTAATCTTTGCCTTAATTAGCTGCAATAGGCTTGAAAATGAACCAATCCAAACAATTGCACCATTAAAAGTCACAACTTTTACCGATGATTTTTCATTATTTGTGGACACATTAATCTTTATCCCGGTACAAAGTAGCTCTGGAGATATTATATCTGTGGTATCTAAGATCTTAATTGATAATAATGATAACTTTATTTTAAAAGACGAAATCCTAGGCATTCAAGTTATTGATGAAACCGGAAAATATATCGGAAGTATCGGCAATAAAGGGCGCGGACCAGGCGAATATACCGATATTACTGATATGTGCATAACCCCTGATGGTGAATACATCTGGCTCCTCTATTCAAGTGGTGTGTCAAAATATAGAATAGGTGACGGTAAGTTTATTTTAAAGATAAATTTAGAACAAGTTAATTACGACGCAATTTGTGCGTTCGATAACGGAGGTTTTTGCCTGTTCTCTTCAAATCCTCCTGACGAATCTAATTTTGAAGAGCATTTTTATGCTCTTACCCAATTTGACAACAATGGAGTGAAGATTAAAGAGTTCTTGCCCAGGAAAGACTTTGTATTTACTCAGGGGATATTTACTCAGTCATATGACAAGTCAACGATTATGAGACCTCAGGAGGGTGACAATATTGCATATAAAATTGAAAAAGATCTCACTCCTTTTTTAAAAATTGATTTTCAACAACAAGCAATTCCGCCTAAGTATATTTTCAATAATGGTGGCGACTTGTTTGAGGGGATGAGAAACTATCTATTTTCGGATTACTATAAGCTCCCGATACATATACATGATTCAAAGGAACATCTCTATTTTTCGTCAATTGGCCCGGGTGCTTTGCAGAACGATTTTGTATTATCTAAGAATAACAACAAAGGGTTCCGATGGGCTTATGAAAGCAGCAACAACGACCCTTTTTTTATTCTGGCATCAGACTCAAACTATTTTTACTCGGTAGTTTACCGCGACAAAGACGCTGTTAAAGAGGTATTATCAAAAACAACAAATCTCAAAGACTATATTTTACACAAAATGAGTCAGCTTCCAGACTCAGACAATGATGTTTTTATTATAAAATTGAGGTTTTGTAAAATTTGATATTCATAATGCTCAATCAGTTTTTCGCGCTACATATTTATCCCACTAAATTCTGAGTTTATTTGTCATTCCAATAGCAAATGATTTCTAATCCGAATATTTTTTTGGATTATTATTTCTATTTATTATCAAAATCGCACATATCGTTACAATGCTAAAATGGAGGTAGTTGCATTTCCGGCAAAAAATCTTTTGTGTTTTTTTTACAAAAACCTCCCCAAAATTTAGTTAAATGTCAAAAATATACATACATTTGCACCCGAATTGGTATCGATACACCAACAGGTGTGTTGATTAAAAGGGAACCGGGTGTGAATCCCGGACAGGCCCGCTGCTGTGAAGCACGTGAACGTTCCGAAAAAATCTGCGACCACTGGTCATAACGGCCGGGAAGGTTTAGGAATGAGTGTGTTAGTCAGAAGACCTGCCAATTCATGTTAATGTCACAAAACCCCGTGGACCGGGTTAAATGACAACCTAAAAGTTAAACTTCGGAAAATAGTCGCCTTTAGCGGGGCGGAGTTGAAAAAACATGAGAAGCCGGCATTTTTGCCGGAGTGTGATTACTTTGCCTGAACCGAAACACGAAACTGAATATTAAACACATACCATTATGATGACAAAAGAGCAGTATATCGAAAGCCTCAGGAAGATGAATCTTAAGGTTTACCTTATGGGCGAACTTATAGACAACCCAGTTGACCATCCAATGATCAAACCGTCTATGAATTCTGTTGCAATGACCTACGAGCTTGCCGAAATGCCGGAATACCGTGAGCTTATGACCGCAACATCTAACCTCACCGGAAAAACCATAAATCGTTTCTGCCACCTTCATCAGAATACCGACGACCTTGTGAAAAAGGTTAAGATGCAACGCCTTCTCGGACAAAAGACAGCATCATGTTTTCAGCGTTGTGTGGGAATGGACGCATTTAACGCGATATACTCAACTACATACGAAATCGACAAAAAATACGGGACAGAGTATCACAGACGTTTTACAGACTATCTGAAGTTTGTACAGGAGAACGACCTAACAGTTGACGGCGCAATGACCGATCCTAAAGGAGATCGCGGGCTCTCTCCGTCAAAGCAGGCAGATCCCGACCAATATCTTCGGATTGTTAAGGTTTTGCCGGAAGGAATTGTGGTGAGAGGCGCAAAAGCGCACCAGACAGGTGCCGTAAACTCGCATGAACACCTTATTATGCCTACTGTTGCAATGAAGGAGGAGGATGCAGACTATGCGGTCTCTTTTGCGGTTCCGTCTGATGCAGAAGGGGTTGTTATGATATACGGAAGGCAGTCGTGTGATACCCGCAAGATGGAGCCGGGTGCTGACATCGACCTGGGAAATCCCCGCTTTGGTGGTCACGAGGCTCTTGTAATTTTCAACGACGTTTTTGTTCCTAATGAGCGCATCTTTATGTGCCGTGAGTATGATTTTGCGGGAATGATGGTTGAAAGGTTTGCAGGATACCACCGTCAGTCATACGGTGGGTGTAAGGTTGGCGTTGGCGATGTACTGATTGGTGCTTCGGCAGTAGCTGCCGATTACAATGGAGCTGCCAAGGCAAGCCACATCAAAGACAAACTCATAGAGATGACTCACCTGAATGAAACCCTGTATGCCTGCGGTATAGCATGCTCGGCAGAGGGAGAGTCGATGCCGGCAGGTAACTATATTGTTAACCTTTTGCTTGCCAATGTCTGCAAACAGAATATCACCCGTATGCCTTACGAGATAGCCCGCCTTGCAGAAGATATCGCAGGAGGTCTTATGGTGACAATGCCATCGGAGCAGGATTTCCGCAGCCCCGAAGTTGGAGCTTACGTAGAGAAGTATCTGAAAGGGGTAGCGGGTGTTTCAACTGAAAACCGTATGCGAATCCTCCGACTGATAGAAAATATAACTCTGGGTACAGCAGCCGTTGGTTACCGTACCGAATCGATGCACGGAGCCGGCTCTCCGCAGGCACAGAGAGTAATGATTGCCAGACAGGGGAATATCGAGGGTAAGAAACTGCTTGCCAAAGAGATTGCCTTGATAAAAGAGGAGCTGACCAAATGCCCGAATAGCAATTCAGAAAAATGATGAACTGGAAAGAACAATACAAAGATAAGATCGTTTCTGCCACCCGGGCAGTTGGCACGATAAACGATTCCGATTATATAGTATGTTCACATGCAGCGGCCAATCCACAGGTTATCATGCGTGAATTGGTTGCGCAAAAAGAGAGGTTCAGCAATCTTCACATATACCATATGCTGCCTCTCGGCTACGGAGAGTACCTTTTGCCGGATAATTCAAAGCATTTCCACCACATCACAAATTTTGTGGGAGGATCTTCAAGAGAGTCCGTTTCACAGGGAAGGGCCGACTTCATACCATGTTTTTTCAAGGACACCCCTCAGCTGATAGGCAACATCTTTCCTGTTGATATTGCAATTGTAAATGTATCACCTCCTGATAGTGAAGGCTATTGCAGTCTGGGTTTATCATGTGACTACACCAAAGCTGCCGTTGAAAAGGCAGGGAGGGTGATTGCACAGGTTAATGAGTGCATGCCCTATGTCGGATCAACTAACAGGGTCCATTTATCCAGGTTCGATTGTATAGTTCCCTGTGCAGATCCGATTCCTGAAATTCCGCTCCCATCGGTGACTGAGGTTGAGAGGGAAATTGGGAAAAACTGTGCATCACTTATTAATGACGGAGATACTCTTCAGCTGGGGATTGGAGCAATTCCAGATGCAGTGCTGCTATTTCTTAAAGAGAAAAAAGATCTTGGAGTTCATACCGAGATGTTCTCAGACGGAGCAATGGAGCTGGTTAAATCCGGAGTTATTAACGGAAGACTTAAAACTCTCCACCCCGGTAAACTGGTAGCCACTTTCCTTATGGGTACACGTGCATTATATGATTTTGTGGACAATAACCCGTTGGTTGAGTTGATGCCTGTCGATTACGTAAACAACCCTGCTGTAATAGGACAGAACAACAATATGGTTTCAATCAACTCGTGTATAGAGGTCGATCTTATGGGTCAGGTGAATGCAGAGAGTATAGGAACAAAGCAATTCAGCGGCACAGGAGGTCAGGTTGACTATGTGCGCGGAGCATCAGTTTCAAAAGGGGGCAGGTCGATAATTGCCGTTCCGGCTACCGCCTCTAAAGGAAAGGTGTCGAGAATTGTTCCGTTCCTGAGCCCGGGTGCAGCGGTAACAACTTCCAGAAATGATGTAGATTATGTGGTCACCGAGTACGGAGTGGCCAAACTCAAAGGGCGTACCCTTGCTCAGAGGGCAGAGGCTTTGATAGCGATTGCGCATCCGGATTTCCGTGATGATTTGAAAGAAGAGTACAAAAAAAGGTTTAACAAATAGAGAACAAAATGCAGTTATTCAAATTAAAAACAACTGTCAGCCGTTTCGACACTTTTGCAGAGTTTGCCTGCAACTTCGAACTTGGCCCAAATGATCTGGTTCTTACACACGACTTCCTTTACAAGTCGTACATAGAGAAGGCAGACCTTAAGTGTCTGTTCGTAATGATTGAGAAGTACGGCTCCGGCGAGCCCTCTGACCAAATGATAAACAGAATACTCGCCGATATTTCAGATTTAAAGTATGACAGAGTTGTGGCTATTGGAGGAGGTACTGTAATTGATGTATCCAAACTCCTTGTAATCAACAAAGTTTCTGATATATCTGAAGTGTTTGAAAGAAAAGTTCCAATTGTTAAGCAGAAAAAACTTGTCACCATTCCAACCACATGCGGAACCGGCAGCGAGGTGACAAATATCTCAATCGCCGAACTTAAGGCAAAAAATACCAAAATGGGAATAGCAGACGACACACTTTTACCCGATGATGCCGTACTGATTCCTGAACTTCTAAAGGGGCTGCCATTTAAATTCTTTGCATTCAGCGCCATAGACGCACTTATACACGCCACAGAGTCCTACGTTTCGCCAAAATCTAACCCGTATACCAAGATGTACTGCCGCGAAGCTATAAGCATCATTGTTGACGTGTTCACCAATATTGCCCTAAAGGGGCAGGAGTACTCTCTTGAAAGACTTGAAGATATGCTGATTGCAAGCAACTATGCCGGAGTAGCATTCGGAAACACAGGTGTTGGGGCTGTTCATGCGCTCTCATATCCGCTGGGAGGAGTTTACCATGTGCCGCACGGAGAAGCCAACTACCAGTTTTTCACCTCTGTTTTCAAACTTTACAACAAGAAGAGACCTCAGGGAGCTATTAAGGAGGTTAATGAACTGTATGCAAAGTTGCTCAACACATCAGAAGAGATGGTTTACACAAAGCTTGATGAGCTGCTGGGACATCTGACTTCAAAAAACCGTCTAAGTTTCTACGGAATGCAGGAGAGAGAGATCGAAAGTTTTACACAAAGTGTACTCGTTGGTCAGCAACGTCTGCTCAACAATAATTATGTTCCCTTCACAGAAGATGACATAAGGGGTATCTATAAAGAATTGTTTTAATTTAATATCATAACGCAATGGAGATAAAAGAGATGATTGCACTGGCGCGCAAAGCGCAGGCCGCTTACCAGGTACAATTTGACCAGGACGATGTAGATCAGACCATTAAACTGGCCGCACGCGCCATCTTCGATAATGCCGAAGAGCTGGCACGTATGGCTGTAGAGGAGACAGAGATGGGCGTTTATGAAGATAAGGTCGCCAAAAACCGAAACAAATCAAAAGGTGTTTGGAATAACCTTAAAGGGAAAAAATCGATGGGTATTCTGAGCATAGACGAAATGACAGGACTTATCGAGATTGCAAAACCAATAGGCGTTGTTGCCGGAATTACTCCAATGACAAACCCTATTGTAACTCCTATGTCAAAGATAATTTTTGCTCTAAAAACCAAGAACGCCATAATAATCTCACCACACCCTAAGGCTAAGAGGTGCTCTGCTGCTGCTGTTAAGGCAATAATCGAGGCAATTGCCCCTATGAATGTACCCGAGGGTATGGTTCAGGTGATAGAGGAGCCTTCACTTGAGAAGACTCAGGAGCTTATGAGAAGGTGCGATACTGTTGTTGCAACAGGAGGAATGCCAATGGTAAAATCTGCATACTCATCAGGTAAACCTTCGTTCGGAGTGGGTGCCGGTAATGTACAGGTTATACTTGACCGAAATATCGATTACGATCTGGCTGCCGGAAAGATTGTTACCGGACGTTCATTTGACAACGGAATTATCTGTTCGGGAGAGCAGAGCGCAATTTATCCAAAGGAGTGCCGTGAAGAGGTACTGGACGCATTCAGAAGAAACAAAGGCTATGTTGTTCCTGAGGAGGAGCGTCAGAGGGTTGTTGATGCAATTTTCCAGGACGGAACAATGGTAAGGGAACTCATAGGTAAATCTGCTATCACAATTGCAAAGGCCGCAGGAATTACAGTTCCCGAAGATACCAAAGTTCTTGTCGTAGAGGCAAAAGGTGTTGGAAAAGCGGATATTATCTGTAAAGAGAAGATGTTCCCTGTTCTTGCAATTATTCCTTACGGCTATTTTGACGAAGCTATCGAGATTGCAGAGAAGAATCTCACCTTTGAGGGAAGTGGCCACACAGCCGGCATTCACTCAAACAATCAGGCAAACATTATTAAAGCCGGTACCGAGCTCTCTGTTTCCCGCGTAATTGTAAATGCAATCTGCGCCACTACCGCCGGCGGATCTATTCAAAACGGACTTGCCGTTACCAACACTCTTGGTTGCGGAACTTGGGGAAACAACTCAATATCAGAGAATTTCACATACAAGCATCTGTTAAATATTACACGTGTAGCCCCGCTTTCAGCACGTATTCAAGTACCAAGTGATTCAGAAATCTGGAAAAATTAAAACACAACTATATTATGGATTTTTCTCTAAGTAAAGAGCAGGAGCTTTTCCTGCAGATGATCAGGGAGTTCACCGAGAAGGAGGTTAAGCCTTTGGCTGCCGAAATCGACGAGCAGGAGCGCTTTCCGGTGGAGACCGTAAAAAAGATGGCAAAACTGGGAATCATGGGCATTCCGTTTCCGGCAGAGTACGGTGGTGCCGGTGGTGATAACCAGCTATACTCTATGTGCGTTGAGGAGCTTTCCAGGGCCTGCGCAACAACAGGAGTTATCGTCTCTGCACACACCTCTTTATGCTGTGCTCCAATCTGGGAATTCGGAACAGAGGAGCAAAAGCGCAAATACCTGCCTAAACTTGCCAGCGGTGAGTGGATTGGTGCATTTGGACTAACCGAACCAAATGCAGGTACCGACGCTGGAGGTCAGCAGACGATTGCTACGGATATGGGAGATCACTGGGTGCTTAACGGATCAAAGATCTTTATCACCAATGCTGCATATGCCGATGTTAACATCATCATTGCAATGACAGACAAATCTCAGGGTACACGCGGAATCTCTGCCTTTATTGTTGAGACTAAGTTTCCGGGCTTCTCAGTGGGTAAAAAAGAGAAGAAGCTGGGAATCCGCGGCTCTGCCACTTGTGAACTGATCATGGAGAACTGTATCGTACCTAAGGAAAACCTGCTGGGACAAATTGGAAAAGGTTTTGGAATTGCAATGAAAACACTTGACGGAGGTCGTATCGGAATTGCATCTCAGGCTCTTGGTATTGCTCAGGGAGCTATGGACGAAACCATTAAATACACAAAAGAGCGCAAACAGTTTGGCAAGCCAATCTCTGCATTCCAGAACACACAGTTCCAACTGGCCGATCTTGAGACTAAAATTCAGGCAGCACGCCTTCTGGTTCGCTCAGCAGCGTGGAAAAAAGATCAGAAGCTTCCCTACTCTGCCGATGCTGCAATGTGTAAGCTCTTTGCGGCAGAAACCGCAATGGAGATGACAACCAAAGCGGTTCAGTTCCACGGAGGATATGGCTACACAAGGGAGTATCCTGTAGAGAGGATGATGCGTGATGCAAAGATCACAGAAATTTACGAAGGCACCAGCGAAGTCCAGAGAATGGTAATCGCTGCAAACATACTTAAATAACAAAGAGAAATTATGAAGATAATAGTTTGCATAAAGCAGGTACCTGATACAACTGAGATAAAACTCGATCCTGTTACGGGAACAATGATCAGGGAGGGTGTTCCCAGTATCATGAACCCCGACGATAAAGGAGGGCTTGAACTGGCTCTCAGGCTAAAAGACGAATTTGGTGCCGAAGTTACTGTAATCACTATGGGTCCGTTAAAGGCAGAGGCGATAATCCGCGAAGCCTATGCAATGGGTGCAGATAAAGGGATACTGCTAACCGACCGCAAGTTTGCCGGAGCAGATACACTTGCCACATCCAATACTCTTGCAGGCGCACTTAAAACACTCGATTATGACCTGATTATTACAGGACGCCAGGCAATTGACGGCGACACAGCGCAGGTAGGGCCACAGATTGCGGAGCACCTCGATTTACCTCAGATAACCTATGTAGAGGATGTGAAATATGACGGCAATAAAAAACTGACTGTCAAGAAGTCAACCGAAGAGGGATATCAGATTCTGGAGGTAGAGACACCATGTGTACTGACAGTGCTTTCAAGTGCCAATAAAGCTCGCTATATGTCGGTTCGCGGTATTGTGGAGTCCTATGGCAAAGAGGTAAGCATCCGTGGTTATGAGCATATCAATATCGACGAGAAGAAGCTCGGCCTGGGAGGCTCCCCTACCCGTGTGGCAAAATCTTTCACACGCGGCGCTAAGGCTGCAGGACAACTACACGAAGTTGATCCGCAGGAAGCTGTAGAGATTATAATAAACAAACTTAAAGAGAAATTCATAATACGATAGTTATGGACAAAGCGAATTATAAAGATATATACGTGTTTATTGAGCAACGCGAAGGCATACTTCAGAGTGTGTCGATTGAGCTGCTTGGCAAAGCGGTAGAGCTGGCTGCCAAACACGGCGATAAAGTATGCGCTCTTTTGCTTGGTGACAATATACAGAGTCTGGCTGCAGATTGTATTTCACACGGAGCAGACAAAGTTATTGTAGTTGACTCACCTGAGTTAAAATACTACATGACAGAACCTTATACTCAAGCGCTCCATCAGATTGCAGAGGAGTTTAAACCAAGCATCATCCTTATAGGCGCAACCACAATCGGGCGCGATCTTGGTCCGAGACTCTCGGCAAGGCTTACAACCGGTCTTACAGCCGATTGTACGGCTCTGGAGATATCTGACGAAGGAAATCTTATGATGACACGTCCTGCATTCGGCGGAAATATGATGGCAACAATTGTCTGCAAAGAGCATCGTCCTCAGATGTCAACTGTAAGACCGGGGGTTATGTGCGCCATCACTCCCGATATTAACCTCAAAGGTGAAATAGTAAACTTCAATGCCAGGTTCAACAGTTCTAAATTCAAAGTTAAGCTGATTGAAACAGTAAAGGAGGAGCGCAACCTTGTAGATATCACGGAGGCCAATATCCTCGTCTCAGGAGGCCGCGGTGTGGGTGATGCAGAAGGTTTCGGCAAGCTACGTGAGTTTGCACAGACAATTGGCGCAGAGGTATCTTCTTCACGAGCACTGGTTGATGCCGGTATTGTTACCCACAATCGTCAGGTAGGCCAGACGGGTAAAACAGTTAGACCCGATCTCTACTTTGCAATAGGAATTTCAGGTGCAATCCAGCACCTTGCGGGGATGGAGGAGTCAGACTATATAATAGCCATCAATAAAGACAAGTACGCACCAATATTCCAGACTTCCGATCTTGGAATAGTGGGAGACGTTAGAAAAATTGTCCCGTTACTCACCGAAAGGCTTAAAAGATAGTTCCACTCCGCTAACAACCGTTTGTAATGCAAAAACGCACCATAAAAATATGTTTGGGAAGTTCGTGTTTCAGTCGTGGAAATAGTGCTAACGTTAAGGTTATAAAGCAATTTATCCAGGACAACTCATTGGATGCCCAACTTACATTTACCGGTCGCCTCTGCGAAAATATGTGCAGCAGAGGCCCGGTTATTGTCATAGATGATAAGGTTTACGAGAGTGTTAACCTTTCCCGTCTTTGCAAAATATTAAAGGAGGAGTTTAAATGCTAAGACCGATATATACCGAACCCGAGAATTGTCAGGATTGTTACAAGTGTATCAGAGAGTGTCCTGTAAAGGCCATTATGGTAGAGGGTAACAAGGCCTCAATCATTAAGGAGCGCTGCATTTACTGCGGCCACTGTACTCAGATCTGCCCAACCGGCGCAAAAAAGGTGCGTGACGGTTTAACAAGGGCGAAGTACACTCTAAGCAGACATTCGGGAAAGGTATATATGTCACTGGCTCCGTCTTATGTTAGTGAATTCGGCAACATTCCGGTTTCGGGTCTTATTGCAGCTATCAAAAGACTCGGTTTTGCAGGGGTTTCCGAAACTGCACTGGGAGCAGAGGTGGTGACGTCAAAAACCGAACACTATATCGGAGAGTCACCGGAGAAGATTCACATATCATCGGCTTGTCCGGTGATTGTGGACTATATCCGGAAATATGCGCCCGCCCTGGTTGGCAATATTACTCCGATTGTATCGCCTATGCTTGCCCATGCAATGATGCTGCGTGAGATGTACGGCGATGATATAAAAATAGTCTTTGCGGGACCCTGTATCAGCAAAAAAACCGAATCAGACAACTTTAACCAGCTTGTTGATGTTGCCATTACATTCAAAGATCTTAGCGAATGGCTGGAATCTGAGGGAGAGCTGCCACTAAGAGAGGTTGCAGATAGTGCCGGAGAGACATTTATTCCATACAGTTCACGTATTGGAGCCGCCTATCCCATAGAGGGAGGTATGTTAAAAGGGATGCACACTCTGCAGAAACCTGTACACTACATGTCCTTCTCGGGGATTGATGTTGTAAAGAGTGTGCTTAATGAGTTGAACCCGGATGAGGGTTCAGACCCAATGTTTCTGGAGTTGCTTGCATGCAGCGGCGGGTGCGTTAACGGCCCCGCCAAGCTCAATTCAGGTTCTATTGCAAGAAAACGTTATGATATAATTGACAGATGCGAAACAGGAGAGCCTCATAAAGAGTTCTCACACCTTGATTTAGCAATAACGTTCAGCAGCGACTGTCAGAAAAACACCCAGAGTTATACCGAGATTGAGATTAAAGCAGCTCTTGCAACAGTAGGCAAGACAACTGACGAAGATGAGCTAAACTGCAGCAGTTGCGGTTATGACACTTGCCGCGACTTTGCGGTTGCAATGCTGGACCGGAGAGCAGAGGACAACATGTGCGCATCGTACATGCGTAAAATTGCACACGATAAAGCCACAGTGTTGCTTCAGAAGATACCTGCAGGGGTCGTACTTGTAAACTCCGACCTAAAGGTTGTTGACATGAACAGAACCTTTGCCTCGTATATGGGAGAGGATATCCTCTCTGTTTATGATCTGATGCCCGGCATGAGCGGTGCAGCATTAGGCAGGGTTTGCTCGTTTGAACCGTTTTTCCGCACAGCATTTGCCACAGGTGAAGAGCTTAAAGAGAGACGCATAAATGATAAAGACAAAACATGGCTTTTGTCAATTTACAACCTTCAGCCAAACAGACAGGTGTTTGGTTTACTGCAGAGCCTGAATGAACCCAGCGTAAAAAAGGAGTGGATTCTGGAGAGAGCGCGCGAAGTTATCCGCAACCATATGAGCACAGTACAAAAGGTGGCCGGATTGCTGGGCGAAAATGCCGCCTACACAGACTCTACACTTCGTTCGATAATAGAGGCATACGACCAGAAGGAGGCAGAAAACAAAGAGAGACACCATGCGGGTTAACGGAGATTTCATAGAGGTAGATTGTTGTCAGAAAAACAAGGCCGGCCATATTGTCTGCGGAGACAGCTTTATGTCTCACAAGTTCAAGGAGGAGGGTCGCGTTATAAGCGTACTGTCCGACGGGCTTGGCAGCGGTATTAAGGCGAGCGTTCTCTCGACGATTACATCATCTATGCTGCTCAACTTCTCCCTTATGAACGAAGATATCATGGATTCGGCATCATCGGTTCTTAAGACTCTTCCTCAGGATGTTATCCGTAAGATCAGCTACTCTACATTTTGTCTGTGTGAAATTGACTGTTTTGGTAATGTAAGGATTGCCGAATATGAAACCCCATCGTTTTATCTGCTCCGTAATGCAGAGTTTATAAATGTTCCCAAAACTAAAATTCCGGTCGAACGGGAAGATCTTGACAATACTCATCTGCTTATATCTGAGTTCCGTATGCAGAAAGAGGACAGGATCATCTTTTTCAGCGATGGTGTAAGCCAGTCCGGAATGGGTAATCGCAACATGCCATTCGGGTGGGAAGACGGGGCCAAGGAGTATATCTCAATGATTGTGAGTAAAAGTCCCGATATTTCTGCCAAAGATCTGTCAAGAAGAATAGTAATTAAAGCTGAGCAGAACGACGGTTCGGTACTGAAAGACGACACAAGCTGCTGCGTTATTTATATGCGTAAGCCTCGCAATCTCCTGGTTTGCACCGGACCTCCGTACGACGAAAAGAACGATAACTATCTTAGCAATTTTATAAGCAATTTTCAAGGTAAAAAAATTGTATGCGGAGGGACTACAGCCCAGATAATATCAAGAGAGACAGGCCGATCCATCACTACCGACATTGGTCCGTCAGACAGAGAACTTCCCCCGGTATCTAATATGGACGGCATAGATCTTATTACCGAGGGAATACTAACTCTTAGTAAAGTTGAAAGGATACTCTCAGAAGAGGAGTACGAATCAAAGAATAAAGACGGTCCTGCCGAAAAGTTGCTGAGATTACTCGCAGATAGTGATAAAATCACATTTCTGGTTGGAACACGCATAAATATAGCACATCAGGACCCAACACTGCCCATAGAGCTGGAGATACGGCGAAACGTAGTTAAAAAGATTAAATCACTGCTTGAAAGCAAATGGCTGAAAGATGTTGACATTAATTATATCTGATACACCATTCACACAACAAAAGAGACAGGAATGAAAAAGATAAGTTTAAAAATATGCACGGGCACAATGTGCTACGTCATGGGAGGAGCCGAACTCAGGGCCATGCTTGAACTTATGCCTCAAGATATTATGAAGCACTTTTCGGTGAGCTATTCACCATGTATGGGAATGTGTTCAGATGTGGGAGAACCACCCTATATTCAGATAGACGGGAAGACAATTTCGGGAGTGACAAAATCAAATTTAGTGCAAATTTTAAAAGAGAGCCTTAACCATGCTATATGATAACTATGCGATGCTGGCAAAGCGTGAACTGCTTATACGTCTTGTCAAAGTCCTTATCCGTGAGAAACTGGTCGAAGAGATAAAGAGAATTCCGGTTGAGATGCGACCAAGAGAAAAACGCAATATTGACTGCTGCGTACATAAAGACCGCTACATTATAAAACACAAAATAATCTCGATACTCGGTTTTGATATCAAAGACGAAGATATAGATCTTATCTCCCTTGAATCATACGCACAACGCTCGCTCGACAATAAAAATGTAAAGGAGTCAATCCTCTCGGTTGTTCATGAAGCTTGCAGCGCCTGTATGCAATCTCAGTATTTTATTACCAATATGTGCCGGGGGTGCGAAGGTCGTCCGTGCCTGATGAACTGCCCCAAAGGAGCTGTCTCGTTCAAACAGGGAAAAGCAATAATTACTCAGGAAGATTGCGTGAGCTGCGGAATTTGCCAGAAGGTGTGCCCCTATCATGCAATAATTTACACCCCGGTACCATGTGAAGACTCCTGCCCGGTAAAGGCTATCAAAAAAAACGCCGATGGCACCGAAAATATCGACAAAGATAAGTGTATCTATTGCGGCCGTTGTATGCAGGCCTGCCCCTACGGAGCAATCATGGAGAGGTCAAAAATTGTTGATATCCACAAGATGGCATCACGCCCGGGAGTACATATAGTGGCCATTGTAGCACCAGCCATATTCGGACAGTTTGATGCAACACCAGGTCAAATTATTACAGCTATGAAACGGATCGGGTTTGACGAGGTTGTAGAGGTTGCTTTGGGAGCTGAGGACACTGCCCGATACGAATCCGAAGAGCTTGTCGAACGCATAAATCATGGAGATCCGTTTATGACATCATCATGCTGCCCTGCCTATATCGAATGGGTAGAGAAGCACGCACCAGCTTTTAAACCCTATGTTTCTCATACCAGAAGCCCAATGGTATATACAGCCCGCCGCGTAAAAGAGGAAAATCCTGATGCGCAGGTTGTGTTTGTTGGCCCGTGCCTGGCAAAACGGCACGAAGCAGACTCTGCTCCTGAGGTAGATTATGTAATGAGCTTCGAAGAGGTCGGCGCTTTTCTGGCTGCATACAAGGTTGATGTTCGTGAGTGTGAAGAGGCACCTCTTGACTCTCAGATTACAAATCTGGGCAGAGGTTTTGCCCAGGCAGGAGGCGTAAAGGAGGCTGTTGCAGCTGCCACAGGTGAGAGATATTCGTCAATTTGTATTGATGGCCTTAACAAACAGAATATTGCAATACTAAAAAGTATGATTAAAAAGCCACAGGCGCAGTTTGTTGAGGTAATGGCGTGCCCGGGAGGATGTATCAACGGGCCTTCTACCCTGGCACCACTTTCACTTGCCAGAAAAAATCTTAAGCAGGCACTATAATCTCTCGCCGGCTCTTAAATTTCTTGCAGATACTTTAGCCTCTATTTTAGCTTAACGCGCACAATAACAGGATTATCGTTATCGTTTAGAGAGTCGGCCATCTGTTTGTACCTATCGGATACCTTATGAGTCAGCACATAAGATTTAAAGTCGCGGGCATACATGTAGGTTATCAGATATCCGTCTGAGCTTACATATTTTGGCCATACAGGCGGCCCGCCCTCAAAGTCCTCTACAAAGCCCAGGTAATTTATCTCCGGCTGATCTATAAATTGAAACTTGCCGCTTCTCTTGTCAAAAACAGAGCACTCATGCAGATAATCGTACGGCCCTCGTCTCCCAACCATTTTTGCCGGATTCACAGAAAGGGAGCCTAAATGGTATTTCATGAACAGATAGCTGTCACTTTCAAATATTTCAAATCTGGTCCACAACCACGGCTCCTTAAATGAGAGGTGCTTCGGATTGGTAATATCAGCCCTGAAACGGCCGAAATTCAAAAAATAGGCAGTGTCAATATTATGATCTTTATCTATGCTAAGTATGCAGTTACTGTAACCGTTGATTAACCTTACGCTCTCTTTATATTTAAAAAAGTTAGGCTGGGTAACATGAGGGGGCTTACCCCAGAAGATTTCGTAATCCTCTTCTGGATACAAAATCTTTGAGACTATTTCATTAACAGTATCTTGAATTACAAGTGAATATTTCATATTCTGATTCACAATCATCAGCAGAAAATAGTTCTGTCCAATTTTTTTAAACCTGTTTAAATGTAAATTGGCAAGCATTGGATTATCCCGGAAGCGGAGTGTTTTAACCAATTCGCCTGAAGTGGAGTACTCTAAAATTCTCTGCTTTTCCATTAACACAATGTTGCCGGTGCTAAGGTCTACATCTACATCTAGCGACATGGCAACATCACGAGGGCCTCTGCCGGGTTTACTTATCTTATTTAAATACCTGCCCTGCTTGTCAAAGAGAATTGTTGACTGATTTCTCTCCATAAGGTAGAAAATCCCGTTTTCATAAAAGATACGGTCATAAAATATCTTCCCAAGTTTTAATTCACTGTTTGTCTCTATCGGAATATACTCTATAGATTCTGCAACCTCAGAAAGATTCATCAGACGACCTTTTCCAACCCCCTCCTCTACATTAATCACCCTAAGATCTGCCACTTCTTGTTCCCCGCCTCGGCAGGAGGTGACAGTAATGGCAGTAATCAATGCCAGTATTGAAAGCAGTATCCTATTCATAGAATTAATGTTAAACAGACCCCGAAGCCAAATTACAAAATATTTTTACATAACGCTAAATTCAAGTAAAAAAAATATTTCCACGACTATTATACACTATTGTCCATCCAATCTAAATTATTGCACAGATGATTTACACTATCGTATTGATATTGTGTACTTATTGGTTATATTTGCAAAATTAAAAATCTAATTATGAGAAACATCACAACCCTTTTTGTGCTACTGTGCCTAACCTTATCAGGTTGTTCAAAAGATGAAAATAGTTTAATAATAACCATCGCTTCGGAAAGGTTTCAAAGCCCGCTTCAGGACGAGATGAATGCAGGTGTATGGTTTCTGAGCAAAAAGTACCAGAACGACAATTGGGCACTGCTCTCCCGCGACATTGAAGGTTTCGTTTACGAACGCGGATATGAGTATATGATAAAAGTTACCGTGAAAGCCACAGAGCAATATATCGACCAACCACCAGTAAAATATATTCTCAAAAAAGTAATCAGTAAAGAGAGGAGAGATTCAGATATTCCGGAAGTTTTCAGAAACTCCCTTTACGAAGAGTAAAATCTTCTTCCTCCATCTTTGGGATTAATCACTGCACACAAATAAAAAATGACCTCCGTGGAGGTCATTTTTCTTTGGTATCAGCGGTTAAATTAAATGGGCTGTGTTGGTCTAAAAGTATTTTGCTCTGTTGTCAACTACTTTTGCTGCCTTTTCAAGAATTGTAGGGATCATTTGAACCTGGTATCCGAACACCTGATTTGTTCTTGCCTTTGCATCGTCTTCTGTGAAGAATGCACCGGTCTCGCGTGAATCAACTGTAAAGATGTAGGCTCCGATATTACCGGCTACAGGACCAACAAGGGTGTTAGGGGTTGCACCGGCAACAAATCCTATGAATTTAGGGTCAAATTGCTGCGATCCCGGAGCGCCGAATGATACACCTGTCTGTTTGCTTACAGTTGTTCCTAATGCCTCTGCAATTGCATCCAGTGATGTAAGGCCTGCTGTCTTCTCTTTAACCGATGCAACGAGCTTTTCGTTGGCCTTGTCTTTTCTTATTACCGAAGCAATCTCCTTCTCTATGCTTTCAAGAGCAGGAATGCCCTTCTCTCTAACTTTGGTTAGCGCAACAACAAAGAAGTATTTGTTGTCAACAGATATAATCTGAGATACATCACCAACCTTTGCGTCGTATGCCCATCTTGTTATCTCTCTTGTGTTAGGGTAGTTTGCAATGCTTTTTGCTCCCTGAGCAATATTATAGGCAGGCATTGGGAATACATTCATCTCTTTGGCTACCTCGTTAAATTTGGCAATTTTACCCTCCGATCTTGATGCCAGTTCGTTTGCTTTTGAATAGAATCCCTGATAGGTCTCTCTTCCTGCAACTGCAGATTTTTCTAGAACCGCAAGCTGAACTTTGTTGATTGGTTTTGTCCTCTCTTTAACCTTAATAATGTGGAGGCCATACTGAGTTTCGTGTGTAAACAGTTTGCCCGGAGTTGCAACGAAGCATGTGTCAAAACCAGGTATCATTGCACTTTGAGTAAGCCATCCTATTTCACCAGGAATAGCGTTAGGGTTTTTATCCAGTGAGTTCTCTGCAGCCACCTGTGTAAAGTCAGCACCTTTTTCTAATATGGCAATCAGACTGTCTGCTCCTTTCTTGGCAAGGGCTTTATCTTGGTTAGGAAGAAGAATGTGCTGAACAAATACCGAATCAGGGAGTTGTTTAATTGAGTTGATTCTTGCTGCCTTGAATGTGTTACCCTCCTGGAATACCGGAAGAACATCGCTGTATTTAGCTTTGAATGCAAAGCTGTCAAGAACCGGAGATTTTGATGCAAGTTCACCTGCTTTGTAGTAGTATGTGTCAAGCGGTTTGTCTGAGTTGCGTGCCAGAAACAGTCTGAGGTTGTCTGTTGTCGAGAACTCGTTCATGAGTTTTTCGATGTCGCCCTCTGCTGCGTTGATATCTTCCATAGAAGGAGCTACTTCAAAAACAACATATTCAAGATCTCTGCTTGCAGGTTGATCAAAGTTATGCTTGTGCTTGTTGTAGTAGTCTTTTACCTCCTGCTTTGAAACAACTATTGTTGTATCCTCTGCAAACGAATATGGCTGAACAATAAACGACACATCAGATGTAACGTTGTTGTCCTCTATGCTTCTTCTGAGTTCAACCGGATTTTGAATATTACTTTTTGCCAGAAGAGTGATGTACTTTGACACCAGCTGATCTACCATCATATTCTTCTCAAGGTAATCCCAGTATGTAGCAAGGTTACCTGACTCATCCATCGGAATAGCTTTGATAAACTGAACAAGAAGGTTTCTGTCAAACGTTCCGTTCTCTCCGATAAAGGCCTGCTCTCTTGCAAGAACCTGTGAAATGTTTTTGCCCTGACTCAGGTCAAACATCTCCTCATCTCCTACTGCTACTCCTGCCGACTCAATGAAAGGAATAATCACATTGTCGCTAAGCAGATCCTGCCATGCGCTTCTCAGAATCATATCAGATGTCTGCTCGTCGATTGAAGCAGAGCCTGAAACTATCTGGTTAATCCTGTTAAAGTAGTCAACTCTTTTTTGAAAATCTTGATAAGATATTGATTTTCCATTCATCTCCCCCACATCGTATTTTGAAGAGAAAACAGATAATGCCGATTGTAATGTGTCTGCGTCTACGATAAATGAAATAAGTGCCAATCCGATGATTGCGGTGATAAAGACACCCATTTTGACGCGGATCTTCTCGAGAACTGCCATTTTGTTATTGTTTAATTTGTTTATTTTCTTGTAAGGCGCGAAGATAGTAAAATTTTGTTAATGATTAATCCTAATCCCTGACAATTCGCAGTGATACATTCTCAACCCTGTTAACAGTTGTTTTAAGAATTGAGAATTCAAAATTTTCGTATCTGAGCTGCTCTCCCTCAACAGGAATATTCTCATTGAACCAGGTTATGAATCCACCAAGGGTTTCATAATCGTCATTTTCAGGGATATCAAGATTATATGTTTTATTTAGGTATTTAATCTCAAGCCTTGCAGAGAAGAGAAACTGGTCGTCGGAAACTCTTTTTTCCATCAGCTCCTCTTTATCCAGTTCATCTGAAATCTCTCCAAAAATCTCTTCGATCAGATCTTCCAGCGTAACAATTCCGGCCGTGCCACCGTACTGGTCGTTAACAACCGCAATCGAGCGCTTGTTTTTAATTAGATTAGCGAGCAGACTCTGAGCATCCATCTCTTCCGGAACAAAGTCAATCTCTCTTATAATCTCCTTTACCGGCTTACCTCCCGAGAAGAGATCTTTTGAGTGCACATACCCTGTTATCCGGTCAATATTTTCTTTATAAACAATTATTCTTGAGTACTTCGATTCTGCAAACTGAGTAAGAAGAGCCTCGATTGACACATCCTCTGGAACAGAGCATATCTCGGTTCTTGGAATCATACACTCACGAACTTTAACTTCGGAAAAGTTGAGAGCATTCTGAAATATAACCATCTCTCCCGAAACCTCTCTCTCAGGAACTACCGTTCTCTTCTCCTTTCTTACAAATGGAGAGAAGATTACAAATACTGCTTTTGAGAGAAAAAAGAGATTCTCGAAAACCGCATGACCGTTGAATGAAGCAACAGCCAAGGGAACAATTTTTGTCAGGAATAGCAGTCCGGCAAAAGCAACAGCTATTCCCGCCCAAATATTTGGCAGCAACACAGAGATTGAAATTACGGCAATTACCAGAAAAAAGTCATATGCAAGTCTGAGCGACGATTTAAGATCGCTCTCGCTCTCCATAATCTGCTCCATTGCAGTTGCATACTGTTTGCCCTGCTTTTTATCAACCTCAAACCTAAGTCTGTTATATGAGTTGAGCGAACTCTCCACTGCCGATATAAGTGCAAGTAAAAGAGAAGAGAGTGCTGCTATGATTATTGCTGCGTTCATTATCTTCTTATCAGTAGCGGTCCGATGAAATTAACTGTGTCAATATAGGAAATTTCTGTGGAATCTCTTCTGACAATCGCGTAGCTGTCGAACGGCCTTTGTATAACGGCATTTCTTGCCATATCATCAGATTCCATTCCATAGCCCTGCATAAACATATCGGGAGTGTAGAGTTTAACCCATGTATGGGTGTAAATTCGTTGCGTAAGACGATTCCAGTACAGTGTGTCTGTCTCCATCTTCTCCCCCTTTATAAAGTTGTTGATTACAACATTCCCGTATGCCTCCCAAATCTCGGCAGACGATTTTTCATTTATGTGCTTGGCAAAATCTGCCCTAATTTTTGTCTCCAGCAGACCCTCGGCTGAATATCCTTTAAGTACAATTCCGGCTGGAAATACATCATAAGGGTTCTCTGACTGAGAGTACCTCTCCATTGCAGGAGCCTCTACTATATAGGATGTTATTCCTCTTGTGTACTGGATAACAGTCATGCCCTCTACGCGTTGCGAAGGGGTCTCGCCTGTTGTTACAATCTCTGCAACAGGGATATCGTCCTTGCATGAGAAAAGAATGGTAGCAATCACAAATGTGACTGCTACCAGGTTTCTTTTTGCCCCGCTAAAAGAGCCTATTTTCATTTTTATTTTCTTGTTCTTACTGTCGTGTTCTCTCTCATTCCACCGCAACTAACGGTATATGAAGCTCCGTCAATAATGTCGTACATAAAAGCCTCTTCCTGTGCAGGGAAATACTGGCTGTATGCCGAGATATATCTTGAAGCCTCTTCTGCAATAGAAGGGTCTGCATTTCTTGCCCTGATAAGATAGTCAACAGCTACCCAGTACTTGGCTCTAGTTTCAACCTCATTACCCTGACATCTAACACTACCCCAGACAAGACCTAAGATAAGGTTTGCTCTTCCTGAAACAGCAGAGTTCTTCTGCATGGCCATTCTAGCATACTCGGCAGCCTTGCTTATATTCTCCAGTTTTTGCATGTAGTAGTTAGAGAGCTCGATAAGCATATTTGCATCCTGCTCGTCTGTTGACTGGTCGCTCTCTATTGCCTCAAGCAGAAGTTTAACTGCATTCTGGTGGTCATTTTTACCTGCATAGAGTCTGTAAAGGTAATATGCACTTTGGAAGCTTGGCTCGAGTCTGTGAAGCGCCTGTACTGCATTAAGGAATAGCGGTTCTGAAGTACACTCCGCATCATTCAGAAGTTTAACGATATTGTTTATCAGCGCTCTGTCATCCGGATTTGCTTCAAATCTTGGAGTAAAGAGGTGAATTATGTTTTCACAACTTGCAACGCCACTGTTTGCAAACAGGTTGTCGATATCTCTCTTGATCTGGTCTGCGTCCTGGTGCTTTGCTGCGATCTGCGCCTCAATCAGAGGGGTAATACTTGAATATGTCTCCATAACCATGTCAGCATCAACCTTCTCTTTGGCGTATAAGTCAAGAACTTTCTGCATCTTAGTAAGCAGAAGAGTAGGATGAGTCTTCTCTTTTGAAATCTCTATCGCCTGATTAATCGCCTTAAGTATCTCTTCTGATTTGTCAGATTTGTACTCTATCATATCATAAACTTTAAATTCTGCTGCTGTAGCTGCAGAGTTAGGGAAGAGCTTAATTCTAAGGTCAAACATCAGGAACAGCGAGTCAACAAGAGCATTCTTTACCTGCGGATTGGCTTTGTTCTTCTCGATAAGGTATCTGAAGATTCGCTGACCGTCGGTGTAGATACTTTGTCTTACACCCGGATCGCAATTCATGAATGCCCCCCTCCAGTTTGCGGCTGCATCATTCAGATTACCCTGATCCATATCTGTTTTAAGATAGTTTAGGTACTTCAAACACTCCGGGCTCTGGCTGGCCAGGCTGCCTTGTGCAAAGCCCGCTGTTGCCGCCAGCGACAGGAATGTAATGGTTAATAAAAATCTAACTTTTTTCATGATCATTTTTAATTATATTATTCCCGGTTATTAGTCATATCTGTATTTGATAAACCATATGTCGTGCAGAGAGAAGCTTATGTTAAACATAACGTATCTCTCCCTTACAAGGTTATCTTTTAGCGAACCCCTCTGCCCCAAATCGAGCGACAATCCCAGTCCGTTGTACAGCCTCAGCACAGGCAGAGTTGCACCCATGGTTATTCCCATTGAGTTTATCTGTCTGCCGTTTACCTTCATATAGGTGTTTTCGTAGTATGCTCCCCCTCTGTAAGTAATTCTCCTTGAGTAGTAGCGTATGTCATATCTGTTGGGTATGTATTCAAATCCAACTCTGAATGAGTTGCTTACCGCCGGAGAAAAATCAACACCCGGTGTGGCGGCAAAGCTTGCACTACTCCAGTCCTGACGTATATAATCTGCTCCGATAAGCCACTTGTCCTTCTTTCTGATGGTCATTCCAAAACCCAGTTCAGACGGAATCTCCATTTGGGTGTTGTCTGAAACATTGTGGAACACAGTATCCCTTACTCCCGTAACACCTGTAGCATAGGCATATTTAGTAAGATCTCCCTTTAGCTTTGAGCCGGTAAGCCAGGTGGCTCCTACGGTTAAATCAATATCTTTTTTAATCTCTTTGCTGTACTGAATACCAAATTTTGCAGCCATTGAACTGACTACATAGTCCATCCCTGTGTTGATTGTTCTGTAAGTAGAGTTTGTTAGGAACAGAATGTCAGAATAGCGGTCAATTGTACCAAAGTAATTTATCCCCTCTACTCCAACAGAAAAATCTTTGAAGAGATCCATGGAGGCACTTACAAAGGCCTTTGATATTCCGCCGGTGCCGTATCTTCTGTATTTAATCTCACCAAGTTCATTTATCATCTCCGGGTTGGTTTCGCTCTCTTCAAATTTATATCCGACGCTGCTGAAAGGAGCAATACCTGCTGCCAAAGCCGATTTTTTATAAAGTGGTACGGTAATTACAATATGGTTCATGTTGAACACATTGTATGCCGATGAATTTGAGTTGGATGAGTTATAAATGTTCTTCTGGCTGAGCCCGAAATCCATCATAAATGACTGAGGGTCCCTCTCTGTTGTGGCAGCAGGATTCAGAAAGTTAATAAGGCGGTTGTCTCTGAGACCAACGCCTATCCCTCCCATAGCTCTGTTAAGAGCAGTACCTCCTTTGTTGATATCACCAACTCCAAATACGGAGTAAGGTGTATATGTACCCAAAGCATCGGTATTCTGGGCAATTGCAAACTGCCCTGTAAATAAAATTGCCGCAAAAGCCGCAATTAATTTCGTTTTCCTAAGATTTCGCATAATACTCTGCCACTCGGGCCAAACCCATCAATACTAAATTGTAAACTACAAATATCGAACTTTTCGATTTTTCTGCAAAATAAATCGCATCGCCACCCGTAAAAATATAAATATACTCCGGAAAGCTTTTCATATAACCTTCAATCTCAAAAATCAGACCTAAAATAACACCACTCTCAATTGCCTCCTTTGTGGTACCCCCGAAAGGGCTTACCGATTCCGGCGTTTCAACAAGCGGAAGTTTCTGAGTATAATCATTTAAGGCTCTAAATCTGCTCCTCATTCCGGGTGAGATATTACCTCCGGAAAATTCTCCTGCGGCGGTAACAAAATCGATTGTAATGGCGGTACCAAAATCAAAGATTAAGCAGTTCCTGCCAGGAAACATTGCAGAAGCCCCAACAGCTGCCATCAATCTGTCTGATCCTAAGGTAGAAGGCGTTTTATAACAGTTTGTTAATGGTAGCTTTGTCTTTTCATCAATAACTATCAGCCTTTCACACAAAGATTCAACGTGGCTAAAAAAATCATTGCTGAGTTCTCTAACCGAAGAGATGGCCAGGATATTTGGTTTACGCAATGCTGTCAGCTCTTGTATAAATCCTGCAATATCTTCTCCTTCAAATCTTTTAACCTCTTCAAGATTGGCTCCTTTTACGAAAGAGGCCTTAACAGAAGAGTTACCTATGTCTAAAACCAGATTTGTCACAGCGGGCAAAGGTAAAAAAATTAAAACTTCATTTCTAAAAATATGTTAAATGCCTGCTCTACGCTTTTAACATTTTCGACAGAAATGTAGAGCTTCTCTTTCTGCTCTTTGATTCTGAACCTCTTATGCTGCCTTTGCAGATACTCCAGAATTGCTGCAAATTTTTGGGACGAGTAGTAGGCAGACATCTGATTGCTTACAAAATAGGCAAGCATTATCCCGTTCTTAAGTATAATTTTTTCAAAGCCAAGCTCAAGAGCAAGCCACCTAAGTCTTACGATATAAGTCAGCTGTCTTGCCTCTTCGGGCATTGGTCCGAATCTATCTTCGAGCTCCTCTGTAAATCGGTTAAGATCTCTTTCGGTTGTTATTGCATCAAGCTCCTTATAAAGTCTTATCTTTTCTGAAATAATACCAATGTAAGAGTCAGGGAAGAGTATTTCAAGATCGGTGTCAATAGTGCAGTCAGTAATGTAGCTGCTCTCTTTGCCATCCTTCACCTCAAGAGGCAACCCCTTCTCCTCTCTGATCTCTGCAAATGCCTCCCCAAGAATTCTCTGATAGGTTTCAAAGCCCATATCTGCAATAAATCCGCTCTGCTCCGCACCAAGCATATTTCCAGCGCCCCTGATGTCCAGATCCTGCATGGCAATATTAAAGCCGCTACCAAGATCAGAGAATGTCTCAATAGCACGAATCCTTCTCCTTGCCTCCTCTGTAAGAGAGATCATAGAGGGAACAATAAGGTAGCAGAATGCTTTTACGTTTGAGCGCCCTACCCTGCCTCTGAGCTGGTGCAGGTCACTGAGTCCGAAATTTTGTGCCTGATTTATTATTATTGTATTGGCATTTGGTATGTCTATACCGTTTTCTACAATGGTTGTAGAGATCATCACATCATAATCACCCATCATAAAGTCCAGAACGGTCTTCTCAAGTGTTGCCGGCTCCATCTGCCCGTGACCAATGCAGGTCTTAACCCCGGGACATAACCTCCTTACAATATCCTCTACAGATCTTATATCCTCTACCCTGTTATGAACAAAAAAGACCTGCCCTCCCCTCTCAATCTCATAATTTACTGCATCGCGGATAATCTCTTCGTTAAAATCAATAACCTCTGTCTGAATTGGAAGGCGGTTTGGAGGAGGCGTGTTTATAATTGATAGGTCTCTTGCTCCAAGGAGTGAGAACTGGAGAGTTCTAGGAATGGGAGTAGCGGAGAGTGTAAGTGTATCTACATTTAGTTTGAGCTGCCTGAGCCTCTCTTTTGCCGCAACTCCAAACTTTTGCTCCTCGTCAATAATAAGCAGCCCAAGATCTTTGAACTTTATCTCTTTGTTTAAAAGGCGGTGAGTGCCGATAATTATGTCGGTTATACCACTCTCCAGAGATGCCGTAATCTCCTTAATATCGGCAGCTGTTTTAAGTCGGCTGATATAATTTATGTTGCAGGGAAAATCTTTAAGTCTCGAAGTAAATGTCTTATAGTGTTGCAGGGCAAGAATTGTGGTTGGCACCAGCACGGCAACCTGCTTACTGTCTGCAACAGCCTTAAAGGCTGCCCGGATGGCAAGTTCTGTCTTTCCGAATCCAACATCGCCGCAAATAAGCCTGTCCATAGGAAAGCTCCTCTCCATATCCTCCTTGATGGCCTCCGTTGCCTTAAGCTGGTCGGGAGTATCTTCATAGATAAACGAGGCCTCGAGCTCCTGTTGAAGAAAGGAGTCCGCAGAGAAAGCGTATCCTTTTGCATCCTTTCGCTGTGAATAGAGCTCAATTAACTCATTGGCAATATCTTTGACTTTTGATTTAGTCTGATTTTTAAGTTTCTGCCATGCCCCGGTACCAAGTTTATAGACTTTTGGAGGTGATGCATCCTTTGATTTATACCTTGAAATACGGTGGAGTCCGTGGATAGAGACAAAAATTACGTCTCCGTCTTTATAAATAAGCTTTACAGCCTCCTGCTGTTTTCCGTTTATCTGAGTCTTTACCAGGCCTCCGAACTGCCCTGTCCCGTGATCGATATGGACTATATAATCACCTATTTCAAATGAGTTCAGCTCCGATATAGTTAACCTTTCGCTCTTCTCGACTGTTCTGTGTGGTTTTACTCTGTGATGTCTCTCAAAAATCTGGTGGTCGGTGTAGAGACAGATTCCGGCAATGTGGTCTATAAATCCTTCGTGTATTGATATATTCTCTGTCTCAACCCTTATATCATTTATCCCCTCAATCTCCAGCGAACCGAGTATGCTTCTGATTCTCTCGGTCTGACTCTGGTTCTCGCTTAGCAACCACACCTCAAAACCCTCACTCTTCCTTTGTGATATATCCCTGGCCAGAAGTTCAAAATTTTTATTGAAAACAGGCTGAGGTGTTGTATGAAAGCTAATTATCTGATAGCTGCTCAAATCGCCCTGCAGAGGTCCAAACAGCACTCTTTTATGCCGGGATACCTCCTTTACATATTCATTATAGCCAAGCAGAGCCTCATCCTGGCCCTTATGATCTTCAATCAGTTTAATCTGAGAGCCAAACCAGGGCTCTTCAGTTATCCACAAGGTGGCCCCGTACCCGGAAAACTCAAAAATGTTCACCTTGCTGCACTCCGCCATCTCAAAGATGTCGGGGAAAATCTCTATACTCTCCCTCTCCTCTTCTGACCGTTGGGTGTCTATATCAAATACCTTAATATTCTCTACATTATCTCCGAAAAAATCAATCCTGAAAGGTCTGCTGTCAGAAAACGAGAAGAGGTCAATCAGCCCGCCTCTGAGAGCAAACTGCCCCGGTTCGGTAACAAAATCAACCTTAACAAAAGAATATGCAATAAGAGTCTCCTTGATAAATTCGTGCGAGAGTGTATCTCCCCTGGAAATTTTAAGGATATTCGATTTAAGTGATTTCTTGTCAATTATAAGCTCCGATACTGCATGAGGGTAGGTAACAAGAATTATACTTTCGAATTCTGACTCTCCATCGGTGAACCGCTTAACCTCATTTAAAGCAGCTGTTCTCTGAACCTGATGAGATGCGTCTTTTTTAACATTACGCAAAGAGTGATTTTTTGATGAAGGGAAAAAGAATACCCTCTCCCTTCCCATCAGCTTATAAAGGTCTCCGCAGCAATAGACTGCATCTTCCCTGTTATTGAGCATGACAATATGGATGCCGCTCTTTGCAGCGGCACATATCGCAAAAGCTTTTGCAGAGGAGTAAAGACCCTGAACAACAATGGCCCCTTTTCCACCTTCATTTACGTGGGAAACGAGTTCCGCCGCCGCTTTCTGCCTCTCAAATCTCTCGTTTATATTGTAGTTCATAAATGCGACTGCAAATATAGGTTATTAACCAGATTGTGTTAATAATTATTGATAAAAAATTTTTTAAAATTCGCTCTTT
>DINE01000019.1:0-155 GCA_002425935.1 Bacteroidales bacterium UBA5548 | reverse complement strand
GTTATCCTCTTCCCATGCAAATTTTTCAGGCACAATTTTTCACTCATTTATCTCAAAAATATCAACACACTGGCTCTGTTAATTTCTATTTGCTAAAAAAATGAAACTCTGTTGAAAACTATACGGAATTATCAATTTTTTAATATTAATATTAT
>DINE01000029.1:2083-20179 GCA_002425935.1 Bacteroidales bacterium UBA5548 | reverse complement strand
CAAACAGTCCTCGTCGTTTCCGCAAAGTAGCAGCGGAAAATTATCGGAAAACAAATGTTGCCTTCGAGTTGAGTACTTCTGGTATGTTTTCCCAACTCCTCAACTCCGGCAACAGATTGTTTTTTGAATTGTAACGTTTGCAAGTCATTGATATATAGATGTTATGGCAAAGACTTCAAAGTCCCTTATTTTACGCGGGTAAAGTTACCTATAGGGTCTCCGATTTTGAGGGTGAGTGCTTCAATCTTGTTGTGTGGATTCGTAAAGAATTCAATCTCGATGTTTCCGGCCGATCTTATAAAAAATGTGTTGGCGGTTTTGTGCCTGAGTTCAGATTTTACATTGTTCAGTTGAAAAACCAGTTTACTCTCCTCTTCCGAAATTGTAATTGTGCCAAAATCCTCTTTATAAAACTCTCCGGTGTAATCACTGTTTGCCAGTTGAGGTATTGTGTCAATCTTTGATTGCTCTCTGGCGGGTCTGGGGTGTGTGAATGAGCTAAGGTAAAACTCTCTCCAGTCTCTCTTATCTTCACCTTTAAGCATCTCTATCATCTCTCGTGTAATAGCCATGTGCGGATTTGTGGTGGCTCCTGCATTGGTGAGAATTGCAATGCCCATATCCATTTCGGGCATTATCCCGACGAATGCTGTATAGCCGTATGCCAGCCCGGTGTGTCTTATTAATCTTCCGTTGCTGCTCTGCTCAACAGTCCACCCCTGTGCATAGTTGTTCAATGTTACTGAGTCATGGCCGCTAATGGTTTGGGGAACGAACAGGTAGCGGTGATTAGCTTCTGATATTACCTGCTTGCCGTTGAACTTACCTTTGCCAAGGTGCATCTTAAGCCAGTTGCCCATATCCTCAGCTGTTGACATTACAAATCCGGCAGGAGCCACAGCGGATAGCCATCTGAAGGCTCTGTCGCGGTCTGCTCTGATAACAGCTTTTATTGTGTCTTTATCCATAAAGTGCGAGTGGCCTTTGGCCAGGGCAGGAGAGCTGAAGTATGAACGGTTTCCGGTTGTACTCGAGTTCATCTCAAGAGGCTTGAAAATTCGCTCAACAATTGCATCGTCCCAACTCATGTTTGTATACTTTTCAATAATCTTTGCTGCTACAGTGTACATAGCATTGTTGTATGCATATGTTGTCCTGAAGCTGTATGTTGGCTGTATATGTCTTAAGAGGCGGTAAACCTGATCCCGGTCGTAACCAAACTGTGGCAGATCGTCGGTTGCATAAGGACGGAATCCTGTTTTATGCACCATTATATCCCTTACCTGAAAGTTTGCAGTTACCCACGGGTCATAAAGTTTAAAATCGGGGAGGTGGTTAACTACTGTATCTTCCCATTTTACTTTACCCTGGTCTATAACTGTTGCCAGAAGTGCTGCTGTCACAGCCTTTGATGTAGAGGCTATAACAAACTGTGTTTTAGGAGTAACAGGTGTTCCTGTTGAATCAAGCGCGGTAGTACCGTAACCTTTCAGAAAGATTGTTTCGTCTCCCTTGACAACTACAACCGCCATTCCCGGAAGGTTCCACTCTTTGAATACATCGTTGCAAAGTTTGTCAAAGGTCTCGGCAGAAAATTTTTTGTTTTGTGCAAAAATGGCCGGACAGAGTAAAATGGCAGCAAGAGTGGCTGCAAAACAGAATTTATTGAAGTTTTTCATTTTATGGGTTGGTTAGAATTGGCTTGGGGGTGGAAAGTTAAGTGTTTGTGTGGCAATCCCTTCAATCTCGGCCTTATTGTGGGTGACATGAATTATTGTAATTCCAAGCAGGTTTATTTTTTTTAACAGCTCTGATGCATCTTCCCTGAGCTCCTGATCAAGTGCCGAAAGAGGCTCGTCAAGCAAGAGAAGCCTTGGTTCTGATGCTATTGCCCTTGCAAGAGCAACTCTCTGCCTCTCTCCGCCGGAAAGTGAATCGGGATCTCTCTCTAACAGATCTTCTATTGAGAGGTATCTGCTTAATTCCATAACACGTCTCTCTTGTTCCTCTCTCCCTTTGCCCTTCATCCTTAGTGAGAATGCTATATTATCAGATACTTTCATGTGAGGGAACAGGGCATAATCCTGAAAAAGCATTGCAACAGGTCTTTTCTGAGGAGGAAGTTTAGTACACTCCATGCCGTCAACAGTAACATACCCTCTGTTAGATTTTCTAATACCTGCAATGGTCTCAAGAAAGAGAGATTTTCCGGAGCCGGATGGGCCGAAAAGGGCAAGGTAGGCTCCTCTCTCCAGCGAAATATCTACCGGACCGAGAGAAAAATCTCCTGCTTTGCATACCAAATCTCTGATTTCTAAAAACATGCTCTATTTTTTCTGATAAATCCTCATAATTAAAAATATTATTACTGTAACTACAATAAAAACAGCAGCCACAGGTCTGGCATAATCGAGTCCGAAAGAGTTGAATCTGTCGAATATAAGAACAGGTGTTGTCATGGGATGATATGCAACAATTACAACTGCACCAAACTCACTCATACCACGTGCAAACATCAGAACCATACCTGATACAACCGACCTCTTTGCAAGGGGCAGAGTTATCTTTGTGAATATTTTAAATGGAGTTGCTCCTAGTGTTTCAGCGGCCTTTTCCAACCTTAGAGGAACTGCGGCAAATCCATCCCTTGCCGAGTTAATCAGAAACGGAATACTTACGAAGGCCATTGCTATTCCAATTGCAACTGGTGAGCCTACCAGATTAAATCCCATGGATGATGCGGCCGAGCCAAGAAGAGAGTCTCTGGAAATGAAGCCCAGTAACGCTATTCCGGCTGCGGAGTGGGGAATAACAACCGGAATGTCAATAATTGCCTCTGCAACTCCCTTCAGAGGGAAATTTTTTCTTGCCAGAATATATGCAAGGGGCAGTGCAAATAGCGAACAGATAAGTGTAGCCAGAAATGAGATAAGCAGAGTCCTGGTTATACTGGCTGTTACTTGCGGGTCTTTAATAGTTTCAAAGAGGTTTGGTGCTTTCAGTGATAAAAACATACCGGTCAGAGGTGCAATAAGGAACAGAAGTAGTACACCACCGAGAAAAATGAAATTTATGCGGGTTTTATTGTAAAAGGTTTGCTCTCTCATCAGAACAAAGATAGGCAAATTTTATATCTTTGTTTTTATCCGAATTATAACAAAACAGATAGATTATGTTAAGAAAAAGAGCTCTATTATTTATCTCTGCTGCCTTTTTGATTATTGCTACCACCGGAGCAATACAGGGCCAGAGGGTGCGACCTGTGGCGGCACAGCAGGAAAATTCTGCAGAAAAAAATCAGTCAGATTCAGTTAAGCAGCCGGCTGCAAAAGGCCCGGCGCTAATCGAAAAATTTATCAGACCCGATGTAAAACCGATGAAGGGAATGACAACCGTTTACAATCAGGATGGTAAATTTTTTATCAATATTAACGATACCCTTTTTGAGAGGGATATAATTATGGTTACCAGAATATCTAAGGCTGCCGAAGGTATTCGCTCAAGTTTTGACGGGTATGCTGGCGATCAGCTGAACTCCGGTGTATTCAGATTTGAAAAGGGGCCTGGAAATAAGATTTTTCTCAGAAAAGTCCTGAACAGAGAAAGATCAAAAGACAGCACACAGTCTATGTACGAGGCTGTACTTAGGTCAAACCTTGCTGCAATTGTTGCAACCTTTGATATAAAGGCACAATCTGCCGATAAGAGGGATAATCTTATTGATGTAACCGATTTTTTCAGTTCAGATTCAGAGACACTCTTTTTCAGAAAGAATACCAAAACCTCTTTCAGACTGGGAGGTATGCAGAAGGAGAGCAGCTACATATCTGCAATCACTACATATCCTATCAATACAGAGATTAAAACTGTAAAAACCTACACTCTTACAGACAGAGGCGAAACAGCGACCTATGAGCTGAACAACTCATTTGTCCTTCTTCCTAAAGTACCAATGACACCAAGATATGCCGATGAGAGAGTTGGTTATTTTACAACAGGTTATACTGATTTTGACCTCAATCCTCAGGGAGTTAAGCCGGTAAGGATGATTACCCGCTGGAGGCTTGAACCTAAACCTGAGGATGTTGAAAAGTATAAGAGAGGTGAGCTTGTTGAGCCTGCCAAACCTATTGTCTTTTATATTGACCCTGCAACTCCAAAGGAGTGGGTGCCGTATCTGATTCAGGGGGTTAATGACTGGCAGCCGGTGTTTGAAAAGGCGGGATTTAAAAATGCAATATATGCGTTGGAGACAACATCTCCGCTTGCAGATCCTGAGTGGTCGCTTGAAGATGCAAGATTCTCGGCAATAGTTTATAAGCCATCTGATATTCCAAATGCAAGCGGGCCTCACGTAAACGATCCAAGGTCGGGTGAGATTATTGAGAGCCATATCAACTGGTATCACAATGTGATGTCACTTGTAAGAAACTGGTATTTTGTTCAGTGTTCTCCTGTTGACCCGGGTGCGAGAAAGATGCTCTTTGATACCGAACTTATGGGACAGCTTGTGAGATTTGTATCGTCACATGAGGTTGGTCACACACTGGGTATGAGGCATAACTTTGCAGGAACTGCATCTTATACGGCTGAACAGTTGAGAGATCCAAAGTTTCTGGCAGAGAATGGACATACAACCTCAATTATGGACTACTCCAGATTTAACTACGTTGCTCAGCCGGAAGACAATATCCCTAGAGAACTACTTTTCCCAAGAATTAACCATTATGATAACTGGTGTATTGAGTGGGGTTACAGAAGATTTCCGGAGATTGACGATCCTGTAAAGGAGCTTCCTAAACTCAACCAGTGGATAATTGAGAAGACAAAAGATAAAAGATACTGGTTTGGTACAGAATCCAGCGCAAACGATCCAAGATTACAGGCCGAAGATCTGGGAGAGAACCAGATGAAGGCAAATGAACTGGGTATCAAAAATCTTAAAGTTGTAATGGCCAATCTTAACGAGTGGACAAAAGAGCCAAATAAAGATTATGAAAATCTAAGGACCATGCACGGAGAGGTTAATAATCAGTTCAGAAGATATATTGGTCATGTTGCAAAGTGGATAGGTGGTATATATCAGGACCCAAAAACTGTTGAGATGCCCGGAGATGTATATACAATTGTTGAGAGAGAGAGACAGACAGAGGCGATGGCATTCCTGAGAAGGCACCTCTTTGACACTCCTCCTGTATGGCTTATTCCGGATGATTACATGAATAAGTTTGTGAGCAGAAACGAGACCTATCTTGAGAGAGCCTACTCAACAGCTCTTAGCTCCCTTTTAAGCAGGAGAGTGCTTATGAATCTGGTTTCGGCCGAAACGGCACAGGGCAAAAGAGCCTACACTGCAGAGGATATGTTTAAGGATCTTAACTCGGCTATCTGGGATAACCTGCATAGCGGAAGAGGAGTTGATCCGTACAAGAGAGTTCTTCAGAAGATTTATGTTACTACCCTTGTTGATTTGTACACAGGAGCTTCGGCTTCTGCCAGAATGGGGGCAGTAGCAAAACCTACCTCAAATCCTAAAGATATTACAGAGAGTTCTGCGCTAGCTTACAGAGAGATGGAGTATCTGCTAATGAGGCTCAAGAAGACCTGGAGCAGAGACTATGCTACTCACGCACACAATTTGTATCTGATAAGGTTTATCGAAAAGACCTTGGATAGCCGTGCAGAAGATGAGTAATAGTAACAGGCTAATGTGTATCTAGTCCCATCCTCATGTAAATGAGGTGTTCAAGCATAGGTGAGATTTCGGCAAGGTATTCGCTGACAGCTGCTAAACTACCCGGAAGGGTGAAAACGAAGGTGTCTCCGGCAATACCTGCCACTCCCCTGCTTAACAGGGCGTTTGGTTTATGAGCTCCATATTTTACCCGGATAAATTCCATTATTCCGGGTATCTCTTTTTCAATTATACCCTTTATCACATCCGGAGTAATATCCTGCGGGCCGATTCCTGTACCTCCTGTTGTGAAAACAATATCAAATTTTTTATTTAACAATTCGTTTACTGTTGCTTTGAGATTCTCTTCGCTGTCGGGAATCAGGTGGTAACTGAAGTTGATGCTCCTGTTGATGCCCGCGGCAAATTTTTCAAGAGTAGCAATAATATGAGGGCCACTTCTATCTTCGTAAATACCTGCAGATGCCCTGTTGCTGAGTGTTATGACACCTATATTCCAAACTTTGGGTTTATATGTAAGACTCTCTCCTGCCTTCAACACTCCTTCTCTTAAGACTTTTGCAAAGATGCCCTCTTTTGGCATAATGCATGCTCCTGTCTCTGTATAGATAGAGCATCCTGTACCGTGGCACTTCTTGCCTATCTGTGTAACCAAAAGTTTAACCTCACTGTTTTCAAGAATATCTCCCGGACGACACTCATTCATCTTCATGCCTGACAGTGTAATATTCTCTGCAAATTCACCATATGCATACTCCCGGCCGGTAATTGCAGAGAACTCCATGACACTCTCTTCTGAAAGCAGACTTATCTGTCGGTGCCACTCACCTGAATGGGCGTCACCTGCTATTCCATGGTTTGTGAGTTCAATTTTTTCTACAGGAAGCTTAATCGTCCCTTTTCCTGACGATATGTTAACCGACTTAATTTTTAGCGACTTCTCCATTTAAATCTCCTCCTTGGTCTTCTCTACCAGTTTAATTTCAGATATAACCATACTCTTATCAACAGCTTTACACATATCGTACACTGTGAGCAACGCTACAGAAACTGCGTGCAATGCCTCCATCTCTACTCCAGTATTTCCGGTACAGTTAATATAACTCTCAGCCCTGATTCCATCTTTATCAACAGTAAGAGAGACATCTGCCTTGTTCAGGATTAGAGTGTGACACAGAGGAATTACATCCCATGTTCTTTTTGCGGCGATAATTCCGGCTATCTGCGCAGTTGTAAGTACTGAGCCCTTTTTAAGGCCATTTTCCCTTATCAGTCTGATAGTTTCAGGATTAAGAGACATTCTTCCCGATGCCCTGGCACTCCTTGATGAGAGAGGTTTTCCAGAGACATCCACCATATTAACATCTCCCTCTGCTGTTAAATGTGTCATTTTTTGATTATCCATCTTAACCTCCTATATTGTAAAAATTTCCGGCTCTGTTAACTAATCCTTTTACAGGTTTAATATTAAGAGCATGCTGTATAGCCTCTTTTGCACCATATTTTCTGATATCAATCTCAATATCACTAAAGAGACAAGGTTTTAACATTCCGGTTGGAGTCAGCCTTAAGCGATTGCAAATACCGCAATTTCCTCCGTCTCCACCTTCTACTATCCCAAATTCTCCTCTCTTCAGATCCATTTTATGAATAAATCTAACCTCAAGGTCATTTCGGGATGCAAACTCCTTTACCATAAGTGCATCAGGTTCGTTACTCTCTTTTTCAACTACACAATTAATTTTAACGGGCAGCAAGCCAGCCTCTTTAGCTGCTTTTATCCCATTTATAACCTGACTGATATCCCCGCCTCTTGTGAGGGTTTTGTACCTTTCAGGGTCGGTGGTGTCAAGACTGATATTTACTCTCATCAATCCTGCTTTTTTAAGATCCTCTGCGAAACGGGTAAGTAGTACACCATTTGTAGTCATTGACAAATCTTTGACCCCCTCTATAGATGCAATCTCTTTAACCAGCCCGGTTATCCCATTTCTTACAAGAGGCTCTCCTCCAGTAACTCTTATTTTGTCTACTCCCATCGAGACTGCCACTCTTGTGAACCCGACAATTTCTGAAAAGGAGAGAATCTGAGAGTGGTCAAGCAACCTGATACCCTCTTCCGGCATGCAATAGGTGCATCTTAGGTTGCACCTGTCGGTCACAGATATCCTCAAATAATTAATAGTCCTTCCCTTATTGTCTGTCATCGTTAAAAGAGTCTCCCCATTTTTGAAACGACTTCCCACAGAACTACTCCAACTGACACAGATACATTAAGTGAATGTTTTGTTCCAAATTGTGGAATTTCGATTGTTCCTTCGCAAATATCAACTACATCCTGACTAACCCCTTTTACTTCGTTTCCGAATATCAGCGCATACTTTTTACCGGAATGAGGGATAAATTTATTCAGCATCACCGAATTTACTGTCTGTTCAACTGCAAGTGGGGTAAACCCTTCGGTTTTTAGCCTCTCTACAACAGAGAGAGTGCTCTCATTGTACTCCCAATCAACACTCTCTTCGGCTCCCAGAGCGGCCTTTCGTATCTCGGCAGATGGTGGCGTTGCACAAATGCCGCACAAGTATATCTTTTCGAGGGCGAATGCATCGGCAGTTCTGAAGGCAGCTCCTATGTTATGCTGACTTCTGATATTGTCAAGTATCAGTACTACAGGAGTTTTAGCCTGTTCTCTGTATTCTTCCTGAGTCACCCTTCCGAGTTCACTGTTTAGCAATTTTTTATACACAAATCCCCTTATAATTTATTATATTTGCAAATATAGGGAATAAACATATTAACTAAAACTCAACTAAAATGGAAGCACAAGGCAAAGTTCAGGTAAAACTCATAGCTAATGGCCCTTCTAAGATTGAGGGCCCTGTAACTGTTATCCACCCTGATGGCAGGGAGGAGGATAAGAGTGTTTGCTACATATGCAGATGCACCCGTTCCGGTAACAAACCATGGTGCGACGGGTCTCACGCAAAGTAATTTTTAACGAAATATATACTTTGCGGTTAAACTTTTTTCATTAAAGGTTGTCAAATAGAGATAAACGAAACCTTAAATGAAAAAATCACAAAAGATTCTGCTTTATATAAGCATACCTGCACTTTTGGCTGTATCGCTGATAGTCTATAATACAGTAATCCGTAAAAGCGACATTGAATCTGCCGGCCCTCAGGGCTCTTCTCCTGCACCTTCCGATTCACAAAGAGGCGGTCAGGGAGGAGGAAGATCTTTGCCTGTGTCTGTCTATATAGCCGAAAAGATGGAGCGCGAAGATGGTTCTGTAAGGATAGGTAATCTTGTTGCCCGCGAGAGAGTTGAGCTTGTAAGTGAGCTTTCGGGCAGGGTTACACAGATAAATTTCAGAGAGGGGCAGCATGTAAAGAGGGGAGACATTCTTGTTAAGCTCAATGACGACGAGCTTCAGGTTCAGCTCAGAAGGGCAGAGTATCAGTATACTCTTTTGGAACAAAGGCTCGAAAGGCAAAGGATTCTTCTGGAGAAAGATGCTGTAAGCCGTGAAGATTATGACAAAGTACTCACCGAGTATAATGTCCTTAAGCAGGATATTGAGCAGCTGAAGATAAGAATTGAGAAGATGCTTGTAAGAGCTCCGTTTGACGGAGTGGTAGGGTTTCGCGATATAAGCCTTGGAGCGTTTCTGCAGCCTAACTCTAAGATATCCACACTGGTTGACATTGCTTCACTTATCGTAGAGGTAGCAATACCGGAAAAATATATTAGCGACAGACTTCTGGGCAATGATATTGTTTTCAATGTTGAGGGTATGAGCAGAGACTTTAGGGCAAATGTTTATGCAATAGATCCTCAGATTGATGTCAGAACCAGGACAATTATGATAAGAGCGAGATACGATAACAGAAGTTCTATGCTGCGTCCCGGTATGTCGGCAAGAGTCTCACTAAATACAGGAGCGGGTGAAAAAAATCTCTACGTTCCCAACCAGGCAGTAGTTCCGGATGTAAGAGGCCGGTCAGTATGGGTTATGAAAGGCAGCAAGGCTACTCTTGTTCCTGTGCAGACAGGAAACAGAACAGTTGATATGCTTGAAATACTCTCCGGAATTCAGCCTGGCGACACAATCATTACAACCGGTCTTATGCAGCTGAGAGAGGGTCTGACAGTAATGCCGGTTAACCTTTAAAATGTAAGAGATGAGTTTATCAACAACTACAATAAACAGACCGGTTCTGGCTACGGTAATGAGTCTGCTTATAGTAATCTTTGGTGCTATAGGCTATACATCACTTGGTGTGAGGGACTATCCCAGCGTAGATAATCCGGTTATTTCTGTGCGATGCTCCTTTTCAGGTGCAAATGCCGATGTTATAGAGACGCAGATAACCGAACCACTAGAAGCAGCAGTAAACGGAATTCCGGGAATTCGCGCAATATCAAGTACAAGCCGGGACGGCTCAAGCTCAATCAACATTGAATTCAATCTTGAGGTTGATCTGGAAACCGCAGCTAATGACGTAAGAGACAAGGTGTCGGGTGCTATGAGGCGCTTGCCTCAGGATGTAGATCCACCAGTTGTAGAAAAGTCAGATGCAGATGCCCAGCCGATATATACTATTACCCTTCAGAGTAAAACCAGAGATATTATTGACCTTAGTGAGTTTGCAGAGGTTAACTTTAAAGAGAGGCTGCAGACAATCAGCGGCGTAAGTAATGTCGGAGTATGGGGTTCAAAGAGATACTCTGTGAGAATGAGGATGGATCCTATTCTTCTGGCCGCATACAGAATAACTCCACTTGATGTAAGGCAGGCAGTGACAAGGGAGAATGTTGAACTTCCATCAGGTACTATAGAGGGGTCTACCATGGAGTTAACCGTGAGAACACTGGGGAGATTAAGAAGTATCGAAGATTTTAACAACCTGATTATACAAAGAAGCGGAGAGAGGGTTGTCAGGTTTTCTGATATTGGAGTTGCAGAGGTTGAGGCAGAAAACACCAGGTCGATTTTAAAACGTGACGGAATTCCAATGGTTGCATTGGTGCTTATCCCCCAGCCGGGAGCAAACTATATCAATATTGTAGATGATGCCGTTAAAGCTATTGAGGAGCTTAAGAAGAGTCTTCCGGACGATATTGAAGTGGGGGTTGGGTTTGATAATACAATATTTATCCGGGACTCGATTAATGAGGTAAAGCTTACAATATTTCAGGCATTTATTCTGGTTGTGCTGATTATCTTCCTGTTTCTGAGAAACTGGAGAACAACACTTATCCCGATTATTGCTATCCCTATATCTCTTGTAGGCTCTTTCTTTGTAATGTACCTTGCGGGATTCTCAATTAATATTCTAACTCTTCTGGCTTTGGTGCTGGCAATCGGACTTGTCGTGGATGATGCGATTGTTGTAATGGAGAATATTTATACCAAGATCGAAAAAGGGGTAAACCCTAAAGACGCAGCAATAGAGGGGTCAAAAGAGATCTTCTTTGCTGTGATTGCCACTACCATTACACTTGTAGCTGTTTTCTTCCCGATAGTATTTCTTCAGGGGGTAACAGGGAGACTTTTCAGAGAGTTCTCAATAGTAATTGCTGGAGCTGTAATGATATCAAGCTTTGTAGCACTAACATTCACACCAATGATCTCCAGCAAACTCCTTAAACAGGGAGCAAGTGAGGGGAGGTTTTATAAATTTTCCGAACCGTTCTTCAACTGGTTAAACGGTATTTATGCCCGATCTCTGGCTGCCTTCATGCGCAGAAGATGGCTTGCTGTTGTTTTTCTTACAGCCTCTCTGGGGTTCATTGTCTATATGTGGACTACAATACCTTCTGAAATGGCACCGCTTGAAGACAGGTCGATGATAAGTGTTTCCAGCTCTGCACAGGAGGGTGCCACTTTTGACTATATGCTCAGATACACCGATGAAATGTTCGAACTGCTTGATAAAGAGGTGGCAGAAAAAGATAAAATCATGCAGATGGTTGGTATGGGTGGAAGAAACAGAGCCAATTTTAATATAGCTCTGGTAAGTCCGCTCGAAAGAACCAGAAGCCAGCAGGAGATTGCCGATGAACTCTCTCCAAAAGTAGCAAGATTAACAGGTGCCAGAAGTTTTGTTAATCAGCAGCAGACATTCGGAGGAAGAAGAGGAGGTATGCCGGTTCAGTATGTTATTCAGGCTAAGAATCTTGATTCACTTAAAAATGTGATTCCTCTATTTATGTCAGAGGTAGCGCAAAGTGATGTGTTTGCCAATTCTGATGTTAACCTCAGATTTACCAAACCCGAGTTGAGTATCAACATAGACAGAGATAAAGCCTCTCTAATGGGTGTCTCAATACAGAATATTGCCCAGACGCTGCAGCTCTCCATGAGTGAGCAGAGAATAGGTTACTTCATAAGAAACGGTAAACAGTATCAGATAATCAGTCAGATTGACCAGAGTATGAGGAACAAACCTGTCGATCTTGCAAATATTTATGTAAGAAACGATATGGGAGAGCTGATTCAGCTTGACAATCTTATCAAAATGGAGGAGAGCAGCACCCCACCTCAGCTCTTCCGCTACAACAGGTTTGTATCTGCAACTGTATCGGCCTCCCTTGCTAAAGGCTATACACTTGGCCAGGGTATAAACGAAATGGACAGAATTGCAGACAGGGTTTTAAATCCGGATAACTTCTCAACATCGCTTTCAGGGCAGTCAAAAGACTTTGTTGAGAGTACATCCAGTCTTCTCTTCGCTTTTATTTTGGCTCTTATTCTCATCTATCTGGTTCTTGCAGCACAATTTGAGAGTTTCCGTGATCCGCTGATTATAATGCTTACTGTTCCGCTTGCACTAATTGGCGCACTCATAACACTTAAGGCCAATGCTCAGACGCTAAACATATTCAGCCAGATTGGTCTGATTATGCTTATTGGTCTGGTGTCTAAAAACGGTATTTTGATGGTAGAGTTTGCAAATCAAAGGAAACTGGCAGGCCTTAAAAAACTTGATGCCATAATGGACTCTGCTGCGTCAAGATTCAGGCCGATTCTTATGACCAGTCTCTCAACTATTCTGGGAGTTGCTCCAATGGCATTTGCTACCGGAGCTGGTGCGGAGAGCCGTATCTCTATGGGCCTTACAGTAGCCGGAGGACTTATCTTCTCTACACTGTTCACATTGTACATAATACCTGCGATGTACTCTTATATCTCATCATCCAAAGCAAATTTCAGCGAGAAAGTATGAATCTAAAGTCAGTTATATCATTTGCACTATTTGCAATTTTCACACAATCTTTAAGTGCTCAGACAGGCACTGACCGTTTGGCGGAAGGGTTGAAAACAATAACACTCGAAGAGTGTATCGAAAGGGCAGTTGAATCAAATTACTCAATTATAATCTCATCGAACTCTCTTGAGATAACAAAGAATAATGTGACCTACTCACCCTTTTTACCTTCAGTATCTCTTACTTCAAGACAGAGTTCGTCTTCATCTGACCAGCGAAACTACAGCTCGGAGGGTGTTCGTGAGAACAGTGTTGTTAAAAGTGCTTCTGTGATAAACAGTGCAAATGTAAGCTGGAGACTCTTTGATGGGCTGGCGATGTTTGCAACAAGAGAGAAGCAGGAGGAGCTTCTTTCTCAGGGGGAATTTAACTTCCGCTCTGTTGTCGAGAACCTTGTAATGAGAATATCTGCCCAGTACTACCAGATTATCAGTCTGCAAAACCAGGTAAATCTTCTTACGGAGCTGGTCTCTATTTCTCAGGTAAGATATAATCAGGCACTTACACGATACAATATCGGAAGCGACTCCGGTCTTGAGTATAAACAGGCAAAGATTTATCTCAACAGTGACTCCTCAAGGCTTATGCTCCAGAAGGAGAACCTTAAGAATGCCTATATAGAGTTGTACAGAATGATGAATGTGCCTCTAAATTCCGGATATATTGTGAATGACACAATAATACCTTCGCCTCAGCTTGAGATTAATGACCTGCTTGTTTCCGCTGATGTAAACAATACAACCCTTAACTCACTGAGAGCAGGGGAGAAAATTGCCATACTGGACACAAAGCTTGCAATGGCAGCACGTCTTCCATCGGTGGATTTCTCTGCCGGCTATAACTACAACTTCAACAGAAACCAGTACTTTCCCTCAAAGTATAACGAAAGCAACGGATTAAACTGGGGATTCACTCTCTCTGTACCAATATTTAGCGGAAATGAGATAAACAGGAGGGTTAAAAATGCAAGGATTACAGAGGAGAATGCCAGATTATCTGTTCAGAGAGAGCAGCAGACCATTGAGAGTGAACTAAGGCAGCTCTATAATTTGTACAGCAATAATCTCAGATTGATTGACTTTGAAGAAGAGAGCCGGGAGTCTGCCTATCTTAACCTTGAAGCGGCAATGGAGAAGTATCGCTTGGGTTCACTTTCGGGTATCGAGTTCAGAGATTATCAACTCTCTTACCTGGATGCATCCAATCGTAAAATGAATACTCTTTATCAGGCTAAAGTGTCGGAGATAACATTAATGCTGATGGCAGGAAAACTTTTTAAAAAGTAAATATTTTCCACTGAACAATAACGCCCTTTCCTTGTTTGTAATACATTAAACTTTAACTTTTTAATGTATAACAATGAATACTTTTGGTATTAACAATTATATAGGTCTGTATTTCAGGCAATTTATATTAATAATATCTATTTTAACATCAGTCGGACTATTTGCCGAAGATCAGCCGAAAGGATACTCTCTGAATGGAGTTGTTGTGGATAAAAATTCCCGCGAACCGGTTCCCTTTGCTGTAGTATCAATATGGAGAGGGAACAGATTTACCACAACAGATACTCTTGGGCGTTTCAGTTTTGATAACCTGCCTGCAGGACTATACCGGCTGCAGGTGGACCTTTTAGGATATAATCAATATATTTCCGAGGAGATGATGGTATCTGTCTCAGCAAATTTCATAAGAGCAGAGATTGAGGAGGAGAGTCGTCTTTTGAGTGCTGCAACCGTAAGGCCTAAGGCAAACCCTTTCAGGAGATTACTTGAGAGCCCTCTCTCGCTTAGAAGTCTGAGTGTAGGGGAAATAGAGAGAAACCCAGGTGCAAACAGAGATATCTCCAGGGTTGTTGCATCACTTCCGGGTGTTGGGACCATAAATGCCGGAGGTTACAGAAACGACGTTCTTGTCAGAGGAGGAGGCCCATCTGAAAACAAATTCTTCTACGACGGAATTGAGATTCCTACAGTCAACCACTTTAGCACTCAAGGTTCAAGCGGAGGTCCGGTGGGGATTATTGACGCAGATTTTATACGTGAAGTAAATTTCTATTCGGGCTCATTTCCGGTAGCCAGAGGTGGAGCCTTAAGCTCTGTTCTTGACTTTAGAATAAAAGACGGTGACCCGGTTCAGAACAGATATAAATTTACGGTTGGTGCTTCTGAGGCAGGGTTCAGTACTAACGGACACTTATCAGAGAAGACAAACTTCCTGTTCTCTGTAAGAAGATCATACCTTGAATTTCTTTTCAAAGCAATCGGACTCCCTTTCTTACCATCATTTACAGATGCTCAGTTTAAGGTTGAGACAAGGTTTGACAATAAGCATGAACTCACTTTTCTGGGAATTGCAGGTTTTGATAATATGTCTCTTAATGATGATGCAGGCGGTAAAGAGAATAATGAGTATATTCTTGCCTATCTTCCTGTCATACAGCAAGAAGTATTTACTCTTGGAACGGTTTACAGGTACTATTACGGGAAAAATTCACTCAATCTGTTTCTTAGTCACAGTTATCTTAATAACAGAAATACCAAATACAGAAACAACGACGAATCTTCTGCGGAAAATCTCTCTCTGCTATACAGATCAAGAGAAAATGAGACGAAATTCAGATTCGAAAACATATACAGAGTATCAGACTTTACTATAACTGCCGGATTTGGTGCCGAGCTGCCAATCTATTCAAACGACACATACCAGAAGATCTTTTTAAGTCAGCCGGTAACTATTGAATATGAAAGTAACCTCAGCTTCCTTAAATACTCAGTTTTTGGTAATGCCAACTACACATCTCCCGACAGAAAGTTCTCTGCAAATCTGGGAGTAAGAGCAGACGGAAATACCTTTTCGGATACGATGTCAAACCCTTTCAGGCAATTCTCTCCACGAGCATCACTCTCATACGAAGTTGTCAGCAACCTCTTTTTAAATGCTTCTGCAGGCAGATATTATCAGTTACCTCCGCTTACTGCACTGGGATACAGAAACAGAGAGGGAGAGCTTGTGAACAGAGAGATGAAATATCTTGGATCTGATCAGGTGGCATTGGGTGTTGATTACAGAAGCAGCGAGGGCCTTCAGCTTGCTGTTGAATTTTTCCACAAATGGAACTTCAACGGTATGTACTCTGTAAATGACTCAATTCCTGTAGAGGGGAAGAGCACAAATTACGGAGTAGTGGGTAACGAAGAGATTGCCTCTCTCCTAAAAGGCAGGGCATATGGAGTGGAAATTTCTGCCAGGTGGTTTTATGAAGATAAGTTTAATCTTATAAGCTCAATAACACTCTTCAGAAGCCAGTTTTCTGACCCCCTCAGATCATGGACTCCTCAACCTTGGGATAACAGACGCCTTATGACACTTGCGGGAAGCTACAAATTGCCAAAGAATTACATATTGGGAGCAAAATTCCGCTATTCCGGAGGTGCACCTTACACACCGCTTGATATTGAGAAATCGTCGCTCAGAGCTGCCTGGGATGCATCAGGAAGAGCATACAGAGATAACTCAAAGTATAACTCAGAGTACCTTAAGATATTCTCCCAGCTTGATTTGAGACTAGATAAAGAATTCTATTTCAATAGATTTGCGTTAAAATTGTACATTGACATTCAGAATGCACTAAATAAAAAATATAAAGATGCCGATGTGCTCGTTAGTACAGGCAGAGTTGTTAACCCTGAGGCTCCATACAATGAGCAGAGATACGAAATGAAGAGGATTGAGCTGGAGCAGGGGATAATATTACCAACACTGGGTATTACAATAGAGTTCTAAAAATCAAACAGATCTCTCTCCGGCCAGAATGTAACACGCTTAAATGCATTTCTGAACAGAGCATCAATTTGCCTTGGAAAGGTTGACCCTTTCCAGGAGCTGGTGTTAGTAATGAACACCCATGACAACCCGTCTCTGCTATACTTGAGTAATGCGCTTGTACCCGAAAGAGTGCCGGTACGCGACCAATCTCCGGACGGAGTGCATTTCGCCCATCCTATAGGAAGTGAAGATCTGTCAGTGGTGGTCATTACTCTTATGCTCTCTTCAGATAATATGTCAGGAACATTACCTCTGCCGTCAATTGCAGCAATCAGCTTTAGCAGCTCAGAAGGGGATGCAACCCAGGCACCTGCACCTAGAAGTGCTCTGATGTTGTTGCCGCCGTAACATCTTTGTAAAAACCTGCCGTCTCCAAGATATGACTCTACCGGCTCTTCGTCATGTGGCTCATAGTACTTGACCTCGTTCGGAAATCTTTGATCATAGAAGTTATTGGCAAGATGAATATCATATACACCTGCTGGTTTAAATATATACTCTTTAACATACTCTTCGTAGGTAACTCCTGAAACCGCCTCAATAAGCCTGGACAGTATTACATAACCAAGATTTGAATACCTTGTGCCATGGCCCGGAGTAAAAGCAAGCCTTTGATTAAGACAAAAAGAGATAATCTCATCGGTTTCAGCCGCCCTTCCCAGACTTAATCTTCTGGAGATTACGCCAAGATTGAACATAGGATCACCCGCTCTGCTTGAGAATCCGCCCTGATGTCTTAATAACTGCTCAACTGTAATACTCCTTACTCTGCTGTCTCTTATCTGAGTGAATTGGGGTATATCCAAAACCCCTCCCTTGGCAAATGGCATGTCCTCTAAAGCTATTTTTCCCTCTTCTGAGAGCTTCATCACTGCGACCGCAGTAATTAGCTTTGAAAGAGATGCTATCCTGAATATATGCTTTACCTCTGCAGAGTCGCCAATCTCTTTGTCTGCCCATCCGTAACCCTTTGCATAAATCAGTTTTTCATCCTTCATAATTGCAAGAGATGCTCCTTTAATATCCCATTGTCTCATGAATCGTTCAATCTGAGCGTCCATCTTCTCTGTTTCGGGAAGGTCAGAGAGTTGATTTGTAAGCAAGTGATTTATGGCTACAGGCAACTCTTCACTCTCTTCATGGGTTGATCCCGGAAAAATACCGATACCAGTAAACCCGAATACGAGAATGGCTGCAGAGATAAGTAAAACTATAATTATAATAAGTGAGGAGAGGCCTCTTTTGCGCATTTTTTTCATAATTCAAAATTAGCAAAAGAGATTGTACTCTGAAAGC
>DINE01000029.1:0-2046 GCA_002425935.1 Bacteroidales bacterium UBA5548 | reverse complement strand
TATAAAAAATATTTATATCTTTACAATAAGATTCGGATTTCAAATCCGACAAGGACGAGTTTCAGTTCAGGGGGTTAGAATACTGAGGCTCGTCCTTCTTCATTATGAAAACTCTACTGGAGTAATTACTCAAGCGCAAATCTTACTATTACCTGGTGCTCCAGCTTTATCTTCTGAAAATCGGGCATAAATCCCTCTCCGGCAAATTCGGCACTCGTATCCATCATCGCTTTAACAGCAGTATTTACCCTGTATGAGCGCGGGAAACTGGCATAACTTTGAACATACAGTGCTTTGCCCAACCCTCTGCCCAAGGCACCGGCAATTGAACCGGCACTCAATTTTGCATTAAGCGCTGCCTCAGCCATAACATCACGGCTTATCTGGTCGAAGTTTGATAGTGAGGTTCGTGTAATTTTAACATCGGTAATCCCCTCCTGCTCGGTCTGCTCAAACAGAGCTGTCAGCTGAGCTGTACTTTTTACCATTACCACATATGTCTTGGTCATTAGTACGCTGTTTTTTCTAAGAAGATACTTTTCAAGAGAGCTGCTCATGTCCGAAATCTGAACATGCTTATCCAGATCAACACCAATTGAACTCAACCTTTTAAAGAGACTCTTCTCTTGTCTCTCAATAGAGACTTTTCCTCTGTTATCCTTTTCGGTTATTGTAATGTCAAGGTAAATTTCATCCGGTGAGAGCTCCTTTTCTGCTCTTCCCGAAACTTCGATGTAGTTCTGTTCAATAAATCCCTTTTCCTGTGAAAAGAGAGAGGCGCAGCCAAGCATTAACGCCACTGCAATTACTTTTTTCATCTTAATGCTTTTTTTTAGTTCATATTTTGCTTTCTGTACTGCCCGGGAGTAATTCCGGTCTCTTTCTTGAAAGCTCTTAAGAAGGAGTTTATAGAGGCGAAGCCTGACTCTTCTGAGACATATTCCAGTATATACATCTTTTTGTCTTTGAGGAGATCTTTGGCATACGCAATTCTGTAGTGGTTAATCAGGTCTGAAAATGTTGAATGAAACTCATTATTCACGATACCAGATATATAGGATCGATTAGTGTTAAGCCTTTTTGAAATGTCTGTAATTCTAAGATCGGTATTTCTGAAAATCTGCTCCTCTTCCAGGAGCGTAACAAGATCAGACTTGAGTTTTTGTTTCATGTTATCGGCAGGCAACCTTGTACCGGGATGAGTATCTTTGAGGATATCGATCTTATAAGTTGCGACTGTATATTTCTGTTTGAATCCCAGAAATCCGATAGTGAAATGAAAAACACTGAACAGAAGAGAGGGGATAACTATAAGGGGCAGCTCATTTACGAAAAATGCCTTTCCGATTATATTAGCTACAACAGCAAATACAGATACCCCCACCATGGCAATCATTATATCTTTAGTCCATCTGATGGTGCGCTCCTCAGTAGAGGCATAGAATTCATTTATCTGCTGCTCATACTCCCTGATTAGTTTACTGCTGTAATAGACAGAAGGAATCAACTGGGCGACAAACACCACACGGCTGAGTTTGAATATTGCAATCTGGATTTTTCCTGCAGTTGTAAATGAAAAAGGGACCGGCTCTTTATAAATTACTTTATGAAGATATGCCGAGAGCTCCTCCGGAGACATAAAAGCGAAGGTTACAACTGTTGCGGCAAAAAAGAGAAAAGCCGGAATAAGCACCCAAAAACCGCTGAGCTTAATTGTCCCCTCTTTTGCAATACCTCTGATATAAAGATAAAACAACGGGAATACCGAAAGAGAGGTTAGAGTGTAAACGGGGTCAAGAAATGCGTATAGATTGTAACTGAGAGAAAAATATGCCGCATGACACGCATACAGAATGCTTGCAACGAACATAAAAATACCAAGAAAAAGTCTTGGCTTGTCTCTTCTGCCTGCATCGGTCACAAGTGCTATTGCCCAGAAAAGGGTAACGAACATCGGAAGGGTAATTACGATGAATCTTAACATTGTTGTTTTTTTTGCAGTGCAAGACAAAGTTAATAAAAAGATTCATATACCGGAAGTATTCA
>DINE01000025.1 GCA_002425935.1 Bacteroidales bacterium UBA5548 | reverse complement strand
GTGCTGTATTACAGCCTTTAACCCTGTTTCCCGTGAAGAAACTCTCCTTAAAATCATATAATATGAAACATATTCATTGGTCCTTGTTAATAACTGCTGTAATAACTACTTTTTTTGCAGTATCGTGCACTTCAGAAAATTCTAGGTCTGGTAAAGGGAATATAGATGTTGAATCTGCTGTGGGAAAGGGCAGAATTGTAAACTTAAGCGAAGTCGCCACTGATATACGTTACATTCCTCTTGAAACTACCGCAGAGTCTGTAATCGGAAATGTATGGAATGTTAAATACAGTAATGGAAAAATTTATATCTCTGATAATAAATACGCAATAAGCATTTTTAAGGATGATGGTATTTTTATCAAAAAATTCTCAAGAGTGGGCAGGGGGCCTGAGGAGTATGTTGATTTCAGTACATTTCAGGTTAACGATGCAGATGGGGGGATTGATATTTTGGAAAGATCGGGTAGAATTATAAGATATGACTCTGATGGTAATTTTATAGAAGTAATTGATAAATTATACCAAAAAGCAAGATCTCAATCATTTGTAACCTTCTCAGAATTTAAAGTATCTGGCTGGTATGAGTCAAGTCGCGTTGAGGGAAAGATGGAATTTAAATATGGAGTTACAGCTTTTATTGATTCGCTTAATATTCTAAGTGAGAAGATAATAACAAGTTATAGCAGCATGAAAACACAGCAGGTTGATGGTGGAATGGCAGTTTATATGAGAATTGACCCTCCTTACCTTATAAAACACAAAGATGAGGTTAAGTTCATCATGTCTGAGTGTGATACAATTTTTGGGATAGATAATAGAGGAGTGATTTCGGACAAATATGTTTTAAATTATGGTAAATATAAAGCACTTAAAGAACAGGATTTTGATTCTTACACAAATAATGAATCAAATTTCATAACTTTAGCTACAGGTTTCAATGAGACAGAGAGATATATGCTCTTTAACTTTAATCTGAGGGCGCTTGCACCGGAACCGATTGAACGAGTCTCAAAGGGTATGGACGGGAAAGAGAGTGTAAGTAAAAATACCAATGTTTATGCGGTTTTTGATAAGAAAAAGGAGAATCTCACTTTTCTCAATCAACCGGAAAAGGGCAAAATGGGATTCAGAGAGGATATTAAAGGGGGCTTTCCGTTCTGGCCAAGATTTGCAGGTAACAGAGGAGAGCTTATAAATTTCAGGAATGCCATTGATATTATAACATTATCTGAAGAAAATCCGGAAAACCAATTTATTGGCAACCTTGCTTCTGTAATATCAGAAAACGATAATCCGGTAATCATTATTGTAACACCTAAATAATAATTGATATGAAAAAAATTACGTTTCCACTGATAGTCGCACTACTTCTAGTGGCAGCAGGATCCTGCGACTCCGGGTCAGAACTTAAACCGGGAGAAGTTAAGACTATCGATCTTGCCGCCTCTGTCGGAAGCGGTAAGGTATTTAAGGTAAGTGAAGTTGCTGATGATATTAAATATGTTGCCCTGGAGACTACCGACAGTTCGCTGATAGGTATGGGAGCAAGGGTGCTCACCGTACATGACCGTATTTATGTCAGTTCAAGAAATTCAAATGTTACTGATTATAAGGTATTTGATTTAAACGGGAAGTACCTCTTTACTTTCAACAGAACAGGAAGAGGCCCGGAAGAGTACTCTTCTGTGTCAAAAATTGAAATTGATCCTGTTACAGGAGGATTTATGGTGTTTGACATTATTCCGCTTTTAACAAATCAATCATTGCCATCATGGTATTTCAAGATGTATGACAAAAATGGTCGCTATCTTAAAGACATTAATGTACCTCAGATTGAAGCGGGCAAACTGGAGTTTGTCAGAAGACTAAATATGAATCTTTTTGTCTCATCAGTTGGGTCTTCGAGTAAGGAACCGCTAAAGATTCATGGAGCTGCTTTTGACTCGCTATCTAATATAGTTTTTGAGATTCCGGTGGCGACTACTCCTGAGTATGCTTCCAGTGAGTCTTATGTTGAATCTATCGGAATTGGAATATCAACATCTGAAGGAAAAAGGTACGCCGCTTACCCTCCTTCAATAAGATCATTTAAGAATGTGGTAAGGTTGGTAAATATATACAACGATACAATTTTCACACTTGATCAAAACCTTAATTATTTCCCCTCTTTTGTCATAAATTATGGCAATTATGTAAACACCTCTCCGGACAGGAGCGAGATAACGCACATCAAAGGAAAGCATATCACTATTGAACCATTATCTTACATGGAATCCAATCGTTTTGTTATTATGAATTTCATTATGAGAGATTATGCACATGAACCTTACGATGAGTACATACAGGCAAGAAACAGGGTAATAACTGTTCCACGAACCAATTGCTACGGTATTTACGACAAACAGACAGGTTTCTTTAATCTTATGAATCAGCCGGTAAAAGGAAAATTGGGGTTTCAGGAAGATATTAAAAACGGCCCTCCGTTTATTCCCGGACATATAAACTCAGATGACTATGCATCAGCACTTTTTAGCGCCGTTCAGCTGATAGAACATGCCGAAGTATATGAGGTAAAAGGTGATTTAAAGGAGATTGTCTCAAAACTTAAAGATACCGATAACCCTGTTGTTGCAATAGCAAAGTTTAGATAGTGTGTGTTTATTTTTAATAAATAGGATAATTACTATAGTTAAATAGTTTTAAATTATTTACGTTTTTATGAAAAGAAAAGTGCTAAAGATCGCTGGGATAAGTTCTATATTAATGATTTTGCTGCTTAGCTCTTGTACGTCTGTTAACTCGCGTAATGAAAAGCTAAATATTATCGATATTGAGGGTTCGATTAATAATTATGAACTTGTCAACCTTAGTAATTATGCATCTGAACTAAAGTATATTCAGCTTGAAACAAATGACAGTGCACTTATTGGGGCCATATCGAACNNGCAGTCAGAGAGTATTTATGTTTTTGATTCTGAGGGTAAGCACTTAAAAACATTCAATAAAAAGGGCAGAGGACCCGGAGAGTATAACCGGATAACAAGTTTCTTTGTGAACCCCAATAATGGAAACCTGTACATTATTACTTCACAAGCCTTATTGTGTTATGACAAAGATTTAAATTTTGTCAAGGCAATCGAAAAACCAGAAAATGACCTCTTTCTAATATCTGCCAAACAGATAGATGATGATATTTACGGTATGGTATTGAATGGCAAAAGGCACTCCATTCAAATTGTTAATGACAAGTCAAAGATGGTCTATTATCAGAAATCTGCCGAAAGAGAGTCTACCGGAAATGGTCATTATATGGCAAAGTTTACTCTTTATAATATGTTTCTTACATCAGGCGAACTTAAGTATTTGTCAGTTTTAAATGACACTATCTACACCTTTACAAATGATTATAAAGAAAAACCTGCCTATTATCTTAAATATGGTAAGTACAGAGAGCCGTATCCGGTAACTGTAGAGGATTTTGGCTCCTCGGATTTGAACTTTGTTTCGCTCTTATCAATAAGAGAGTCAAATGATTTGATCTTTATGTATATCTTTTTAAGAGGCAATTGTAAAGAACCCGTTATCAGTTATGCTGCAAACCCGGACGGAAGCCAAAGAGAGATCAGAAATAATGCCGCTTATGCAGTGTATGATAAAAAGCTTAGCGAATTTAAAATTCTTTTGCAACCTGTAAAGGGGATGTTGGGATTTGCAGATGATTTGACCGGTGGGGTACCATTCTGGCCAAGATATATCAGCAGCAATAACAACCTTGTCTCTTATCTGACACCTCAGAAAATAATGAGTTTTACAGAGAGTAGTATTAATGCCGGAGAGATAGTCAAAGACCTTGCTTCTAAGCTTTCTGAGAATGACAATCCGGTAGTGGTAATTGCAAAATTCAAATAGATTAAATGAATAGGGATGACTCTAATTAATAAAACCCACATTTTAAAAAAACTCAGCATCTACTCTGTTTTTATATTGATGTTACTTTCTCTGTCGTGCTCTTCTAATAATGAAATTGTTGAGAATACTGGAATGGATGTTATTGATATAAAATCATCACTTGATAATTATGCTATTGTAAAATTAAGTGAGTATGCCTCAGATGTAAAATATATTCCACTTGAAACAAATGATAGTGTCCTTATAAGCGGCATTTCACAGTTGATATACGAAAGGGAAAAGATCTATATTCTTGACCATTCAGATAAAATATTCCTCTTTGATAAAGGTGGTAAATACATAAGAACCTTTATCAGGAAAGGCAGAGGGCCGGGTGAATATACAGATCCATTTTCATTCAGAGTTAATCCCGATAACGGAGATATTTATGTTCTGGATGCCTGGAGAGGGATACTGCGATATGATAAGGATTTCAATTTTATTAAAATATACCCGTTTCCCGGTGATGGTTTAACAGCTTTGATGTTCGAAATTACAGGAGATGACCAGATATCCATTAGTCTTGCAGATCTTATCAACTCAAAACACTCTCTTGTTACTTACGGTAAAGATACTTCGTATGTTTTATTCGATAAAGAGGCACAATATGATTTCGATCCAACTAAAAGAGATAATCTGACCTTTATGTATCATTCCCTTTATCTTCTTGGAGGTAAGTTAAGATACTATCATCACTACAATGATACGATATACACTTTAACAAATAACTATGACCAAAAGGCTGTATACTACATTGATTATGGTGGATATAGTGAACAACCTCAGATAAGTGCAAGAGATTACGGATCTTATGATGCAAAGATCATAACACCGATGTTAATCAGAGAGTCAGACAAACTTGTATTTATGAGTTTTATTATGCGTGGATTCTGCCGAGAACCTATTTTAACAACTTCATTTGACAAAGAGGGGAATGAGGTAGATTATTACAGCACCTTTGATTATGCAGTATACGATAAGCAAAAAGGTGAAGTTAAATTCCTGCTTCATTCTGTTAAAGATCATCAGGGATTTAATGAGGATATTTTAGGCGGAATGCCATTTTGGCCAAGTTATATTTCGAAAAATCAGCATCTTGTAATGCACGAACAAGCATCTGATGCATTGATTTATTTTGATAAATATCCCCCGGTATCCAAAGAACTTAAAGAGCTCTCTGAAAAAATTAATGAGGAGAGTAACCCGGTAATTATTATTGCAANNTTCAAAATAAATAGCTTATATTTGATAGTCAAATACTTATAGGAATATGAATTTTTATAAAAAAGCACAGATACTGCTTCTTCTCACAGCAGTTCTGACGACACTGCCTGGCAGCGAAAAATTGTACTCTCAGGAGAGATACACTCTTAAAATGTCTCTTGAAGATGTGATTCTAACCGCTACCGAGCAGTCACCAAACGCATTGATAAACAAACATAACTTTCTTGTAAGTTATTGGCAGAACCGTTCATACAAGGCTCTGTTCCTGCCATCGCTAAACCTTTCTGCCACAATAGGAAACTATAACCGTTCTTTGGTTGCTCTTCAAAACTACGAAACCGGAGAGATAAACTACAGGGTTAACAATAATATGCATAACTCTCTCTCTTTATCGTTAAGGCAAAACATTGCATTAACCGGAGGTACTGTCTCTCTTTCGACCAGTCTTAACAGATTAGATCAGTTTTCGGGTACAGAGTCTGTTTTATACAATTCGCAACCTGTGTATATTAATTATTCCCAGCCGATTAAAGCGTACAATGCATTCAAATGGCAAAAAATAACTGAACCAAAGGAGTTTGAGAATGCAAAAAGAAGGTACCTGGAAAATATGGAGGATGTGAAGCAGAGGGCAATTTCACTCTTTTTTGAGGTTCTAACTGCTCAGAGCAATCTTGAACTGTCGAAAATGAACCTGGCTTCTAGCGAACTGAGTCTTAAAATTGCCGAAGAGCGATTTGAGATAGGATCTGTTACATATAACGAAATTCTTCAGCTGAGACTCAATCTTAACAACTCAAAACTTGCACTGGGAGACAATCAGGTTGCTCTGGATATCAGTATGGCAAGTCTGAGAACGTTTCTGGGATTTAATGACAATACTGTAATTGAGCTTGCAATGCCGGGTGAGGTACCGGAGATGCTAATCAGTTTTGATGAGGTTTATGACAGATCTCTTGAAAGTTCATCTTTCTTCCTTGATAAGGAGCTCGCATTGCTTAGTGCAAAGCAGGAGGTGGAGAAGGCAAAATCCGGAACAGGGCTTCAGGCAGATCTCTTTGCAACTCTGGGATTTACCCAGAAAGGGTCTGATCTTGGTACGGCATATAAAAGTCCAATAGATCAGGAGATTGTAGGGCTAAGACTCACGCTCCCCATTCTAGACTGGGGTCTTGGAAAAGGTAAAGTTAAGCTCGCATTGTCGCGCGAAGAGGTTGCAAAGGCTCAGGTAGAGCAGGCATTAATTCAAAACAGACAAGACGTGTTAATTAAGGTTATGCGCTTTAACAAACAGAATATTCAATGCCGCACCTCAGCAGAGGCAGATTCAATAGCACGTATAAGCTACAATATATCACAGGAGAGATTCAGAAACGGAACAATAAGCATATTGGAACTTAATGACGCACAAACAAGAAAAGATAACGCAGTCCAGAGATATATCTCCGATCTGGGCAGCTACTGGAAATACTACTATGACATAAGAAGGATCAGTCTTTACGACTATCTTACAGGAAAGGAGATTACAGTTGATTTTGAACGTTTAACAGGGAATTAATACATATTTTATGAAAAGGGTATTTTATTTAATTGCTTTGGCAGCACTGGTTTCGGCATCATGTTCTTCTAATAAAAAGGGAGAGAACCCCGAAGAGCAGCAGATGGCTAAGGCTTCATTTGTAAATGAGAGAAATATTGTTGACACAATTCACCTCAGAAGCACCGACTTTAACCGGCAGGTTATAACTAACGGTAAACTCAGGGCAGTTGCAAAGAGCGTTCTCGTATTCCCTGTTTCGGGAACCCTGCAGGAGATAGTTGTGAGAAACGGGCAGTTTGTTGCCAAAGACGGAGTTATTGCAAGACTGGACCCTGTTCAGGCTCAAAATAAGCTGGCTCAGAGCAGACAGAGCATGGAGAGGGCAGAGCTGAGCTTTATGAACGATCTGATAGGTTACGGTTATGGCAGGGACACTTCAAAAATACCTCCCGAAATTGTAAAGGTTGTCAGGTTGAAATCTGGCTACAACGATGCTGTTTTCAATCTTAAACAGGCTCAGGATGAGCTTGAAAAGACCGTTCTGAGGGCACCATTTGCAGGTAAAGTTGCAAATATTACAGCCAAGCCTTATGAGAATGTCTCCGGGCAGTTTTGTACTCTTATTGATGACAGACGGTTTGAGGTTATGTTCTCGCTTCTTGAGTCTGAAGTATCTTATATAAAAGTGGGCAGCAGTGTAAAGGTAGCTCTCTATAGTGATCCTGAAACGCTTTACAAAGGTACTATCACGCAGATTAACCCCATTGTTGATGAGAAGGGGCAGATAGCTGTAACTGCAGAAATTGCAAACAGTTCAGGGAAATTGATTGAGGGGATGAATGTTAAAGTCATAGCTGAGAGCCTGTTGAAAAACAAACTTGTTGTTCCTAAAGGAGCAGTTGTTATGCGCGATAATTTTGATGTTTTGTTCAGAATTGACAAAGAGAGAAACAGAGCTATGTGGACATATGTAAAAGTTGAGATGTCTAATTCGCAGTATCACGCAGTTGTTCCGAACAAAGAGAAGAATGCCGAACTTAATGCGGGAGATATTATAATAGTTTCAGGCAATCTGAATCTTGCCGAAGGTTCAAACGTAGAAATTAAAAACCGCTGATTATGACTGGCAAACTTATCGACAGACCCATCGCGGTAACAATGACAATTATCGCGGTTGTTGTTCTGGGTGCGGTTGCCATAGGACTGTTGCCTGTCTCTCTGATGCCGGAGGTTGATATTCCTCAGATTACAGTTCAGGTTAATGCACCCGGGTACTCTGCAAGAGAGGTAGAGAGAAGTCTTAACGGATTACGCAGCCAGCTGAGGCAGATATCGCATCTTAAAGAGTTGAGAAGTGATGCTAACAACGGTTCGGGTTCAATTTTCATGGAATTTGAACACGGCACAGACGTCAAGTTTATTTTCATTGAGGTAAACGAAAAGATTGATAAAGCTGTTGCTTCTCTGCCCAGAGAGCTTGAAAGGCCTAAGGTGGTCAAGGCAAGTGCAACAGATATTCCTGCCTTTTTCATTAATATGACCATAGCAGATGAAGGGGCAGAAAGGTTTCTTCAGCTGAGCAGATTTGCTGCAGATGTAATATCAAAAAGGGTAGAGCAGATTCCTGAGGTGGCGCTGGTAGATTTAAGCGGCCTTTCACTGCCGGAAATTATGATTACTCCCGACGAACATAAACTAAGGGCGCTTGGAATAACAGAAGAGAGACTTGAGGCGGCAATCAATGAGAATAACAGATCTCTTGGCGATATCTCTATAAAGGACGGCCACTACAGATGGAACATAAGGTTCTTGTCTGAGATTAAAACCAAAGAGGACATTGAGCAGATTAACATTAACATAGACGGCAGAGTTTTTAAATTCAAAGAGCTGGCGACTGTTGTTGAACAACCGGCCCGTAATAAAGGAGTCGTAAGATCAGATAATAAAAGGGCTGTTGCTCTTGCTGTTGTAAAGCAGTCAGATGCGAAGATGTCAGACCTGAAGAGCTCTCTGGATCAGTTAATGGAAAATTTTGCCAAGGAGTACCCCGAAGTGGAGTTTATGATTACAAGAGACCAGACCAGACTGCTGGACTACTCTATTACAAATCTCAGAAATAACATTCTGCTTGGAGCATTGCTCGCCTGTCTTGTAATTTTCCTGTTCCTTCAGGATTTTCGCTCTCCTCTGCTTGTTACAATCACCATTCCGCTTTCTTTGATAGTCTCACTTCTCTTTTTCTTTCTTGCCGGGATCTCTATCAATATTATTTCGCTTTCGGGACTTGTACTTGGAATTGGTATGATGGTGGACAATTCAATTATTGTAATTGACAACACCACACAGCTTTATTACAGAGGATACCCACTTAGAGAAGCCGTAATAAAGGGGGTAGGAGAGGTCTTTACTCCAATGCTAAGCTCTGTTCTAACCACTTGCTCGGTCTTTCTGCCGCTTGTGTTTCTTAGCGGAATTGCCGGAGCACTCTTTTATGATCAGGCTATGGCCGTGACAATTGGCTTGTTTTCTTCGCTCATTGTAGCTGTGATTGTTATACCTGTATATTACTATCTTTTTTATAAAAAAAGCGGAGGTCCTGTACAGAACAGAATTCTTGCCGGTATCTCACTTTTTGATTATCATGCAGCATACGAAAGAGGGCTTAAATGGGTATTCAGACACCAAAAACTGGTCTGGACATTGTTCCTTCTGGTATTACCTCTTACATTTCTGTTATACAGAGTTATTGATAAATCGAAGCTACCACCGGTTACTCATGACGATACAATTATGCTCGTTGACTGGAACCTTCAGCTTGATATCGAAGAGAGCGACAGACGGATTCAGGAACTTTTAAAGGCCGGAGACGAATACCTTAACCATAAAACCACTTTTGCAGGTATTCAGCAATTTATGCTTTCTCATACTCCTGACCTTACTCAAACAGAGGCGATGGTTTATCTCAAGGCAAAAGACCCTGATATGCTCGATGAGCTTGAGAGGCGTCTTGCTGCAGAGATGATGGCACGTTACCCGGAAGCAACATTCAGGTTTACCCCGTCTGACAACATTTTTAATATGATCTTCTCGGATAAGGAGTATAACCTCACTGCAAAGCTTATTAGCAAGGATAACACTCCTCCAAACCCGGACAAACTTAACATCCTGCTTGAGAGAGTCCACAGAGAGATGCCAGAATTCTATGTTGAGCCGGTCAGATGGCAGGAGGTTATAATGCTCACTGTGAAGCCGGAAATGATGTCGCTTTACAAAGCCGACCAGCAACAGATTCACAACATAATCAGTAACGCAGCACGTGAAAGGAGGCTCTTCTCCATTAACCACGGAAATTACTCGGTTCCGATAATTGTTGGCGACGAGAGTGATTACATCAGCGACGTACTTGCCCTGAAAGCCCGAAATGCAGACGGTATTGATATTGCTCTCTCTGAACTTGTCTCCGAAACCAGAGTGAGGGATTTCAAAAGTGTAACATCAGGGCTTGAAGGCAGTTATTATCCTCTTAATTTGTCTGTAAGCGACAAACATGTACCGGAGGTTATGAAAAATATTGAGAAGATAGCCGGGGAGGACGGAAATTTTGATGTTATATTTTCAGGAAGTTATTTTTCAAACAGAGTACTCATCAAAGAGCTGGTTATTATTCTTACAGTAGCACTTCTTCTGCTCTTTTTTATTCTTGCCGCGCAATTTGAGTCTCTTATACAGCCATTTATAATCCTCTCTGAGGTAATTGTGGACATATTCGGCGCAATGCTGGTTCTGTGGATGTTCGGATCGGGGCTGAATCTTATGTCGATGATTGGTATAGTAGTCATGAGCGGAATTATAATTAACGACTCAATCCTAAAGGTAGATACTATCAACAGACTCAGAAAAGAGGGGTACTCTCTTATCAGGGCAATAATGACAGGAGGAGCCAGACGACTAAAACCAATAATAATGACAAGTCTCACAACTATACTTGCAATTGCCCCATTCCTCTTCAGAGGAGATATGGGGTCTGACCTGCAGTACCCGCTCTCTCTCGCACTCATAGGAGGCATGGTGGTAGGAACAATTGTCAGCATATTCTTCATACCTGTATTCTATTACAATATCTACAAAAAGAGAGAAAAATGAGGCTTCCGTCTTTTTCAGTAATACTCGTATTTGTTGTTCTTGTGGTTGCAGGAGCAGGCGTAATTCCACTTATAAGTCTGCAGTACCGCCCAACCGAGAGGGGAAAAACGCTCTCCGTGGCCTACTCATGGAGTGGTGCCTCAGCCAGGGTAATTGAGGCAGAGGTAACTTCGAAACTTGAAGGGGTTATATCAACTCTGCCGGGTATAAGCGAAATTTCATCTGTTACAAACAGAGGGTCTGGCTCTGTTACAGCCACATTCAAACCGGGAGTTGATATCGATGAGGCACGATTCGAGATAGCCTCGCTGCTCAGAAGGGTTGCACCAAAACTTCCACGTGGTGTTACCCCTCAGATAAGGATGGGTGGTTCAAGAGGATTTTCGCCTCAGAATCAAAGCACCACAATTCTTACTTATACTATAAATTCCGATCTTCCCACTCTGAGAATCAAGCAGTTTGCTGACGAGCACATTATTAACGAACTCTCTCTGATTAACGGGATAAAAGATATTGAACTTTCAGGAGTTACGCCGTTTGAAACTGAGATAATGTATGATCCGGAGTATATTCTCAACCTCGGAGTTTCATCCTCAGATATTCAGAGCGCAATAGAGAAATTTTCCGGACGGGAGACGCTCATCGGAAGTATTGACGGTACAGCAGTCGTCCTTAGAACCGAGGCTACCGGAGGGAATCTGGAGTCACTTCCGGTAAAGAATGTTAACGGAAGGATTGTCAGGCTTAGTGACTTTGCAAAAATAACCTATAAAGAGAAGCTTCCAACCTCATACAGCAGAATAAACGGCCTGAATACTGTAAATATATCCTTTGCTGCAGACAGGGGAGTAAATACTCTTGAGCTTATAAAAGAGGTAAAAAAGAGGATGGATGAACTAAGCAAGCGTTATCCTCCAAATTTTGCGGCCAAAATTGTTTACGACCAGTCAACGCAGATAAATAATGAGATATCAAAAATTCTCAGAAGAACCTTTCTCTCCCTGCTTGTTCTGCTCATTTTTGTCTATGTTGTCAGCAGAAGTTTAAGGTATCTGGCAATAATTACTGTGACCCTTTTTGCTAACATACTGATAGCATTTATATTTTACTATCTGTTTAAAATTGAGATAAATATATACTCATTGGCAGGTATAACGGTCTCGCTGGGTATAATCATAGATACCTCAATAATTATGATATCCCACTACGGCTACTATAAAAACAGAAAGGTATTTATCGCGATTCTGGCGGCCCTGCTTACAACAATCGGAGCTCTTTCTGTTGTCTTTCTGCTGCCAGAAGAGTCTAAAAACCTTTTGCTGGAGTTTTCGGCAGTTATAATTATCAATCTCACTGTTTCAATGGCTATAGCCATGTTCTTTATTCCCGCTCTGATTGATTCATTTCCTCTAAAAGGGATGAGTGTAAGGAAAACAAGAGCAGGTGCTTTAAAGATTATTGCCTTTAATAAATATTACAGTAAATATATTGTATTTGCACGCTGCCACAGATGGATCTTTGTAATTCTGATAATTCTTGGATTTGGTTTGCCGGTTCATATGCTTCCTGCCAAATACACAAAAGAGGAGACCACTTTTCAGAAATTCTACAATAAAACTATCGGGAGCTCTACCTATCAGAATAAGATTAAGAAGTACACCGACCCGATACTTGGTGGCTCTTTGAGGCTATTTGTGAAGAGACAGGGCGGATTTCCTGTCAGAAGAGATATCGAAAGGCAAATATTGAGTATTTATGCCTCTTTACCTGATGGGTGTACGGTTCAGCAACTTAATGAAATTGTTGTCTTTATGGAGAATTTTCTCACCCAGTTTGACCAGATTGAGATGTTCGAAACCAAAGTCTCTTCATATAAAAGTGCTTCAATCAGCGTAACATTTAAGAAGGAGTATGAACATACAGGCTTTCCTTCAATGCTAAAGAGTGAGGTAATAGCCAAAGCATCCGACTTTGGAGGGGCAAACTGGAGCGTCTCAGGAATTGACGACAACTATTTCAGCAACAACATCGGCATGGGTTCTTACAAATCAAACAGGGTTACAATTACAGGCTATAACTACGATTTGCTATACATGTATTGCCAGAACTCGGCAGCATCATTGCTTCAAAATCAACGGGTAAGCGCCCCGGAGGTTTACGGAAGTGTGGGCTACGGTTCAGAAATTGCCATGAACGAATACTTTATTGATTTTGACAGAGAGAAGATGGCAGTGATGAATATCACTCCGCAAGGTGCCTTTGCTGCTCTGACAAGAAAACTTGCAGAGTCTGATATTGGAACCAGGAGAGTAAGCGAACAGGAGGAGATACAGATAAAACTAGTCTCTAAAGGGAGTAACGAATTTGATGTCTGGAATTTAAGGAACGAGTATCTTGATATTAACGGGAAAAAGATTAAATTCTCTGATATCGGGAAGATTGATATGCGCCGTACCGGAAACACCATATATAAAAGGAATCAGCAGTATATACTAACTGTAGCATTTGATTTTATCGGCCCGTTAGAGCTTGCCAGAAGAGTAACAGAGAGAGAGATTAAGCGACTTAACGAGGAGGTGCTTCCAATCGGGTTTAAAGCCGATAGCCGCGATTCGTTCTGGGGGTTCAGGAACACAAACTATTACTGGTTGCTGTTTGTGATTACTGCTATTATCTATCTGGTTTGTGCCGTTCTTTTTGAATCACTCACACAGCCGCTTATGATAATATTGCTTATTCCGGTATCGTTTATAGGGCTCTTCTTAACCTTTTACCTGACAAAATTCTCCTTTGACCAGGGAGGACTTGCCGCACTGATTATGTTAAGCGGAATATCTGTTAACGCCGGGATTTATGTTATAAACCAGTATAACCTGCTCAGAAGATACGGCTCCGGAATAAAGAATCCTGTAGCCTTTTACATAAAGGCATATAACCACAAAATAGTACCGATTCTTCTTACAGTAATCTCTACAATATTGGGATTAACTCCATTTCTTATAGACGGCAGAAACGAAGTATTCTGGTTCTCATTTGCTGTAGGTACAATGGGAGGACTTCTCTTCTCTATTTTAGGAATTGTGTTTATCCTGCCTGTATGGGGCAGATTAAATAGATGATAATCTAATCTGATTTTCTCAGCCGGTAACCTACGCCTCTTACGTTGTCAATCAAAAGCGTGGTTCCTGTGAGTTTTTTTCTGACATGAGATGCAAGGGTCTCCAGAGATCTTTTTGGGTCGATATCTTTATCTCCCCAGATATTGTCAGCAAGCTCACTTCCTTTGCAAATCTGATTAAAATTCTGACAAAGAATCTGCAGTAGCTTGTTCTCATAAAATGAGAGTGTAATTATGCTGCCATCCTGCTGAAAAAGACTCCTCTCTTCTGGTGAATAGTTTAAGGTTCCCAGGGTGAATGTATCGTTATTTTTTGTTGATACCATCAGACATTTCTGAACCCTTATCAGCAGCTCCTTAAGTCCGAATGGCTTTTTAAGATAATCGCTGCAGCCTATCTCGAAGCCGTTGACAACACTACTGTCGTCACTTAACGAGGTTATGAAAATAATGGGAATATTTTTGTCGACAGCTCTGATTTTTGTGGCAAGCTCAAAACCGTCAATTTCAGGCATATTAACATCAAATAGAAGCAGATCGGGACGAAATGTATGGTACCTTTCAAATGCGGTTTTACCGTCATTTACATACATAAGATCGTATCCGTTCATCTTCAGAAACTCGCTCATTGCGTATCCGAAGTTCATCTCGTCGTCAGCCAGCAGAATTTTCTGTGCCATTATCTTCGCGTTTTAATGAAAGGGTGAATTTACTGCCTTTCCCAACTTCACTCTCAAGTTCGATTTTTCCTTTGTGCGCCTTAACTACCCACATAACATAGGTAAGCCCCAGACCAAAGCCCTTTCCCTTTTGGGAGTGCTCCCTTTTGCTCACCCTGTAGAATTTCTCAAATACCTTCGACTGCTCCTCCTTAGGAATACCGATTCCATTATCTTCCACAGCAATAAGGTGGAATTTATCGTTGGAGTTTACCAATACCTTTATAATAACCGGATCGTCGGAGTACTTGATTGCATTGTCAATCAGATTGCCTATGGCATTGGTTATATGCATCTTGTCACCGAACATCATCTCCGAACCACTCTCAACAGATGCTGTAATTGTAACACTCTTTTTGGAATCGACGCTGTGTCTCACAATATGAGGCTCAATGGCATCGTTTATATTAAACAATGCTTTGTTAAGCGGAGCCTGTCTCTTCTCAAATTTATTAATATCAAGAATGTTTTCGATAAGTCCGTTCAAAAAGTAGAGCTGCTCTTTTGCCTTACTCAGAAAATATTTTGAATTATCACCCTCTGATATCTCTCCCACCTCTAGATTTGTTATAGATGACTGCAGCGGCGACCTCAACTCGTGAGTAAGGAAGTGTGTAATATTCTCCTTAACCTTTGCAAGTGACACCTGCTTGTAAAGCATTCTTGTCTGCATAACAATACTAAAGAGAATAAATATGGTTACAATTAAAGAGAGGATGAGAATTGTTAGCAGATCGCCCTTAAAAACCGACCTTGGATAAAAGATCTCGGCAGTAACCATTAAATCTTTCGACACTGTAAGCGGAGCCTCCAGAATAAAAGAGGGGTTAAAAAAGAGAATGTTTGTTTTAATTTCAGAATAGCTCCTTCTTATAATAGTATCGGGAGTAGCGTATGCAATATTAAACCCTGTTAGAATTTCTGACTCTGAAAGCGATTTTGAGAAAATTTCGACAAGCTTGTCAATCTTCAGTGGATTAATTTTTTTATAAATTTCCTGCAGAGCTTCCTCAACAGTTACCTTAGTTATGGTCTGTGTTGTATCAGCAACATTAACTGAATTCGGTTTTTTATCTTCAGAATTTTGCTCAGGAGAAAAATTATTTGAGATTACTACACGAAAATTTTTGTTTTGGCTCCCTTCTCTAATCGACTGTAAACGGGACCTTAGTTCAATATTTATAGCATCTTTGAGTATTAAATCCGTTTGAGTTTTTACTCTATTTTTCTCATTTTCAATTAATCGGAATAACCACACACCCTGAAGTGCAAGGAGGAATAGGATTGCTATTATGGAAAAAGTTAAAGCGCGGTTAAGCATTTTCAGCAAATTGTGAGCATTCTGTGAGCATTCTGTGTGCAAATCTAACAAATATTATTAATTTATTTGTACTGCAAAACAACAACAACTAAAACACAAGAGTCATGGAAACAACATTTGAAAAACTGAACGACCAAGAGATGATCAACGTAGTAGGCGGTGAAACCAGAGTATTGAAGATTATCGACAGAGAGGGCAACGTTATCTACATTATTGTAGAAGAAGATGCCGAAGACGGAGATGGCAATTAATTGAGCCTTTTATCAGAAAAATCGTAAGTTTGCTTACAAAACGCTGAAAATCAGATTTGTAAGCTTTGGTTTAAACATAATATTTATTATGTTTGAGGTACTATCTTGACTAAATTAAAACGGTTCTCAAATTGAAGACATTTAAATATTACTCTCAGATAGACTCCACGGATTGTGGCCCTGCGGCACTAAGAATGGTAGCCAGGCATTATGGCCGTCACTACACAATGGAGACATTAAGGGAGAGGTGCGAGAAGGGAAAGGTTGGAGTAAACCTGCTGGGTATCAGCAAGGGAGCGGAAAGCATCGGGCTCAGAACACTTGGAGCCAGATTGTCGTTTGAAGAACTTTGCAAAGGTACTCTGCCTGCAATTGTACACTGGAATCAAAATCACTTTGTAGTACTGTACGATGTAAAGGGCAAAGGGAACAATCTTAGACTTTTTATTGCAGATCCCGCAACCGGTCAGGTAAAACTGAATGCCGAAGAGTTCAAAAAATCCTGGTTTAGTACGGTTTCCGGAGGCGAGGGAAGGGGAATTGCGCTCTTTCTTGAGCCAACTCCAAGGTTTTATGAGAACGAAGGAGAGACAATTGATCCAAAAGGGTTCAAGTTTCTGCTATCGTATCTTAAACCTCACAAGAAAATTATTACTCAGCTGATTATTGGCCTGATAGCAGGCAGTATTATTCAGCTGCTATTTCCTTTTCTCACCCAGAGCATCGTAGATATAGGTATAGGAACCAGAGATATTGGTTTTATATGGCTTGTACTGCTTGCCCAGCTGATGCTAACTGTAAGTTCGGCAACTGTAGACTTTATCAGAGGGTGGATACTACTGCATCTTGGAACAAGGATAAATATATCATTAATATCCGACTTCCTTACAAAACTTATGAAGTTGCCTATTGGATTTTTCGATTCAAGAATGACAGGTGACCTGCTTCAAAGAATCGGAGACCATAAACGGATTCAGAACTTTTTAACAGGATCGTCTCTAACCATTCTCTTTTCGATGGTTAATATTCTGATATTCGGTACGGTACTTCTCTATTACAACTTTAAAATATTTCTGATCTTCCTCCTTGCCTCGGCGCTATATGTTTTCTGGGTTCTGGCATTTATGAAAAGAAGAAGAGAGCTGGATAATAGAACATTTACGCAAAATGCTGCTAATCAGAGCTCAATCATTCAGTTGATTACAGGAATGCAGGAGATTAAGCTCAACTCCTGTGAAGAGCAAAAGAGATGGGAGTGGGAACACATTCAGGCGAAATTATTTAAGCTTAATATCAAGGGCCTTGCCCTGGGACAGTACCAGCAGGCAGGAGGTACCCTCATAACACAGCTTAAAAATATATTTATCACTGTACTCGCCGCCAATGCGGTAATAAACGGAGAGTTAACTCTCGGTATGATGCTTTCGGTGCAGTACATTATTGGACAGTTAAATGCTCCACTTGCCAATATTATAAGCTTTATCCAGACATCGCAGGATGCCAGAATGAGTCTTGAAAGGCTTGCGGAGGTACATGAGAAAAAAGACGAGGAGAGCCCCGACCAGTCACTTCTTTCAGATATCCCCATATCCAAACCTGTCACAATGGATAACCTCTCATTCCGATATGAGGGGGCGGGCTCTCCTTTTGTTTTAAAAAATATAAACCTTACAATACCAAGTGGTAAGATAACTGCTGTCGTAGGCATGAGTGGCAGCGGTAAAACTACTCTGGTAAAGCTTTTACTCGGTTTTTACAAACCGGTAATGGGTGATATTTACTATGGAGAGCACCGCCTTACTTCAATAAGCATGAGCAAATGGAGACAGAGATGCGGGGTGGTAATGCAGGATGGTTTCATATTCTCTGATACCATTGCAAGAAACATTGCTCCCGGAACAGATAATATTGATAAGGAGAAACTTATAAAGGCAGTAGAGACTGCCAATATCAGAGATTTTGTTGAGTCGCTTCCGCTTGCCTACAATACAAAAATCGGGCAGGAGGGGCTTGGACTCAGTCAGGGACAGAAACAGAGAATTCTTATAGCAAGAGCTGTTTATAAAGACCCTGAATTCATCATATTCGACGAGGCCACCAATGCCCTTGACGCCAAAAACGAAAGGGAGATCATGAAGAACCTTGACGAGTTTTTCAAAGGTAAGACTGTAGTTGTTGTTGCGCACAGACTTAGCACCGTTAAAAATGCCGATAATATTATCGTGCTGGACAAAGGCATTCTGGTAGAGCAGGGTACCCATAAGGACCTTGTTGCTAACGGTAATATTTACTATGAACTTGTTAAAAATCAGTTGTATGTCTAAGAAGCGGAGAGAGATTGAAATTAGATCGGATGAGGTCAATGATATACTCTCCAAGCCACCTTCATGGATGGTGAGGATTGGAAGTACGCTGATGTTGTTTGTTTTGCTGTTGATTATATTGGGGTCGGCTGTATTCAGCTATCCTGATATAATAAGAGCTCCCATCGTTATTACCTCCGAAAATCTGCCTGCGCAGCTTATAGCAAAGCGCTCCGGCAGAATCCAGACCATGCTGGCAAAAAACGGAGAGGAAGTAAAGAGAGGAGCTGTCATTGCGATTTTAGAGAATCCGGGGTTGTTTGAGGACTATCTCAGAATGAAAGAGGTTTGCTCCTCATACCTTAATCCGGACACTCAATTACCCGAAAAACTTATAGTTGGTGAGATGCAATCTGCATACAGCCAACTTGTTAAAAGCATCAAGGAGTACAGGACCTTCTTTGCTCTGGATTATCACAGAAAGATGATCTCATCTGTCCGTGAGGAGACAGAGACCAAGAGGGGTCAACTGCAGATTTCCCGAAGGAAAGTTCAGAATGCAACTGAGCAGTACGACATTGCCGGACAGCAGTTTGCCAGAGACAAACAGCTGTTTGAGCAGAGGACAATTGCACAGCAGGATCTGGATAAAAGCAGAAGCAACTACCTCTATTACAGCCAGCAACTCGAAGTCGCAAGAGAGGAGCTGAGCAGAATTAGCGTAGATGTGATCAAAGGGGAGCAGACTATACTCGATCTTGAGATAGAGAGGGAAGAGGGTGTCAACAGACTTAAGAGGGCTGTGGAGGCAGATCTGCAAATTTTACTCTCGCAGATGAGAGAGTGGGAGCAGCAGAATCTATTTATAAGCCCTGTTGACGGGACTGTTTCATTTACCAGCTACTGGCAGGAGAATCAAAATGTACTTTCAGGGGAGGTTGTCTTTACTGTTTTACCGGTAAAAGATAAAAACATCTCAGGAAAGATCTACATTCCTCTTGCCGGTGCAGGTAAGGTTAAGGAGGGCCAGAAGGTTAACGTTAAGCTCGACAGTTACCCCTATATGGAATATGGGATGGTTGTTGTTTCCGTGAAAAATATTTCACTTCTACCGACTGCGCTCGGTAAAGAGAGGGCATACATTGTGAGCGTTGATTTTCCTGATGGTCTGAGAACCACCTACTCGGTTGACCTTCAATTTAGCGAAGAGATGCATGGAACCGCTGAGATTATTACACATGATCTTTCGCTGCTAAGAAGAGTCTTTTATCCGGTTAAGCACATGTTAAAAACACACTTCTAAGTTATGTGACAAGATGGACGCAATTTTATATATACTATTGGTTGGAGTGTTATCTGGTCTTACAACCAGTTTTCTTTCATCACTAATTCACAGGATGGAGTGGCACTCGCATCTTAAAAAGAGTGAAGGGGGAGTTTACAACATCTTCATTAGTAACCTTTACCAATTTAACCGCAGTTTTTTCGGGGCACTCTCTCTTTCCAGAGAGTTGATTGTCAATATTATATTCCTGAANNTTGGTATTGATTGTCTTTTATACAGTTATTTGATTGTTTGTACTATTAGAACCATCACATTCTTAGTTATTTATGCTAAGTTTTATGATGAAAAGCTTGTAGATTTTAAATAGCTGTCCCTTTTTTTTATATATTTGCCCCGTATGTTCAAATTCCTCAAATATCCTTTGGTGATACTTATGTTGTTGGTGTATATGATAACCAGCACCGGTTTTGGCATACATAAATGTTCTAATGACGATTCAATCGAGGTTCTGGTAATTAAAAGCGACAAGGGGTGTGAGGAGATTCACTCCCATTGCGGATGCAGTTCAGAAGAGTGCTCATCGGAGCAACACGATAATAATTGCTGCAGAACAGAGATTCACCACCTTGATCTTGCTTCAAGGATTTCAGAAGATAATTCAAAAATATTCGAAAAGGTTGTTAAGCTCACATTCATTCCACTTAGTGAATGTGCAATTGATATCAACCCGCTTGGCAATAACCTCTTTTACCGTGATTTGATATACGAATCAGCGGTAATCCATTCAAAAATTTCAAGACCATATCTTGCACAATGGAGATTATGATATTTCAGTTAGTCGATTTTAATGCGTGATAACGCCTTAATACTAATTGTAATATTATTTTTTATTGTTTAAGATTATGAATTTCAGAAAGATATTTCTTTTAACACTCTTTTTATTACCTGTAACCCTTACACTTTCTGCTCAGACAGTAAGTGGCAAAGTGAATGTAAGAAAACACAATGGTGTAACAGAACCAATGCCCTATGCTTCGGTTTACTGGGTAGAGGGCAAAATGGTACTTGAGTCAAATGATAAAGGTGAGTTTTCGTTTGACAGAAAGAGAAACGACTCACTAACTCTGGTCGCAACATTTGTAGGTCACACAAGAGATACCGTCGTTATTGACAAATCAAGAAACAGGGCGGAATTTTTAATTCGTGAAAGTTCCGAACTTGAGGCTGCCAGAGTAATTACCAGGCAACAGGGAAACTATATCTCTAAAATCACCCCTGTAAAAACAGAGGTAATTTCAGCCGCCGGACTTTGCAAAATGGCATGCTGTAACCTTGCAGAGAGTTTTGAAAACTCTGCAAGCGTAACGGTAGGCTATTCAGATGCAATTACAGGTGCCAGACAGATCCGGCTGTTAGGATTATCGGGTATTTATACACAGATGCTTGACGAGAACAGACCTGTAATGAGAGGAATCTCTGCTCCGTTTGGTTTGTCTTATGTTCCGGGTCAATGGCTTGAGAGCATTCAGATAGCAAAAGGCCCCTCATCTGTTATCAACGGAGTTGAGGCAATTACCGGTCAGATAAACCTTGAACACAGAAAGCCAACAGCAGAGCAGCCTCTGTTTATTAATCTGTTTTTGGGAAGCACACTCAGAACTGAGGCAAACATTGCATCATCACTTCAACTGAATGACAAGTGGAGCACCGTAACTCTTGCTCACTTCTCAACCGACCCATCGAACCATGATGGAAATCACGATGGCTTCAGGGACGAGCCGCAATCGATGCAGTTTAATATCTCCAACAGATGGCTATATCTTGCCGAGAGTGGCATGCAGATAAGATTTGGAATAAAAGCACTCACTGACGACCGTATTGCAGGGCAGATGGATTTTGACAAAAAGAGCGGGAGAAATAGTGAAGTGTGGGGTTCGGAGATAAAAAACAAATCACTCAACGGCTACTTTAAGATTGGTTTACCACTTAGTGCAGATAATGCAAAAAATATCGCCGCGGTTGTTGACTACTCATACCATGAACTAAACTCGTTTTTTGGGATGAAAGACTATAACGGCACACAAAACTCGCTCTTTGCAAACATAATATTCCAGAATGAGAAGAACCATAACCACAAGTATACATTTGGTATCAGTGGTAATTACGATAATTATGATGAGTTACTAAAAGATTGGTATTGGCTTGGTGCAAATGCTGTTACTGTTAACCTTAATCCCGGAAGAGTAGAGAAATCGGTGGGAGCATACGGGGAGTACACATATACAAACGGAGAAAAGGCCTCTGTTGTGGCAGGCGTAAGGCTGGATAACAACAATATACACGGCTGGCTCTTCGCGCCTAGAATTAATGTAAAATACGCTTTTGATGAAAGGCTCATTTTCAGAGCTCTTGCAGGAAGAGGGTACAGATCGTCAACAATTATACCCGACAATCTGGGCATACTCTCAACCGGGAGAAAAATAGAAATTCCTGATAATCTAGATATTGAAGATGCCTGGACATACGGAGCAAACCTTACCGGTTACATGCCTGTCGGGTTCAGCGATGCCTCTTTAAGTTTTGACTTCTTCAGAACAGATTTCAACAGACAGGTGATTGTTGACCAGGAGTTTGATTTGTCAAAAATCTCTGTTTATAATCTTGATGGGCGCTCATTTACAAACACATATCAGGTTGACCTCAACCTTGAGCCAATAGAGAGACTTACAATTCTTACCACATTCAGATATACCGATGCTAAAGTGACTCTTAAAGGTCAGGGGCTGGTTGAAAAACCGCTTACCAGCAGATATAAAGGGGTGTTTAATGTTCAATACGCAACAAGAATGAACAAATGGACATTTGATGTGACTGCTCAGTTAAACGGACCTTCAAAACTTCCATATTTTGCAGATGGAGGAGGGCACTCACCTGTCTATGGTATGTTGTACGCACAGGTTACTCGTAAGCTTAGAGATCTTGATGTTTATGTTGGTGGAGAGAACCTTACAAATTACAAACAGAAGCACGCAATCCTTAATGCAGAAAGCCCTTTCTCAACAGGATTTAACTCAACAATTATCTGGGGGCCGCTTATGGGCTTTAAGGTATATGCCGGACTCCGTTATACTCTATGGAAATAGAGCAGTATATTATATTTTTTAATATTTTTACAAAAGAAATTTGCTATGAAAACAATTCAGTTAATCGCCATCACAATCCTCTCACTATTGCTTTTCTCTTCATCGGTTGAGGCACAGACCAAAAAGAAGAGCAACGACGCAGAGGTTACATTTTCTGTTCCTGTTGACTGTCCTAGTTGTGTGAAAAAACTTGAAGCTAAGCTTCCGCACGAAAAAGGGGTTAAAGATTTAAAGATAAGCCTTGAAAAACAGACTGTATGGTTTCTTTATGCACCTGACAAGACAAATAAGGAGAATTTAATTAAAGCACTGGATAAACTGGGATATGCTGCCAAAGAGGTTGCTCCCGAAAAAGAGGATAAATAATTGATGAGATTTAGATATTTTTATCTGATCATTGCACTAACCACCTTTAGTCAGCTCTATTCACAGACGACTAAAGGTGGTTCTGTTTTTTACGAACAGGTGAGAACTCTCTCCTTTGAAGAGAGAGAAGCTGCAATTGAGAGTGAGTTAAAAGAGGGCAATATGCCTTCGTTTATACTCAATTTTGTTACCATCAGAACCAGACAGGCAGATGCTGCCGGTAAGGAGCGTGAGGTGACTCTTTTTGTTTCACCACAGTACCTCTCTGTAGGGAACGATAGTGACTATTTCATTATAACACCCGGGCCACTTACCGCTCAGAGGGTTGCCGACCATTACGGATGCTCTCTGCCTACGCCAAAAGTTGTTGATCTAGTTTATGTTGCCAGTGAACTGAAATTGGAGCCATTTAACTATATACCAAGAGGAAACAGAAACGAAACCCCTGATATTTTATACGACCACTCAAAGGTAATTCAGGCTCAGATAAAGGCAGCGGGCAGAGAGCCGGGTGTATTTACAGCCGGTACAAAAAAGGACATTGTGATAACGTCTAAGCTGTCAGACTCCACAAGAACCAGACACGTTACTATTTACGGATGGCACCGACTCGATGGCAAACCTATTCAGCCCGTGAATAATGTTCATATAAACACCTATGTAGATTACAGTCATGGCGCAAGACTTGTTTCAGACAGAGTACTTATTGACGGAATAGAGTTCAGTTATCGCCAAATTTTAAAAGACAAACTTCTCCATAAATTGCTCAGTTACGAGGATGAACCTTTGCAGAGAGTTTCGTATCTTGCCCAACCTTAGGATTAACTAACCATTATTATAAAACTAATTTATGAAGAGACTTTCACTGCTGTTAATGGCAACATTTCTGGTTTCGCTTGGAGCGATTGCCGGAGAGACATCGTGGATAAGGGTTAACCTGGCCGGTTATCTGCCAAAAGATATCAAGGTTGCAGTATTCATCTCTCTTGAAGAGAGAGTGAGCCCCGATTTTACAGTTTACGATGCCGCAACTGACAAGCCTCTTTTTACCGGAAAAGGGAAGATTGCAAACGGTAAAGAGTGGGGAATGAACAGTGCAATGCGCCTAGATTTTTCAGGAATTGAAAAGGAGGGCGGATACTATATTGTCTCCAACGGAGCAAAATCTCCCAACTTTAAAATAGCCGCAGACTCTTATGAGGGGCTTGCAGACTTTCTTCTGGAGTATATGAGACAGCAGAGGTGCGGTGATAACCCCTACACAGGAGAGTTGTGTCACCAACATGACGGATTTATAGTAGATCACCCAACCAGAACAGGCGAGAAGATTGATGTAAGAGGCGGCTGGCACGATGCAACAGACTATCTTCAGTATCAGACTACTTCTGCTACAACCGTTTACCACCTTATGTTTGCATGGGAACAGTATAAAGATAAATCAATTTTCAAAGATAAGTTCGATGCGACAGGGCGCCCCGGAAGCAACGGAATTCCCGATATACTTGACGAAATAAGATGGGGTCTTGATTGGCTTATGAAGATGAATCCCGAAGATAAGGTTATGTTCAATCAGATAGCAGACGACAGAGACCACTCAGGGTTCAGGCTACCTCAGAACGATAAGGTTGATTACGGATGGGGCCCGGGAACAGGCCGTCCGGTCTATTTTGTAACTGGCAAACCTCAGGGTCTTGGTAAACACATCAACCGCACAACGGGGGTTGCCTCTACTGCCGGTAAATTCTCATCGAGTTTTGCTTTGGGAGCGCAGCTTTTTAAAGAGAGCGACCCTCAGTTTGCAGCAAAGATGCAGGAGAAATCTGTTCAGGCTTTCAACTTCGCGCTTGAAAACCCGGGAAACACTCAGACAGCGTGTCTCAAATCACCCTATTTTTACGAAGAAGATACATATGTAGATGATATTGAGCTTGCAGCCGCAACACACTACCACTATGGCAAAGAGGCCGACTGGAGAACAAAGGCAGATTACTGGGGTCAGTTAGAGCCGGTTAATCCATGGATGGAGCTTGGCCGCGGCCGTCACTACCAGTACTATCCCTTCCTGAACCTTGGTCACTACTATCTGGCAATATCTTCTGATAAAGCCACAAGCGACAAATACAAAGGGTTTATGAAAGATGCAATGGAACATCTTAAACGAAGGGCCGCTGACGATCCTTTTGTTTACGGCATTCCGTCTCTGTGGTGCTCAAACAATCTGGTTTCGGCAGCCATAACTCACTCTCATCTATACAGAAAGGCCACAGGAGACAATACCTATCTCGAGATGGAGATGGCTCTCCGTGACTGGCTGTTTGGAACAAATCCGTGGGGAACAACAATGATTGTCGGATTCCCTGAAGGGGCAAACTACCCTTCGAGACCTCACTCTTCATACACAGTACATAACGGAGACCTTACATACGGAGGTCTTATTGACGGTCCAATCGAGAGGGAGCTCTTCCTGACAAGAGCCGGAAACGCCCTTACTCGACCTGACGAAAATGCAATTTTCAACAGAGGTAAAGCTGTTTACCACGACGATATTGGTGATTACTCTTCAAACGAACCAACAATGGATGGAACCGCAGGTCTTAGCTACTACTTTGCCGCAATGGAGAAGGAGGGTAAAGAGTATGCAAAGGAAGAGCCAAAGGTAAAGAAGGATGCATGGGGAGCAGTAGTCAGAGTCAACCCTGACCAAAAGAAGATCTACCTGATATTCTCTGCAGACTCAATGTTCCAGGGAGGGGATAAAATTCTTAAAACGCTTAAAAATAATAAAATAAAAGGCTCTTTCTTCCTTACCGGTAATTTCCTCAGACTTGCAGATCAAAAGAGCATGATAGAGAGAATCATTAAAGAGGGTCACTATACCGGAGCTCACTCAGACAAACATATCCTCTATGCTCCATGGGATAAAAGAGATAAATCTCTCGTTACAACAGACAGCTTGGCAAATGATATCAAGAGAAACTATGCAGAACTTGCAAAATTCGGTATTGAACCAAAAAATGCTCCATGGTATCTGCCTCCATACGAATGGTATAACAAAGAGTCTGTTAATGTAGCTTCATGGCTTGGTTTTAAAACTATCAACTTTACTCCGGGAACTGCTACTCCTGCCGACTACACAACTCCTGATATGAAAAATTACCGTTCAAGTGAAGAGCTGATAAACAAGCTGTTTGAGTTCGAAAAGCGAGAAGGCTTAAACGGTGCTGTAATTCTGATTCACCCGGGTGTAGAGGAGAGCAGGACTGACAGACTTTATGATAAACTGGATTCAATAATTAAAAGACTAAAAAGACTGGGCTACAGTTTTGACAGATTGTAATAATTAAAATACAAATTGTAACTTTGTACCGCACATAAGCTCATGCTTTGTGCGGTACCTTTTTTACTAACCATTCACGTTTGGCAAATATGTACAAAATAGTCAGGAAAGAGTTCCTAACACCTACCATTGCATTGATGGAGGTGGATGCTCCCAGAATGGCAGCTTCGGCTCAGCCGGGCCAGTTTCTAATTGTAAGAGTTCATGATAAAGGGGAGAGGATACCGCTTACCGTTTGTGATTTTGATCGCAAAAAGGGAACGGTAACTATTGTCACCCAGATCGTGGGAGCTTCAAGCAGAAGGATATGCCATCTTGAGCAGGGGGATTCATTTGTAGATTTTGCCGGACCTCTTGGCCAGCCTTCAGAGTTTATACATATGCCGGAAGAGGAGCTTCGCTCCAAAAGGTTTATTTTTATTGCCGGCGGGCTTGGAACAGCACCTGTTTACCCGCAGGTTAAATTTTTACATCAGGCAGGAGCCTCCGTTGATGTTATAATCGGAGCCAAGACGAAAGATATGGTTATTTTCGAAGAGGAGATGAAGGCTGTCTGCGATAATCTTTATATCTGTACAGATGATGGCTCTTATGGTAATAAGGGGCTAGTAACTGATATGCTTAAAGAGCTGCTGGACAGCGGAGAGAAATACGATCAGGCTGTTGCAATCGGCCCAATGATCATGATGAAATTTGTAGCCCTTGCAGCAAAACCTTACAATCTTCCTCTGATTGTGAGCCTTAACACCCTTATGGTTGACGGAACCGGGATGTGTGGTGCATGCAGGGTGTCGGTGGGAGGCAAAACTAAGTTTGCCTGTGTTGATGGTCCTGAATTTGATGCTTACCTTGTTGATTTTGAAGAAGCTATGCGCAGACAGGGTATGTACAGAAACATTGAGCAGGAGAGCGACCACAAATGTAAAATAGGTTTAAACAGTTAATTTTGCCAGCCGTATGAGAAATAAAATTCCAAGAGTTCCGGTAAGAGAGCAGGATCCTGCCGAAAGGAGAAAAAATTTTGAAGAGGTTTGTTACGGATATGACCCACAGGAGGCAATGCTGGAGGCATCAAGGTGTCTCGGTTGCAAAAAACCTTCATGTGTGGTTGAGTGTCCTGTAAATATTCAGATACCTCAATTCATATATGAAGTGGAGCAGGGAAATTTCGAAAAGGCTGCAGAGATAATTGCTCGCGACAGCTCTTTACCGGCTGTTTGCGGCAGAGTTTGCCCGCAGGAGAGCCAGTGTGAAGGTGTTTGCATTCTGGGTGTTAAAGGAGAGCCTGTGGCAATAGGAAAGCTTGAAAGATTTGTTGCTGACTGGAGCAGGCAAAAAGGAATTAAATTCACAGATAAGTTACCATCCAACGGTAAAAAGGTAGCTGTTATCGGAAGCGGCCCTGCAGGAATTACATGTGCCACCGACCTGGCAAAACTTGGATACGAAGTGACAATTTTTGAGGCACTTCATGAACCCGGAGGCGTTTTGCAGTATGGGATTCCTGAGTTCAGACTTCCCAAGGAGGAGGTTGTGAAAAAAGAGATAGAGAACACAATTTCGCTTGGTGTAAAGATAGAGACTAATGTGGTTGTAGGCAGAACTGTTACAATTGATTCACTAATGGATAACGAAGGCTTTTCGGCTGTCTTTATCGGCTCAGGAGCAGGATTGCCAAAGTTTATGGGTATTCCGGGTGAGAACCTTAACGGAGTTGTCTCCGCCAATGAATTTCTGACAAGAAGCAACCTAATGAGAGCTTACGATCCCGATTACGAAACTCCAATATATGTAGGCAAGAGCGTGGCAGTTGTGGGAGGAGGAAATGTGGCAATGGATGCTGCAAGAACAGCTCTTAGGCTTGGTGCCGATGTTACTGTTGTCTACAGGAGAACAGAGAAGGAGCTGCCTGCAAGAGTAGAGGAGGTTCACCATGCAAAAGAGGAGGGTATTGTCTTTAGAATGCTCACAAACCCCACCGAAATTCTTGGTGATGAAAAGGGATGGGTTAGAGGCCTTAGATGTATTAAGATGGAGCTTGGAGAGCCGGATGAGAGCGGAAGACGCTCACCGGTGCCAATTCCGGATTCTCACTTTGATATTGAGACAGACGTAGTAATAATGTCATTGGGTACATCACCCAATCCGCTTATTGCGACAACAACTCCGGGTCTTGAGACAAACAGATGGAACGGACTTGTTGCCGATGATAACGGAGCAACTTCACGTCCGGGAGTTTTTGCCGGAGGAGATGCGGTTACAGGTGCAGCAACAGTAATACTGGCAATGGGTGCCGGCAGAAAGGCTGCTGCAGCGATAGATGAATATTTAAGAATCAAATAACAGAGATCAAAATGGCACAGAAACCATCCATACCAAAGGGCACAAGGGATTTCGGACCCTTTGAGATGGCAAGAAGAGAGTATATTTTCGATACAGTAAAAGCTGTCTTTAAATTATACGGATACTCACCGATAGAGACTCCGGCGATGGAGAATCTGACATCCCTTTTGGGTAAATACGGCGAAGAGGGTGACCGACTGCTGTTTAAAGTTCTCAATTCGGGAGATGCCTTTGCGGGGATAAACCCCGAAATGCTTCAGAACAGTAACTCACTTTCGCTAAAGGTTTGTGAAAAAGGGCTTAGGTACGACCTTACAGTTCCGTTTGCACGATTTGTTGTTCAGCATCAGAATGAGATTACTTTTCCGTTTAAAAGATATCAGATACAACCTGTATGGAGGGCAGACAGGCCTCAGAAGGGGCGTTACAGGGAGTTTTTCCAGTGCGATGTAGATGTTATTGGCAGTACTTCACTTTTAAATGAACTGGAGCTTATTCAGATTACCGATGAGGTTTTTAAAAGGCTTGGAATTGATGTGACAATCAAGATTAACAACCGCAAGATTCTTTCCGGAATTGCAGAGGTTGTTGGGCACCCGGAGAAGCTCACCGATATTACAATTGCAATAGATAAGATTGATAAAATAGGCCTGGATGAGGTTAAAAAGGAGCTGCTGGAAAGAGGCATTGACCAAAAGGCAATCGATGCAATCGAACCGGTTCTTAACCTTAAAGGAACTACAGCAGAGAAGATAGAGGCAATGAAACCGGTTCTTGAAAAATCGGCAACCGGCATGAAGGGACTTGAAGAGATAAGCCGTGTTTTTGAGTTGGTGCAACTCGCAGGTGTAGTGCAGGAGACCGAACTTGACCTCTCTCTGGCCAGGGGTCTCAACTATTATACGGGTGCAATATTTGAGGTTAAGGCAAAAGGGGTTGCTATTGGCAGTATTTGTGGGGGTGGCCGTTATGATGACCTGACAGGTATTTTTGGTCTTCCGGGTGTTTCGGGTGTGGGCATCTCTTTTGGTGCCGACAGAATTTATGACGTGCTTACTGCGCTTGATAAGTTCCCGGCTGAGAGTTCGTCCGGTACTAAGATTCTCTTTGCAAACCTTGGTGAAAAGGAGCAGGAGTACATTGTCCCTATTCTTAAAAAACTTAGGGAGGCAGGCGTTGCATCTGAGATCTATACTGAGGTTGCAAAACTTAAGAAGCAGTTCGATTATGCTGAGAAGAGGTCAATTCCTTACTTGGTTATTGCAGGTGAGTCAGAGATTCTGAAGGGTGTTCTCAATCTTAAGAATCTTGCTACTGGTGAGCAGGTTGAGATTACTCCGGCTGAGCTTATTGCAAGATTTTTATAATTTTTATTTGGTCTGTTGAATATATTGTATTACCTTTGCATTCCTATCAAAAAGAGATAATACCAAAATAGAAATATACCGCGGAGTGGAGCAGTTGGTAGCTCGTTGGGCTCATAACCCAAAGGTCACAGGTTCGAGTCCTGTCTCCGCTACTAAATGAGCTGTCTGATTTTCAGGCAGCTCTTTTTCATTTATTGATCCTGGTTTGTTTTATCAAATCGCTCAACTCCGGCAACAGATTGTTTCTATCTTGTTTACCCAAATCTCTCAACTCCGGCAACAGATTATTACTGCTTTGATTACCCAAACCCTCAACTCCGGCAACAGATTGTTTTGGGGTACCCTCAAATTTTTCTGGTACTTTGCGGCGACTGCGGAACTCCTCCCT
>DINE01000027.1:170490-254968 GCA_002425935.1 Bacteroidales bacterium UBA5548 | reverse complement strand
TTATCCCTTTCATTTATATGATGGTGATCACATATGGTTGCAATACTAATTTGGGGGTTGAATCTACATTTAAAATTCCCGTTCAATATAATATGGAAAATACTTTGCCCTTCTCTGAATCAGGGTACACATATGATGTTGAAATTATCCCTCTTGAAAATAAAACCGAAGCATATATAAATTTTAAAGGAATNNATGGTAATTACCTAAAAACAATAAGTAAAGGTAGAGGACCAGGAGAACTAAATATGGTTTCCGATTTTTCATTTGACAGAGATACTGAAAAAATTGAAATATTGGATGTTAATGACATTAAAGTCTACGATATCGCAGGAAACTATGAAACATCAATTCCTGTTAAGAATAACTACATTGAATTTGTAAAATTTGGGGGAAAAAGAATTTTTCTTGATTCCAATAAGGATCCTCAGCAGAAATACAACTACATCATTCTGAATAACGCTGGCGAATTAAGCTACTTCGAAGACAAATTTGGTCCCACTTTAAGCCCAACAATCTCTCCTAGACACTTCAATCAATATGAAAAAGAGCTTTACCTCAGTTCAAACTATTCAAACAAAATTTATAAAATGGTGGCTGATGACAATTTACCAAAAGAATTTGGATATATCGAGGAGATGAATACCGATAAATCAATCAGGGGTATAGATTTTGAAAGTTTTAAAGAGATTAGTTCAAGAAATAATTGGTTTACAAAAGTNNTTTTTTAGTTGATCTAAGTAGGAATTTAATTTACTGCCATCCCTTTAATGGGTTGCCTATTCTTTTCAAACCCCTCTTCAGTTGTGGTTTAAAAGAGTACTATTTATTCCCTCCTGAGCTATTTCAAGGAGCCGTTGGAGATTTTATTAACAAAAAAAATCCAGAATTGTATACAAAAATTAAAGAACAAATTTTGCCAGAGACAGATGCCCAAAATCTTTTCATAATTAAACTAAGTTACAGGGAAAAATGTGATAACAATTAATATGCTTAAAGAACCAATCCATTTTTGATGTGAACCCCAAAAGTTATTTGTCTAACTTTTAGGGTTCACATCATATCCTAGCTGTATTTTAACAGATTGTTATTCCTCTTAACGAAAATTAAGGGTTCATCATATCGGTATTCTGAAATCGAAGTATTTCGTAAATGTGCTCAATCGCATGAGCGGCAGGCCCAGCAGGATCAAGAAACTTGGCCTTGTTAAGCGCATTTATAGCCTCTCCCCACTGCTGCTGACGCCTCAGGATGCCACCCATAAGGTACCAACCCTGAGCATTTTTGGGCTCCTTTTCAAGAAACTCAATAAGATCCTGATGAGCCTTTGCAATTTCACCCTCCCGGAGTAATTGCTCAATTTCAAGTAAACCTTTTGCCATAATATTATACCAAACCGGCAAACCCCATGAAAGCAAGAGCAAGTATTCCTGCTGTTATCAATGCAATCGGAGTGCCCTTAAACTCTTTAGGAACGTTTGCAAGCTCCAATTGTTCTCTAAGACCGGCAAAAAGTATCATTGCCAGACCGAATCCCAAAGCATTTGCTATTGCAAAAACAACAGCCTGAGCCATGTTAAGCATATGAGGATCGCCACCAAAGGTGAACTCTTTTGATACAACAAGAATTGCCACACCCAGTACCGCACAGTTGGTTGTAATCAGCGGGAGAAAAATACCTAAAGCCTGATACAGTGCAGGGCTAATCTTCTTCATAATAATCTCTACCATCTGAACCAACGAGGCAATAACCACAATAAATGTTACTGTCTGCATAAACTCAATTCCAAGCGGAACAAGAACATAGTACTGTAAAAGGTATGTGACAAGAGTTGCAACTGCCATAACAAAAGTTACCGCACCCGACATCCCCGCAGCTGTGCTCACCTTGTTTGAAACACCAAGAAAAGGGCAGACTCCCAGAAACTGTGACAGAAGAATGTTGTTTACAAATACTGCCGAAATGATTATTAATATATACTCCATACTGTAATCAATTAAGAGATTCTGGTTTTAAGTTTATTAAACAGCACCAACAGGTAGCCGAGAGCAATAAAGGCACCGGGAGCAAGTACAAACACAAGCATTCCGTCACCATCAATAAGTTTAAATCCAAAAAGCGATGCACTGCCGAGCAACTCTCTTACAGCCCCCAGTACAGTTAACCCTAATGTAAAGCCAAGCCCGATTCCTATTCCGTCAAGTGCAGAGTCACCAATACTGTTTTTCGATGCAAATGCCTCTGCCCGGCCAAGGACAATACAGTTTACAACAATCAGCGGAATAAACAGTCCAAGTGTCTCGTAAAGTCCTGGCGTGAATGCCTGCATAAGAAGCTGCAGAATGGTTACAAACGATGCAATAACCACTATATAAGAAGGGATTCTAACCTTGCTCGGAATAAGTCCGGCAATAGAGGATATTGCAATATTTGACATTATGAGTACAAATGTTGTTGCAAGGCCCATTCCAAGACCATTTATGGCAGATGTAGTTGTTCCGAGAGTCGGACACATACCCAGAAAGAGAACGAATATTGGATTCTCTTTCAGGATTCCTCTTGTAATTAATGAAAGTTTACTCATCTCCCTTCTCCTCCTCAGATTTTTGGTTATTACAGAGTTTAAATACCTCCCAGGCAGCAGTTACTGCGTCACAATATGCCCTTGAGGTTATTGTAGAGGCTGTGATTGCATCAACATCTCCTCCATCCTTTTTAACAATAAGTTTAAAGTTCTGAGGATCTTTGCCCTCAAACTGAGCACTGAAACCGCTCTTTGCAGGTTCAATCTTATCTCCAAGACCGGGGGTTTCGGCATGTGATAAAACCGATATTCCCTTAATGGTCCCGTCAATATTAAAGCCCACCATTAGCGTAATTCTTCCTCCAAATCCCGATGCATAGGTCTCAATTGCAAAACCCGCCGCATTTCCTGACATCTTAGCAGGATAAACTTTATAATTTTTCCCTGCACTCTCAACAACGAACATCTCCGCTGATGGATCATTATCAAATTGCGGAGATACACTCGCAATTGCTCCGTTAGTTTTGGCCGCCATTGCCATATCGATAGGCTTTTTGGTAAGAGCATAAACTACTCCCAACAGAGCCGAAGTTATAAGGGTAATGGCAGATAGTGTCATTACCATATTTTTAAGAGTTGAACTTTTAGCCATTCTTCACCTCCTTACCAAATCTTTTTGGTTTATAAAAGCTGTTTAGCAGTGGAACTGTAGCATTCATTATAAGAATTGCAAAGGATATCCCCTCAGGGTATGCACCAAAATTTCTTATTAGTACTGTAATAACTCCGATACCAATTCCAAAGATTACCATCCCTTTTGTGCTCATTGGAGAAGTTACATAATCTGTGGCCATGAAGATAGAGCCTATTAGAATACCTCCAGTAAGAACCGTAAAAATCGGATCCGGATTATGGCTTGGGTCAATCAGCCAGAAGATTCCGGAAAGGAGCATTACTGAGCCGATAATTGAAAGCGGTATATGCGGACGGATTACCTTACGAATAATCAGGTAAACAAATCCTACAAGCAATGCTAAGGCAGAAACCTCTCCGACAGAGCCTCCGATTTTACTAAAGAGCATCTCGGCATATGAGAAGTTGTTTGCAGCAAATATCTCATCCATTGTAAGACCTTTTGAGAGCCCCTCTTTAACAATTGAGAGTGCTGTTGCTCCCGAAGTGGCATCAATTCCTTCACGGAACCATGAGGCAGGAATAGTCCAGTCGGTCATTATTACAGGGAACGAGACAAGCAGGAATACACGTCCCACAAGAGCAGGGTTGAAGAGATTCTGTCCAAGCCCGCCAAAACTCATTTTGGCTACGCCGATAGCTACAACTGCCCCAATAAATACTACCCACGCTGGTGAGTTGGGCGGAAGGTTGAGGGCGAGCAGCAATCCTGTCAGGGCTGCAGAGTAGTCGTTGACTGTAATTTTCCCCTTTATTATATACTTCTGTATTGCAAATTCAACCAGCAGGCAGGTGATTGCCCCCACAAATGCCAGTTTTATGGCAGAGAATCCAAAGAAGTAAATCGAGACCATAAGTGATGGAGAGAGGGCAATAATCACATCTCTCATCAGGCTCTTTGTACTCTCCTTGCCGTGAATATGCGGTGCAGGTGATACTAGTAGTTTTTTCATAAAGTTTATCTGTTACTTTTTAGGTCTGCTTCTCATTATTTTCAACACTTGTCCCTTTGCAAGCCTTATTGTGTCCAGCAACGGGATATTGGAAGGGCAACTGTAGAAACAGCACCCGCACTCAATACAGTCCTGTATCATATTCATCTCCAAGTCATCCATTCTTGATGCTCTTGCAAGTCTGTTAAGCAGGTAAGGTTCAAGACCCATTGGGCAGGCCTCAACACATTTGGCACATCTTATACAGTTACCCTCCTCTCCACGCTTTGTCTCCTCTTCTGTAAGGAGAAGCAGTGCAGATGAACTTTTAACTGTGGCAGCATCTAGTCTTGAGACAGCTTTTCCCATCATTGGGCCTCCGCTGATGAGTTTAACTGCATCTTTCGGAAAACCTCCAATTGCAAACATTATCCTCTCGAAGTTTGTTCCTACTCTCATCTTAAAGTTTCTCTGCTCAGTCATACAGCCACCTGTAACAGTGACAATACCGTCAATAAGGGGTTTGTTTTTCTGAACTGCTTCATATACAGCAAGTGCTGTTCCAACATTCTGAACCACAACACCCACATCTATAGGAAGACCTAAAGAAGGAACTCTGCGGTGCAGTATTGCGTCAATAAGTTGCTTTTCACCCCCCTGAGGATATCTTTTCTTAAGGGAGACAATTTTTATCTCCCTATACTCTTTAGAGGCGATTTGCTTCATTAACTTAATCGCCTTAGGTTTATTCTCCTCTATCCCCACATATGCCTTCTCAACACCCAGAGCCTTCATCATTATTTGTGTTCCTATAAGTACCTGATGAGGATACTCAAGCATAACCCTGTAGTCAGATGTAAGGTACGGCTCACACTCTGCCCCGTTTATCAGCAGATACTCTGCCTTTTTACCCGGAGGAGGCGAAAGTTTGATATGGGTTGGGAAAGCGGCACCACCAAGTCCCACAACGCCCGATTTTGAAATTATGTCAATTATCTCTTTAGGAGATGCGGTTATCTCTTTTACGATTTCAGGGGAACGGTCTATTGTCTCTTCCCACTCATCACCCTCTACTTTAATAACAATATGGGTTATGAGGTTGCCGGCGGTATCAGGCAACGGCTCAACTGCTGTTACTGTTCCTGAGACCGAAGAGTGTATGTTTGCCGAGATAAACCCGGATGCTTTGGCTATCAATTGCCCTGTTTTTACTGTGTCTCCCTTTGCAACAACGGGCTCTGCAGGAGCTCCCAGATGTTGTGATACAGAGATATAGGCCATATCCATCAGAGGAAAATCCTCTATTGCAGCATTGACTGATATTTTATTGTCGTGGGGATGAATCCCTCCAGTTGAAAAAGTTTTACTCATATCAGGTTTAAATTACTGTTCAGCAACTGTAGTTTCTTCTTTTTTTGGAACTCTTACCGGGAAGTTTACCTCCCAGATTGCATGTGTAGGACACTCTGTTACACACTTCCTGCACAGCTTGCACTTATTGTAGTCTATGTAAGCAAGGTTATTTGCAATGGTAATTGCATCAAACGGACAGGCTTTCTGGCATTTAAAACATCCTATACATGCAACTGCACATGCCTTTCTTGCAATGCCTCCTTTATCTTTGTTTACACACGAGACAAATATTCTTCTGTTCTTAGGGCCTTTGTTTCTAAGTTCAATAATAAACTTAGGACATGCTTTAACACATGCCCCGCAGGCGGTGCATTTATCCTGATCAACTTCCGGCAGACCTGTTCTTGGATCCATCTTAATCGCGTCAAAATTGCACACAACAACACAGTCTCCCTGCCCAAGACACCCAAAGCTGCAGGCAGTATCGCCCGAAAAGAGTGAAGCCATTACCGCGCATGATGAGTATCCGTCATAGTGGCTGGTCTTTGGTCTTACATCACAGTTACCATTACATCTCACAACTGCAACCTGCGGTGCCTTCTCGGCCACCTCCATTCCAAGGTATGATGCAACACTTTTCATCGTGTCATTTCCGCCAACCGGACAGTAAAGCGATTCTAAATTATCTGCCTTGACACACCCTTCTGCAAAAGCACGGCAACCGGCAAATCCGCAACCACCGCAGTTTGCTCCTGGCAAAATTGCCTCAACATCATCAATGCGGGGATCCTCCTCAACTTTAAACTTCTGAGCAACCAGATAGAGAACCAGAGCCAGTAAAAGGCCAAGAATACTCAGGCTGAGAATAGTAAATAGAATTGTAGTAGTCATCAATTATTTAAGTTTTTCTATCATAAATATAAAGTCCCTCTTTAACCTGTCTTTTAACAGCCATATGATAATGTAATAAAGAGAAATTCCGCCTACAATCGATAGCCCTGTAACGGGTTCGGATGCTCCGGCGGAGGTCAAAGATACTAATAAAACGAGGAGGATTACAAGAGGAATTACGTACGAAATCCAGAGTGCTCTGTATCCCAGACTCTTTTTCATCTTAATATTTACCCTCTCTCCCTTTTCATAAATCACTCTGAAATCGTTTTCAACTTCTACTATCTTTGCCTTGACATCTCCCAGAGAACAGGCCGATTTTGCATGACATGAAGCGCAAGCCGACTTATTTAATATCTCTACAGATATAAAGTCAGGCTCAACTGACAAAACTACTCCTTCGTGATCTATATAATCTTTTTTAGGTGACATTTTTATCTTATTTTACTTGTTAATGGGTGCTTAAGGTTTTTAAATGTAGAGAGCCTGCCGACAACACTTCCTACCTTAATTGGAGTCTCAAACATCAGGGGTACACGGTTTCTGTCGTCAGTTACCCAAATAGTAAGCTCCTCCTTCCCTGAGAAAACCTCTCCGGCAACTACTCTTGCTGCAAACTTAAGTGTTCTGAACTGTCCCATTCCGGGAATTCTTTTAATTTCGGGACCAATCAGTCTGTAATAAAGCTCAAATATCTCATTGTCAATTGCAAAGGAAATAGGCTGCTCAACTCCTGCCGGAATGTTTGTAAAGTCTATGTTTCGAGAGAAGTAAAACAGCGAGACCAGATCAAATGTACACTCCCTGCCTGGAAGCAGAGTATCAATGATTGGATCGGTCTTTCTCTCAACTCTTGCCTTAATAGAGTAGTCGGGCTGAAAATGAAAAAAGTTCTTCATCCGGTACTTCCCTTCGTGAATGTCACGGTGGAAATAGAATGGTCTTCCGTTACTGATACTGAATTTTGATTCAAAAAGATCTCTTACCTTAAAGAAGACATCGTAGAATTTATATGTGTAGCCGTTGATAATTGAGTGAAAATACTCCTCGCCGGTTGAGTGGCGTTTTTTGTATAGATTGACTACGGCCTCTCCTACATCTGTATTTACTAAGCCCCATCTGTAGTTAATAATATAAACAAGATTTTCTCCGTGGTCGTAAGCTCTAAGGTGATCAGGAATATTTTTAACAGGGGTGCAGCGGTTACCATTTGCCACTGCAGAGAGGGAAATTGAAAATAGTGATATTATAAGCAGTATCCTGATTTTCATTAAAACTCTTTATCAAAATCCGAATTTGACATAAACTCTTGCTGGTTCATTCTGGACGGATAGGTTTCAAATCCTCCGGAAAACTGATCTTTGCCAAGAGATGCGTCTGTAAGATCGGTAAACTTGACCTCTGAACTTCTGAATCTAAGCTGGACATCGCATACCGCACCGTTTCTGTGCTTGGCAATTATTATATCCGAAATTCCTTTAAGCGCAGGATTGTCATCTCCAAGATTGTAGTAATCCTGTCTGTGGATAAAAACAACAATATCGGCGTCCTGCTCAATTGCTCCCGATTCACGAAGGTCACTAAGCTGCGGCCTTTTTGTTCCGCCGCGGGTTTCAACAGCCCGGCTCAGCTGAGAGAGTGCAATTACCGGAACATCCAGCTCCTTTGCAATAGCCTTAAGCGATCTTGAGATTGCAGAGACCTCCTGCTCCCTCATACCTCTAAGCTCCGGAGGGCCGGTCATCAGCTGAAGATAGTCAATAATAATCAACTTAACGCCATGGATAAGTACAAGTTTTCTTGCCTTTGACCGTAACTCATTAATTGATAATGAAGGAGTATCATCGATATAGAGAGGCGCCTTTACAAGTTGCTTTAGTCTTGAGTGAAGCTGCTCCCACTCATACTCTTTTAGCTTTGAACCCCCTTTAATTTTATCGCCGTCCAGACCTGTTTCGCTTATCATCAAGCGTTTAACCAGCTGTACAGATGACATCTCAAGAGAGAAGAATGCTACCGGAACCTTATGCTCAACAGTCATATTTCTGGCCATGGTAAGTACAAATGCAGTCTTACCCATAGATGGTCGTGCAGCAATAATCACAAGATCGGATGGCTGCCATCCGAGAGTAACTCTGTCAACTGATGTATACCCTGAAGGGACTCCACTCAGGCCGTCTGCACGAAGCTGATTTTTTTGAAGATCATCAATCGCCTGATTTAAAACATACTGGACAACTTGTGCCTCTTTGCGCATGTTTCTGTCAGCAAGAGTAAATATCTTCTGCTGAGTGTTGTCAAGAAGATCATCAACCGATACAGCGTCATCAAAGGCATCCTTCTGGACTCCGTATGAGATTGATATCAGCTCTCGCTGTATATATTTCTGAAGGAGAATCTTTGCATGGTAATCGATGTGCGCTGCAGCACCTATCTTCATGCTAAGCTGGCTTAAATAGGAGACTCCCCCTACTGCTTCAAGATCTCCGGAGTTTTTAAGTTCGTCGGAAACTGTAAAAATATCAACCGGGGCATGCTTTGCAGCCAGCGCTGAGATTGCCGTGAAGATTTTTCTGTTGGTCTCTTTATAAAAACAGTCAGGGCTGATAATATCGAGAACATCTGTGATGGCCGTTGGCTCAAGCATGAGCGCACCAAGCACTGCCTCTTCTATATCAACCGCCTGAGGTGGTTTTTTCCCCATTTCAAGTCCTAAAACATCCAGATTTGCCTCTGTTGCGGATTTTCCTCTTACTGTCTTTTTTGCCATACAGCCTGATACCAAAATATTATAATCTGTCCAGCGCTCTGATTATTTTAGAAACTGCCGTTTTCGCCTCCTCTTCTGTTATGATAAGAGGTGGTGCAATCCTGAAAGCCGTTGAGCAAAACAGAAACCAGTCACTCAGAACCCCCTCTTCAATTAAAAGAGGAAGAACTCTTTGTGCATAATCTTCATTTATAAGATCTACAGCTATTAGCAGGCCTGCAGCCCTTATCTCCCTTACTTTGGGATGATCTTTCAGCGCCTTTACAAATATAGCACTCTTTTCATTAACCTCATCAATCCAACTCTCTTTTAAAAGCAATTTAAGAGATGCAAGAGCAGCTGCGCATGAGACCGGATGTCCGCCGAAAGTTGTTATATGACCCAGTACAGGGTTGCTCTGCCACATACTCATTAGTGAAGGTGAGGCAATCAATGCTCCTAACGGCATTCCTCCTCCCAATGCTTTGGCCAGAGTTAGAATATCAGGAACTACATTGTATTTTTGAAAGGCAAAGAGTTTGCCTGTCCTTCCGAATCCTGTCTGAATTTCATCAAAAATAAGAAGTGTACCTGTCTCTGTGCACCTCTCCCTTAATGCTTGCAGGTAACCTTCTGCAGGAACTCTCACCCCTCCTTCTGCCATAACCGGCTCTGCAATAACACATGCTGTCTTATGAGTGATTTGCTTAAGGTCTTCAAAATTATTGAAGTGTATATGTTTTACTCCGGGGAGCAGTGGCCTGAATGAGTTTTTGAACTCTTCGTTTCCCATCACACTCAATGCACCGTGAGTACTTCCGTGATATGAATCAAAAAAGGAGATCATTTCGGTTCGGGCGGTGGCTCTTTTTGCAAGTTTCAGAGCAGCTTCGTTAGCCTCACTGCCTGAATTCACATAATAGACACTGCTTAGTGACTGGGGCAGCTGCTCTGTAAGTAATTGAGCATGCAAAACCTGAGGGCTCTGGATGACCTCTCCGTAAACCATCAGATGCATATGTTTCTCTACCTGCTCTTTAACACTATCAATTATCTCTCTGTTGCCATGACCGGTGTTGGAAACCGATACTCCGGATACAAGATCAAGCAGAGGACGATTGTCAGGTGTATAAAGAAAAACCCCCTCAGCCCTCTGGATTTCAATACCTAAAGGTGAGGAGGAGGTTTGTGCTACATGCTTGAAAAACAGCTCCCTTATTGTATAGGGGAATCTGCTCATCTACTCTCCTTCGAAATCAGCACTCACAAGGATTCTGCCGCAATACTCGCATACAATAATCTTCTTGCTTGATGCAATATCCATCTGTCTCTGAGGCGGAATTTTATTAAAGCATCCGGAGCAAGCATCGCGTCTTACTGTAACAACAGCAAGTCCGTTTCTCGCATTTGATCTTACCTTTTTGTAGGCTGCAAGCAGACGTGCGTCAATCTGAGACTGAATCTCTTCTGAATATTTAAGCAATTCATCTTCCTCTTTTGCTGTCTCGGCAATAATAGAATCAAGCTCTCTCTTTTTGTTTTCAAGATCTAGTGTCCTTTCGTCAAGTGCCTTAACGGTGTCTGCAAGAACAGATTTTTTCTCTGCCAAAAGCAGGTTGTTCTCTTTAATTCTCTTTTCAGAGAGCTGAACTTCCAGCCCCTGAAACTCTATCTCTTTTGAAAGTGAGTCGTACTCTCTGTTGTTCTTAACATTGTTCTGCTGAGAGGTGTACTTCTCGATGAGTGATTTTGAATTTTCAAGATCTATCTTCTTCTGTGATATTGCCTTCTCTATCTCTTTAATCTCAAGCTGAAGATTATCAAGGCGCGTCTTCATACCCAGAATTTCATCTTCAAGGTCCTGAACTTCAAGAGGAAGCTCTCCTCTTAAAAGAAGAATCTGATCTATCTTTGAATCTGTTAGCTGCAATTTGTACAGCAGATTCAGCTTTGACTCCATTGTGAGGTCACCCTCAACGGAACTTTTCTGTAATGATATAAATGTACCGCCGTCCAACGGGGTCTCAACATGTGCTTTTGTTTTGGCTGCTGACATAATCAATTATCTGTAATATATAGGATTTTTACTTCTTTCACTTCTGAGAACGGCAAAGTTAGGAAAATTTTTCAAAATAACTGACATCAGCAAATCCAGCACACCTATCTCACTCTCATAGTGGCCTATATCAATTATCATAAAACCATCTTCGCAAAAGAAGCTGTGGTAAGAGAGGTCTCCCGAAAGATAGACCTGAGCTCCCGATTTCATCGCAGCCCCTATTAACGAGTTCCCGCTTCCGCCGCAAAGTGCAACTTTTTTAATTTGGGCATGAATGGGTCTGGAGTGTTTTACAAATCCGATTCCAAACCGCTCTTTTACATAAACGATAAAATCCTCAGCAGACATTTCTTTCGGCAACTCTCCGGTTATACCCAGCCCTGTCTCACCTGAAATTTCCTTTTCAAGGATAGACCTGTTTACAAGACCCAGCTTATCAGCCATAATGCCGCTGACTCCATTTGGTACCTTATCTATATTGGTATGAACAGAGTAAACCACAAGATCGTTTTTTATAATCCTGGCAATCATCCTCTCCTGAACTGTCCTTACCCCAATCTTTTTCAACCCTTTAAAGATTAGAGGGTGGTGAGTAATCAACATCCCCGCACCTCTTTCAATCGCCTCGTCAATAACCTCCGGGGTACAATCCAGAGATAGCATCACAGATGAAATCTCTGCATCTGAATCACCTATCATAAGACCTGAGTTATCCCACTCCTCCTGCACAGAGCCGGGAGCGAAATTCTCAATAGCCTTAATTATTTCCAAAGCCCTCATTACTGCAAAGAATCAGATACCTCAAGCAATCTTTGCTTGATTCCTGTTAATGTTTCAATTACATCTACCCTCCTATCAACACCTGTTTTATTATCCTTCATCCTTTTGGCAGCACCTTCAAGAGTCATTCCTCTCTCTTTAACAAGATAGTATATTAGCCTGAAATTTGAGAGGTCATCTGCGGTAAAGAGTCTGTTTCCCTTCTTGTTTCTTGCCGGCTTGATGAATTCCGGAAACTTCTGAGCCCAGAATCTTACAAGCGATGTGTTTTCATTAAGTATCTCGGCAACTTCACCTATGGTGTAGTACAGTTTTTCAATTTTGAACTCTTTGTAAGGCATAATATTCCTGATTTAAAGGGTTATTACTTTATGGTTAGTCCATAGACTGACCGCTGTTGAGGGCAATAATCATCATCTCCCGGTAAGTTGCGGGAGTTAGGTCTGAGAAAAAGTAGTTGACAGGATCCATCGGTCTGTCATTAAGTCTAACCTCGTAATGTAGGTGTGGAGCAAATGAGAGTCCGCTGTTTCCGACTCGGGCTATCACTGTTCCTCTGTTCACTGTCTGGCCGTTTCTGACAAGAACCTCTCCCAGATGGGCGTAATATGTTTTGTATCCGTTCCCGTGACTAATAGTTATCTGATTCCCTCTGCCTCTGTCCGATCTTGCTACCTCTGCCACCACTCCCTTTGCAGTAGCAATTACCTCTGTACCAAGCCCAGCAAGAAGGTCAATCCCGGTGTGCCTTGTCATCGTTTTATAAAACGGGTGTATCTTATCTCCGATGCTGGCCCCTGTCTGAGAGACTGTCATTCCCTTAATGGGCATTAAAGAGGGTATTGAACTAAGATCGTCTCTCTTTTCGATAGTCGCAAAAATTTCATCTAATTTATTGTTCAGCTCACCCGCCAGATATTCGGTAAACCTTATTCTGTCAGATGCATAACTCACAAGTGCGATATCAGAAGAGGTATCAAGCTGTGCATACAGTCCTGGGTTATATTCGTTCAGAAGTTCTGGTGGAGAGGATTTGAATATACTCATGTAGATCTCTCTGTCTCTCTGCTTAAGATCTATGAGCACACTGTCAAGCATATCCATTTTATCTAGAGCCCTTCTGTACTCCATACTCAGCATCTGATTCTCCTGGAGAAGTCGCTCCTCGTGACCTGTATTAAAAAGAGATGCAAAAATTATATAGTATAGTACTGCAAGCAACAGACTGCCTATGACATACCTGAATACAAGTGCCAAGCGACCCTTCAGCCCGAGTTTCTCTTCTACAAACCTCAGCTGCTCTCTGTTAAACCTGTACTTGCTCATATCTCACTAACTCTTGGGAGTTAATAAATCGAAGAACTCACTCTGATCGATATCCCTGTTATAGTAGTTCAGAGGATTAACAGGTTTATTCCTGTAGATTACCTCATAATGTAGATGCGGCCCTTTTGACCTGCCGGTATTGCCCATAATACCAACACTTTCACCCCTTCTTACAACGCGACCGATAGTTACCGATGCAGTTTTCAGGTGAGCATATCTTGTTTTATATCCGTATCCGTGATCTATCAGAACAAAGTTACCATAACCAAAGAAGTCATAACCCACCTCAACAACTTTTCCGTTTCCGGTAGCATATATTGGTTCACCAACCGGCCCTGAGAGATCTATACCGGTATGCATCCTGAAGTCACCATGGAAAGGATCTCTTCTGTATCCAAAACTACTTGAATATCTTATCTTTGATGAAGCAATATTAACCGGAGGTATTGCCGGAACGCAGAGAGTCATTTCGTCTGCATTCTTTGCAAGCATGGCGACATCGTCAAATGAGCGGGACTGCACATAAGCTTTTTTGTAAAGCAGGTCAAGGTTGAATGCAGTTTTGCTCAGGATACCCGATCTTTCAAAATTTTCGAGGTGAGAATATCTGTCAACGCCTCCAAATCCTGCATTTCTGACATCCTGTGGAATCTCCTCCATACCAAAAATTGGTCTGTAAACGTAGTTGTCCCGCATTTGCAGTGTTATGAGCGTTTTGTTGGCACTCTCAAATCTGCGGTTGATAAGTTCAAGCCTGTTGGCAAGCTCATCGTTACTTCTTTTAAGTGACAGCAGTTTAGGAGTTTCCAGAGAAAAATACTGAGTATAGAGGTAATAATATCCTATAGATGTGGCAATACTAAGCAGAAACAGGATAAACCCCTTTGAGAATCTGGCCTTTATTGGTATCTTGTGAATCTCATAGGCCAGAGTTTCAGGGTTAAACTTATATCTTCTTTGTTTTGACATAGGGAAAATCAATCTTTATTTCGTGCAAATTTATATAATTTTAATAAAAAACCTATTTTTGTGATTCATTTAAAAACCGACAAACAGCCTTAATACATATGACATCAAACGAGATAAGAGATAATTTTTTGAAGTTCTTTGAAAGTAAAGGACATACCATCGTACCCTCAGCTCCGATGGTCATTAAAGATGACCCTACCCTAATGTTTACAAATGCAGGAATGAATCAGTTTAAAGATTGGTTTCTGGGAAATGCAGTTCCAACGTTTCCAAGGGTTGCCGATACCCAAAAGTGTCTGAGAGTAAGCGGTAAGCACAACGACCTTGAAGAGGTGGGTCACGATTCGTACCACCACACAATGTTCGAGATGCTTGGAAACTGGAGCTTTGGAGACTACTTCAAAAAAGAGGCAATTGACTGGGCATGGGAACTTCTCACTAAAGTTTACAAACTTGATAGTAACAGGCTGTATGCGACTGTTTTTGAGGGAAATCCGGAAGAGGGAATTGACCCGGATCTGGAGGCTGCTGAGGAGTGGAAAAAATATCTGCCTGCAGAAAGGATATTACTCGGCAACAAAAAAGATAACTTCTGGGAGATGGGTGACACCGGACCATGCGGGCCATGCAGCGAAATCCACGTTGACATAAGAAGCGATGCCGAGAGAGCAGCTGTTGATGGCGCGACGCTGGTCAATCAGGGGCACCATCTGGTTATTGAGATCTGGAACCTCGTATTCATTCAGTATAACCGCAAAGCTAACGGAGAGCTTGTTCCGCTTCCACAAAAGCATGTAGATACCGGAATGGGTCTTGAGAGGCTGTGTATGGCCATGCAAGGCAAACAGAGCAACTACGACACCGATGTCTTTACCGGCATGATTGGTCAGATATCCAAACTCACAGGAAAAAATTATGGCGAATCCCCGGAGACGGGAGTTGCCATGAGGGTGATTGCAGACCATATAAGAGCAATAAGCTTCTCAATAGCAGATGGTCAGCTTCCTTCAAATGTCAAAGCCGGTTATGTGATAAGAAGAATACTTCGCAGAGCAGTAAGGTACGCCTACACATTTCTTGACTCCTCGGAGCCATTGCTTTGCAGGCTTGTACCTACCCTCGTAAGTGAAATGGGTGGAGCTTTCCCGGAACTTGTATCACAGCAGCAGCTTATAGAAAAGGTTATAAGAGAAGAGGAGGAGTCATTCCTACGTACTCTGGAAAAGGGCATTCGCCTGATGGACTCGCTGATGGAGAAGAACCGTGAATCAAAAAAGATATCCGGAGAAGATGCCTTTGTGCTTTATGACACCTACGGATTCCCGATAGACCTGAGTGAACTTATTGCCCGCGAAAAGGGCTTTACACTTGATCACAAAGGATTCGAAGAGGAGCTGGAAAAACAGAAAGAGCGAAGCCGAAAAGCAACATTTGCTCAGGAGGGTGACTGGATTGAGGTAAGGCCTTATACTGAGCCTCAGTTCACAGGTTACGAAAAGATCTCAGATGATGTGCAGATAATAAGGTACAGGAAGATAAAGACAAACAATAAGGAGTATTACCAGATTGTATTGGATAAAAGTCCATTTTATGCAGAGAGCGGAGGACAGGTTGGTGACACCGGAACCCTGACTGCTGCATCGGGAGAGAAAATAGTTATTACAAACACAGTTAAAGAGAACAATCTTAGCATACATATCGCAGAAAAACTCCCTTCAGGCATTGACGGTATTTTCACAGCAGAGATCGATATCACCAAGAGAGAGTCAACGGCAAACAATCACACAGCCACCCACCTTTTGCACAAGGCCCTCAGGGAGACGCTGGGTACTCATATAGAGCAGAAAGGTTCTCTTGTAAGCCCATCTTATTTCAGATTTGACTTCTCTCATTTTGAGAAGATAACAGATGAGGATTTACGCAAAGTAGAGAAGCTGGTGAACAAATACATAAGAGACAACTCTCCGCGCGATGAGTACAGAGAGGTACCTGTTGATGTTGCAAAGAGTATGGGGGCAATGGCTCTGTTCGGAGAGAAGTACGGAGATACTGTCAGAGTTATTCGCTTCGGAGATTCAATTGAACTTTGTGGCGGAACACATACATCGTCAACCGGCAATATCGGTCTTTTCAAAATTATTTCAGAGTCGGCAATAGCCGCGGGGGTAAGAAGGATTGAAGCAACTACCGGTGAATACGCAGAAAAACTTGTAGAGAACAACGAAGACACTATCAAAACCATTAAGCAGCTCCTTAACAATACACCAAATATTTTAACCGCTGTTCAGAAACTTATCGGAGAGAACGAGACTCTTGGCAGGAATCTTGAAGAGGCTATGAAGGAGAGGGCGAAATCACTTAAAGAGGTTCTTATTCAGGATATGCAGGAGGTTAAAGGGATTAAGGTAATGATTCTGAAAGGGGAACACAATCCGGAAGTGGTTAAAAACATTGCTTTTATGCTTAGAAATGAATATACCTCAGCAGCATTTATTGCCGGATACAGCCACGAAGGTAAGGCATCACTTGCACTGATGTACACCGATGATCTCACCTCTCATGGTTATAACGCATCCAAAGATATCCGTGAAGCAGCAAAGTTTATAAATGGAGGAGGCGGAGGACAAAATTTCTTTGCCACTGCAGGAGGAAAAAATCCTGACGGAATCTCTGATGCAATTGAAAAGCTAATTGAAATGGTTACTAAATAGAGGATTTTGAAAAAATTAGACCAGTTCATTCTAAAGTCGTTCCTGGGACCTTTTGTTCTTACATTTCTCATTGTAATTTTTTCGCTCATGCTGCAGTTTCTGTGGCTTTACATTGATGAACTTGTAGGAAAGGGACTCGGGCTGATGGTCATTCTTGAATTTCTCGGATGGGGTTCGGCTACACTTATTCCTCTGGCTCTTCCTATTGCCACGCTTCTTGCCTCTATTATGACACTTGGGGGAATGGGCGAGAACAGCGAACTTCTGGCAATGAAGGCTGCCGGAATTTCACTTCAAAGAATAATGACCCCGCTTATTATACTCTCATTCTTTATAAGTATTGGTGCATTTTTCGCCTCAAACAACCTGATTCCTGTCTCCTACAACAAAATCTACTCTTTAAGAGATGATATAAGCAAAACGAAAGAGGAGATAAGAATCCCGACCGGGATCTTCTATAACGGCATTGAGGGATACAGTATAAGAATCGGAAGCAGGGACGAAAACTCCGGCTCAATTTACGATGTAATGGTTTACAGCCATATTAAGGGGAACGGCAACACCAGCCTTACATTGGCAGATTCGGGATCAATAAAATTTACAGCCGACAAAAAGAACCTGATATTTACACTCTTTGATGGCTACTCATATGAAGAAGAGCCACATGACCCGGGAATGCTCGACAGTCCGTTTACACTTCAGAGAATCGGATTCAAAAAGCAGGAGATGACAATTTCAATGGAAAATTATGCTTTCCAGCGCTCAAGCGAAGACAGGTTCAGCAGTGAAGTCATGACTCAGAATCTCTCTCAGCTAAGGGTTGCAAAAGACTCAATAGATTCGGTTTACACAAAAATCAAAGTTAGTCAGTACAGAAACCTTGTAAGCGGAGGGGGGCTAGCCTTCAGCCGTGAACTGGACTCATCCTATCAGTCAAAGTACACCGGTGTTTTCGAATATGACTCACTTTTCAAATGGAAAAGCCTCGACGATGAAAGGCAGGACCTGAGAGTAACTATCGGTCAGCTTGAAAATGCAGTTACTCTGGTTGACAACTTCCAGATTGAAGAGTACCAGTATATATACCCTCTGAGAAAAATCCGCATAGAGAGTCTGCGGAAATTCACCCTTTCAATTGCCTGCTTAATCTTCTTCTTCATTGGAGCACCTCTTGGTGCGATAATACGAAAAGGCGGGCTCGGAACACCTGTTATAGTGTCAATGCTATTTTTTGTAATATACTGGGTGGTTGATATAAGCGGCAAAAAACTGGCTACAGACGGTGTAGTATCGCCTGCAATGGGAACTCTCATCTCTTCTATGGTGCTCTTTCCTATAGGTGTATATCTTACATGGAAATCTACAAAAGACTCTTCGCTGTTCAATGCAGAGGCCTATTTACAGTTTTTCAGGAAAATTGTGGATAAAATTAACAGATACAAAGGTGAGAAAGCTGAGTGACATAAAGATTGTTTACATGGGTACACCGGGGTTTGCCGTTGGTCCATTAAAGGCTCTTATTGATAGGGGCTTTAATATTTGTGCCGTTGTCACTGCACCTGACAAACCTGTAGGCCGCGGATTAAAGATGGCACAAAGTGATGTCAAACTTTATGCAACTGAATGTGGAATAAAAGTTCTGCAACCTGTTTCACTTAAAGACGAAGTATTCATCAGTGAGCTTAAGTCTTTTAATGCAGATATCTTTACTGTTGTTGCCTTCCGTATGCTTCCAAAAGCAGTGTGGTCGATACCTCCGGGCGGGACATTCAACCTGCACGCCTCTCTTCTGCCACAGTACAGAGGGGCAGCCCCAATTAACCACGCTATTATAAACGGAGAGAAAAAGAGCGGAGTCACAACCTTCTTTATAGATGAAAAGATTGACACAGGTGAAATTTTACTGCAAAGAGAGTGTGAAATAGGAGATTACGAGACTGCCGGTGAACTTCATGACAAGCTGATGGATTTAGGCTCTCAGCTGGTTTGCGAAACTGCAGAGATGATTGCAGGCGGTAAGATTGTCTCTGTTAAGCAGAGTGCAATGTCAAACCCCGGAGAGGTACTGAAAGAGGCCCCGAAACTGGATAAAGAGACCGGGAAAATTTGCTGGCAGAGAGACTCTGCTAGTGTATTTAATCTGATTAGAGGTTTGAGCCCCTATCCTGCAGCTTACTCGACACTGGTAAGAGATGATGTCTCAACTCCTGTCAAGATATTTGCTGCCACATTCGAGGCAGCAGAGTCGGAGCTGCCTTGCGGAAACATATTAACCGACGGGAAGAGCTGGTTGAAGGTGAGAACATCCGATGGATTTATCTCAATAAACTCTCTGCAGGCAGCGGGGAAAAAGAGACTGAACATAAAAGAGTTTCTTGCGGGCTTCAGAGAGATTGCCCAATATAGATTTGAATAAAAATGAAAACTCTTGTCATACTTGCAGATGGTGAATTCCCTACTCACCCTCAACCGCTCGGGCAGCTATTGAGTGCAGATAAAGTAGTGTGCTGCGACGGTGCCGCAGAAGCTCTCATCAATCATGGGATTATACCGGATGCAATTGTTGGTGACATGGACTCTCTTCCTGAAAATCTTAAGGCAAAGTATGCCTCAATAATACATAAAGATACCTGCCAGGAGACGAATGACCTTACAAAGGCATTCAGATATGCACTCGAATTGAAACCTTCGAAAATTGTTATTCTTGGTGCTTCAGGCCTCAGAGAGGATCATACGATTGGAAATATCTCTTTACTCTCAATGTATTCACAAATGTCTGATGTTGCTGTTGAGATGTGGACAAATACCGGAGTCTTCTACCCTGTTGGTGAAGATAAAACCTATAATGTCGCCAAAGGCAGTCAGGTGTCGGTTTTTGCGCTTGATAACCACGTAAGAGTTAAGTCAGAGGGGTTAAAATATCCTCTTGATGATGTAATTTTTGACTCTTGGTGGAAGGGGACTCTTAACGAAGCGGATTCCCAAATTATAAAACTCTCGTTTGTATCAGAAGGAAGAGTTCTTCTTTTTATCAAATATTAATTGAGCTAATACCATAAAAAAAGACGCCCTGTGCAAGGCGTCTTTTCATTTTTTAAGAACAGACTTAGTTGACCATGTCATTTAGTTCTGATCCGGCTTTAAATCTTACCACCTTTTTGGCGTCAATTTTAATTTTTGAACCTGTGCGCGGGTTTCTTCCGGTACGTGCACTTCTTTCACTTACCGAAAATGAACCAAAACCAACGAGGGTTAATCTCTCGCCTTTTTTCAAAGACTCGCCGGACACCTCGATAAATGCGTCAAGAGCTTTTTTTGCATCAACTTTTGTAATTTCTGCCTTAGCTGCGATAGCTGCAATTAATTCTGCCTTATTCATGATTTATTGTTTAGGATGTTGAGTTAACTGATTTCTACACAAATGTAAGTTTAATAATTGTTTCAGACAAGTATTAGAAATGTTTTGTTAGAAAATTATATTTATTATTTTTTAAAGAATCCGGGAACAACATTTAGTTAAATTTCTTTGATTTATGTGCCCCGTTTTCAAGAAGCAACCAAATTTAATAAAAAATTGTAACTAAAAAAATTTTTTCAGCAATTTACAGCCTTTTAGAGGCAATTTTTGCCTCAAGCTCCTCAATTTTCTTTAAAAATTGGCTATAATCTTTACTCTCAGGAAAAAGAGGCCTGTGTTGTTTCATTTTGTTCAATGCTGCCACCTGTGACATAACCGGCTCACATGAAGCATCTATGGCAAAATCACAAAATCTCTCCCAGATATATTCAATGGCGTCTGTCGAAGGGTGTACCATGTCTGAGGCATAAAATCTGTAATCTCTCAATTCATCCATGAATATCTCATAAGCCGGAAAGTAGAATACATTAGAAAATCTTTCCGAAAGAGCGTTTGAAGCGAGTAGCAATCTGGCTTTACTAAGCTGGTTGCCCGTTGCTCCATCTTTCATATGTCTGATTGGACTAACGGTCAGTATCCAGTTTTTATCATGATGCCTCTCAATAATCTGCCCAAGTATCTCTTCAATCGCCTCAGGACTCAGGGCCTCCCTTAAGAACATATCTGCCGGGAGTTTATGACAGTTAGAGACAATCATCCCGCTCCTCTTCTCCCTGTATATCCAGGAAGTACCCAGTGTCAAGACTACCCATTTTGCCTCTTTGAAATGTTCCGCAGAGTTTTCGAGAATTTTATTATTAATACTAAGAAACTCCTCTGCATTTTTTGCTGCGAATTCACTCCCGTGCATAAAACTCTTTACAATATCCCCTGAGATAATCAACTCGCTTGATGAAAAGGGCACTGAAGAATCAAGCCTCTCCAGTGAGAGGGCAATTGAGGCGGGATTGAAAAGAACTCCAAATGGGTTGACAGAAGCCTTAAAGCGCAGATCTTTCATACGGCCTCCAATCTCTGAAGCAAAGCATGACCCGGCAAAGAGAATTTTGTGTTTATACAAGATTCTCTCCTTAAGAGGTTCTGTCTGAACCATAGTCTGCCATACCTTTTTCATAAACGCGAATTTAAGACATTATCCTTTATTCTGGCAAGACCGGCTCTTAAAAGCGAAGACTCTCCGAAAAACTCTTTAAACTCCTGCTCTTCCATTTGAAGCCAATCATCTGAATTCATCAAAGTTATATCCTTTCCATCTTTGTAAGCGAGCGGTTTAAACTCCTCCCAGCTCCCAGGTTTACCCTTTACTGCCCAAGGACACACCTCAAGACAGATATCGCATCCAAAAATTCTTCCGCTTCTGTCAATCTTAAACTCCTGTTCATTGAAACTGTATTTGCTCTCTATGGTCTGATACGATATGCACCTCCTTGCATCAAGCATAAACTCACCTGCAAGTGCCCCTGTAGGGCAGGTATCCAGACACCGTCTGCAGGTGCCGCACCCGTTACTTACAATATCTGAGTTGTACGGCACAATCGCATCTGTTATTATTACTCCTATAAGTGTGTGCAAGCCGTGCTCTTTGCTTATGAGAAAAGTGTTCCTGCCTATAAAGCCAAGCCCTGAGGCCACAGCAGCTGCCCTTTCAAAAATAGGAGCCGAATCTGTAAATACTCTGTACCTGATTCCGGGCATGTACTCCTTAAGCTTTTTAGCTACCAAATTCAGCCTATTTTTGATAACAGGGTGATAATCCCTGCCAAAAGCATATGATGCAATAACGGGTACTTCAGGCTTATTTCTCTTATCAGGTTTGTATGAGGCAAGAAAAACCATAATGCTCTTCGCCCCCTCTAACAGCAGTCCGGGATTCTCTCTTATTTGAAAATTTTTCTCCAGATAGCTCATAGAGGCGTTATAACCCATGTCTAGATATTGTCTCAGATAGCTTGCATCCTTATGAAACTCACTTACAGGAATTGACCCGTATGCGACAAAACCCATTTCTGCAGAATACTCTTTAATTATATTATGAAGGTTCTCCGGAGACATTTATCAAAAGAGTTTAACAATTGAATTATAATTTTAATAAATTTCTTACTTTTGTCCCACTTTTAATTACAGAATATATTCAAATTTAATATAAGATGAACATTTTAGTAGTAGGAGCCGGCGGGCAAATTGGCACAGAACTTATTCCTCATTTACAATCGCTGTATGGCGAAGATAATGTAATAGCGGCAGATCTCAAAAAGGAGAATGTTGAAAAGTTATCCGGAATGTGCAGATCTGTCGAACTGGATGCCCTGGATGTAAATGCATACCGTGACCTTGTTGTTAAGAACAAAATAGGCCGCATTTACAATCTGGTTGCACTGCTCTCTGCTACAGGAGAGAAAAATCCTCAGCTTGCCTGGGATATCAATATGGGAGCACTTATAAACTCTCTTGAGCTTGCAAGAGAGTTTAACTGCTCTCTTTTTACTCCAAGTTCAATTGGTGCTTTCGGGCACTCAACACCTCACAAGAATACTCCTCAGGATACTGTAATGAGACCAAACACAATTTACGGAGTGTGTAAAGTATCAGGAGAGCTTCTCAGCGATTACTACTTTTCCCGTTTTGGAGTTGATACCAGAAGCGTGAGATTCCCCGGCATTATCTCTAATGGCGCTCTTCCGGGTGGAGGAACTACCGATTACGCCGTTGAAGTGTTTTACGAAATTCTCAAAACCGGACACTACACCTGCCCTATTCCGGAAAATACATCCATGGACATGATGTACATGCCAGATGCTCTAAAGGCTTGTACAGACCTGATGGACGCTCCGGCTGAGAGTCTTATTCACCGGAACAGCTTTAATGTTACAGCCATGAGCTTCTCACCTAAAGAGCTCTTCGCTGCAATTAAGAAGAGAGTTCCATCTGCAACTTTCAGTTTTAATGTCGATCCTGTTAAAGATCAGATATCTGCATCATGGCCCGACAATATGGACGATTCATGCGCCAGAAGCGAATGGGGATGGAACCCGAAATGGCTTCTTGAAGAGATGGTGGATGATATGCTAAAGGAGATCGGTAAAAAAATCCGCTGACAGACTATTTAGGAGCAGCTCTGTAAAGCCCCAGGGCTATAAGCAGATAGAGCATATTCGGAATCCAGAGAGCAATCCATGGAGGGAGTACTCCTGCGTGTACAAACATCTGGCTGAATCTGAGAAAGAGTATGTAGGAAAAGCTTAGCATAAGCCCTATTCCTATATTTATGCCAATGCCTCCCTTCTTCTTTCTGGCAGAGAGTGAAACTCCTATCAAAGTGAGTATAAATGCCGAGAATGGTAATGCGAAGCGGGTCTGTTTCTCAATTTGTGAGTAGATAACTCTCTTGTCTCCCCGAAGCTTCTGGAGCTTAATCATATCGTTTAGCTCACGATAGTCGTACGATTCAACAAAGTTGTCCCTTTTGTTTAGATCTTCTACAGAGAGATTTATAACTGTATCAATCTGATGCCCGGTCTTAATCTCCTGTGTCTCTCCGTTATTTTTTCTGATGTAGTAACTGTATAACTTCCAGCCCTTTGATGTTGAATCCCATACCGCTGTCTCTGCAGACAGTTTTGATGTTATAGAGTGCCCTTCAATTGTCTCCAGAGTAAATCTTGTTGCGATATTACTCCAGCTGTTAAATGACTCCATGTAAACATAATTGCCGGGTGAGAGCTGCATATGAATATCCTTGTTGGTATTAACAAATTTATCCTTAATGTATTTGTCGGTAAACTCAAGTCTGGTTCTGTTTGCAGGCGGAATAACAAAAAGTCCCAGCAAAAGGCTCATAACTGCAATAAATGCCGCAGAGAGAAAATAGGGATACATTAGCCGTCTGAAGCTTATTCCTCCAGAAAGCATGGCCACAATTTCACTGTGAGATGCAAGTTTTGATGTAAAGAAAATTACAGAAATGAATACAAACAGAGGGCTGAACATATTCATAAAGTAGGGAACAAAATTGCCGTAGTACTGTGTAACAATTGCCTCAAAAGAAGCACCTTTCTCTACAAAGTTGTCTATCTTCTCGCTAACGTCAAATATTATAATTATGGCAATGAAGATAAGAATGGCAAAAAAGTAAGTCCCTATGAACTTCTTAATGATATACTTATCCAGAATGTTTAATCTCAGTCCCTTCATTAAAGTTTTGTCTCAAGCTTTTTAACTGCCGCCGTTTTCCACTGTTTAAAGTTGCCCTCTCTTATCTGTTTCTGTGCCTCCTTAACCAGACTCAGATAGAAGGCAAGGTTGTGCTCGCTTGCAATCTGTGCGCCCAGTATCTCTCCGGAGATAAACAGATGTCTCAGGTAGGCCTTTGAATATGATTTATCAACAAAGGATGTACCATTCTCATCAATCGGCGAATGATCATCAGCCCATTTTTTGTTTCTGATGTTTATCATTCCCTCCGATGTGAACAACATCCCGTTTCTTGCATTTCTTGTAGGCATAACACAATCAAACATATCTATGCCTCTCTCAATAGCCTCAAGAAGGTTTGCAGGAGTCCCTACACCCATTAGGTATCTTGGTTTATCTTTTGGTAAGATGGGGTCAAGCACCTCTATCATCTGATACATAACCTCAGCAGGCTCACCCACTGAAAGTCCTCCAATTGCATAACCCTCTCTGTTGAGTGATACGGCATGCTCTGCAGACTCTCTCCTCAGATCGGGGTATACGCAGCCCTGTACAATGGGGAAAAAGGTTTGTGAGTATCCGTAAATAGGTTCAGTGGAGTCAAAATGGCGAACTCCTCTCTCCAGCCACTCCATTGTGAGTTTAAGTGATTTTTTAGCATATGCGTGGTCGGAGTCTCCCGGAGGACACTCATCCAGAGCCATTATGATATCCGCCCCGATTATCCTTTGGATATCAACAACACCTTCTGGTGTGAAAAAGTGTTTGGAACCATCGATGTGAGAACGAAACATACACCCTTCACGTGTCAGCTTCCTGTTTTCGGCAAGTGAAAAAACCTGATATCCACCACTATCAGTGAGAATAGGCCTGTCCCAAGATATGAATTTATGGAGCCCTCCCGCATTTTTAATTATATCAAGCCCGGGTCTCAGGTAAAGGTGGTAAGTATTGCCAAGAATAATCTGTGCCTTTATGTCCTCTTTAAGGTCTCTGTGATAAACTGCCTTTACCGAGCCAACCGTCCCGACAGGCATAAAAATCGGAGTTTCAACAACTCCGTGATCTGTATATAACAACCCGCAACGTGCCGATGATGCGACATCCTGTGCTGTTTTTTCGAATCTCATATTAGTAAAATAACCCTCAAAGATAATAATATAATAGCTATATTTGTCCACTAAAGCATTTACTAATTTAAACCAGGTGAAAAAACTCTTTTTTATTATTACGCTTGCCCTGTTCACATTTACGGTTCTGCAAGGTCAGAATCACAACGGGGTTTCAAACTCAAATCATACATCAGTAACAAACAACTCCCATGCTGCACAGGATAAAACAGGTGCTGTAACGGATAACACAGATGAATTCAGGGATACTCTTCAGTCAAGTCAGGCAATGTCTCAAACAGCAGAAGGCGTTGCTACAGCTGAAATTACTGAAGCTCTGCCTGTAAATCCATACAAGGATATTCTGGCAAAAAAGGAGATAAGCCTTAACTTCTGGTCGATAATCAGGGGTATTCTCGGAATGGCCTCTCTTGTCTTAATTGCATGGATATTCAGCCTTGACAGAAAGAGGGTTAACTGGAGAACAGTAGGATTTTCACTGCTAATGCAGTTTGTTATTGCGGTCTCCGTTATTGCATTTCCGGCCGTTCAGAGTATATTCGAATTCATGGGAAGTCTCTTTGTTGCTGTGCTTGACTGGACAAAAGCGGGGTCTACATTCCTGTTTGGTTCGCTAATGAATGTAAATAGCTTTGGATTTATCTTCGTTTTACAGATACTCCCTACCATCATATTCTTCTCTGCACTTACAAGTCTCTTCTTTTACCTTGGAATACTTCAGCGGGTAGTATGGGCTATGGCCTGGCTGCTATCTAAGTCGCTTAAGCTTTCGGGTGCCGAGTCTCTTTCAACTGCAGGTAATATTTTCCTTGGACAGACAGAGGCGCCTCTTATGGTTAAGGAGTATATCCCTAAGATGACAAAGAGTGAACTCATGTTAATAATGACAGCCGGTATGTCAACAATGGCCGGTGGTGTGCTTGCAGCATACATCGGGATGCTTGGTGGTGGTGACAGAGTTATGGAGCTGGAATTTGCTAAACACCTGCTATCTGCATCGATTATGGCTGCACCCGGCGCTATTGCAATTGCCAAAATACTTAAACCTCAGACAGAGGAGATTGACAATTCCGTTGAGGTACCAAAGGAAAAAATAGGGAAAAATGTACTTGATGCTATCTCCAACGGAACCACAGAGGGGCTTAAACTGGCCGCAAATGTAGGAGCCATGCTTCTTGTGTTTTACGCCCTTATTGCAGGATTCAACGCAATTTTCATGAAGGTTGGCGATCTTACCTCTCTCAATCCTGTTATTGCAGACATAACAAATGGCAGATATGATTCACTTTCACTGCAGTTTATGCTCTCTTATCTTTTCGCTCCGATTATTTGGCTAACAGGCGTTTCAGGAAACGACCTTGCTCTGGTAGGGCGATTACTTGGAGAGAAACTTATAATGACAGAGTTTATTGGCTATCAAAGCCTTGCAGAGATGATTCGCACAGGTGCCTTTGAATCATCCAAATCGGTGATTATGGCTACTTATGTGCTTTGCGGTTTTGCAAACTTTGCATCTATCGGAATTCTGATTGGTGGTGTTGGTGGAATGGCACACAACCAGAAGCCGGTTCTGAGTGCATTCGGATTCAGATCGCTGCTTGGGGCGACTTTGGTTGCTCTGATGTCTGCAGCAATGGTGGGTATGATAATCGCTTAGATTATCTTCTCACACATTTTGGAAGCTCGTTCACAGCAAGATCTCCCGGGGAGTATGTTTCGACGCACTCTTCGGGATTGCAACACGTAATACAGACTCTCTTAAAAGACCTGAAGCTTATCAGATCAACATCTGTTGAGAGGAAATTCTCTTTAACTGGCTCTTGCCTCATAAGGTCGGTACTTAAATATTTTTTATTACAATCTGAGAATATCGTAACAACATTTGATTCCGGTCCCAGTTTGTTTTGCGCAATGAGTGCCCCCAGAAAGTTTGCACCGGAAGATATTCCAACGGATATTCCAAGTTCAGCAGATAGTCTTTGAGCCATTATGATAGCATCACCGTCATCAACCTGAATAACCTCATCCAGCTCGTTTAACTTTACAATTGATGGTATAAATTCGTCTGAGATGCCCTGTATTCTGTGACTTCCTACCTTATATCCGGTAGTTAATGTAGGTGAGTTGGCAGGTTCAAGGGGATGAACCTTTATAGCCGGATTCATCTTCTTAAGGTACCTGCCTGTTCCCATTATAGTTCCGCCTGTACCAACACCTGCTACAAACGCATCTGGTTTAAGATTTCTGAATGTCATCTGACTCCAGATTTCAGGACCTGTAGTCTCATAATGTGCCAGAATATTGTACTCATTCGAAAACTGTCTGGGTAAAAATGAATTTTCGGTCTCCTCTGCAAGCTTTTCAGCCATAGCGATACTTCCAAGAAAGCCCCCCTCATCTTTTGTAACAAGATTTATCTTGGCACCCAGACTCTGAATAAGATTGTAACGTTCAACGCTAAGCCAGTTTGGCATATATATCACAACCGGATGCCCTAATGCGCGACCCATTGCACAAAATGCAATTCCGGTATTTCCGCTTGTTGCTTCAATTATGGTAGCACCTGGTTTTAGAGTTCCGTTGACATAGGACTTATAGAGAATGGTAAACGCCATCCGGTCTTTAATACTTCCGGTCATATTAAGATTCTCCGATTTGGCATATATCTTTCTTTCTGACCCTTTGTACCTGAATGTAATCTCCAAAAGGGGTGTATTGCCTACAAGGCTGCTCAGATTCTGTATTCTTCTTACCGGACTATTTTCCATATGATATACTGTTTAGTTTAGGTTTGGTATATTCTGTTCTAGTTTATCTCTTTTAACACTTTATCAGTTTCGTTTTAAAGGTTAACGGCTCCTTTTAAACTATATCATTTCATTTAAAACTATTTCATTTAAACTTTAGCATTTCCATTTAAGCGTTGTCAAACTCGTTTAAGCGCTGTTTTTTCCGTTTAAGCTTTAATGATTGCGGTTAAACTCATATTTTCATTAACTTGAACTTTAAGCCGCAATTACAATTTTACACTTCGTGTTCATAACAGCTCAAATGTTCCGGAACCCGCATCGGAGCTGGGTTTTCACAAAATACAACAAGATTTTCAATATCACAATTTTCTCCGCGCCACTTTTGTTCAACTTATTATTATTTAGATGTTTGCAAAAGAGACTTTAACGAGATTATTGGCATTCTCGTTGAAGTCTATTTTTCAAGTGATTTCTATACAGCCACATAAGCAAAAGTGGCGCGGAGATTTTGCGTGTATGGGTGTTTGTAGTGGTGTGGCATTGTGGCGGTTGTGGCGGGGAGATGAAAAAAAAGAGGCTGTCCTATACGGACAGCCTCTTTTGGTATGTAAAAACTAATTAATCAGTTTTAGCTTATGCAGCTTTGTGCTGAGTTTTGAATTTACTCAGCTTTTGGCTCTTCTGCCTCAGGAGTGGTCTCCTGTGCTACCTCAGCTTTAGGAGTCTCCTCTGCTACTACTGCTACTTCCGGTGCACTCTCTTCTGCTACTGCAGGAGCTGCTGCAACTTCAGCTTTAGGTTCTGCTTTTGGCTCTTTCTTAGCTTTTGGAGCTTTTGCCTCAGGTTTTACCTCTGTAGCTGTATCTTCACTCTTCTTTGCACGGCTACGACGGGTTGTGCTCTTCTTAACCTCTGGTTTGGCTGATGTTGCCATTGCTGTTTCGTTAAAGTCAACGAACTCAATCATTGCCATTTCAGCAGCATCTCCTTTACGGAAACCTAATTTAAGCACTCTTGTGTATCCTCCCGGACGGTCAGCAATCTTTGGAGCTATGCTACGGAACAACTCTGTAACAGCCTCTTTTTGCTTAAGGTACGAAAATACTGTACGGCGTGAGTGAGTCGTATCGTCTTTTGATTTTGTAACCAATGGCTCGATATACATCCTCAGGGCCTTTGCCTTTGCCAGGGTTGTCTCAATCCTTTTGTGAAGTATGAGTGACGAAGCCATATTTGCAAGCATCGCTTTACGGTGCCCGCTTTTACGGCCAAGGTGATTTATTGATTTATTATGCCTCATTTTTCAAAACTTTCTTTTCAATATTAAACTTTGTTACATCCATACCAAAGTTGAGTCTGTATCTCTCAACAAGGTTGTCGATCTCAGAAAGAGATTTCTTTCCAAAGTTCCTGAACTTCATAAGTTCGGATCTCTGTAGCGACACAAGGTCTGCAAGAGTGTCAATATCAGCTGCTTTTAGGCAGTTGAGTGCTCTTACCGACAGCTCCATGTCAGCCAGTTTTGTCACAAGCAGATGACGCATGCGGAGTGACTCCTCATCCAGTTCATTGCTGATAACTTCAACCGGTGTCTCAAGAGTTATCTTTTCATCTGAGAACAACATGAAGTGGTGAATAAGGATTTTTGCAGCCTCTTTAAGGGCCTCCTTAGGATGGATGGAACCATCTGTTGTAATCTCTAAATTAAGCTTCTCGTAGTCTGTCTTTTGCTCAACGCGCCAGTTTTCCACAGAGTATTTTACATTCTTGATAGGAGTGTAAATAGAGTCGATAGGAATCAGACCAATAGGGGCATCTTCAATACGATTCTCCTCTGCCGCAACATAGCCTCTTCCTTTTCCAATTCTCAGTTCTACAGAGAGGTTCACCGAAGGCTCCATAGAGCAGATGTGCAGCTCGGGATTGAGTACCTTGAAAGAAGACAGCTGTTTTGAGATGTCTTCTGCGGTAAACTCCTGCTTTCCGCTTACCGAAATATTTACAATCTCTGTATCTTCTCCTTCTATCATTCGCTTAAAACGAACTTGTTTCAGGTTAAGGATGATATCAACAACTGTTTCTATTACACCCGGGATTGTTGCAAACTCGTGGTCAACACCCTGGATTTTTACAGCTGTGATAGCATGGCCTTCAAGAGACGACAAAAGAATGCGGCGCAAAGCGTTACCTACTGTGATACCGTAGCCCGGCTCCAGAGGACGAAACTCAAAGCGACCAAAGGTTTCGGTTGCGTCAAGCATTATTACCTTATCGGGTTTCTGAAATGCTAAAATTGCCATTTTTTTATTATTTAGAGTACAACTCAACAATTAACTGCTCATTGATGGTTTCAGGAACTTCACTTCTTATTGGCAGGTTAAGATACTTGCCCGAAAGTGAATCACCGCTCCACTCAATCCATGAGTGTCTTGCTGAACCACGTGAAATGCTGCTTTGAATAACTTCGAGACTCTTTGATCTCTCTCTTACTCCAACAACATCTCCAGGTTTAACTATTGTTGATGGTATACTGTTTACTTCACCGTTAACTGTAATGTGACAATGTGTAACCAATTGTCTGGCTGCTGCACGGCTGGGAGCGATTCCCATTCTGTACACCAGGTTGTCCAGACGAGACTCAAGCAGCAAAATGAGGTTTTCACCTTTACGGCCCTTCATTTTAGATGCTTTCTCGTACAGATTGCGGAATTGTCTCTCCAGCAAACCGTATGTATATTTAACTTTTTGCTTCTCTTTCAGCTGGATGCCGTACTCAGAAGTTTTTTTACGTTTCTTAGCCAGACCGTGCTGTCCCGGAGGATAGTTTTTCTTTTCGTAACTTTTATCGGGTCCAAAAATTGGCTCTCCAAATTTGCGGGCGATTTTTGTGGTAGGCCCTGTATATCTTGCCATGTTAAATCTGTTATTATGATTTTAAAAGGGTTAAACTCTGCGGCGTCCCTTTGGACGGCATCCATTATGAGGAAGTGGAGTAACATCAACGATTTCTGTTACCTCAATACCTGCTCCGTGAATAGTACGGATTGCAGATTCACGTCCGGCACCCGGCCCTTTCACAAAGACCTTTACCTTACGCAGTCCTAAATCATAAGCCACTTTAGCGCAATCTTCAGCAGCTGTCTGTGCAGCATACGGAGTGTTCTTCTTAGAACCCCTGAACCCCATTTTACCAGCAGAAGACCAGCTTATCACCTGTCCTGTGCTGTTTGTTAGGGATACAATAATATTGTTAAAGGTAGATGAAATGTGCGCCTGACCGTAGGCTTCAACCTTTACAACCTTCTTTTTACTTGATGTTCCTGTCTTTTTTGCCATGATCTAGGTTCTATTTAGTTGCTTTCTTCTTGTTAGCTACAGTTTTCTTCTTACCCTTACGTGTACGGGCATTGTTCTTGGTCGACTGACCGCGTACAGGTAACCCGAGACGGTGACGGATACCTCTGTAACATCCGATGTCCATCAATCGCTTGATGTTCATCTGAACTGCTGAGCGAAGCTCACCCTCAATTTTATACTCCTCTGCAATGGTTCCCCTGATTGCAGCAATCTGATCATCGTTCCAGTCCTTTACTTTTGTGTTTAAATCGATGCCGTTTTTTGCAAGGATTTTCTGAGCAGAACTGCGTCCGATCCCGAAGATATAGGTCAGACCTATCTCTCCTCTCTTGTTTTTTGGTAAATCAACTCCGGCTATACGTGCCATAATTTATCTATTCTCTTTATTGTTTACAATTAAAAATTATCCCTGACGCATCTTGAATTTAGGGGTCTTCTTGCAAATTACATAAAGACGTCCTTTACGCTTTACTATTTTGCAATCTTCGCTGCGCTTTTTAATGGATGCTTTTACTTTCATATTTTCTAAGTTTTATTTGTATCTGAAAGAAATTCTTCCTTTTGTTAAATCATAAGGGGACATCTCTACTCTTACTCTGTCGCCCGGCAGTATTCGTATGTAGTGCATTCTCATCTTACCTGAGATGTGAGCTATAATAACGTGTCCGTTATCCAGCTCTACACGGAACATCGCGTTTGACAGGGCCTCGATTATTGTTCCCTCTTTTTCAATAGCAGCTTGTTTTGCCATCTGAATTTAACCTTATAATTTAATTATTATTTTTCTCAATGTACTCAAATGTTGATAAAACTAAAGGGCTTCCCTTTTGAATTGCCACCATCAGTTCGAAGTGTGCCGAATTTTTCTTATCAGCAGTACTCAGTGTCCATCCGTCATCATGCATGTGCACCGATCTGGATCCTGCATTAACCATAGGTTCTATACAGATTACCATTCCCTCCTGTAGTTTTTTTCCGTCACCTCTTCTTCCGAAGTTTGGCACTTCGGGTGCTTCGTGAAGTTTTCTTCCTATGCCGTGTCCGACCATCTCTCTTACAACTGAAAAGCCGTTTTTCTCTACGTACTCCTGAATTGCATAAGAGATATCACCTATTCTGTTTCCAGGAACTGCCTGTTCTATGCCCAGGTAGAGAGACTCTTTGGTGACCTTAAGTAATCTTTTGGTCTCCGTTGAAACCTCTCCCACAGGGAAAGTATAGGCAGAGTCTCCGTAAAACCCTTTATAGATGGTTCCGCAGTCAACCGAGATGATGTCACCTTCGGCAAGGCGGTATCCGGATGCAAAGCCGTGAACTATAACATCGTTCACAGATATGCACAAGGTATAGGGGAATCCTCCGTAACCAAGGAATGCCGGCTCAGCGCCATTATCGCGGATATACTCTTCGGCAACTTTGTTCAGTTCGAGTGTTGTTACACCCGGAACAATATGCTTTCCGACCTCCGCAAGAGTTTTCGATACTAAAAGAGCATTCTCTTTTAATATCTCAATCTCTTCCCCGGTTTTTAATTTTATCATTTTCAAAGAACTTTGAGATCCGGTTTACATACCCGTACGGCCCTTCATACGTCCTGTCTTCATTAAGCCGTCGTAGTGACGCATCAGCAAGTGACTCTCAATTTGCTGAAGCGTATCAAGAACCACCCCTACAAGAATCAGTAATGAAGTTCCCCCGAAAAACTGGGCAAACTGATTATTGACTCCCAACATTGTTGCAAATGCAGGCATAATTGCTATCAGGGCAAGGAAAATCGAGCCCGGAAGAGTAATACGTGACATAATTGCATCAAGGTACTCTGTGGTCTTCTTTCCAGGTTTGATACCCGGAATAAATCCGCCGTTCTTCTTCATATCTTCTGCCATCATAGATGGATTTACCGTTACCGCTGTGTAGAAGTAGGTAAATGCAACAACCATAAGTCCGAAGATGAAGTTGTACCAGAATCCCATAGGATTGGTCAGGGTGGATGCTATTCCGCGAGTAGCGTCAAAGCCTGCAAATATGAGCGGGAACATCATCAGAGCCTGCGCAAAGATAATCGGCATCACACCTGCCGCATTTATCTTGAGAGGAATATACTGACGAACTCCGCCATATTGTTTGTTACCGACGATTCTCTTGGCATACTGTACCGGAATCTTGCGTGTTCCCTGAACAAGTGCAATTGTTGCAACAAACACAAAGAAGAGTACAAGTATTTCAACTATGAGCATAAGTAAACCACCGCCTGCAGTCTGACTGATTCTTGAACTTCCCTCGGCTAAAAGGGCAAAAGGCAGACGCGCGATTATACCAACCATGATTATAAGAGAGATACCGTTACCTAAGCCGCGATCGGTAATACGCTCTCCTAACCACATTATGAACATAGTTCCGCCTACAAGAACCAACGTGGCGAAAATATTAAACGAGAATCCTTTGAAAAGGAACGCAGCTTCAGGCAACTGAACGTGCAGGTTTGCCATGTAGGCAGGACCTTGCAGTGCCAGAATCACAATTGTCAGATACCTTGTCCACTGGTTCATCTTTCTTCTTCCACTCTCACCCTCTCTCTGTAACCTTTGGAAATATGGTATCATTATACCTAGAAGCTGAATTACGATAGACGCAGAGATGTAAGGCATTACACCCAGCGCAAAAATTGAAGCATTACCAAAAGCTCCGCCGGAAAACATGTTCAGAAGTCCCAAAAGACCTTCTGAAGCCTGCGATTGCAGGTTGTCCAGCTGAGTCGGGTCTATACCCGGTAATACCACATAACTTCCCAAGCGGTAAACAAGCAGCAACAGGATAGTGTAGACTATCCTTTTGCGCAGTTCCTCAATCTTGAAGATATTACTAATTGTATCGATCAGTTTTTTCATTGTTAAGTTAGATTATTGTAGCCTTACCTTGTTGAGCTTCAATCTGTGCTATCGCAGACTTTGAGAATGCGTGAGCGCTTACATCAAGTTTGATGGTGAGTGTACCATTACCCAGTATCTTAACCATATGGTTCTTAGACACCAGACCCGATTCGATAAGAGTATCGATTGTAAGAATGTCTGTTCCAAGTTTTTCACTTAGTGCCTGAAGAGTCGAAAGGTTAATAGCCTTGTATTCCACTCTGTTTATGTTATTGAAACCAAACTTCGGAAGTCTTCTCTGAAGTGGCATCTGGCCTCCTTCAAATCCTTTTTTACGAGAGTAACCCGATCTTGACTGAGCACCTTTATGTCCACGTGTAGATGTTCCACCGTGTCCCGACCCTTCGCCGCGTCCGATTCTTTTCTCTCTTCCCAAAGCTCCTGATGAAGGTTTAAGATTATGTAATTTCATTTGTGTAATCTCCTATTAGTTAATTTCTTCAACTTTTACCAGGTGCAGAACTTTATCCAGCATTCCTTTGTAAACAGGATTCAGTTCAATCTCCACCGTTTGATGTATTCTGCGGATACCGAGGGCTTCCAATGTAGCAGACTGCTTCTTGGTTGCTCCGTTTTTACTTTTTATCTGAGTAATTTTAACTTTAGACATATCCTTTCCTCCTTATCCTTTAAATACTCTGTTCATTGGTATTCCGCGCAGTCCGGCAACGGTGTATGCATCACGCATCTCAAGAAGTGCCGCAACGGTAGCTTTCACCAGGTTGTGAGGGTTTGAAGATCCTTTTGATTTTGCAAGTACGTCGTGAATTCCTACAGACTCAAATACTGCACGCATCGCACCACCCGCTTTAACTCCGGTACCTTCAGCTGCAGGTTTCATAAAAACTCTTGCTCCGCCGAATTTTGCCTCTTGCTCATGTGGAATTGTCTTCTTGTTAAGAGGAATCTTTACCAGATTTTTCTTAGCATCTTCTATTCCTTTTGAGATAGCTGTTGTAACCTCGTTAGCTTTGCCCAGGCCGTAACCTACAACACCTCTTTCATCTCCTACAACAACAATAGCTGCAAAACTGAAGTGGCGTCCTCCCTTGGTTACTTTGGTAACTCTTTTAACTGCAACCAATCTGTCCTTTAGTTCCAGATCGGTAGTCTTAACTTTTTTAACATTTGTACCTATCATACTCAAAATTCTTAGAATTTAAGACCACCTTCACGGGCGGCATCTGCTAAACATTTAACTCTTCCGTGATAAAGGTAGCCGCCACGGTCAAATGATACCTTCTCGATACCTTTTTCAATCGCACGCTTTGCTGCCAGTTTACCTACCAGTTTTGCCGCTTCGGTAGCCGGTTTTCCTTTGCACTCCTCAGCTATCTCTTTGTCAAGAGAGCTTGCTGCTGCAATGGTTTTCCCGTCTATATCGTTAATAAGCTGAACATAAATCTGTTTGTTGCTTCTGAATATCGACATTCTTGGTTGTTCCGGAGTGCCGCTTACAACCTTCCTGATGCGGAGTCGTATTCTGTTTCTTCTTTCTATTTTACTTAAAGCCATAAATCCTCCCCTTGTTATTTAGCGCTGGCCGACTTACCGGCTTTGCGACGAAGTTGTTCACCTACAAACTTAATACCTTTACCTTTGTATGGTTCAGGTTTGCGCAGAGAGCGCAGCTTTGCCGCAACCATTCCTATAAGTTGCTTATCGTAGCTGGTAAGAGTAAGCACAGGGGCCTGACCCTTTTTTACAGCCTCGGTAACTGCTTTGATTTCATTGGGCAGCATAAAGTGTATATCGTGAGAGTAACCAAGGCTCATCTCAAGAAGCTGGCCTTTAGCCTCCACACGGTAACCCACACCTACGAACTCCTGCTTTATGGTAAAGCCGGTTGAAACTCCGGTTACCATATTCTGAATCAAAGCACGGTAAAGACCATGCATTGAACGGTGACGAGGCTGATCGGTAGGTCTTGTAACTGTAAGTACATTTCCCTCTACGGTAACTCTTATATCGGCATCCACCTTTTGCGAAAGTTCTCCGAGCGGGCCTTTAACCTTAACCACATTGTCCGAACTAACATTTACAGTTACTCCGGCAGGAAGGTTTACAGGTAATTTTCCTATTCGTGACATTATAAAACTTTTATTTAATATTTATTAATAAACATAGCAGATAACCTCTCCGCCAACATTCAGCTCTCTGGCCTCTTTATCGGTAATCATGCCCTTTGAAGAGGAGATTACGGCTATACCCAGACCGTTAAGTACTCTTGGCATGTTTTCTACATCAACATACCTTCTGAGACCCGGACGGCTTATTCTTGAAATTTTCTTGATTGCCGACTTTTTGGTCTCCGGATGATACTTAAGCGCTATTTTGATGGTGTTGAAAGGTGTACCCTCAACAAGTTTATAGCTGAGAACATACCCTTTTTCGTGAAGAATACGGGTCAGCTCCAGCTTAACTTTTGACGCAGGAATCTCAACTACTTTGTGTCCTGCCATAGATGCGTTACGCACCCTTGTTAAAAAATCTGAAATTGGATCAGTCATTTTGTTTTGTTTTAAAGTTTATTCGACACCACAATGTGATGCCCGATATCCAACTAATAATAAATTATATGTTGTCTGTGACTCTCGCCACACTGTTTGCTACCAACTTGCTTTGCGAACACCGGGGATAAGTCCCTTGCTGGCCATTTCGCGAAACTGTATACGGCTGATACCGAAAATACGCATAAAACCTTTCGGACGACCTGTTATTGAACAACGGTTGTGCAGGCGTACAGGACTTGAGTTCTTTGGCAGTTTATCCAAAGCAGCATAGTCACCTGCCTCCTTGAGGGCTTTGCGTTTTTCTGCATATTTGGCACTTAATTTTGCGCGTTTTCTCTCGCGTGCCTTCATTGATTCTTTTGCCATTATCTATCTTCTCTTTTTAAAGATTACTTCTTGATGTTTTTGAAAGGCAGACCGAATTCACGAAGCAGTGCAAATGCCTCTTCGTCTTTATCCGCTGTGGTAACAAAGGTTATCTCGATACCCATAATCTTTGTGATTTTATCGATATCGATTTCAGGGAAAATAATCTGCTCTTTAATACCTAGTGTATAGTTACCCTTACCGTCAAACTTCTCGTTGATTCCTTTGAAATCTCTGATACGTGGTAGTGCAACTGCAACCAGTCTCTCAAGAAACTCGTACATCTTGGCAGAACGAAGTGTGGTTTTAACTCCGATAGGCATCCCTTTTCTTAGCTTAAAGTTAGAGATGTCTTTCTTTGAAATTGTCTGAACCGCTTTCTGTCCTGTAATGATTGTGAGCTCCTGCTGAGCGATGTCCACAAGTTTTTTATCACCGGTAGCCGAACCAATACCTTGATTGATTACAATCTTGGTAAGCTTAGGTACCTGCATGATTGACGAGTACCCAAACTCCTTCTGAAGTTTGGCAATAATCTCCTCTTTATATTTCTTTTGAAGAGTAGGTATATAGCCCTTAACAACTACCTGGGCACCTTCTGTCTTAGCCGCCTTTTCGACTTTTGCAGGCTTATTATTGGCAGCTGGCTTCTTTGCAGCTCCTTCTTTAGTATTTGCCATTATTTAATCTCCTCTCCAGATTTTTTCGCGTAACGAACTAATTTTTCTTTGTCATTGAGACGACGGCCGATGCGTGTAGGCCCGCCCTTCACAGGGTCAACAACCTGCAGGTTTGAAACATGAACAGCAGCTTCCTGCTTAACTATTCCTCCCTGAGGGTGCTTTGCGTTAGGCTTGGTATGTTTGCTTACCAGGTTGATTCCTTCAACTATGGCGCGATTTTTTTCTGTTATTACCTCAAGAACCTTCCCTGTTTTACCACGGTCGTCTCCGGCATTAACATATACTGTATCGCCCTTTTTAATATGTAATTTCTTATTCATATCTTTTTCTTATAAAAAAATTATAACACCTCAGGTGCTAAAGATACAATCTTCATATAGTTTTCGCGCAACTCTCTGGCAACCGGGCCAAAGATACGGGTTCCGCGAACCTCTCCCTGATTGTTGAGCAACACACATGCGTTGTCATCAAAACGGATATATGAACCGTCTGCACGACGGATCTCCTTTTTTGTACGAACAATCACCGCTTTTGAAACAGTTCCCTTTTTGGTGTCACCACCCGGGATAGCACTTTTAACGGTAACCACTATTTTATCGCCAACTCCGGCATAACGGCGGCGGGTTCCCCCAAGGACGCGAATACAAAGAACCTCCTTTGCTCCGCTGTTGTCTGCCACCAATAATCTCGATTCTTGCTGTATCATGGCTATTTAACTTTTTCTACGATTTCTACTAGTCTCCAGCGTTTTGTCTTACTCAAAGGACGAGTCTCCATAATGCGTACTTTATCTCCCTCGCTGCACTCGTTCTTTTCGTCATGAGCAACAAACTTAGTGGTTTTATTTACGAACTTACCGTAAATAGGGTGTTTTACTTTTCTTTTAACGGCAACAACGATGGATTTGTCCATCTTATTGCTTACCACCATTCCTATTCTTTCTTTACGAAGATTTCTTTCCATGACTTCTTAGTTGTCCTTCTTATTTTCCATTTGGCTCAATATGGTGAGCATTTTGGCAATGTTAGTTTTTGCCTTTTTAATCTGAGATAAATCATCTAAAGGAGAAATAGCATGATTCATCTTAAGGCGCACCAGGTTTGCCTTTTCTGTATCGATGCGTTCCTTCAGATCTTTAATGGATAATTCGCGTATCTCTGTTGCTTTCATATTATTTCTGCTTTTATTATTCCTGATAATCCCTGCGGACTACAAATTTTGTAACTACCGGCAGTTTCTGGGCACCCAGACGAAGAGCCTCTTTGGCCACCTCGAGCGGAACTCCCTCTGCCTCAATTATCATACGACCCGGGGTAATTGGACATACAAATCCCTCCGGAGCACCTTTTCCTTTACCCATACGAACCTCTGCAGGCTTCTTGGTAAATGGCTTATCGGGGAATACGCGAATCCAGATCTGACCCTCACGCTTCATATACCTTACTACGGCCTGGCGGGCAGCCTCGATTTGTTGTCCGGTTAGCCAACACGCCGCTGTAGTTTTAATTCCGAAAGATCCAAAAGAGAGCTGATTTCCCCTCTGTGCGATCCCTTTCATACGGCCTTTCTGCTGCCTTCTGAACTTGGTTTTTTTTGGTTGTAACATTGCTTTTTTTACAGTTTAACGATAACAGTAAATATAATTGTGTGCTTTGGTCAAAAAATTTTTAGGGTTATTTCCCTAATTGTCAGCCAAATAGATATATTGAATAGATATTTGGCGGGTTGCAAATATACCAAAAAATTTAAATGTGCAAAAGGATGTTGAAAATATTTTACAAATTCTGAACTTTCAGAAATTTAATAAAATTACCTCCCCAGAAGAGTTCGAGCTCTCTTTGGGTATATCCCCTTTTAAGAAGCTCTATTGTGAGGTTCTTCATTTTTGAAACATTCTCCATACCCACTACCCCTCCGCCTCCGTCAAAATCGGTACCGATTCCCACATGCTCTATACCAACAAGATTTTTAACATAATCTATATGGTCGGCAATATGAGCAACGGTTACGGAGTCCTTTGGCAGTTCGGAAAGGAAAAATCTGCCGGTAGCCACCTGAATCAGCCCTCCTGCAGCGGCGATTGCCTTTATCTCTTTATCTTTAAGATTCCTGTTATGATTTTTAATCGACCAAACTCCGGAATGGCTGGCCATTACAGGCTTTTTGCTCACCTTAAGAACATCAAAAACCGTCTCAGTTGACGCATGTGATACATCTATAATAATACCCAGACGATTCATCTCCTGCACAACTTTAACTCCAAAGTCAGATAATCCGTTGTGTTCCGGCCCTTTATCCATCGATGCGTCACAAATATCGTTATTAAGATTATGACACAAAGTAATTGCTCTTACTCCCATATCTCTGAACATCTCAAGATTTGAGAGGTCTTTCCCTACAGCGTATCCGTTCTCTATTGCCAGAACAACGGAGGTAATGCCCTTACTCTTGTTCCTTAAAAGATCATCGGAGTTGTATGCAATTGATACCTCTTTATACTCTTCTACATATTTGCGGAATCTGGAGAGGTTATCGGTCACATACTTTGTAGCACTGAGCAAAGAGGCATCGTCTCTCTCCCGCTGTGTAATGAAGATTGCAAAAAGGGCAGCATCAAGCCCCCCCTCCTTCATCATGGGAAATGTAACCTGGCCCTTTGTAACTCTGTACTCTGCATCAGGATTGTTAATATGAAGGGCTGTATCGTTGTGAGTATCTATTGTAAGAAATTTCTTGTGAATCATTGCCGCCTGCTGTTCAAGTGACTGTGCAGATAGTTTAGTGGAAAATGTTGTCAACAATATTGCTGAGGCAAGAAGTGATAGAGTAAATGTGATGCGGCTCATTTTGTCTCTTAATTGATTGGTTATTTTAATGTGGTCTTTTTGGAGGGCTTAATCCACCACCCCATTCTCTTTGCAAGAGCAATTATTGCGACAGACGCTACAAGGGAGGCAAGCAGTATCCACGCCCCCATACCACTTGCAAACATTACAGGAACAAAGGTAATCAGCAGAATCTCTACAGGAGCAATCGGCAGATATGCAAGTGCATAATCATCCATTGCCTTGCTCTCCATTTTTGGATCGACTATTCTTAAAAGGGCGATTCCCATCGCCATGGTTCCTGTCCACCAACCCCAGGCAAATATCGACCTTTCAAACCAGAATGTTTTACAAAGTCTCTTCCCAAGAATAAATGTAATCAGCCATACGACAACTATTCCGGTTAAAATAAGTATAATTAGAGGCACAGCATATTTAACCACCACACTTAGTTTAATTGAGGCCACACCACAGGCAACCAGCAAATCTGTAAAAGTACTGCTGAGGCGGGAGGTTTGCTGAGGGCATATATAATCTGAAACTCCTGTCGCGTCGAATATCTTCTTAAGTATGAGTCCTACAATGAATGATGCAGAGAAGACGGGAATCTCGAGCTTTGGATAGTAATATTTTACCCCCTGACTAAGCAGATATCCTATAAGTGCAACCACAAAGACAAATGCCAGATGGAAAGCCAGAGAGTCAATGGAGATTGATGATGTTGTCACCTTTCCTGCACTCTCTCTCCTCTCCTCCGGAATCAGTCCGGTTCTGAGATCATCGGGCAAATCTGAAAAATCCTTAATAAATTTAGTCTCCCCTCTTGCCGCAGCCCATTTGACCATAACAAGGCCCAAGATTATAGCAACTACAACTCCAGTTGTTGCAGTAGTCATTCCCAGACTTTTTGCCTCATCCCATCCTAGCCCCTCAAATGCACTACCTATAGCTGCTGCAGTTCCGTGACCTCCATAAAACCCGGTCGGGAGCATGACTCCGAACGCAGGATGGAGTTGCGGCCATATGACATTAAGAACAAACAGTCCAAAAAGCCCCATGACTGCCCACTGAATAAGCATTCCCAGCTGAGCATATGCCCAGATAGGACCGACTCTTCCTGAGACCTCTCTGAATGAAAACTTTGGTGATGATAAAGGAAGTGCTCCGAACACCAGTGCTATCAGAATCCCGGCATATGTTCCAAGGTGTCCTGAAAAAGGGAGCAGTTCAAAACCGTTGGGCCCGAGAGCCAGACCAAGAAACCCTGCAATAAGTGAAGGTGGAATAAATAGTTTTTGAATGAATCTGACCTTAACACGGATAAATTTACCGGCAAGTAACAGCGCAAAAATTATCCCCAGATCGGTAAAAAGGGTCCAGGGACCGTAAACAGAAGAGAGCATAGTTTAAGATTTTCACCAAATATAGTGTTTTTGGTCTAATTCTTGAACATGATGGCAAAAAGAGGTAATTTTGTTTTTTATGAAGAGAACCATCCTTTGTTTTATAATATTATTTACGGCACCTGTTTTTCAAACATTTGCAAAGGCCCAGGATCATGGGTACAGAGTGACCTATAAAATGGAGGGTCGTGATACTGTTTTCCAGATTAACTTAAATGCTGTATACCATTTTGCGTGGGACAAGAACAGGATGAAGGGAAAGGAGTGGAGAGAATTTTACCGTCTGGTCTATAATTTCAGAAAGACATACCCATATGCACTGGTAGCAAAAGAGAAGATACTGGAGGCCGACAGTGTGCTTAACAACTCAAAATTTACTGCAAAAGAGAGGGAGAGGTATATCAGAAATTTCGAAACCCAGCTCTTTAACGAGTTTGAGAAGCCCCTTAGAAAGATGACCATATCTCAGGGTCGCCTCCTTCTTAAGCTGATAGACCGGGAGGTTGGGCAGAGCTCATACTCATTGATTCGCGGCTATAAAGGGAGTGCTGCGGCTGGCTTTTGGCAGGGAATTGCAAAGCTTTTCGGATCTGATCTCAGGAAACCGTATGACCGATTCGGCGATGATAAACTAACAGAGGAGCTGGTTCAGATGTACAGACTCGGCTCATTTGACTATCTCTACTACTCCCTTTTCTAACCTACTTGCGGCGTCCATCTGCCCAAATTAACTCACGGGTATCTGAATTAAAGATCAGGTACTCACAACCGTGAATCCACTCACCTAGAATAAAAAATCCTGCGCCTCCGGGAGTTAATGTGTTGCCGGGTGTATGCATATGACCAAATATAAAGTGGTCAACTTTGCAACTCTTCTCAAATTCAGAGGCAAACTTATAGAGAGGGTCATTTTCTCCTCTGAACCTGAACTGTTCACCTTTTGAAAGCCGGTTGTGTCTGGACCAACGCAGAGCAATAGCAAAGGCAACTCTTGGATGTAGTGCACTAAAACACGCCTGTAAAAATCTGTTTCTGAATATAGATTTCAAAATCTTTTGTCCACGCTCATTTCCAAGCTCATCTCCATGAGCTATGCAAAATCTGGTACCCGATATGTCAACAACAGAGGGGTCTTTAAGTATATTGACACCTAACTCTCTCTCAAGAAATCCGAAGGTCCACATATCGTGGTTCCCTTTAAAGAAATGGATTGCAACTCCTCTGTCTGAAAGGTTTGCCAAAGCACCGAGCGTTCTTGAGTACCCTCTTGGAATCACATATTTATACTCATACCAGAAGTCAAATATATCTCCAACCAGATATAAAGCCGCTGTCTCTTGAGGCAGGTTGTTCAGAAAGCGGGCAAACTCCCTCTCTCTGGCTACCGGATCAAATGCTTTAAGTCCAAGATGGACATCTGACAGAAATATATGAAGGTTTCCTGACATGGCTGTTAGGCAAGTACTGAGTAAAGAATGCTTAGTATACCCGCTGTTGCGCAGTATATTGCAAAACCGGTTAGTTTTGCTCTTTTAACCAGTTTTATCATTGTCCGGCAAGCAAACAAGCCGGAGATAAATGCGGCAGAGAATCCCGTCATTAGTACAAAAGGGTTAATCCCTGACTCCCCGGCAGCAAACCCTCCTGAAATGAGCTCCAGAAAGCTCTCTCCTAAAATCGGAACTAGGACCATTAGAAAGGAGAATTTTGCAACCTCCTCTCTTTTAACACCTGACAAGAGCCCTGCAGAGATAGTGGCGCCCGATCGTGAGAGCCCGGGCAGCACGGCAAATGCCTGTGCAACACCGATAATAAGAGCGTTTCCATATTTAATGCCCCCTTCTTTGACCTTGACATATTGGGAGAGAGTCAGCAACGAGGCTGTAACAATAAGTGATATCCCAACTATTAAAAGGCCGGAACCAAAAATTGCCTCTACCCTCTCCTTGAAGAAAAGGCCCACAATGAGCACCGGCACCATACTCAATGCGATTTTAAAAAGATAAGATGTCTCCTGATTATACCTGAATTTAAAAAATGAGGAGAGGAGATGTAAAATATCCTTTCTGAAAGCAACAATGGTACTTAAAACTGTTGCAGCGTGCACTGCAATCTCAAACGACAGGTTGCCGGCTTCAATGCCAAGTAACTCCTTACCGATTGCAAGATGGCCGCTGCTGCTAACCGGAAGAAACTCCGTAAGGCCCTGAACAAGACCCAGAATAAGAGCCTCTAAAAAACTCATTTGTTCTTAGGTTTATGCATTATTGCAAAAATCTCTACAGCAAATCCGGCCAGGATAAAGAGAGGCGCAAGTACAATTCTTCTGAAACTGAACATCTCTTCACCTGTAAAGACATTGGGGTCATCAGTTCCGCCACCAGTCATCAGTGCGTATCCCGCTATCATAAGAAACAAGCCTGCTACAATGTAAATCAGGTTTTTATAAGGAATTGCAAATTTTCCGGAATCCATAATATAAAGTTTTTATATTTTAATAATAAATATCATCTCCTGACATTGACACCAATCTGTTTACAATAATCCATGTGCTAACCACGCAGAGTACAACTCCAAGCGCCACAACTCCTGCAAACACCACTCCAACAAGTGTGATATCAAGAATATTGAAAAGCTCGGGAAGATCTTTGTAAACAAGGTATACCCCCGCAGACAATATGGCTACAGAGAGAACGCCCGAAACAAACCCCTGAAGCAGAGCCCCTTTCAGCATTGGCTTTCTTATAAACGATCTTTTAGCTCCCACAAGTTTCATGGCATGTATGGTAAACCGCTTTGCATACAGATTAAGTCTTACTGTATTATTTATCAGAACAAAAGAGATAAATAGCAAAAGCAGAATAACCACACCTATTGCATAGCCTGCCTTCTCCATATTCTCATTTATTGTCTTTACAAGCGACTCCTGATACACTACCTCCTCAACACCCTCAATTTGCGACAACTGCTGCTCTACAGCTATCAGGGAGTCCGGCTCAAGATATCTTGCCTTAAGAAAAAGATCGACAGACAAGGGGATTGGGTTTGTCTCGAATACCGAAAGAAAATCGGCACCTAGAATTTCTGTCATTTCGGCTGTACCCTGCTCCCTGGAGATAAATCTTGCCTCTTTAACATACTGCTCCTTCTCCAGAAGAGACATAACCTCTTTGGCATAACTCTCTTCTGCTGATGCACTGAACATGAGCGACAGTTTAATATTCTCTCTGAAAAAATCGGAAACCGAACGGGCGTTCACCGCCATTAACCCCGAAAGACCCACCAGCATAAGCACCATACTGATGCTTATAACAGATGACAAGTACGACTGAATCAGCCTTCTGTATATAATGTTCTTCTCTCTCTTCTTCATTGCCAAAATGATTCCAAAGATACATAAAATGTCCAATTAAATTAATTTTATTATCTTTGTGAACAATTTGCCATTAATTCTTTCAGGAAAAATGAGTGATCCCAAGAGAGTCCTTTATGTGAGCTCCGAAATATTCCCCTTTCTGCCCGAAACTACAATTTCGAGGACGGGGCGCTATCTCCCTCAGGGTGTACAGGAAAAAGGATTCGAAATACGATCTTTCATGCCCAAATATGGTCTTATAAACGAGAGACGCAATCAGCTTCACGAAGTTATACGACTTTCCGGCATGAACATTATCATCAATGATATTGACAGACCACTTATTATCAAGGTATCCTCAATTTCATCTGCAAGGATGCAGGTCTACTTTATAGACAACGAGGACTATTTCTACAGAAAGTATATAAGCAAAGACGAAAATGAAAACTACTTCAATGACAATGAAGAGAGGGCATCGTTCTTTGCAAGAGGAGTTCTGGAGACAGTGAAGAAGCTCAGGTGGAAGCCCGATATTATTCATTGTCAGGGGTGGATATCATACTTTCTTCCTCTTTATCTTAAGAAAATATATCAGGATGATCCGATTTTTGCAGAGAGCAAAGTGGTCCTCTCGCTTTACAACGAGGGTCTGGATCAGGTATTTGCAGAAGATATTAAATCAAAGATTACTGTACCGGGCCTCAGGGCCAGAGATATTGAGGTGCTCAATCCTGCTAATGGCATAAATCTTGCAAAACTTGCAATACAGTACTCCGATGGAATTATTTACGGTGAAAGTGAACTTGAACCGGAGCTTACCGGATCCATTAATAAAAGCGCTCTTCCGGTACTCGGCTTTATTGACACCACTGCCCCGGATTCCACATATGTAGATGAGTACATTCAGTTTTACGATAAAATTCTGGCTAAAAAATGACAATTAGGAACATCTTTCGTTCTGCAGCAGCGATTCTTACAGGGGCAATATTAACTTCATGCATAGAAACAGACAAATCAACCGGGTCGGGGTTACTGCCCTCAGACCACATTTTAAATGTGTCTGTAACTGAATTCAACCTTCCGGTTGAGATGAAGTTATCTGACAGTCTTCAGACTCTCTATCCTTCATCACTTGTGATTGGAAGCTATAAGGATCCTGATTTAGGGCTGGTTAATGCATCGGCTGCCTTTCAGTTTGTTCCATTAAGAGACTCACTGACATTTGGCCAGAATCCGGTAGCTAAATCGTTTAAGATGTATATGGCTGTAAGTGACAAGTCATACTTTTATGAGAGCGAAGCAAATATCCCTCAGAACTTTTATCTGTACAAATTAAATATCGATCTGGACTCAAATGTCGCGTATAATAACTCAATTAAAGCAGGCGACTTTGATCCTGTTCCACTGAATATCGGAGGTAATGTCTATTTCGGAGGCGACAGTCTTAACATGAACCTCTCACTCTCCTTTGCACAGGAGCTTCTTTCGGCAACTAAACAGGAGAGCGACTCTTCCGGTTTGTTTATGAAAAGATACAAAGGCTTTTACATGGCAACAGACCCTCTTCCGGGAGCATTAACAGGTGGGCGCTTTAATATGATGCCTCCTACCAACATCTATTTTCTGCTGCAATACAGACATGTGGATACTCAAAAAGGTATAGACAAAGACAGTACAATTATGTACTATGTGAGGGACGGACTAGCATCGGTCAATAAGTTTACTCACTCATCAGGTACTCTTGAGACAACTGAGCCTGTTGAGAAGATTTACATCGAAGGTCTCGCAGGAGTCAAACCTTATATAGACTTTACAAAGGTAAAAACACAACTGCAGAACTGGGCGCAACAAAACAACATCGATATTAACAGGGTGGTTATTGCCAAAGCAGAGATAAGACTTCCTTATGAAAACCCGGTTGATTTCACCAGACTCAACTACTTCCCTTCACAAGTATTCCTGTCTACACGCGAAACATCAGATCTGGACCACCTGACACTTTACGAACCGGTTAATGACCTTGGTGTTTTTGAGACCAATGGCTCTATCAACCGTTCGCTTCTTTTCTATTCACTTGATGTGAGCTCATACATTCAGCGAATGATTCAAGGTAAAATCACTGGGAGCACCCTTAAAGCCTGGGTAACGCCTGTGTACAAAAAGAGTGATTTCTATTCAGGTGTAACAACCTTCCACGTTCAGAACCTGCTATATGGCAAGGCAATTATTAATGGACCTGCGGCATCAAGGAAACCTAAGCTAATTGTGACATACGCTGTTATGCCGTAATCAACAACTTGAGCTGAGAGCCACAGATTAAGATAAAGAGATACAAAAAGAGCAGCCCTTTCGGACTGCTCTTATATTTTTTTCGTTTTTAAAACCTATTTTACCTTTCTGAAGACAATGCAGGAGTTGTGACCGCCAAACCCGAAGGTGTTGTTCATGGCCACATTAACCTCTCTTTTCTGTGCCTTATTAAGAGTAAGGTTTAACTTGTAGTCGATTTCAGGATCCTCAGTTTCGAAATTTATTGTAGGAGGGACCATTCCGGATTCAATCGCATGAACACAAGCAAGAGCTTCAACAGCTCCTGTTGCACCAAGCAGGTGACCGGTCATGGATTTGGTTGCACTAATATTGAGTTTATATGCATGCTCTCCGAAAAGTCCTTTGATAGCCTTAAGCTCGGCAATGTCTCCCAGAGGAGTGGCAGTGCCGTGAACATTAATGTAATCAACCTCTTCAGGTGCAATGTTTCCATCCTCAAGTGCCACCCTCATCACATTCATTGCGCCCAATCCCTCAGGATGAGGAGCTGTAATGTGATGTGCATCGGCAGTCATACCGCCTCCGCCTACTTCGCAATAAATTTTTGCTCCCCTGGCAACAGCGTGCTCATACTCTTCGAAAATCAACACACCAGCACCCTCTCCCATAACAAATCCATCTCTGTTTTTGTCGAATGGTTTAGATGCCGTTTTGTAATTTTCATTATTTGTAGAAAGCGCCTGAGCCGAGTTAAAACCGCCGATGCTTGGTACCGTGATACCAGCTTCTGAACCACCGGTAATAATGATGTCGGCTTTACCAAGCCTGATCATATTAAAGGCATCAATCATCGCGTGAGTCGACGAGGCACACGCAGATACGGTTGTATAGTTTGGCCCTCTGAATCCATATTTCATGGAGATCATTCCGGGAGCGATGTCCGGGATCATTTTAGGAATCAGGAAAGGGCTAAAGCGGGGAGTACAACCTCCTTCGAAATAGCCCATAACCTCTTGAAAGAGGGTATCTATCCCTCCTATTCCTGTTCCAAGTATTACTCCTGCCCTGTCCGGATTTACTTTTTCAAGATCAAGGGAGCTGTCGGTCATAGCCTCGGCGGTTGCAATAAATGCATACTGGGTAAACCTGTCCAGTTTACGCTCCTCTTTTTTATCTATTCCGTACTTTGCAGGATCGTAATCCTTAATTTCACAAGCAAATTTGGTTTTAAAAAGGGTAGTATCAAAACGGGTAATCAGGTTTGCCCCGCTGAGACCTTGATCAAGATTGCCGAAGTACTCAGCAATACTGTTCCCGATTGGATTGATGGTCCCAATACCTGTGACAACAACTCTTTTTAACATAAACTTGTGATTAATTACTTGGTATTGTTCTCGATGTAAGCTATAGCATCTCCTACTGTAGAGATCTTTTCAGCAGCCTCATCAGGAATGGTAATGCCGAAAGCTTTTTCAAACTCCATGATGAGTTCTACAGTGTCCAAAGAGTCGGCTCCCAGATCGTTAGTAAAACTAGCTGTAGGAGTTACCTCCGATTCCTCAACGCCTAACTTGTCAACGATGATGGCTTTAACTTTTGCATTAATGTCTGCCATGATTCTAAATAATTAGTTAATAAAAAGTGTTTGTTATTTCAAAATTAGGTTGCAAAGAAAGGTAAAAAATTCAAAAAATGAAAAAAATCTACAAAGTGAAACCATATCTTACTGATTGACTGTGTGATATTTTATCCCGGTATAAATAAACTCATTTTCTCAATAATGCCCTATTTTTCTTATCTTTGCACACCCAAAACTGTCAATAAATGGAGAGCGTAAATATAGCAATATTTGCTTCAGGTAGCGGAACAAATGCAGAAAACATAGTAAGGTACTTTTCGGGCAACCCTAAGGTAAATGTTAAGCTGATCCTTTCAAACAGGTCGGATGCATTTGTGCTGACGAGGGCAAAAAATTTGAATGTTAAAAGTTTCGTCTTCTCTGCAACCGATTTGAGAGAGACAGAGACGGTTGACCAACTGCTTTCAAGTGAAAAAATTGATATAATTGTACTGGCTGGTTTTCTTCTTAAGGTTCCTGACAGAGTTGTAACCGCTTACAGAGGCCGTATAATAAACATCCATCCGTCCCTACTGCCAAAATATGGTGGAAAAGGGATGTACGGCAGCAGAGTACATCAGGCGGTAATTGACTCATGCGATTTTGAGTCCGGCATAACAATTCATCTTGTTGATGAGATATATGACAACGGGGAGACCCTTTTTCAGGCAAAGTGCATAATTGAAGAGGGAGAGACACCGGATTCCCTTGCCTTTAAAATACATGAGCTGGAAAAAGAGCACTTTCCAAAAGTGATTGATCAGTTTATAAACTCGCGCTATCTAAGCTGAGAGAGGATAGGCAGCTCAACTCTGAATCCTGTTGAGTTGTATTTTAACCCGTCAAATCCCACAAATACCCCCACTCTGCCAAGCCCTTTCATTCCAAAGGAGTAACCGATTTCTGAATGAGTTATCCTCTTCTCCGGCAACCAAAGTGCTTTAAGGTGCAGCGCTTCATATAAAAAGGCACTATTAATGAATGGCAGACGGTTAAGGAGAAGATAGTCAGCCCTGTATTCTGCATTCAGTGTAACCCAGCTTTCGGGAGTAGAGTATTTGTAGCTGTCCAGAAGCAGAAATGAGTTAAAGAATCCGCTCTCTGTCACCATTATATCTGAAGATGCAAAATGTCTGAAGTCTGTCAGAAAAACTCTCTCCCTTTTATAAAATCCTCCGGCGTCCACATTATAAAGGAGAGTGCCGTACAGTCCCGTACTGAATCTATGAGCTACAGTCATACCTGCCATACCATATGAGGAGTAATCCTCCGAGCCCGACCCAAATGCTCCTCTGGTGTAAATAGTAAACGTAGGAAATCTGCTTCGCACATATCGCTTCTGTCCATTTCTGATCCTGTAGTAATATTCAGGAGTAAACGAGAGTGATGCGTTATAATAGAGTGAGCTGTGCGGCTCCGAAACTGCATTATATATATTAAATGGAATATTTGGAGGGGGAGTTTTCCCGAAAAGTGATTTCACCTCTCCGTTCACCAACGGAGAGCTTCTTTCAAATCCAATGCCTGCCGACAGTTTTAAGCCATTTGCAATATCTGCTGAGCTCGAAAGCTCGTACCAGGATCTTAGGTGGTATTTGACAGGGTTGAGTCCGAAAAGAAATGTTGCATAAGAGTTGACAGTAGATGTAACACCCTGTGTTTTACTAATATTACTGCTCACTCTTCCTGCACTTGCCCTTAACACACCCTGCCTGAGTGGTGCATATGTCAAAACAGCATCGGCTTTCCACTGAAGCTCTTCTCTTTGCGTCGAGTAATATAACTCCGGTGTTATGGTTAAAGAGGTATTATTCTTAAATCGGTATGCTGCATAAAAATTCTGACCAAACTGGTATCCATCAACAAAATTGAAATCTCCCACAACTCTGGTGAGTCCTCCGTATCCCAGCGTAATGTTACTGCCGGCTTTGTATCTGGCCTCATAGAAGATTTTATCCATAACCTTGTTTCCTGTAGAGCGGTTAATCCTCCTGACAGAGTCTTCGTCAAATACCCTTTTAAACTCCTTTTTAAGTGAGTCAGATATTTTGTAGGAGATAATTTCATCTTCGCTCAGAGGTAGTCTTCTGACCTCGGCCCAGTAGGTATTATCTCTGAGTTTAGCAAGCGTGTCAACCACCCGTTTGTGAGTTGTATCTCTTTTTATCTCCAGATCCTTCTTTCTGCTTGAGCTATCGCTCTTTAAAACAGACTTTTCGGTTGCTGCGGCTATTTTTCTGGCCTCACGAGAAGTTATCTCTTTGCTCACAGGTATAGGGCTAACACTCTCTTTAGCGCCCCCTGCTTCGATAACCCGAGAGTAGGTCACCGAAGAGTTGTATCTTCCGCCGGCATTTATACCAAGAATATCTACCTTAATATCTGCAGAGTAGGCTGTAGGCATCATCACAGACGGCTTTACTTCATTGAAGTTAACCTTAATGTTCATAGTAACACCTGCCTCTTTGGTTACAAATTCGAGGTATGAGACATTCCATGTGTCATCCTGAATATAGATATGGCCTGTTATAAGTTTTGAGTCACCCTTTTTTGGAGTAACTCGTATTTTATTAATTATTCTGCCTGATTCATTTGTAATGCCTTCGTAAACAAACTTGTAGTAATTAAACGCATTAGGAGCAAGCGGAGAGAGTTTTCCAAAAAACTCTTTATTGTAAACAGATGCCCTGATTACACCGGTCATGTTCCCCGGATCAACTTCCGAAGGGATTGTAGAGGAGATTGCCTTTACTGTTTCGTCATAGCTGTTTGGGTAGTTATATACAATCTCTGAGTGGGATTCAATAAGAAAGAGTTTATTAAGAACGAGTCCGGTTTTACTTCTACCTGCTTGGAGACGAAGCAGAGCAGGAATTTTTGTAATTTTCATTGTCCCCTTTGTATAGACAGAGGATTCGTAGTGCCTCACTTGTTGCCTGTGGTATGGAGCTCTTGCAATGGCTCTTCTCATAACCGAGAGTGCCCTCTCCTCTCCCCTGCCTCTGAAAGTGACGTCACTAAGCTTGTAGACCTCCTCGATAAGCACAACTGTTTTACTGATATTTTCAGTCCCGATCTCTATAGAAAATTTCTCTCTCCTGAATCCAAGAGAGGAGATTTCACAAGTATAGGTTCCGGGAGAGAGTGAAATTCTGAACTCCCCTTTATCGTCTGCACTTACTCCTGTAGATAGCTCATGAATATAGACAGAGGCATAGGGTACAGGCAGACCTCCGCCGTCAACTATTTTTCCTCTGAAGACCGAAGCGTTCAAAGTGCAGGCTGTCAGAAGAGACCAAAGTATGAGCACTATCCTGATTACCACGTATTGAGATGAACTTTTGATTCTACCCACTTATCTTTCGGCTTCTGTTCACCTTTTGGATATCCAATCGGAATCAGGCAAAGAGGCAGATAGGGTTTTGGAATTCCGACTGCCTTAGCAATTGTCTCCATTCTGTCTTCGTATGGATAGCCTGCCGTCCAGACTGCACCCAGCCCCATAGACTCTGCAGCAAGTAGAATATTCTGTGCTGCTGCTGAGCAGTCAAGATACCAGTAAACCGACTTTTCCGGGTTTCCAATAACCACAATTGCGGCCTGAGCCTCCTTGAGCATTCTTGCGTACGGAATCTTCTCGGAAAGAGAGGCCATCAGAGCTTTGTCCTGAACTATAAAAAACTCCCATGGCTGACGATTCATACCTGTTGGTGCTGCCATTCCGGCTCTTACCAGCATCATAAGATCATCTACAGAGACGGGCTGATCGGTATATGTTCTTACGCTTTTTCTGCTGAAAATAGTTTCCAGGGTTGGGTTTTGTGCGGTAAGCATAACCGATGCCGCTAAAAGAGCTGTAACTGTAACAAAGAATTTTCTCTTCATCTCACTATTGTATTTTAACATTATAAATCAGATCCCTGTATATTTTCAAGGCCGTTTCTATCAGTTCCGGAGAGAATCTGTAACCGCTTGTATGTATATCGCCACCTTTACCATTACCAATATCAAAAAATGAGGAGTTAGCCGCAGTTGCAAAAAATGCAAAATCGTCGGAACCTCTTGTTGGTTCCTTTGCATAAATTATGCCTTTGCTAACGGTTTGCGCTGCCTGTACCACCATTTCATTGGCTTTTGTGTCATTTACGGTTGCCGGGAATCTGTCAAAATATCCAAAACTGACCTTTAACCCGTGAGCCTGAGCTCTCTTACCTGCAAAATCCTCCATCAGAGAGCACAGTTTATCAAGATCTTCATCAACAAACGAACGTAAAGTCATTCTAATATATCCTTCACCAGGAGTAACACCATAATTAATCTCCCCCAAAGTGATATTTACCACAGTACCCAGAATAAATCCTTTAAAAATATCCCCGGCACTGTTTAGCGACTGCATATAACCGGCAGTTTCAACTATTGCATTAAATGGCGACACCGCCTGCTCGGGGTAAGCCGCATGCGAAGGCGCCCCCTTAAAGTGAATCTCCATTCCAACCGACCCGGCAGCATACACTCCTTCATGAATAATAACTTTATTAAGGTCGTAACCAGGATTGTTGTGAAGAGCAAATGCATAATCGAACTTCAGCCCCAGGCTCTCCATATCCTTAACCATTCGTGCGGCCCCCTCTCCAATCTCTTCGGCTGGCTGAAACAGCAGATATATTGTTCCTCCGAAATTCCTGTCTGCAGAGATTATCTGAGAGAGACCCAGAAGGATTGTCATATGTCCGTCGTGACCGCATAAATGCTCAAATCCATTTTCGGTTTTAATTGCATCCATCTCACACCTGAACATAACAGAGGGCCCCGGAAGGCTGCCCTTGTATCCTGCTATTATCCCGTAACCTCCAACATTGCTGTGTAATATATCAGGAGAGGTGCCGCTCAGATGTTTAAGAACAATACCGGCTGTTTTTACCTCCTGATTTGAATACTCCGCCGTACTGTAAAGCTCTTGCTTTATTTTCAGGAGCCCTTCATAAAAAGTTGCATCAGTGTTTAATGTTTGAGACGTTGCCATCGAAGAGAAAAGATTAAGTGTTAAAATCAGGAAAAACCCGAACAGACAATTTGTTTTCATAGTTTGCCGTTTCTCCAAAAGTAACAAATAATTTGGAGGATATTCACATTAGTACCAATTTTGCGCCTCGCAAAAGATCATATTTATGTACAAAAATGTAAAACAAAAAGCGCTCATCTGCTTTAAACGATGGAAGAGGAGGCCCTGGGCGGCATTTGCCTCACTGAAAAAGGTGATAATGATAGGTGTACTGTCGGTGACTTACTCACTTCTTGTAATGAAGAGTCAGCCGTTATCAGCACAAACCAAAAGCACAAATGAGACACTTATTCAACTTGAAGAGTTGGTTATCAACACAGAACGACCCTCCCCTTTTCAGCCACTGGTAAGAGTAGTTGCAGTAATTCAGGCGCAAGAGATAGAGCGAACACCGGTTCAGAATCTTCAGGATCTTTTGCGATACATACAGGGTACTGACCTCCGGAGCAGAGGAGGCGAAGGAGTTCAGGCCGACATAAACATTCTGGGCGGAACATTTGACCAGACAATAGTAATGATAAACGGGGTCAACTATACCGACCCGCAAACCGGACACCACTCACTCAACATTCCGGTTGACATTTCACAAATAGAGAGAATCGAAATTCTTCAGGGTCCGGGAGCGTGGAGCGAAGGCTCTGCCGCATTCTCCGGAGCAATCAACATAATTACAAAAAATCCGGATAAGAGCTCACTCCAGGCAACAGTTTCAGGAGGGTCGTACGGTTACTTCAGGGGATCTGCCAACGCCGGTACATCAACCGGTTTATTTTCGGACAAATGGAAACTATCCGGACAGGCAGGAGCCGCCTACAGCAGGGGTGACGGATACTCCGCCAATACAGATTTTGACATCACAAATATCTACTCAAACTTTGCAATTACAAACAAAACAGGACACTCGGTAAACCTTCAGGCTGGATATCAGCAAAAGGAGTTTGGAGCAAACAGCTTTTACTCTGTTGCCTATCCCGATCAGTTTGAAAAGACAAGAGTGTTTCTCTCTTCTGCTACATACACATGGGAGAGCAGTAATATCCGCATATCGGCAACCGCATACCAAAGAAGGCATCACGACAGGTTCGAACTCTTCAGGTACGAATCTCCAGCCTGGTATAAAGGGCACAATTACCACATGAATGACATTGCCGGATTCAATGCCAAGGCAGCCTTCAGATGGAACAGAGGGGGAACTACAATTCTTGGCGCAGAGTATCGATTTGAACACATTTATAGTACAGTACTGGGAGACCCTGTGACCTCTCCGAAGCCGGCACCATTTGAAGATGGAGTTAACTTTACGCGTTCAAAAGAGCGTGAAACAGTCTCATATTACCTTAAACACATTCTTCAGCTTGAAAAATGGAGGTTCACCGCCGGATTAATGGCCGGCAACAGTTATGACATAACCCGAATTTACGCAGGCATTGCCGCCTCATACCAGATAAATCCATACCTGGAGGCAAACGGCTGGCTTCACAATAGCTACAGAAACCCTACATTTACAGACCTCTACTACAAAAGCCCTACTCAGACCGGGAATATGAATTTAAGACCGGAAGAGGCAGTCGCGGCACAAATTGGCCTTAGGTTAATGAAACATAAATTCAGGGCAGCTCTATCCGGTTTCTACAGGTACGGCTACAGAATTATAGACTGGACAAGAGAACCCGGATCTGACCAGTGGATGGCGGGAAACCTGACAAATGTTGCAACTGCCGGGTTTGAGGTAAATGCGGGTTACAGGTTTATGAGCGGGCCGGTAAAGAGTCTCACACTCTCCTATGCATGGCTGGATGTTAAGAAGGAGAGCGGCAACCTTACATCGCTATATGCAACAGACTATCTGCGTCATAAATTTATTGCCGGAATAGACCACTCTCTGCTCTCCAGACTGGAAGCAAGCTGGAATCTCTCTTATCAGAAGAGAGAGGGAACCTATCTTGGCCCTGCCAACTCAGAACTACCTTACAAGCCATTTTTCCTGACAGATCTTAAACTTCTCTGGACCGGTGGCAAAATAACTCCCTTTGCAGAGATTACCATTATTTTTAACACCCATTATCTCTTTATCGGCAATCTTCCTCAGCCCGGAAGATGGATTAAAGCGGGAATTAACATAACTTTATAGCTTTATACTTGTTATTATTAATAAAACAATACATTATGAAGATTATAATTACAATAGCAATCCTGTTTGTATCTCTGGTGCTTCAGGCTCAGAACACATTTACCTATAAAACTAAAAATGCCGAGATAATCCTTCTTTCAGAGGGTCAGCGAGTCAATAATCTCAACAATCTGATAGGAGCAACAGAAGAGATAATTGCCAGTGCAGCTCCCGATAAGACTTATCCGGGTGCTACAAATGCATTCCTCATAAAGACAGAGGGTAAAAACATATTGGCAGATACAGGAGTGGGGAGAGAATTATTTAAAAATCTGGAACATTCAGGAGTTACACCAGAGCAAATTGATGCAATAATTCTTACACACCTTCACGGAGATCATATTGGAGGATTAGTGGCCTCTGATAAGGCTATGTTTCCAAACGCAAAGCTATACCTGTCAAACGAAGAGTATAAAAGTGCAGGTGAGAGTGCAAAGAAGATTTTGTCTTACTACTCTCACAACATGACACTTTTTGAGCCGGGAGATGATAAGCCGGCAAAACTTTATGGGAACATAAAAAGCATGAAGAGCTACGGACACACACCGGGTCATACAGTTTTCTTTATCGACGACCTGATTATATGGGGAGATCTGACGCACGCAATGGCAATTCAGATGCCATACCCCAAGGTTGCCATCACATATGACACCAATCCCGAAGAGGCTGTTAAGACGAGGCTGAAGCTGCTTGAGTATATAGTAAGCAAAAACCTTACTGCAGCAGGAATGCATATACCCTATCCCGGTATTGGTACATTAAAGGCCGACGGTAAAGGCGGATATGTTTTCACTCCGGTGAAATAGTTTTATAATTTCTCTTTATTAATGTCATTTTTGTTTATTTTTACGGGATTGTTCCGTAAAAAAGTGATAATTATATACAAAAAACTACATTTATGAAGAGTAAATTACTGGTTATGTTTATTTCAACGGCACTCCTCGCCTCTGCCTGCACAGAAGGAGAGAAGAATCAGGAGGAGACTCCTATCTCAAGGAGTACAATTATGGTAGAAAACGGACTGCTTACCCCTGAGGTTATGCACAACATGGGTAAAGTGAGCGACCCGCAGGTATCCCCTGACGGAAAGGAGATTCTTTACGGCGTATCTTTCACCGACATAGCCCGCAATAAGAATAACAGAGAGTTGTTCATAATGGATGTTGACGGTGGAAATATCCGCCAGATAACCTCAACTGCAAAAAGTGAGAACAATGCCAGATGGATAAATCAGGGAAAGGAGATAATGTTTCTCCAGAGCGGGGAGCTATACAAAATGGACAGAGAGGGCAAAAACAGGGTAAAAATCGGAGAGTACGGCAATGGAATCTCTGAGTTCAAACTCTCGCCGGACGAAACAAAAATTCTGTTTGTATCAAATATTAAGTCAATACAGAAGGCAGGAGATGTATGGAGCGATCTTGAGAAGGCTACCGGCAGAATGATTGACAAACTTATGTACCGCCACTGGGATCACTTTGTAGAGGAGATCCCCCACCCTTTCGTAGCTGATTTTGACGGAAAGAGCATCTCAAATATTTTTGATATCCTTGAAGGAGAGCCTTATGAGAGCCCGACACTGCCTTTGAGCGGAATTGAACAACTTAGCTGGAGTCCGGACGGCACTAAAATATTGTACGCTTCGCGTAAACTTACCGGCAGAGATTATGCCTACTCTACCAATACCGATATATATCTTTATGATATTGGAAACAAGAGTCACCTCAATCTTACTGAGGGTATGATGGGGTATGATACCGACCCGCTCTTTTCACCTGATGGTAAGCATATCGCATGGCTCAGCATGGAGCGCCCTGGATTTGAAGCAGACAAGCACCGCCTTTTTGTGATGAATCTTGAGACCGGAGAGAAGCGTGACCTTACCCGTAATTTCAAATACAATGCAGAGAGTCCGGTATGGCTTCCTGATGGTTCAGGACTATATTTCAACTCATGCGTTAATGCAGTAACAGGAGTCTATCAGATTACATTGGCTGACGAATCTGTAAGAAAACTTACCGAAGGTTGGTACGACTTTGGACAGGTACAGATTGCGGGCGATAAACTCATTGCACTGTACAGAAGTATGTCTATGCCTAATGAGATAGTTTCGATTGATGCCTCAACAGGAGAGTACAGACAAATATCATACGAGAACGCCCATCTTCTGGAGAAGATCACAATGGGCAAAGTAGAGGAGAGATGGATTAAAACCGTAGACAACAAAGATATGCATATGTGGGTAATCTACCCTCCGGGTTTTGATCCTGCAAAGAGATACCCCGCACTTCTTTTCTGCCTGGGAGGGCCACAAGGTACTCTTAGCCAGAACTGGTCTTACAGATGGAACTTCCAGCTTATGGCAGCCAACGGGTACATAGTTATTCTTCCTAACAGAAGGGGAACAACGGCTTTTGGTCAGGAGTGGACAGATCAGATATCAGGAGATTATATGGGACTTAACATGCAGGACTACATCTCTTCTGTTAAGGAGATGAAAAAGGAGAGCTACGTTGGAAAAGTGGGAGCAGTTGGTGCCAGCTACGGAGGTTACTCTGTATTTTATCTTGCGGGAATACACAAAAATATGTTCAGTGCATTTGTGGCGCATGCAGGTATCTTTAATCAGGAGCATATGTATATGACAACCGAGGAGTTGTGGTTCCCGCACTGGGACAATGGTGGCGCACCTTGGGATGACAATCCGGTTGCAAAGAGACACTATGCTAACTCCCCTCATAAATTTGTCAAAAACTGGAATACACCTATACTCATAACTCACGGTGAACTTGACTACAGAGTTCCTGTTGACCAGGGTATGGCTGCATTCAACGCTGCTCAGGCTCTTGGTGTACCATCAGAGATGTTGTTGTTTCCTGATGAGAACCACTGGATACTAAAACCTCAAAACAGCATTCAGTGGAACAGAGTATTCTACAGATGGCTTGACAAGTGGCTAAAGGAATAATAAATACCAAACTACAATAATTTAACCACCAAAGAATGAAAAAACTAATAACAATTGCTCTAATCTTGATGGCTGTGTCGCTTCAGGCACAAAAAAAGCCACTTGATCACAGCGTCTACGATAACTGGAAAAACGTAGGTGCATTCAATATGACCGATGACGGGAAGTTTACCACCTTCCTTGTAAATGCCCAGGAGGGAGACGGATACATGGTTGCCCTGAATCTTACGAATTATACAAAAGATTCAATTGCCAGAGTCGTACAGCCAAAACTAAGCGCCGACGGGAACTTTGTCGTAATGACAATTAAGCCCCTCTTCGCTCAGACAAAAGAGGCCCGGATCAAAAAACTTAAACCGGATCAATTCCCTAAGGACACTCTTGGAATTTACAACCTGCGAACTAAAGAGCTTAAAAAGATCCCTTACCTGAAGAGTTTTAAAATTGGTAAGTACGGTAAAGATTTTATTGCATTTCAATCAAATCCGCCTGCTGATACAAGCAAAAATAAAAAGCCGGTAAAAAAGGATAAAGAAGAGGGTGAAGATCTGATGGTTTTGCAATTGTCAACCGGCAAGATTGACACATTAAAGTATATCTCGGATTTTGACTTTAGTACAGGAGGAGACTCCCTATTTGTGATAAGACGGCCAAACGCAAAAGACACACTGCACAATGCCGGTCTTTATCTCTATATCCCTAAGACAAAATCTCTGACCAATATATACAGCTTTAACCTTAAGCAGACTGTAAGACTCCCTATTGTAAGTGAAGACAATAAAAACATACTCTTCTACGCCAAGCTTGACACAACAAAGCAGAAGGATAAATTTATCTCAATTCTTCACTATAAAGCAGGTTATCCGCAGGCTAAAGTTGTGGTTGACAACAACCTGAAGGGATTACCCGAAAACTGGAGAATTAGCGAAAACAGAGCACTGCAGTTCAGCAAGGATGGTAGCAGAATATTCTTCGGAATAGCACCTATACTGCCTGAAAAGGACACTACAATCATTGACTCAGAGGTTGCAAAACTGGATATCTGGCACTATCAGGATACCTATGTTCAGCCATACCAGCTGATTAATGTGCAGAGAGAGCTGAGAAAATCATATCTTTCTACTATAGAGCTGACAGAGAATCCTTCTCTGGTACAGCTTGCAAAAGAGGAGTACCAACTGATTCAGGTTGCCGGAGAGTGGAGTGCTGACTGGGGGTTTGCAGCATCTGATTACAAGTATCAGATTGAGTCACAGTGGTCGGCCAATCCAAGAAGAGATCTCTATCTTATTAACATTAAAGACGGTAGCAGCAAACTGCTTCTGGAAGATGTTTACATCACAGGTGTGAGTTCATCTCCGGATGCAAAATTCCTTGTCTGGTACAATAATGCAGACAAGCAGATTTACTCTTACGAAATTGCTTCGGGTAAGATTGTTTCGCTTACAAAAGATATCAATGTCTCTTTTGCAAATGAGCTTGATGACACTCCTCAGATGGCATCAGCATACGGTCACGGCGGCTGGGCAGAGGGAGACAAGGCAATCTATCTTTACGACAGATTTGATGTATGGCAGGTTGATCCAACGGGAGTTACCCCTCCTGTTAACCTTACAGACGGGCTTGGAAGAAAGAGCAACATAACCTTTAGAATTGTGCGGCTTGATGATGTTCTGCTGCCTCCGGGAACTCCGGGTGTTAAGATGACCCCTATCAAACCAAAGGAGACAATTTACTTCTCTTCATTTGACAACAGCACCAAAGATAACGGTTACTACTATAAGGAGATGGGTAAGAGAAAGCCGGAGATGAAGCTTTGGATCTCAGAACCTCATACTTTTGTTTATCTGAACAAAGCAAAGAGTGGTCCGGTTATCACCTATGTAAAACACAACTTCATGAACTCACCTGATGTGTGGGTTACTAAGGACAACTTTAAAACACAAACCAAGGTAACTGATATTAACCCTCAGCAAAGAGATTATAACTGGGGAACAAGTGAACTGGTAAAATGGAAATCGGCAACAGGACTTGATGTTGACGGTATTCTGTACAAACCGGAAGATTTCGATCCAAATAAGAAATACCCGATGATTGTCTATTTCTATGAAAGGACATCGGATATGCTTCACTTCTACAGAGCACCGGCACCAAGCCGTTCAACCATCAATATCACTTACTTTACCAGCAACGGTTATCTCGTATTTTTACCGGATATATACTACCAGATTGGCCATCCGGGTAAGAGTGCACTTGACTGCATTGTTCCCGGCGTTAAGATGCTTTGTGAAAATCCTTGGGTTGACAGCGAGAATGTAGCTATTCAGGGGCAGAGCTGGGGTGGATACCAGGTTTCATACATGGTTACAAGGCCCGATCTGTTTAAATGGAAAGCTGCAGGAGCAGGTGCACCGGTTGCTAATATGACCAGTGCTTACGGTGGAATCAGGTGGGGTTCGGGTATGGTAAGGCAATTCCAGTACGAACACACTCAAAGTCGACTTGGTAAGACTCTCTGGGACGGTTTTGACCTCTATATCGAGAACTCACCTCTGTTCTTTGCAGACAAGGTTGAGACACCACTTCTCATTATGCATAATGACGAAGATGATGCAGTTCCATGGTATCAGGGCATTGAGTATTTTACTGCTCTCCGCCGTCTGGGTAAACCTGTCTGGATGCTTCAGTACAACAAAGAGAAACACAATCTTGTAAGCAGAGTAAATGCAAAAGATTTGAGTATCAGACTTTCACAATTCTTTGACCACTATCTGAAAGGAGCTCCGATGCCAGTATGGATGAAGAGTGGAGTTCCTGCAACCATGAAAGGTATTGACTGGGGATTTGAACTGACTGAAAACTAATTTACTCCAAAATATTTTAAAAAACCGTGCAAGTGTTCACTTTGCACGGTTTTTTTGTATATTTATTGTCGCTAAAGTCTGGATACCTGAACTTTATTTACCAAATTATATCTAAATGAAAAACTCTCTTCTGCAATTTGCAGCTATATGCTGTATCTTAATAATTCCCTCCTGCAACAACAGTGATGACGAAGCAGGTGACTTTGCCATACTCTCTGTAAAAGAAGCCATTGACTCAAAGAGAGATGTTCTCCTCAGCGAATTTGCATCATCTGTCGAGTATATCCCTCTGGAGACAAAAGATAGCTCACTTATTGCCAATCTCACCAGACCTGTTCTTATTGACGGTATATTTTACATTATGGACAACAAGGGGGTTGACATTAAGCGCTTTGGCAGGGATGGAAAATTTCTCGGATATATTGGCCGTTCAGGCCGCGCCAAAGGAGAGTTTCTCTCGGCCAGCCCTTTTAACTTTTTTATCGACAAAGAGAAGAGACATCCGCATATCTTTAATAACGGTAAGCTTATTGAGTATGACAGAGAGGGGAATTTTGTAAAAGAGATATTTTCACCTGACTTAAAAAACAGAAATGTACACCTGTTTAAAATGGTGAAATTTGCAAACCACTATTTTACTCATGTTATTGAGCAGACCTCAGGAAAATCCTACCTGATTATTGTTGATTCAACAGGTACTCCGCTGAATCCAATTCCTGATTTTGAAAAACCAGTCAGCTATGTGATACCGGAGAACAGCGATGCTCCGGTCGTTTTCAGAACCACCTCTCCTGCACATATCTATTATTACAACAACGTAATGAGAGTTGTAAACCCCGATTGTGATACAATTTTCACTTTCGACAACTCATTAAAAAAGAGCGTTTCATATGTAATTGATTACGGAAGTTATAAAAAGGCAGAGTCAAACATAAACGATAACAGACAGAGTGGTATATACACCACCACATCTTTTACAACAGAGACTAAAAATGCAATATTCTTCACAATGAGAATTGGTGAAAATATTATGCGGTCGGAGTTCGGGCAAAGATTCAGGGCTGTTTACGATAAGAGGAGTGGCAAATTTACCCTTTTGCAAAAGAGGCATAACAGTGATGCCATGATAAACGATATCGACGGAGGAGCACCGTTCTGGCCCATAAACCTGAGCCCGGAGGGTGAGATGGTAATGACTATGACTGCAATTGAGTTTATCAGTGCCGCAGAAAAGAGTAGCTCGGCGGAGATGAAACGAGTAGCCTCTTTTATTACCGAGGAGTCTAATCCGGTAATGATAGTTGCGCGTACTGCAAATTAAACCAAAAAGGGGATGTCTCACGACAACCCCTTTCCTAACATAACACAAAATACTTAACCCACACTTAACCTTTTTATGCTTTGTAGCACTTCGCCCCTCAACTCTTCGGGTGTGGTCCCATCATTTAACATTTTATTGAGAGTATCAATAATCGTACCTTTCTTTATGCTCCAGTTGAACCATCCCAGTGCCTCAGCAAGGGTGATTCTAACTTTAATATCATCGGTATTGTCAGTAAGTACAGATAACAACTCCTCAACCTGAGCATGGTTATTATAGTTTCTCAGACCTCTGATTGCAGAAACTCTTTTAGCAGTTTCGGCACTCTTATCTTTTGTCACCGCAAGAGAGTTTTCCCACCTTCTGTTCTGAGCAGTGTAATATGAGATTATCTGCTCTTGGGTTTTGCTCCCGCGAATCAGGTTTGACTCCCCTGCCTGTCTCTTTACTTCGTTGATTAACAGATTAAGGTCAAACATCTCCAGAGCAATTTGCGCTGCATACTGAACACGCTGGCTCTCTTGTGAGAAGAGGAGAGTGTGCACTAGCGGCTTTATCAGCCTGCTATCTCCTGAGTAACCGGAAAATCTGGCGGCATTTCTTCTTATAAGTTCATAGCTGTCGTCCAGTGCCAGAACCAATGCCTCTGCAAGATATTTGTCATTTCTGTCAATCATTCTCTTAAGGGCCTGCATCCTCACTATATAGCTTTTGCTCTCCCTGAAGGTCTTAATAAGGAGGTCTGAAAATCCCGGAGGGGGGTTTTTCGCAAGCAGCTTCAGCGCAATCGCCTGTAAATTTGGATTATCGCTCTTGAAATACTCCATCCACACCTTTGTGTCGCGAGTGCTTACTGCGAGATCTCTGTTTAAATTCTTTCCGGCCTTAGCAGTGGCACTCTCTCCGGAACCGGCTGTAAAGCGAAATGTGGGATCACCAACCAGATGTGACTCAAGTGTCTGAATCTCCTTTTGCCAGAATCCTACTCTTGCTCCCTGTGCAAGCATTCCCACAAGCTCCATAGACCACTTATCCTGCAATACGTTAACAGTGTTTCCCTGTGTAACCACAGTATTGCCTTCACCAAAAATATGGTAACCCGCAACATAGCCCGGACGATGAAATGATGCATTATAACAGGCATCAAAGATTGTCACTCTGGGCTGGAAATTAAGAGGCTTTAAATCGGGTAGCTTTATGTTTATATGAGCTCCAAAGAGTGAGTCCTGATATTTGGTTTCGTCCAGACTCTTCTGGTCAAAAATCTCAGCACCAAAACCATACTCTTCAATCATACTTTTCCTGAAACTCTCTGCCCTTTCGCCCTTGTATCTCCTGAACATGTTTCTTACACTGGCAAGTGCCGCCTCAACAGGCCCCCTTGGGATAAAAGATTGAGCCGCAGGTACCGGAGTCTGCGTTCTGCCCGGGATAAATCCCAGTGCATTGGGTGCAGGGAACTCCCCGTTAATATACTGTGTGTCGTAATCTCCATGTTCGTGGAAAACAAATAAATCTGTACCCTCCTTTTGCATCCGTTCGTAAAGTTTAAACTTCATGAAGGGGTCCTGTCTGAAGTTATAAAAGGCGTTACCTCTTGAATCTTTGAAAGCCAGAGGGAACTGCTCTTTTATGGCAAACTGCTGATTCTGCCAGACGGTAAGGCAATCGGAGTTGTATCCGTGACCGTTAAAGAAGATTATGTTGTCGGCATAGTTAACCTCCCTGTGTGCCGCGGCAGCTTTTAGCAAAAATTTTGCGATCAGCTCGTGCTCATTTACTCCGTAATCCGATGGCGGGAGTATACGTGCTGAGTAAAATTCGCTTGATATCTGCTGCGGTGAGCTCTCCTTTAGGTTGTAATAGAAGTGAAGCGGGTTTTTCTCATCCTGTTTGATAAATTCAAACTCAAGATCCATGTCATCATAGAAGCGATCTGATGTTACCGACGACTCAAACATGGGAAAGTTCTCCTCATCCATTTTGAATGCAGTTGTAGCATGTTGGAAATTACGAACTCTTACAACAGGAATTTTTCCGATAAAAACGGCACCCTCCATAGGGGGCCTCTTGTTGTAAATTGCCCGTATCTCCTCTCGCAGCACAACAGGATTGTTCCACTCTCCAATAAGAATTACAACCCCGAGTCCGTCTGCCTCTATTGCCTTTTTGTACTCAGTTATCTCCTTTTGTGTAGCATTGTAGCTCTCTTTATCTACAACAATCAGAAATCTTGTATCAAAACGGCCTCCTGCAGGAATAATCCTGCTCTTTGCCTCTGCATGAGTAAATGTTAAAAAAGATACTGCAAGCAGAGTTATAAATATTATTACTTTTTTCATTCCCATTCAGTTAACGCATATATACTTCAATCCTGGCAACGCTTTTAAGCAGCTCTTCCCTAAGCAATTTATCGGTATCAGGTGAGGCTGCAATATCTCTGAAAGAGTTGACCAGTACGGCTCTTTTTTCCGAAAGTGTAAACCAGCCGAGAGCCTCCGCAAGTTTAACTCTCAGAGTCAAATCCTCTGATTTATCCTCAAGAACCTTGATAAAGTCTTCAACTTTTGTGTGATATGCATTGTTCCTAAGCATTTTTACAGCAGACAACCTGGAATTAAGCGGTTTGCTTTTATCGGTTACTGCGTCGGCCATCTTTGCAATACTCTTTCTTGAAGTAAGTGTCTTTTCAAAATTTGCCAGAGCAGCCTCTTTATCGAAGTAACTTCTGTTTTGGTCAAATTGCCTCATAACCTCCGTGGATAGTTTATCCATATCCATCATATCAAAGCAGAACATCGAGTTGAAATGAACCCTTTCGTCAAGATAGTCGTTCACGTAAACAGAGGCAACATATGGAATGTAAATTTCGCTCCCGATTCTTGCCATAGAGAAGAGGCTCTTTCTTCGAATAAATTCATACGGGTCATAGAGTGACTTTTTGATGAGCTCTCCAAAGTGAGCCGTGTTGTAATACTGTAACAGATGGTACGACTGAAGTCTGAGCATGTAGCTATCAGAAGTGTTATATGTATTAACTAAAAGTTCCGGCATTTCGGGATATTTCAAGTTGAACAGTTTATGAAGAGCGACTCCTTTAATGTCCGGTTTAGCTGATATAGTGTACAAATTGAGCCAGTACTGAGCGTCGTTTGAGTAGAAATCGATTGATGACCTCTCCTCTCCCTTAAAGCTAAAGGTAGGATCACCAATAATATGTGACTCCAGAATGTTTGTCATCTGCGCCCACTCCCCTACACTAAATCCCATTCCAAGCATACCCATCAGGTCTGATGAGGATTTATCCTGCAAGACATTTACACTGTTCCCGAAAGAGACAAGAGTCTTTCCTTCGGCAAAAATATACTCTCCGGCAATGTATCTCTCCTCTCTGAAGTCAGCATTATAGCATGCATCAAAGATTACCATCCGGGCATTAGGCTTTATTACAGCAACATCTTCAATTACAATCCCTGTTCTTATCTCGTCAAGAGAGTCTTTGATAATCTGTTCTGCATCATCGACTCCGGCAAACCAGGTTGAATCAATCTTATAGTGGTTCATCCAGGCTTGCTTTAACTCTTCACGCTTGACCAAATTGCTCTCTTTTCTGAGGAGTGACCTGAAGAGGCTTCTGGCAGATTTTGAGTACTCATCAACCCCTTTAGGCATTGGAGCCGCTGTTAAATATTGCCTGTGAGGGAGCCCGTGTTCATGAAAAATCATCAGATCCATCTCATCCCGGCGAAGTTCGTCTGTAACAATATCCTTCATGTAGGGATACATATTGTAAAGAAGAAACTTTACTGAGTTTTTATCATAAAAGGCGTTTGGAAACTGCTCTCTCAGAGTGTGCCCCTCCTCTCTCCATGCAGTTAGGCTGTTTGAAAAAGAGCCCTCTCCTGTATAAGAGGTAATTATATCCAGTTTATTGGATTTTGAACGTTCGGAGAGTAACTTATTAAAATACCATCTGATCTGGGCATGGCCCTCTTCTCCTTTCAGGGTAGGTTTAAGCCTTCCGCTGTATATATCCGAAGATATTTTCTGAGGAGAGTTCCACCTGAGTGAGTAGTAGTGAAAAAGTGCATTTACTGAATCCTTTCCCAGATAGTCAAATTTCAGATCGAAATCGTCATAGAATCTGTCGGATGGAACTGAGGAGCTCTCGTAGGGAAAGAGCTCCTGGTCCATCTTAAAGGCAGAAGTAAAGTGCTGAGCATCCCTGATCATCGCAATAGGAATCTGACCGATGAATATTGCACCTTTCAGATTATTGCTTTGATACATTTTGTACAGGACATCCTTAACCTGTACAGGGTCGCTCCACACCCGGGCAACCACTACAGCTGAGAACCCCTCATTCTCAAGCACATTTCTGTAGTTATCAATTTCGGCTTTGCAAGCCGTATAGGTTTCATTATCAACAATTATAGCAAAACCCCTCTCTGCTCCCGAAAGAGAAGCAGAGAGAAGCATCGCAATAAAGGGCAGAATTAAAATTCTTCTCAACATCATTTTAGTATTCTAGAACGTAAAGCCAAATCCTAAGTTTGTCCACACGCGGTTACTCTCTCCTTCGGTTGGTTTGTAGTAGTCAAGAGCAGCTTTCAGATAGAGGCCTGCTTTTGATGTTTTGCTTAACGAAGTATAGAATGTGAGTTCGCCTCCAATTTTGTAGTAGCTCTGAGCCATAAACTCAAAATCGGGAGTCATAAACTGAGTAATAATTATTGAATTAGGGTCAGCGCCTCTGTAGCGGTACTTGCCGTCAAAATTGTTTTTGTAGGTAAATCCCGCTCCGGCAAGCAGCTTACTTGCACCACCAAGCATAAAGTTGGCTTTGGCATCAGCCCCGAAGAACATATTCTTCACATACATTCTTGAGTGTGGCAAAATGTACACATCATCATTGCCTTTGTATGTCGTAAAGAGCCCTGCCTTCCACTTATACTCATGTTGCGCACCTCTGAAGAAATCGAATCTGGCCGAAATCTCCTCCTGTTTGTATGTTGAGCGGATGCTGCTGTACAGGTCAACCCACTTTTGAACTTCATAGGTAAGATCAAGAACCTGAATCCTCTCGATACCGTCAAGATTATTGCTGCTGTACGAGAGCTCAAGTCTGCTAAGGTTCTCTCCCTTTTTCACCGCAATTAATCTGGCCTCCATTAGTTCACTCACAACAGATGCCTCATTTTTAGGCTTAGTAGGGGTACTTAAAAGATCTTCAACACCGTACTCATATTTGCCTTCGAGCAGGAAGCTGATGTCTGAGAAGCCGTAAGAGTACTGAAGAGCTCCACCCACCTTATTCCTGTTGTACACAAAGCGACCAAGTGACTGAAGTCCGCCAACCACAGCAGGGTAATAGTTTCCAAGACCCTTCATTACGTAAACATCCTGATTTACCTGTGAATTACTGTTAGTTGTACCTGACTCCTGAACCATATTTTCATACACAAAGTTCACTCCAACCGCATGGTTGTTAAAAAGAGCAACCAAAGCCGGTTTAATGTTAATGTGATAATAGTAAGTCTCAGCTCTTGGGTCAACCTGTTTGGCACCTGTATTGGCAAAGTATTGCGCCTGAATTCCAAGAATAACTCGTTCCCATAATGGCTGACTCGCAACCTTCATCTCAAGATTATAGTCCTGTTTTTTCCAGTCGCTTATATTGGCATCTACAGGGTAATACGGCATACCTCTGTATGGATTGAGCATTGTGGTGTTAAACTGCGTATTCCTTTGCATTTCATTATTAAAAGAGAACTTTCCCCAGGCATATCCTGTACCCAGTTTCTGACCTCCCTCAGAAGAGACTCCTAGAACTCTCTCTCTATCTCCGTCCTGTACTCTTTTAAAGTCTCCGTTTTTAATCTGGTATGCGAAATCAACGCTGCTGAAGTTATACATCTTGTCAAGCGTCAAGCCTGCTCCGTTGGTGGTATGGAACCACAACGAACCGGCCTTTAAGAGCTCAACTGATGCCGGACTGTTTTTAGCATCAGTCCCCTGAGCAATTGCCGGCTGTACGGCAAAAAGAGTTACCATTAGTACTCCCGCCCAGTATATATATTTAACTTTTCTCATTTTCATAGTTTTGATGATGTTAAACATTATTTCCAAGTATTCCATGATGGGGCAAGAGCACCATATCTTCTTATCACAGGAGGATTCATCACCTCAAAATCTTCGGAACTGTTGTTGGTATCAAAGAAGATTTTTCTTCCACCGTCAACAGTCTCCTTAACTTTTCTGGCAACACTCGCACCAAGGTAGGTTCCCCCTACCGTAGCAGCCCCTGCATCAAGTACAGCAGGCATCCTCTTTAACTGCACCTGGGTTGCGTTTCCAACAAGCTCCAGTGCATCAACAACATCCTCAACTTTTATTCTATAGTGTCTCGTTGTCAAACCAACAGGAGTCACAAAGTTTGCAGGATTTATTGGCTCATCGGGATAGTAAATTACAAATGCACCCCCAAATACGGTTGTAAGCCATTGTGGTGTAGGAGATGGCCAGAAAGACATTACCATATTTATTGCAGGGTTGTCCTGAATTAGCGAAGTAGTATTTACAAGTGTCTCGAATTCTGCACTAAGCAGGTTAACAGGAGCATTTGGATTCAGGTTTGACTTCCTGTGGTCGTCTGCCATCTGGGCTATAATTATAGACTCCCCCGGATTAAGCGGGTAGTCCTTATCATTTGGAACACTCCATATCTGAAGGGCGTACACAAATTGAGATGGGTCCGGATCGGGCCATACAGGCATATTTGCAGTTGCTGTGAGAGGAGCAATAATGGCGATTGCCAGGTTTCTTACATTCTGAACATTCTCGCTGTTATTGTAAATCTCATAGAACTGATCTCTGAAATATGATCCCCCTGTAGGAGTTCTTGACCCGCAGTAATATACCTCTTTGAATACCAGAGCACCTGATTTGGATGCCCCTACATTTACGGAAATCTGTTTATTATTGGTTACAATATCAACATTTACAACATTACCGCTGTAGTTGTAAGTAAAACCGTCCTGAGCTTTTTCTGAGGTTACCGTTACTGTGTAAATACCCGGAATAATGTCCGGGATTGTAACTGTACCGCCCGGAGTCATTGTAGTATTGACCTCGTACCTCTCACTGTAGTTTATCAGTTTAACATTTAAGAGGTCAGGAAGCGGTGCAGAGCCAAGGTTAAGGTTAACCTTTATAACTGCATTAAGCGATTCAACCTCTCCGACTTTGGATACGTCGCTGAACTGCTGGCATGAGATTGCCGAAAACATAGCCAAAACCGCTATCAAAATTATTTTAAATCTCTTTTTCATATCTGACATTTTTTAGCTATTTAATGGTTAATGCCAACTCAAATCCAAAGAACATCGGTATCCCGAGCCGCGTGAATGATCCCGGCGTTCTCTTGCTTTCGTATAGAGGACGGCGGTTAAACATGTTGTTTGCATAAAACGAAGCTTTAAGGTTATCGCCTATCTCTTTGGTAAGGTTAAAATTGAACAGAAGTGTCGGGAAGTAAGATTCAACAATTCTTCTTGTTGAGCTTCTGCTTGTAAACATATATGAGAACTCAGGATCGTCTTTTAATGCAGGATCAAACTGCTTCACCTGTCCGTCAATTCGTGAAATGTAGGCAACAAACATCGTATCGTTATCGTAGCGAGTCCAGTTTTTGTTAACCCAGTTTGCCTGAACGGTTGCTGTGAGTACAAAACCTATCGAAGGGATATTGTGTGTTACCCTGAGAGTTGACACCAATCTCTCTCTCTCATCACGCTGGTAAGGGTCGTAAATTGCAATGTTCTTCTCCAGACTGTTTAGGTTTCTGTTGGTTCCAAAAACAGGACCTTCGTTCCACTCAGAGCTTCTCATGTATGCACCGCTTAATACGAAGGATGTTCTTATGGCATCAAACCTGCCAAAGTCAAAATCAAACTCAACTCCGCGATTATTTGCCCTTACATTGTTCATAGGAGTTGCATAGTTGACAAACACCCTGCTTGTCTGCTTCTCTTTGAGTGTAGGGATAGAGCCGGGATTTGCCTGACCAACCTGATACTCTGTATAGTTGATAAGCCTGAAGGTCTCAATAGTATTTCCCAGATTGTATCCATCCAGAAGAACCTCGTTATAGGCGGTAACCGAGAATCTCATCTTTTTAATTCTCACATCAAAACCAATTTCGCTTTTGGTGTTGGTTGCAATCTTCAGATTTCTGTTTCTTGTGTCAAAAACCCTTGTGGTAGAGAGCAACAGCTGCTCTGCCTGTGGTACCGATGTACTGTTGAGGGTGTTGAAGTGTACAAAATCGAAGTATGCATTCTCAGGATATAGATATATTGTTGACGGGGCTTTTGCGTTTTGGCCATAGCCTCCTCTTATCCAGAGTGAACCAGGCAATATTTCAAATGCTGCATTGAACCTTGGAGTTACCTTGTTTTTACCCTGAATATTATCGTATCTGATACCTGCCTGAGCAGTAAGATCCCTCTCACCAATATTCCAGGTGAAGTTCTCTTCGGCGTACGCCGAGAACTGATTTATGAACGGAATATCTGAATATTTACGTGGCCTTGGAGAGGAGTTTTCTGCTGACAAAAGTCTGTAAGGTGGGTTCTGCAGGTCATATACCTTGCCGTCTCCTATGTTACCGTCTGTCTTAAAATCGGCACCAATTACAATCCTGTTTGTAATATTGCCTGTGCGTTTTGAAAATGTGGCATTAACTTTAGCAAACAGATTAAGCTCTTTACCGTAAATATCATATCTGCTGAAATATTCATTAGGAAGATATGTTGCATAGTATGTGCTCTCTCCCGGAGGAATATTTGTAAGTTCACGCCCATTTATATCATACACTTTTTGTCCGGGTCTGTTACTTAGAACTGCGCCGTCTGTATTTGACATTGAGTATGCAGAAAAAGCGTTACCTAGAAGTTGCTGGGTATAAGAGTGTTTATCTCTGTAGCTACCCGAGAGTGTATATTTAATGTTATTGAGCCACCATTTGTTAATATTCCAGGTGCCGTTTGTATTAAATCTAATTCCAATATCCTTTGCACCTGATTCCAGCTGACTTCTCTCATCGTCGGGATTTCTCTCGCGGGTATCTTTTCCCATTGAAAAGTCAAATGAGGTGTTAGAAGAGAGGTTTTTAAAGCGGTTTGAATAGAGAAGCTTAGCAGTAGCTCTCTGGTAGTAATTATAGGATTCGGTCTGATCTGCAGCGCTGTATGCATAGTCGCCGCTAATATTCAGGTATCCCTTTTTCTCACCAAGGCTTAAACCTTTGCTTACTGATGCCTGATTGATAAACGGGTCGGTCTTAAATCTCACCATAAGAGGTTCACGTCCAGCCTTTGATCTTACAATCACAGCTCCGGAGGTGAGGTCTCCATACTCAACTGAAGGGATACCTCTGATAACCTCTACAGACTCAATGTTATCGGTGGAGATTGACCTGATATCGATACCCGATGCCGGAGAAGATCCTCCTCCCACAGCTCCGGCAGAACCGGTAATTGATGGAGAGAGTGTCTGAAGGTTTGCATTGTTGGATATAGGTGCTCCGTCGACATAAATTGCAGTACCCATACTGTTCATGTTGGTAGCTGTTCCTCCCAGACTTCTGATTGTAAATGTTTTGGCTGTTGATAGACTCGGATTCACTGTGACACCTCCCGGTAAAAGTTGAAGGATGTCAGACAATGAGCTTGTCTGAAGGTGGTCCATTGCCTGTCTTGAAATGTTTGATGCTGTTGCCTGACCTGCTTTACTTTCGGTAGCAACAACCGATACTTCGTTTAGACGAAATGAACTGAACTTCATTCTGAACCTGAGCTCTGTTACCCTTCCCGCAATAAGGTTGAGTGTTGTGTCGATAGACTCCATTCCCAGAAAGTGAATCTTAATCTCTGTCCTTCCCGGTGATAATCTCTCGAATGTGAATTCCCCCCTGGTATTGGTAGTAGTAAAAGATCCCTGGGGAAGAACCTGAATTGTTGCAAACTCGACCGGTACATTTTCTGTTCCCGATTCAAGAACAACACCTTTGAGCGTAGCAAAATTTCCCTGTGAGGAGGTTTGTGCAGAGAGGTCCGCACACAACCCCATCGCAAGAAACAAAGCTATCGCAGGCAGAATCAGCGCTTTTGCACCTCTGTCCGAAATCTGGATTTTGTCTCTCTTCATAGTTTATTAAAGTTAGTTGGGTTAGTCTTGTAATCTGTATATAGTTCGTGTTATTTCACTCTTTACATTATTGTCCTTTTCAATTTTAAGTTGCTCACTCAAAGCTTTTACAATCTCATGCTTTTTCCATGAATTGGTATACCAGGCAAATGCCTCGGCAAGTGTGGCTCTGAGCTCATTATCGTCTGACTCTCTGAGGAACCTGAACAGGGTATCAAGGTATGCAACGTTATTTAGATTCCTGAGAGCAGTTATTGTGAAACGCTTGTTTCTTGCGGCAATGGCTGGATCAAGCAGCTCTGCCATCTCCTTCTCGGTTCTGCCCAGGATGTATTCAAGCATTTTTCTCTCCTGCCCTCTGTTTATATACCATTGATCCTTTCCGGTATCAGCATATTTTGAAAATGCTGCAAGAGCTTCATCTTTACCGTATGACTCACAAGCCGATTTGAGCTGAAACTCCACCCTCTTAGATGTTCCCGGCGAATATCTTACCTTAAATATATCTTCAAGCAATTCAGGAGATAGGTTTGTAGAGGCCTCTTTGGCACTCATCCTTCTTATAAGTTCATAATTGTCGTAAAGACCCGCCTTAAGAGATTTTACAACATTCGGGTTGTATCTTTTATTGATTAGGTAAAACGCCTGCATTCTTACAACAGGACTCTTATCTCCTGTCTGTATTGTAAGCAGTTCATCTGTTGTAATTTTACCCATATTATAGAGCATCTTCATTGAAAGAGACTTCAGCTCCGGAACAGAGCTTTTAATATTCCCTCTCCAAAGTTTCTCGTTAAATTTCTCATTTACAATCTTTGAATCAATCCCGGCGAGCTCTTTTGAAGCAGAGTGTGATGATGCATATCTGTATGTAGGGTCTCCGATAAGATGTGACTCCAGAGTCATCTGCCCTTTTGCCCAGTTACCAACGCTAACTCCAAAATCAAGGATCCCAACCAGTTGATTCGTCCATGTGTCCTGAAGAGTGTTTACCGAATTTGCCTTTACCACAACTGTTTTACCGGAATTAAAGATATAGTGGCCGCTTATGTAGTCCTCAAGATGGAACGATCCGTTAAAGCATGCGTCAAAGAGAATTACCCGAGCTCCAGGTTTATACCCGTACATATCAGGAATCGAGATATCAAGCGATGCATCATCCAGACTGTCCCTTTTAATGAAATCGGGATTAAATGCGTTCTCCACCCAAGATGCAGGTACGTTATAGTTGTCAATATAGTACTGCTTAGAAGCAGTTGTATCTGACGACCCTCTGATTTTACCGCGGAAAAACTTCTTAGTCATATCAATCCACCTGTTTGGCATATTGGTAAGAGATGAGCCATTAAGAAGTTGCGCATCTTCAGAACCGTGGTGGTGCAGAATTGCCAGGTCAAGATCTTCTCTTGAGAGCTCAGACATCAGACGGTGCTTAACAAAGTCATCAAAAGTAAAATCGATGAAATTTAAAGTACCCTTCCCGTCACTAAAGGTTTTGAACTGCTCTGTAAGGGAGAGTCTCTCGTCAACTCTTGAGACCAGACAGTTTGAGTTGTATCCGTGTCCGGAGAAATAGGTAAGTGAATTAATTACTCTCTTTTGAAGTTTCTCTGCTGCCGCTTTATCAAGAAATTCTCCGATAAGGGTATATTTATCTTTACCCGGAACCAGCGGAGGTTTGATTCTGGCGCTGTAGATTTCGCACTCAATCCGGTGAGGACTGTCTGCTGCCAGATTGTAATAATAGTAGTTTGTAAAAACTGAGTCTCTCTTTAAGTATTCAAATTTTAGATCAAAATCATCGTAAAACCTGTCTGAAGGTACAGAAGATCTGTCCCATGGTCTTCGCTGATCCATTTTAAATGCAGTTGTAAGGTGCTGCGCATTTCTTATCATAGGCACAGGAATGTCACCTATAAAAACAGCTCCCTCTAAATTTTTCTCTTTGTACAATTTGTACAGATTGGTACGTATTGAGTCTGGAACTCCCCATCTGTCAACAAGAATTATTGGGTTAAGCCCATCGGCCTTTATTGAAGATGAGTAGTTTTCTATGGATTTTTTGCAATTGTCCCACGTTAAAGGGTCCACTACAATTGCCACGCCTCTCTCTGCAGGTTTGGCGGTTAGACCACCTGTCAGAAGTGTCATGAAGGTTATTAGGGTAAATGATACAAGAACTTTCATCGCAATATTTTATGTTACATAATAAGACACATCTCCGCAACAGATAAGAGTCACGAAAACAATACAACAGCCTTTGGGAGGTATAACCCTCCCTCAACTGATCATAAAATCAATTGGCGATTTTTTTCGAATATGGGCACCGGTGCCGATCGGAACAGTGCCTGAAAATTTTTGATTCTTGGCCGCTGAATCATTGAGACTCCCAGACATATCGTGCTTATCGGCTGAAGCATCTGATAGTCTGACTGAATAAAGTCAAAGTTTATGTGGAGTAAATTCTGATCTGATTTGAGAAAGTGGTAGTTGACCGAACAGCAGTCATCCCGGCTGGACTCCTTGGCCTCAAGATGTGCTCCGCAAATGCACTTATGGTCGGCGTGCTGATGGTCCGGCTGATTAGTACAAGAACAACGCGTCTGAATCCCAAGAAACGCAATTTCTGAAGAGTGATCACAATTACAAGAGTATCTGCCCACTCCCATAACCGAGATAAGGTACATGGAGACTGATAACGATGCAACTATGAAATAAGATACTCTCACAAATTATAACTTGCTATTTTGCGAATTTAATAAAAAATATTTATTAAAAATCAAACAGCAACCACCCTTTTCCTTGCAAAACCAAGGCTGAAGGCGCTAAAAGGCTCTTTAAATGAGTAATAGAATTTTCGTCTTTTGTGTAAAAAAGTGCTTTCGAGGTGGCTGAATTCTCGTCTTTAAAAACCCATATCTTATAATTTGACATATTTTTAAGCAAATCTATAAGTTCCGAAGAGCCGGCCATAACTCCAAGCGGCCCCATCATTAGCTTCAGGTTGCCTGACACGCTGGTTACAAATTCATTAATCTCTGAAGGAAGCTCAAATTCACCCTGATTTTCAGCTCTCTCAATATAATATTTTATAAGTTCAACTGCATCGCTGTTAACCTCTTTTGAGGGTGTTTCAAACACCAGTGAATAGTAGGTATCGCCGGCAACTGTCTGAAGCTGCATCAGGGAGTGACATGAAATTTCAAAGAGAGTATCTGCATACAACATACCAAATGTATGGATTGAGTAGATCCCGAATGCCTCTTCGGGACCTGCCATTTTATAGATTTCAACTGTATAGTCGTTGCCTCTGAACGATATGTCAATTGCTCTGAGATCTTTGAAGCCGTATTCGAGATAGAGTTCACTTCCTCCGTTCATAAAGCCGTAAAGAGCCTCCCCCTTGAATGTTCTTTCCCGCTTAATTTTTATCTGTTCAGATATATCCCCGGAGGGGCCGGATTGTCCGTTCAGAGAATAAAATGAGAAAGAGGCAACCAGCAAAAGGGCAATTTTAAAAAGAGTTCTCATCTTTCAAATCATGTGTTTAACTCTATAAGCTCGATTTTATCCCTGTCACCAATGCCAAGTTTTAGATCCTGAGCCAAATCGATAAACTTCGAAGCACTTTTCTTATCCTCCGTCTGGATACCTTTCTCTATCCTCTTTGCAATAATTACATCGTGACCGGTCCTGTCAACAGCAACAGGATCGCTTCCTACAATAAGCATATTGTAGTTGCATATAAACTGCGGTTTGGCAGAAGGTCCGCCGTCAAAACAACCTACAAGCCCGTCTGCGATGTTTAGTACAACCTTGTCTCTGATTGGCGGAAAGGCACAAACGAATGCGCATGTCTCATGCCATATTTTGTGTAACCTTGAGGTGTTTGTAATAGCACCGTATGCAAGATTTTTAAGCGCAAGAGTTGTAGTAGGGCCGGCGTTCTTAAGTATTGGTATGTTTATGATTTTAGTAACCTGCTGAGTACATATTTTTGTGAAGTAGGAGTATTTCCCGCCGTTTACCATATAAGGTAAAGTGTAATCGTCGTGAGTCCCTTCAAGTTCGGCATAAAAGAAGTGGTTTTTATCGATTCTTCCTTCGCTGTAAAGCTTTCCTTCGTTATCATAAAATCCTCCCTTCTCATCCATACACTCTGTGCCGGTTATTTTAATTCCCGGATAGTTCTCAGATGTGTACCCTGTCTCATGAAGCTGCATCTCGCGTCTGTCCCAGATTACAATATTTGTACGAGGAACTCCGGCCTCTTCAAGCTGCCTGACAACTGACTTTGTTACGGCATGTGAAGTTGTAAGAAGTTTCCCTGCAACGGGGTTTACTTTAAGTCCTACGATATCTTTTGGCGAGACAAACTTTCGCCACGCTTTTTTCAGACTCTTCTCACCGGTTAACGACAACATTGCCGTTTTAAGCATTTCATATGCTACATCGTCCTGTGGTTTCCCGTCAATTACAGATTTTTCGTCAATTATCTTTACCACCTTTCCGGGGTAAAGCCCGGGCATAGAGGTTTTAGTTCTTGGAATTTTAATCGCATCTTCAATATTTGTAGCCGGCCCCTCCTGTAAATTAAGCAAGGGTGTAAGTTCAGAGGCTTTAATAACAGGATTTAATGCAAGACCCACGCCCCCCATGGAGACGATTTTAAAAAAATCTCTTCGTTTCATAAAAACAGATATTAGTGTTTTTTAAATAGTCCGCCTTAAAGACTCCACTCGGTACCCTCTTTGGTATCCTTGATTGTTATACCAATCTCTGTGAGTCTCTGTCTGATTGCATCACTTTTAGCAAAATTCTTCTCTGCCTTGGCCTCTTTCCTCATTTCAAGGATCATCCCTACAACTTCGTTGAGAATTACACTGCTCCCCGAACCTGATTGCTCATCAACAATTCCCAGCACCCCTTCCATTATCTCTGAAAAGAGGAACTGAAGAGTCTCTTTATCTTCTGTTGTTAACTTAAGCTGATTATCCTTTGCCAGATTAACAACCCTTACTGCTTCGAACAGGTGAGCCAAAGCAACGGAAGTATTAAGATCGTCGCAAAGCGCATCATAAACACCTCTCTTTATATCTGCAATTTCTGCCGACAGAGCTCCCTGCGATGCATTTAATGAGGCAACATCTTTTGCCGCCTGTACCATCTTCTTATATCCCTTTTCGGCAGCAGTAAGCGCCTCATTGCTAAAATCAAGGGTACTGCGATAGTGAGCCTGCATAATGAAAAACCTTATGGCCATTGGGCTGTAAGCTTTTTCAAGAATCTGGTGACTCCCGGTAAATAGCTCTTCAAGTGTAATAAAGTTACCAAGCGACTTACCCATCTTTTGCCCGTTAATGGTAATCATGTTGTTATGCATCCAGTATCTTACACCACCATCTCCTCTGGCTGCCGTGTTCTGGGCAAGTTCGCACTCATGGTGTGGGAAGAGAAGATCCATCCCTCCCCCGTGGATATCAAAACTCTCTCCAAGATATTTTGCACTCATGGCAGAGCACTCCAGGTGCCAGCCCGGAAATCCGTTGCTCCACGGAGAGTCCCACCTCATAATATGTTCCGGAGTTGCCTTTTTCCAAAGAGCAAAATCAAACGGAGATTTTTTATCATCCGATCCGTCGAGCTCCCTTGAATTACTAATAACATTCTCAAGCGTTCTACCCGATAAAATTCCGTAAGGATGTTTTTTGTTGTATGTCTCAACGTCAAAATAAACCGATCCGTTGCTGATGTAGGCAAAACCGCTCTCCAGAATTTTTGAAACAAGTGATATCTGCTCAGGAATGTGTCCCGAAGCCCTTGGCTCAATATTGGGAGGAAGAGTATTAAGAAGCTTCATAGCTTCGTGGTATCTGATAGTGTAGTGCTGAACTATCTCCATAGGCTCAAGCTGTTCGAGCCTTGCTTTCTTTGCGATTTTATCTTCACCCTCGTCTGCATCATTTTCAAGATGCCCAACATCTGTGATATTTCTCACATATCTGACCTTGTATCCCAGGTGTCTGAGCAGCCTTACCAGAATATCATATGTGATTGCAGGCCTGGCATGGCCAAGGTGTGCATCCCCATAAACAGTAGGGCCGCAAACATAAATACCTGCCATCCCCGGCGTAATTGTCTCAAACTTTTCTCTCTTTCTTGACAGTGTGTTGTACAGGAAAAAATCTCTCTCCATAATATTTGGCTGTGAAAGAGGGGTATGCTCCCCTCTTATTAATTCACGCCAAAAATAGCTATAATTTTCTATTCACCCTCATCCGACGGAAGTTTTATGCTGTAGGCAACAATCTCATAGCTGTGCTTATCGGCACCGGTTTTTGTCTGATACTGCACCGGCTTGATTCTTCCGGTAACCGAAAGAAAAGTGCCCTTTTTGATTTTTGAAAAATCGGGCATGCCTTTTCCGGCCCAGGCAATAACATTGTGCCAGACGGTATCTTCAACAAACTCTCCCTTTTTATTTTTGTAGCTCTCATTTGTTGCAAGGGAAAGACGCATCACAACGGCCCCCTCATCATAAACACTGATACGTGGATCAAACCCCACATTTCCTTTCAACTCTACTTTGTTAAGTGACTTTTCCATAACAATTGTTTTTTAATTAATACATTGTAAAGTAAATAAGCGATGAGCAGGAAGAGAATCAGGAAGAGATAAATATTATTTAAAATCAGAAAAACAAGTTACAGAATCAGAAATTTTTTAAATATTTCTTTTTATTTACAATAGATTTAAAATTATTCATACATTTGGGGCAGAATTTACTTTAAAAAACAGCACATAACACACTAACATTCATAAAGATGAAGAAATTAACAACCATTCTGGCCTTTGCATTTATAGTTTTCTCCCTTACATCATGCGTAGAGAGCTCAAAAAAATATAAAGATCTTCAGGCCAAACTTGATTCACTTTCTGTTACCTCTGCTGCCCAGGGAGCAGAGCTGGAGGAAGTATTTGCTACCCTTAACGAGGTAGAAGAGGGCCTCAAAACCATACGTGAGGCAGAGAACATTCTGGTGCTTCAGGCTCAGTCGGGTACTGAACTGAACGCAAATAAAAGAGAGCAGATGAAATCTGATGTAAAAGCGATTGGCGATGCAATTGCCAGCTACAAACAGCAGATAGAAAAATTGAAGAATGACAACCGCTATCAATCATCACAGTTTAAAAAGCGCCTTGAGTCCATGACCAAAGAGCTGGAAGAGAAATCCGTACTAATTGCAGACCTTCAGAAGCAGCTTGAGGAGAAAGATAGTCAGCTAAAAATCAAAACTCAGCAGATAGCCACTCTTGATAAAGCTGTTGCAACCCTTAAAAGCGATGTAACATCACTTACAGAAGAGAGAGAGGCAAATAAAGAGACTATTGCAACTCAGGATCAGTTATTGAATACAGCCTTTTACATTTCAGCTCCTAAAAGCGAACTGATAAATGCCAAAGTTCTATCAAAAGGCGGTTTGTTCAGGTCAGCAAAAATCTCTTATGAGGCAGAGCAGTCAGCTTTTGTAAAGATTGATATCCGCAACGTAAAGGAGATTAACCTAAATGTTAAAAAAGCAAAGGTACTCTCTATCCACCCTGCAGGAACCTATACTCTAGAGGCTGATGCCAACGAAATGCTTGTTATTAAGATTTCTAATCCGGCATCATTCTGGGAACAGACAAAATATCTTGTAATTCAGACAAACTAATAACATAGGATATCGTTTAAAATACGCATTGAATTTTTTGGTAATACCTGAATTTTCAATGCGTTTTTTTATTGCTGAATCTCATAAAGTAAAAACTATAAATTACTAAGCCATGAACATTAAACCATATGCGGTTGTTGCCATTATCATATCACTACTACTATTTTCATGCAAAAACAATAAAATGACAGACATTAATCCACTTCTGGTAAAATCGGATAACCTTTACGGAGCACCTGCTTTTGATAAGATCAAAAACGAGCACTACAAAGATGCCTTTACCAAGGCTATTGAAATTGCTAAAAGCAGAGTAGATTCAATAACTCTGTCAACAGAGGAGCCTGACTTTTTAAATACAATCGAAGCTCTGGAGTTTGCCGGAGTTGAACTGTCAAGTGTCAGCTCAATATTCTTTAATCTTAACGAAGCACATACCGATTCTGTTATGCAGGATTTAGCTCTTGTAGTATCTCCTATGATTACAGAGTACTCAAATGACATTATGCTTAACGAGAAGCTCTTTGAGAGGGTAAAGGCGGTTTACGAAAAGAGGGAGAACCTTAACCTAACCAAAGAGCAACTTCGCCTTACAGAAGAGACTTACAAAAGTTTTACACGTAGCGGCGCGGGATTGCAAGGAGATGCAAAAGTGAGATACAGAGAGATTAACACCGAACTCTCCAAGCTGACTCTTATCTTTGGACAAAATGTATTAGCAGCAACAAATAAATTTATAATGCATCTGGAAGATAGCACCTTGCTGGAGGGGCTTCCACAGTTTGTTATCGAAGGAGCGGCAGCAGAGGCAAAGCAGAGAGAGTTAGCCGGTTGGGTGTTCACACTACATGGCCCTAGCTTTGGACCGTTCATGCAGTACAGCACCAACAGGAGTTTACGTGAGAAGATGTGGCGGGCTTATAACTCCAAATCATTCAATGATGAATTTGACAACAGAGAGGCCATTAAGAAAATTGTTGCTCTCCGTATGGAGCGAGCAAAGTTGCTTGGATATGCAACTCATGCCGAATACGTGCTCTCAAACAATATGGCCGGATCGCCACAAAGGGTTAACAGTTTTATAGACGATTTGCTTTCAAAGACAATAGGCCCGGCAAAGAGGGAGATTGCAGAGATTGCCGCTTTTGCAAAATCCAAAGGATTCACCGGAGAAATTATGCCTTGGGATTTCAGCTACTGGTCTGAACAGTATAAGATTGAAAAGTATGCTGTTAATGATCAGATGTTAAAACCGTACTTTAGACTTGAAAGCGCAGAGAGGGCAATTTTCTCTCTTGCAGACTCTCTGTTCGGGCTGACTTTCACCGAAAACAGATCGATACCTGTTTATCACAGCGACGTTAAGGTATTTGAGGTAAAAGACGCATCCGGAAAATTTATCTCACTGCTCTATATGGATTACTTCCCTCGCGAAAGTAAAAGAGGTGGTGCCTGGATGACAACATTCAGAGATCAGTTCTACTATAAAGGTGAGGAGAACAGGCCATTTGTATCTCTTGTCTGCAACTTTACCAAACCAACCGAAACTTCACCTTCACTCCTGACATTCAATGAATTTTCAACCCTATTGCATGAATTTGGTCACGCTCTGCACGGTATGCTTGCCGAGGGTAACTACCCTTCACTTACAGGGACAAATGTTGTGAGAGATTTTGTGGAGCTTCCTTCTCAAATCATGGAAAACTGGGCAACAGAGAGTGAATTTCTGAAATCTTTTGCAAAGCATTATGAATCCGGAGAGGATATCCCCCAGGAACTTATCAAAAAAATTATTGACGCAAGAAACTACCTTGCAGGATACTCAAATGTAAGACAGTTGTCATTTGGAATGAATGATATGGCATGGCACAATCTGAGCGACACAGAGGCAACAGCAGATGTTCTTGCTTTTGAAAAGAGGGCAACAGAAAGGGCAAGAATTTTACCATTTATTGATTCTGCTTGCATCTCAACCTCTTTCGGACATATATTTTCCGGGGGCTACTCTGCGGGCTACTATAGTTATAAATGGGCCGAAGTTCTGGAGGCTGATGCATTTTCACTTTTCAGAGAGAGAGGTATTTTCAGCAAAGAGGTGGCCGAGTCTTTCAGGGCCAATATTTTGTCAAAAGGGAATCTTGAAGATGCTGCTGTTCTTTACCGCAACTTCAGGGGCAGAGATCCCAGGCCGGAAGCCCTTATTGAGAAATTTGGCCTGAATAAAAATTAGAAAGAAGATATAAAAGATATTCCAAGCAAACTTAAAAGTGGACTCTCTTCAGGAGTTCACTTTTTTTGTTAATGCACCCCGGGATATTAAGAATCTGACCGGTTTTGCATATTAACCTAAAATAATTCTCTTGTTCATTAAATC
>DINE01000027.1:142055-170465 GCA_002425935.1 Bacteroidales bacterium UBA5548 | reverse complement strand
AAGAGATTAAAAATTAGAGGGAAAGTGGCTTTTTTTAAAAATTTTCATGAAATATTTACTACCTTGCAAAACCTTATGGGGATTGGGTTATCTAAGATTTTTGCGGAAAAATCTTTTATAANNGTATAAAAAAGTGCAGTGGATGCACTCACATGTAAATTGATGCAAATCAATGGCTATGATATTATTATATATAAGAACTACTTTAATTAAACCCAATAATGAAAAACCGACCCTTTTTCAATTTAACCCCCATATTCACTATCAGCTTAATAGCCCTTTTAACAATCACACCGTTTAAAACCTATTCACAGGAACAGACAAAAGAGGAGACAAGCGAAAACAACACAGAAAACGGAAAGGAGAAAACTGCAGCTCCTGCTTCCATCAGACCCTATTCAGATATTATAACCTCAAAGGCGATATCACAGAAGGGGCTCTTTGGAGTGCATCAGATAGGCGATAAGTACTTCTTTGAAATTCCTAAAAACCTGCTTGGAAGAGAGGTACTCCTGGTTGTAAGAACGGTCAAGACCGGGGGTGGTGCCGGTTACGGAGGAGAGTCTCTCTCAGAAACTTTGTTCCGGTGGGACATATCTGCAAACGGAAGAAAAATTTACCTCCGCTCTCCATATATCTATAATATTGCCGACAAAGAGAGCGACATCTATGCAGCATTTCAGAACTCATTTGTAGAGCCGATATTTTATGCATTCGATATCAGGGCCTTTGGAAAGGACTCTGCCGCTGTAATTGACGTTACAGACCTCTACGCTAAAGATGCCATCACCTTTGGTCTTGCAGAGATGAAGAAGAGCTCGTTTGGAATAGGAAATCAGGAAGATAACAAGAGCTTTATCCACTACATAAAGGCATTCCCTCAGAATATCGAGTGTCGTTCGCAGAAAACGTACAAAAAAGCGGGAAAATCAAGAAGCAGTGTCGAGACCAACGGCTTTGTGACTTTTGAGATAAACCACTCAATGTTACTTCTCCCTGAAAAACCAATGATGCCGCGTATAGCCGATGACCGGGTTGGTATGTTTACACAAGGGCAGACTGATTATTCATACGAGTACTTTAAGATAAAAGGCACTCAGTATGTACGTCGCTGGAGACTCGAGCCAAAGGATACAGATGCCTATAACCGCGGAGAGCTTACCGAACCTGTCAAACCTATTATCTTCTATATCGATCCGGCAACTCCAAAAAAACTTGTAAAGTATTTTAAACAGGGCATTGAGGACTGGCAGCCGGCATTTGAGGCAGCTGGTTTTAAAAATGCAATTATTGCAAAAGAGGTCCCTTCAAAGGAGGAGGATCCGGACTGGGACGAGATGGACGCAAGATACTCTATGGTCAACTACCTTGCATCACAGGAGCAGAATGCCTACGGCCCGCATGTAGCAGACCCACGTTCAGGTGAGATTATTGAGGCACATGTATGCATATATCACAACCTTATGAAACTCGTTTCAAACTGGTACCGAGTACAGACTGCCGGATCAAACCCAAAAGCCAGAACGCTTACACTTAGCGATGAGATAATGGGCGAACTTTATCGTCAGGTGGTCTGCCACGAAGTAGGACACTCACTGGGGCTGCCACACAATTTTGCAGCAAGTGCAGCAATTCCGGTTGACTCACTTCGCTCGAAAACATATACCGACAAATACGGTACAACAATGTCCATAATGGACTACGCAAGATATAACTATATCGCCCAGGAGGGTGATGGAGTAGAGAGGTACATTCCTGTCGTTGGACCTTATGATAAATATAATATCAACTGGGCTTACAGAGTTATCCCCGGCATATCAAACCCACGCGAAGAGATCCCTTATCTTGACAAGATGATAGAAGAGAAGCTGGGAGACAGAACATACCTTTACATTAAGCATCAGCTTACTCAAAATGACCCACGAGGACAATCGGAGGATCTTGGAGACGACTCTATGCTTGCAGGAGAGCTCGGACTAAAGAACCTGAAATATGTTGCCCAAAATTTTGACAAATGGATCTATGAGCCTCATGAGACCCACGCACCGATAAAAGAGTTTTATGAAGAGATATTCTCTCAGTGGAGGAGGTATATGAGACATGTAACCACGCATATTGGCGGCAGGTACGAAACATATAAAAAGCAGAGCCAGGAGGGGCCATCTTATCTCCCTGTTGAGAGGGAGAATCAGAAACGTGCGATGAAATTCATAACAGAAAATGTATTTGAAATGCCGCAGTGGCTTATCAGACGCGATCTGATCGAAAAATTTGATGCCTCAGGAATGTACGAAAGAAACATCCGTTCAGTTCAAACCGGTGTATTGAACGACCTGCTCTCGATGGCAGCCTTGTCAAGAATGGTAGATGCTGCTTACAACTATGAAAATACATACCGAGCCGAAGAGCTTCTTGAAGATATAAGAAAGGGCATCTTTAAACCTGTTTACAATGGAAAGCCTCTTGACGTGAACCTGAGATCACTACATAAAGTTTACATTGATAAACTTAAGAGCCTCGCACCAAAAAGTATCATGACCGAAAAGAGAGCAATGGGAGTAAACATGCTTTATCTAAATGATTTACAGTCAATAGTGTGGAACGAACTTGAGATACTGAGAAAAGATCTTGTTTCTGCTGCCAAAAAATACAAAAAAGGCAGCATCGACAGAGCTCACCTTGAACTACAACTTCAGAATGTTAATGCAATAATCAACAGTGTAAAAACAACAGGAGCAGGTAATGAGGCTTAGACAAATTATATATTCATTTTGCGCTTTTTACGCACTCTTCTCAATAGCAGTTACCAAAAAGGTTTCTGCTCAGGAGAGGCTTTTAGATGTTATCGAGAGCGAACTTAAAGTCTACTTCAATGAGTTGAGTAAACAAAAAGTTGCACCATTCTTTATGAGCTGCAGAGTTGATGACATAACTACAACTTCTGTTGATGCATCTTTCGGAGTCTTAAACGCCGTGAGTCGTGACAGAATTGTGGCAGCATTGCCTGAGGTGAGGGTCGGGTCTCCCGAATTTGATAATTTTCACAACAACACCCCCGGTACCACCATCTCCTATTTTACCACACCTGAACCAATTCTGCTTCCATATAAAAGTGAAGAGTCTGAGAATGCTGTAAAGCAGATTCTGTGGAATGAGTTTCTATCACGATATCACTACGGAGTTGCCTCTTACCAGGCCATGAAGTCATCTAAAGGTGTACGAGCAGAAGAGAGTGACAAATCCCCTGATTTTACAAACGCAGATGTTGTAACCTACTATGAGAAACCTCTTGTTGTTGAAGATGTTATGATGGACACAGAAATCTCAGGGTTACTTGCGAAAAAATACTCATCACTATTCCTTAAGTTCCCCGATATCATCCGAGGTACCGTTACAATAAGGCAAGAGTTAGTAAGAAAGTATTATGTATCAACCGAAGGTACAAAAATCGCACACAATATTACTCATAACTTTTTAATGGTCAGGGCTGCTGTAAAGGCAGACGACGGAATGGATCTTCCTCTTGCAATAACATACTTCTCTTTTGATCGTGATGGATTTCCGTCTGAAGAGGCAATTACATCAGACATTTTGGATCTTGCAGACAGGCTGGTTAAACTCAAGAAAGCTCCGGTGGTTGAGCCCTATACAGGTCCGGCACTTCTTTCCGGTTCTACAAGCGGTGTCTTTTTCCATGAAATATTCGGCCATAGAATTGAGGGGCAAAAGATGAAGAGTGACGGAGATGGCCAGACTTTTAAAAAAATGGTCGGGAAACAGGTATTGCCTATATCAATGAGCGTATTTGACGACCCCTCGCTCCGGGTTTATCAGGGGATGGACTTAAATGGTCACTACAAGTTTGATGATCAGGGAGTGAAAGGTGAACGCGTTACAGTTGTCAAAAGTGGAATTCTTAACGATTTTCTAATGACAAGAACTGCAATCGAAGGATTTCCTAGGTCAAACGGACATGCCAGAGCTGAAGTTGGCTATGATCCTACATCAAGACAGTCAAATCTGATAATTGAGACCAATGACCATAAAAGTGAGCCTGAACTCAGGCAAATGCTACGAGAGGAGGCGGCAAAACAGGGGAAAGAGTATGGATTCTTCTTCAGGCAGGTTACAGGGGGATTCACAATGACTGGACGTAACAGTCCTAACGCATTTAATGTCACCCCACTGGAAGTGTACAAAGTTTTTGTTGACGGAAGGGATGATGAACTTGTAAGAGGGGTCGATTTAATAGGGACCCCACTCTCTATGTTTTCAAATATAATCTGTGCCGGTGGAGAAACCGAGAGCTTTATTGGTAGCTGCGGATCCCTGTCGGGTTATGTGCCCGTTTCAGCAATTTCGCCCTCTATACTAGTTAGCAAGGTGGAGCTTCAGATGAAACCAAGGTCAAGAAATCTGCCTCCGGTGTTAAACAGACCTTAAAATGAAAGGGGATGAAAAATAAACTAATATATACTTCGATACTGATTTGCCTGTTTTCATCTAAACTTCTGTCTCAGAATGCATCTGATATTATTTTCAGAGCGATGGAAACCGAAGCAAAACGGGCAGTCGATAGCTTGCAAATGGCAGGCGTGCCAAATCCATTCTTTTTAAGCTATTCTGTAACAGACAAAGAGTTACTTGAGGTAAAAGCCGTTTTGGGTGCAGTTGTGTATTCAAAACTAACTCCGCGCTTCAGAAATATCTCTGTTAAACCATTGGTGGGTGATTACAGAACCACCAATGTAGTTAATTTCAGCAACGACTTCACAAGTTCCAGGGCAAGTGCAGAAAATAATGAATCTCAAATCAGAAGAGATTTCTGGATAGCAACAGATGCTGCATATAAAGAGGCCGCAGCAACATACAGACAAAAAACTGCATCAGGACGATCAGGCAGCAATTTCCCCGATTTTCTCAAAACAAAGCCATTTGTAAGATTGAACACAAATTATGATACTCTGAGTTTTGATCAAGAGGGATGGGAGCTTAAAACGAAAGAGTTATCTGCAATTTTTCTTGAGTACCCAGAAATTGTTAGCTCCTCTGTTTCTTACAAAACTTCAAACACCTATTACTACCACTTTAATACAGAGGGCACAAAATTCGTCCAACCAGCCGGACTTAGTGTACTTACAATTACAGCTTCAATTAAAGATGGTGATGGCCAGACACATAAAGATAAAATTGAGTACATCGCTTCTTCTGATAAGTATCTGCCAGAAATGAGGTCAGTTAAAGAATCCGTTAGAAAACTTGCTGCATCCCTTAAGGAGACAGCAGAAGCAACAGATATTACAGAGTACTACTCCGGCCCTGTGTTATTTGAAGATCAGGCCGTACTCAAACTCTTTATGGAAAACCTTGTAATGAAAAACGGGATAATTGCCAAAAGAGATAATATAAATCTCAATAGCGGAGCATCCAAAATAACAAAAATTGATAAGTCACTTGTTAGTCGGATAGGAAAAAAAATTATTGATCAGAAGATTACAATTAAAGACATCTCTAATAATTATGAACTTGACCGGTTTAAAATTCCCGGATATACAAATATTGACGCCGAAGGTGTAGAAAAGAGCGGAGAGATAACACTTATAGAAAAAGGCCTTCTTAAAAGGATGATATCAGGAAGAATGCCTGCTGACAGCGGGATGGAGTCAACCGGAAGTTTGAGGTTTAATATAATCGACAGACATGTTTCTTATTCAATTTTACCAACTGCATTACACATTAAAACAGAAAATGGGAAATCTAATACCCAGATAAAGAGAGATTTATTGAAAAGCGCAGCTTCTGAAGGATTGAAATATGCTTATAANNATTAAGAGATGATATCTCTCCAAAGATATACAGAGTTGATGTAAAAACCGGGAACGAAATATTGGTCAAATCTGCTACTATTCTGACTATCATGAATGCCACTATTCTTAAGCGAATAAAGGCTGTTTCAGCTAAAGAACAAATTCAAGTTAAGATGTACGATAATTATCCAATTACTGTATATTCGCCCTATGCTTTAATACTTGATGATATCGAACTTAACCTTTTAAATTATAACAAACAAAATAAACAATTGATTACCAATCCGCTTCAACGACACTAACGCTACTTTATAAACTTAATTATCTAAACTATGAAAAGGAAACTATTGGTATTTTTTCTTATCTGTGTTGGGTTTGCAACGGTTTTGCCGGCCCAGACAGCGAGAAGGCTGTACTCGGTAAAGGGTTTCGTCCTCGAAAATGAGACGAACCTTCCTGTCGAGATGGCTTTAGTCTCACTTCCTGATCTTAACCTTTGGGGAACAACTGACGCCAAAGGTGCGTTCACAATTAACAGAGTTCAGGCAGGAACAACAAAACTTCAAATTACCTGCCTTGGTTATCAGACTCTTGAGATGACAATTGCCGTCGAAAGAGACATTGAAAACCTGACTTTGAAGGTGAGAGAAGAGAATCTGAAACTTAATTCGGTTACAGTAACTGCAACTGAAGTTAAGAGTGCTATTAACACCTCAACAAGAATGGACAGACAGGCAATTGACCACCTGCAGGTTATTAACCCTACAGACATTATGAGCCTTCTGCCAGGTGGAAAAACAGTCAACCCAAACCTGATGACCCAAAGTATTTTTAACATCAGGGGTGGAGACGGAAACGGAAGCTTCGGTACAGCTGTCGAAGTTGATGGCGTGAGACTGTCATCAAACAGTAACCTCTCATCAACAACCGGTATTGATACCAGAAACCTGGCTGCATCAAACTTTGAGTCAATTGAAGTTATCACCGGTGTACCATCTGTTGAGTATGGAGATATGACCTCAGGTCTTGTAATCATCCGCACTAAAAAGGGTCGTTCACCATTTAATACATCGGTATCTCTTAACCCTACAACCAAGCAGGTTTCGGTAAGTAAAGGTCTGGATTTGAAAAAAGAGAGAGGAATCCTCAATATTAATGCTGAATATGCACATGCATTCCAGAATCCTGTTTCTCCATACACAACCTACTTTAGAAACGGTTACGGGCTGAACTACTCAAACACATTCAACAGAGAAGGAAAACCTGTTCAGTTTAATGTGAATATTGGAGGGACAATTGGTCGTCAGGACTCAAAGCAGGACCCTGATGCTTATAAAGACACCTACTCAATGACTTCCGACAATGCTTTTAGATTTGGAACAAGTGTAAACTGGCTTATCAACAGTGAATATATAACAGGTCTGGATCTTAGTTTGTCGGCCAGTTATAAAGACGATTACAGTGAAGATAATCTTTATTACTCTTATGCAACATTAAGACCTGCCAGTAATTCAACAGAGAATGGTTACTTCGAAACAAACTATTTGCCGGCACAGTTTTACAACCTAAAGATGATTGATAGCAAAAGCATTAATATTGGTGCTAACTTAAAGTACACACTTAACAAAAGATACGGAGAGGTTCTAAACAAAATAAAAGCCGGTATAGGATGGTCTACTAACGGTAATATTGGTAAAGGTGAAGATTATGAAAAAAACCTCTATCCCGACGGTTACAGGCCAAGACCATACACAGATATCCCATTCATGCATAATATAAATGCTTATATTGAAGATAATGTTACTATTCCTATAGGTAAAACAACACTGTCACTTGTTGGAGGTGTAAGGTTTGAGAGTAATATCATTCAGGATATGGCATACGATAATGCTTTATCGGCCTCACCACGTTTCAACGGAAGATATACTCTTGTTGAGCAAAAAGGCAATAAAGGATTCTTAAGAGGCCTAAGCATAAGAGGAGGATGGGGAATGATGGAAAAACTTCCTTCATTTAACATACTTTTCCCAATGGATAAATACCGTGATATAATGGTTTATTCAAAAAACTATGGCACACAAAATAACTACTTCTATGTTTCCAATACAAATGTCTTCAGGGATTACTTTAACCCTGAGCTCAAATGGTCAAGGAGCCGTAATATGGAGTATGGTATTGATGCAAATATCGGAGGCATTGGAGTAAGCCTTGTATATTACAACAATAAGTCCCTTACTCCATATATTACAGAGAGTTATCATGTGCCTTATGCATATAAAAAGAGCGATGAAAATTTTGCAGTTCCAAACAATCCTGAGTTCAGAGTAGACAGGGTAACAGGAAATATATATGTTAAAGACAAAGACAACCCGTCTCTGGGTGAAAAGCTAATCCCTACATCGGTTAATGACACACTGTTTATCACAAATGGAATGCAGGCCAACGGGGATCCAAGTACCAGACAGGGTCTCGAATTAACAGTAGATTTCGGAAAAGTTGAGTCAATCCGAACATCTTTCAGATTTGATGCAAGATACTCTTACGCAAAAGAGGTTTCAGAAAGACTGAACTCTTCATACACAAACAGACCTCACTCAACTCTTCCTGCCAATGCTGGTAGGTCATATGAGTATGCCGCTTTCTATCTTGGCGGAACAACAAGAACCATCACCTATAATGGGGGCTGGGCAGACGGGCTTACAGCAAATCTTACCGCGACTACCCATATCCCTGAGATTCGAATGACTGTCTCTTTAAGAGTAGAAGGTACAATATTTAACAGGTCACAAAATCTAACTTACTACAATGGGGAAGAGTGGGCATATCTGGTTGATGAAAACGGAAATAAAGTAAACAGAAGCGTATATGATCAAAAAGAGTACTATTCTGGTGTATGGCCGGTGGCATACATGGGATTTGACGGAGTTGTAAAACCATTTACACAGACAGAAGCAAATGATCCACGTTTTGCATATTTAATTGGCCGTTCTAATACTACCTATGGTTATGCCAGAGACGGAAATGGAGCATATTTTATGTCAAACATCAGTCTTACAAAAGAGATTGGAGATCTTGCTTCTCTATCATTTTATGTAAATAACTTCACAAAGAGCAATCCTTATCTTGAAAGTTGGGCAACTGGCCTAAGATATTCCAGAAATATAGGATTTGCATACGGAGCAACACTCAGAATTAAATTTTAAACTTAGAGAGAGATGAAAAAAGGTTTATATATATTAATGTTACTTGTTTTAGTTGGCCTTGTATCTTCTTGTCAGCAGAAATTGAATGATCTTATTGACAGCAATCCGTATGCAGAGGGGTCAAGAAAACTAAACATCAATCTCATCTACCCTGAAGGGTTTGAGCATGAACAAAAAGCGGGAGCTGAAATTACTGTTATAAATCCAACAAACGGTGCTGTATATAACATTGTGTCAGACAACAATGGAAAAGCTTCGATTGACCTTCAATATGGGTTTTACAGAATTTCTGTTACAGATAAAGGCACTCCTGTATCAGGAGCCATCCCAATTTTCAACCGCAGTATTGACCAGGTACGCCTGATCGACACACTTAAGGGAGACCTTAGTGTAAATGTAGAATTAGTTTTATCCTATGCAGGCCAGCTCATTATTAAAGAGATTTATTACAGAGGATGTATCGGTACGGATTTGAAAAATTTTCAGTATGATAAATATATTGCTCTTTATAACAATAGTGATGAGGTCGCCTATCTAGATAGTGTCTGTTTTGGAATCGTTGAGCCATATAATGCTCCAACAAATCCTTCACCGTGGTCATATATCAAAGATGGACAAAGGGTGATAAGAGATACTATCCCAATAATTGAGGCTGTATGGCAATTCCCGGGGAATGGTAAAAGCCATCCACTGCAACCCGGAGAAACTGCTGTAGTTGCTCTATCAGCTGCCGTTGATCATACTATTCTAAGACCAATGTCGGTTAATTTAAATGTACCCGGATATTGGGTTTGCTATAATCAGAGATATACAAACGCCTCCTATCACCCTTCTCCGGGACCAAATCTAGTGGGAAGGTGGCTTGATTTGTTGTGGAAAGAGGGAACTTCAACTGCTTATCCATTCTCTGTTAGTAGTCCTGCTCCCGTAATTTTCAGGATTCCTGAAGTTGGAGCTCAGGCATATGTAAACAACCCTGCAAACAGAAGTCGTAAACCTGGTACTACATCGGCTACTGAGTATGTACTTATCCCATCAACCTGGGTTCTTGATGGGGTTGAGTGTTTTGATGCTTCAACTAAAAATAAGAGATTACCAGCATCAATTGATGCCAGCTATGCTCTTATGGAGAATTCAGAAGCTTATCAAGGAAAAACCGTTCACAGAAAAATTGATCCAATTGCAACAGCAGCTGCCGGTGGCAGGATTGTATATATGGACACAAACAACTCTGCGAATGATTTTTACATCAGACAAAGTCAGTCAATTAAAGAATAGTAAAACTCAGGATTATGAAATTAAAAATTAAATATACATTTATAATATCTGCACTTATTCTTTGCCAGCTGGTTTTTATGAAACCGGTAACGGCACAAGCAAAAAAGCAGGTGCAGGAAAAGTGTCTGTATCACTTTGATGACTTACAGAGAAAACAGACATGGACAGATAGCTACAATGCCGCAGGTTTACAATTTATTGACTTTAACAACTCTTCATATATTGAGACTTACTTTGGCAAAAACGATGGCCCGTTTGTAAAATTCTACGAATCGGACAATAGCTACAATTTCGGTCTTAGAACAGCCTCTTACACAAAATTCAAGAAAACAACGTTCTTTGGCAAAATTGATTATAACAATTTCAAGGGACAAAACATGACATGGTCGGGCTTAATATACCCTGAAAGATATATGTTGTCAGTTGCTGATGACAGACCTGCAGTTAAAGCTAAAGAGAGTTACAAACTAAATGGGGGATTTTCTTCTCCTCTTTCAGACAATCTCATATTTGGTCTGCAGGTAAATTATGAAACAGCAATGCTTGCCAAAAGAAAAGACCTGAGACACAGAACCGATCTTCTGGACTTTGAAACAACTGCCGGGTTTTTGTATAAAACAGAAAATTTCAACTTCGGACTAAACTACTACTACAGGAAATTTCATGAAAAAGTTGCTTATTCAAAAATTGCAGAAGATGAAATTCTCTATACCGGATATAACTTTAAAGGTCTTTGGTTTGGATTGTTTGATATTTGGAATCAGGCAGAGCTCAATCTCTCAAGAGAATTTGTAGATGTGATTCAGGGAGGTTCTGTGCAAATTGAGTACGTTAAAGACAGATTTAGATTCCATAATGAGCTCACTTACAAGTTTCAGGATGGTCTTACGGGTCCGGGAAAAGACAGAGCTTATACTCAAAATGAAGGCACTACAATTGAGTACAAAGGGATAGCTCAGTTTGAACAGGATGAGATGAGACACTACCTTAAGGTGAAAACCAACTATTCAGATGCAGTTAATTATGACAATGTTACAAACACAGAGAGAATAGGAGGGATAACAACAATTATTCAGTACGGCAAAAATAAAGCCTTTGCAAAGAGGTCGTTTGACATGAGTGCCGAATATGAACTTGCGCTGGGTAAATTTAAATGCAGCCCGGACTGGAACTTTAAAGCAGGCTATCAGTTCTCATCATACTCTGCTGTAAGTTCGCTGGTTGTACCATTCTATTTTAGTCAGGAGGTAAATATCACAACCGGATATGGCAAGATTAATAAAAACTTCCTTATGCAAAAGGGTATGATTGACCTTTCTCTTATGGGAGGTTACAGTATGGGCAACGGAGACAAGCTCAAGATGCATACAGCAGCCGGTGCTTCAGACCAGATTTCAGAAGAGATTATTCCAGATCACAAAATGGATATGCTAAGCAGAGAGTACGAATACATGACCAAAGGCAAGCTCCTTGGCGAAGTTGGATTCAGATACTCAAAATTTGTCATGACAAAGAGAACTGCCGGATCTGTATATCTTGACACCAAATACTCTTTCACATCTGCCTCAGACCTTAAGTATCATACCGGAGGCAATGCAGGCATATTTAGTCTGGCCTTAGGTTACTCATTCTAAAACGACTAACACGCTATATTTCAAAAGAGGACGCCCCAGGGTGTCCTCTTTTTCTTTTTTAGTGGTTCGTTTACTGTTATAAGTTGGGCTCTAAAAAACGATATTCATTTCGTTGATAAGATGTCCGGCACCAGCGTACTTATCAACTACCCAAAGCACATATCTGATGTCAACACAAACAGATTTGCAGTAACCCTCAACATAGTAAACATCACCGGCCATAGATTCACGGTTACCGTCAAATGCAAGACCAATCAGCTCACCGTTGCCGTTAATCACTGCACTTCCTGAATTACCTCCGGTAATATCGTTGTCAGACAAGAAGTTTACATATAGAACGCCGTTAGTTCCCCATCTGCCCCAATCGCCTCTCTCAAGGGCAGCTTTAAGGTCAGGTTTGATTTTGAACTCATAGTCATTAGGGTTTTGCTTTTCTAAAATGCCGGTTGAAGTAGTTAGGTAGTGGTAGTAGACAGCATCTTTTGCCTTAATGCCTCCAACCTCTCCAAAGGTTAGTCTCATGGTTGAATTTGCATCCGGATAAATGTTCTCTCCCTTTTCAATCTGCATCTCATACATTGCTCTTACATAATCTCCTCTCTCTTTGGCAGGGTCCAGAGCAGCAACTTTGAGAAGAGAATCCTCCATTGCATTGTATTTTCGTATGCCAATAGTTTTTACAACATCAATAACAGGATCTGATTCAATATCTTTGACGCTTCTCTTTTCAGCAAAAAATTTATTAAGTCTATCTGCAGAGGTGATAACGCTGTTGTCGTAAATAAAATCTGCAAGCTGGTCACTGTTGCCTCCGAATTTATCCAGAAGTGTTATAAACGCCTGGTCGTAAAAGCTTACAGGAACCTCTTTCAGGTAGTATTTTACCATTACCTTAAAGAGCTCTCTGTCGGCTTCAACATCAAGTTCGCTTATAGTTTTAAGTGCAATCTCCTTAAAGTTTGCAATCTCTTTATCTTCGAGAGTAAACTCCTCTTTTCCGGCACGTGTAAGTGTTGAAACCAGCCCCTGAAAACGCTGGCCAAGGCCAACAAGTTCTGCACCTCTTACCATTGATTCTCTGAAATACTCTCTGACTTTTGTAATATCAGCTTTAATCTCGTATGCTTTTCTTAGGTTTTGGAGCATACTCCCATATTTTTCAGCTCTTTTGGCGTCTGCCATTATCCATTTCTGAAGTTCAACCTCTCTCTCTTCAAGTTTTTCAATTACATCAAATCTGTCAACACAGAGGTTTTCCCACTTTGCATAATCGGTATAATTACTTATTCCAAAGTATTTATCGGCATAAATAAGCCTCGTTTTGTCTGATGCATCCATATACTTTTTCCAGACTTCAAGCTTAGACCTTCTGACTCCGCTTATTACGGGATTCAAAATTTGGAACTTCTCCCTTAGTTCAAATGATGACATATATCTGTTTGTCCTTCCCGGATAGCCTATTACCATAGTAAAGTCATTCTCTTTCACACCCTTTGCCGAAACAGTAAGGAATTTTTTTGCCTCCATTGGAACATTCTCCGCTGAATACTCCGAAGGTTTTCCATCAGGTGAGGCATAAACCCTGTACATTGCAAAATCGCCTTTGTGCTGAGGCCATCCCCAGTTATCGGTCTCTCCGCCAAATGCACCTATCGAAACCGGAGGAGCTCCTACAAGCCTCACATCTGAATAGGTCTCATAAAAATAGAGGTAGTACTTAGACCCTCTCCACATAGATGATAATCCCTTCTCGTAAGGGATGTTTTCATATCTCTTCTCAACAATACCAGATACCCTGTTCATAAAGAAGAGACCTCTTGGTCCTGCCGCATCAAGACTGTCGATAATCTTTGTTACCATTTCGGTTACATCGGTTACACTTCTCAGAAAAGTGACACTTTTCCCTTTAATCGGAACTTCGTCACTCATCTTCATAGCCCAGAAACCATCTTCAAGATAGTTTTTGTCCGGGGTGCTAAGAGAGTGAATGTCTCCGTACGCACAGTGGTGGTTTGTAATCATGAGGCCCTTTGAAGAGATAATGCTTCCGCTGCACATCCCTCCGTCAATAGCCACAATTGCGTCGGTCAAAGCTCCTCCGTCTACATTGTAAATTTCGCCGGGTTTAAGCTTGAGACCTTTACTTGCCATAAGTTCATGAAGCTGTTTATCCAGAAGGTTAATCAGCCACATTCCCTCATCTGCAAAAGATTTTGTTGTTACAAAAAATATAACAAACAAAAGGGTTAATAATTTTTTCACGTTAAAGTAGTTTATAATGAGTTAATAAATGGAACTCAGAAGTAATAAAATGATATGTAATGTGTGAAAAATATAATTTTATTTGAACCAAAACTACAGCTTCAATTGCAAAAAAAGCTTATTCACACTATATTTTAAGCAAATTTAACTATTTTTGTGAACACTACTTTAAATTTTAATTTAACCGTTCAAAATGAAAAACATGAAGAAAAACTGGCTTCGCCACTTAATACAGTGGGGAACCCTAGTGGCTATCATCATTTTCCTGACGAAGATGTTCGGAAATGAGAGTGCCGATCCGGAGGCATACTGTCCATTCGGAGGTATCCAGACATTTGCAACCTATCTTGTGGCCGGCTCTATGGCATGCAGTATGACTGCAACACAGATAATGATGGGAGTTGTTCTGGCAATTGGTGTTATACTGTTCAGCAAGCTTTTTTGCGGCTACCTCTGCCCTCTCGGATGGGCAACTGAGCAAATAGCAAAATTACGCAAAAAACTAAAGGTAAAAGAGATCGTAATCAATTACGGCTCAATAGCAGACAAATTGCTAAGGGCACTCAAGTATGTGCTCCTCTTCTGGATTTTCTACACAACAGTTACAAGTTCGGAGTTATTTTGCAAAAATTTTGACCCATACTACGCTGTAGCTACCGGATTCAAAGGTGAACTTACTATGTGGATGGCAATAATTGCAATTGCTGTTTTTATTCTTGGAAACTTCTTTATCAAAATGTTCTGGTGCAAATACCTTTGCCCGCTGGGAGCATTGAGCAACATTTTCAAATATGCGATTACTTTTGCAGTTCTTGTAGGAGTCTTTGCACTTGTAAACATTGCAGGACTGGCTGTATCATGGGTATATCTGTTGGCTGCTGCATCTGTTATCGGTTACCTCTGGGAGGTACTATACCTGGAGGTAAAAGTATTTCCTCTTCTTAAAGTTGTAAGATCGGAAGAGAAGTGTAACGATTGCGGAGTTTGTGCAAAAAAATGTCCTTACGGAATTAATGTAGACAAAGTTGGTGCTGTTAAGAATGTAGATTGCAACCTTTGCGGAGAGTGTATTGCAAGCTGCAACCAGGATGCACTCACCTTTGGTGGTAAGAAGAGCTTCCGCTGGCTTCCTGCAGTTCTGACTGCTGTTCTTTTCGTCTTCGCTTTGTGGCTGGGTAGCACAATGGAGCTTCCTACTATTGATGAGAGATGGGGCGATGAGGCAAATCACGGTCAGCTGGAAAAAGTAAGAGTTGAGGGCCTTCGTTCAGTAAAGTGTTATGGAAGTTCTATGGCATTTGCTGCTACTCTTAAGAAGATCCCGGGAGTTTATGGTGTTGCAACTTTTGTAAAACATAAAAATGTAGATATCTACTACAACCCATCTGAAGTTACCGAAGATAAAATAAGGGAACTTATCTATGTGCCTTCTAAATTCAAGATTGCAACCCCTCCTAAAGATGTAGAAAACATCAAGGTTGTTACAATCTATACAGAGAAGATGTATGACAGAATGGACCCTAACTATCTGGGACTTCAGTTCAGATATACAGGAAAAGGATACTACGGTCTTGAAACCGAATACTCATGTCCACTTACAGTAAGACTCTATATGGATCTTGATGAACCTGTTGATGAAAAGTTCTTCGAAAAGATGGTCGAGATGAAAGAGCTTGAGATGCTTGTTCACGGAGGAGGAACCAATATTGTAAAAGTTGACTTTGAATATATTGGCATGTCAGATGTTGTGGATACGATTTCAAGAAGAGAGTTCCTTGTACGCCAGTTCACAACCTTCGCTGTTCAGTTCAAGAGCAATCAGGAGGAGTGGGCAGGCAGAAACGAAGCTGTTTACGAACTTGTTTATCCGGACCTTGACAAACCACTTATTACAAGAAATCTACCGTTCCTATCTAATCATCTATCGCAAATCCCGGGCTTTATCTCAATTGAGACTCTGGTAAACGATAATGACGAATATTGCTTCAGAATTACCTACTCAAAAGATGCCCTTAATGACGATCTTATTTGGGAGGCACTAAACAGAAGCAAGTGGACTATCAAAAACAAAGATGGAATTTTGGAAGAGGTTGATCCTAAATTCTCATTTACCGAAAAGGGTGCGACAAAATAATCGCTGCCTCAGTTAACTGAATCATTTACATATTTTTAAACAGTTATGAAATACTTTTCAAAAACTGTTGCACTTCTCATCATGCTCTCGGTATTCAAAATATCGGTAGCCGATGAGGGGATGTGGCTTATAAATCTCCTTGAAAAAAATCTTGCTAACAAGATGAAAGAGGCGGGTCTTAAAATTGACCCCAAATTAATATACGACGAAAATGCCGCCACAATCAGTGACGCAGTAGTAGAACTGGATTTCGGCTGTACGGGCAGCATGATTTCAAACGAAGGTCTTCTTATTACCAACCACCACTGTGCGTACGGAGATATTCACTCTCTGAGCACCCCGGACAAAAACTATCTTGAGGATGGCTTCTGGGCTATGAACCGCACAGAAGAAAAACACATTAAGGGAAAATCTGTATTCTTTCTCCGTAAAGTTATTGATGCAACCGATGAGGTTAAAGCTGTTGCAGACTCAATGAGAGCAATTGGACAGGGCGCCGGAATGAGACGAATATCTTCGGTTCTGGAGAGAAGACATAACTCAAGAAGCGGAATGGAGACGATGCTGATGTCGATGTGGAGAGGATCTAAATACTATATCTTCTATTACGAAGTGTACACAGACATCCGTCTTGTTGGCGCCCCTCCGGTGTCAATTGCTGCTTACGGTGGCGACACCGATAACTGGGAGTGGCCTCAGCACAAAGGCGACTTTGCTTTATACAGAGTTTATGCTGATGCAAACGGAAAACCTGCTGCCTATTCAGCAAACAATGTTCCGCTCAAACCTAAGAAGATACTCCAGATTTCCACAAAAGGGGTTAAAGATGGTGATTTTTCAATGGTGATCGGATTTCCCGGAAGAACCAACAGGTACAACTCATCTTTTGGAGTTTACGAAAAAGAGAAGGTATCAAATCCCGTATCAGTAAAGCTAAAAGAGAACAAGTTGCGTATCATGAATAACTTCATGGAACAGGATCCTAAAACCCGGCTTATTTACGCAGACCACTACTTTAACAACAGCAATGTTCAGGAGTACCAAGCCGGAGAGGTTTACAATTTCAGGCGATTTGGAGTTGTTGACATCAACAGGGAGAAGGAGAAAGAGCTGCAGGCCTGGATTGACGCCTCACCTGAGAGAAAGGCAAAATGGGGTGATCTTCTAAAAAAACTGGAAGAGAACTATAAAAGCAGAGAGGATCTTACACGCCAGAAACAGTACTTCAGGGAGACACTGGTATCCGGACAAGGTTTTGTGTATCTTGGTAACCGTACCAACTCACTAAGAAATGCACAGGAGAGAGAAAAAATTGACACACTTAAAGTTGGTTCACCTCACCACCGCACCCTCGTTAACAATATCGAAAGGGGTTATGAAGCCTCTGTTCTGGAGGTAGAGAAAGAGCTGATGAAATACCAGCTGAGAGAGTTCTTTGCGAATGTTTCCAGAGAGTATTGGGGAGAGAACCTGACAATGATGTTTGACAAATTTAACGGAAGTGCCCAGGAGATAACCGAATATGTATTTGCAAACTCAATACTGCTCAACCCTGACAAATTCCGTGAAGCAGTCAAAAAGGACCAACCTCTTTCACTATTTATTGATGACCCGCTTCCACTCCTAACACGATCGGCCAGAATTACCGAATTCAATCAGGAAGAGAGCGAGATGATGGGCGGAGACGACATAATGAGCCTTGAAGCCCAGTACACAAGAGCGATGTACCAGATGAACATGGAAAAAGGAAGAGTTCAGTATCCTGATGCTAATTCCACTATGAGGCTTACCTACGGAACAGTAGGCCCTATCAGCCCTTCTGACGGAATCCACTACTCGGCACAGAGCACTACTCAGGGCTTTTTTGACAAGTACAATCCAGAAAGCTACGAGTTTAACATCAAGCCGGAGGTTATGGCACTTCTTAAAGCAGGTGACTGGGGTAAGTGGGGCGATAAGGGCAAAATGTATGTAAACTTCCTCTCTAACAACGATATTACAGGTGGTAACTCAGGAAGTCCGGTGCTTAACGCTAAAGGAGAACTTATCGGACTCGCATTTGACGGAAACAAAGAGTCGCTTGCAGGCGATGCTTACTTCCACCCCGAGATGAACAAATGTGTTAATGTGGATATCAGATACGTACTCTGGGTAATCGAGAAATACGCAAAAGCAACCCATCTGATTAACGAGATGCAGTTCTCAGCAAAATAATACTATCTGATGAAGACAATTAAGAGATATTTAATTCTCATGGCAGCAACAATTGTTGCTGCCACGGGATTCTCTCAGACTATTAATCTGAATGAGAAACTTCCGCTTGACCTCAACTTCCGTACAGGAAGGCTGGAAAACGGAATGACATACTATATACGTAAAGCTCAAAATCCAAAAGGCAGAGCCGAATTTTTCATTGTACACAATGTAGGTTCGCTTCAGGAGAATGATAATCAGCGAGGGCTTGCTCACTTTTTGGAGCATATGGCCTTTAATGGCACCAAACACTTTCCCGATAAAAAGCTGCTTGAGTACTTCGGGAGTATCGGAGTGAAATTCGGAGCCAACATTAATGCTTACACATCAATGGAGAGGACTGTTTACAATATTTCGGCAGTTCCTGTTGACAGGTCTGTTGTAATAGATTCGGCCCTGCTTGCGCTTCACGACTGGTCACACTACATCTCATGCGAGCCGGAAGAGATTGAGGCTGAAAGAGGTGTTGTAAGAGAAGAGTGGCGCAGAGGCGACGATTCAAGGACCCGAATGATGAAGGCGATAATGAGATTTGAGCAGTCCGGCTCCAGGTTTGCACAAAGAGATGTAATCGGATTACCCGAAATTATCAACACATTCTCTCGCCAAACACTTATCGACTACTACCACAAGTGGTACAGACCAGATCTGCAGGCCGTTGTAGTTGTAGGAGATATCGATGTCGATGATATTGAAAAGAGAATCGTTGAGCGCTTCTCCCCTATTCCGACTGTGGAGAACGGAGCTGTAAGAGAGACCTACTCAGTACCTGACAATAAAAAACCGATAATAGGATACCACACCGACCCTGAATCAAAAGCTCTTTCGGTTAGAATGACTATCAAGATACCGCATCTTTCACCTGCTGAAAGATATACATACAAGGCTCAGTATGACGAACTTGTTAAAGCACTGTTTCTTGATATGTTCAGGGTTAGAGCTCAGGTGGCAGGAGAGGGCACCGATTCACTATTCCGTGCGCTGGTACCTGTCTATGGTAACATTAGTTATGCTTCAGGTACATTTACCATAACTGCGCTTCCTATTAACAACAAGAGCACATACAACGCCCTTAAAGGAATATTTACAGAGGTAGAGAGAGCACGTCAGCACGGTTTTGATACAGAAGAGTTTGTGCCTGCTCTGCAAAGGGTAAAGAGGCAGCTTGACGTAAATTATAACAGGATAAAAAACCTGAAGAATTCAGACTATGTCTCATTTGCAGTAGATCACTTTACAAGAGAGTATCCTTTGCTCGATATTGATGCAAACTACAAGCTTTCAAAAGAGTTGATAGAGAAGATCTCTCTCGATGATGTTAACGGATATCTTGACCGTATTCTCAACCCTGAAAACAGGGTTATTATATTCTCAGTTCCGGAAAGCGTCAGAGAGTTCCTGCCTTCGGAAGATCAGGTACTGGCACTTCTTGACGAAATCAGAGGCACCTCTATCGACAAATTTGTTCCCGTAACAGACAAAGAGATGGTTCTCAAGAATCTGCCTGCACCGGGCAAAATTTTAAAAGAGAGAGCTCTTACTTCAAAAGATTTGAATATCAAATACGATAAAAGCCTTGACTCAACAGTCGAGTGGACACTTGAGAACGGAGCAAAGGTAATCTGGAAAGAGGAGTACGCAAAAGATAAGAGCATCAGAATGAGAGCATTCCGTCCCGGCGGTTACTCCCGTCCTGACGACCCTGCCATTTTAAGAGTTATGGATAGATTTCTGGTTAACTATCAGGTTAACGGGTTTAACAGAAATGAACTTGCCAAATGGTCCTCTTCTAAAGGTATTCTTGTAAAGCCATCTGTTTCGTACAGACACAATGAATTTTCGGGATCTTTTGAAATGAAAGGAGCCGAAGATTTCTTCAGCCTGCTTCATATGTATTTCACATCTGTATCAGTTTCTGAAAGTGATCTTAATAATACAAAAAACCAGATGCTTAAAACAATCCGCACAGATCAGGGCGAGGTTAACAGATTCAGAGACTCTGTGAGTAAGTTAAAAAACAGTTTTAGTCCAATGTCAGTGCAGTTCACCGAAGAGTTTGTGAACTCACTTACAACCGAAAAGCTGACTGATTTATACATGAAACACTTTGGAAGCCCTGACGGATATACTTTTGTCTTTACCGGTCCTCTTGAGGCGTCAAAAGGTAAGGTATATATCGAAAAGTACCTTGCTTCTCTTAAAGGTGAAAAATTCAAAGCTCCTGCACCAAAATATAAAGAGCCGAGATTTCGCGAAGGTGAGGTTTCTCTAAGGTATAAGGCCAAAAATATGCTTAGCTCAAAGGCGAGTGTAACCAGAATTTACAGCGGTAAAGCAAGCTACACTCCCGAAAACAGCCTGATGTCTAAATTTATAACATATATCCTGAGAGACAGATATATGAAATCAATCCGTGAGGAGAAGGGCGGAACTTACCATGTTGGGGTAAGCGGCGACATTGTCAGGCTACCTGAAAACAGCGCCGGGTTTACTATTGAATTTGACACAGATCCTGCTCTGGTAGATGAACTACTGGAAATTGTTCAGCTGGAAATTGATAAACTTGTGGCTTCCGGCCCTACTGAGAAAGAGATGAAAGAGATAAAGCTTTATCTGGAGAAGGTTTACAAAGACCAGCTTGAAGAGCCGGCTTGGTTATCTGTTATCTCAGATGCTATAAGGCAAATGCCTGATATTTCAACTCCGGCAAAGAAGCTGCTTGACAAAATGGATGCTGCCGAAATTCAGAAATTTGCAAAATCGATTTTCACTACTGGAAACCGTATGACATTTGTTTTCGAACCTGAAATTTAACCTCAGGTAAGCCAAATATTTTTCAAAGAGGGTAACTGAAGTAAAATTTGGTTACCCTCTTTTTCTGTTTGGCAACATCTTTGCTATACATTAGTTATTCATATAAATCAAAGGTTATGAAAAAATTGGTTTTAAGCCTGATGGCAATTACGCTCCTGGTAAGCAGCTGTGGCCCGCTCTACATTGCAACCGGTCCCGGAAACGGTCGCGGATACGACAACAGGGGATACGACAACAGAGGTTACGATAACAGAAATCCAAGAGCAGCTGTTTCGCACATAATGTTGGTACAAAACAACCCCAGATTAAGAAACGTTACAGTTCTTGTGGACAACAGAGTACGTGTTAACCTTAGTTATGACAACAGGGGCAGGGCAACCAGAGCCAAACAGATACGTGTTAAGCCGGGAAGACATAACATAAAGGTTTATTCAAATGGAAGATTCCTTTACGAAAGATGGGTGGTGACCACTCCAAACCGTACAGTCAGATTCTCTGTTTAATCTCTTCCAAAAACCTTCATAGAAGAGGACAGCGCCAGAATCATTGACAATACTACAAAGCCGGGTTCGGCATACTGAACTCCTGTTACCCAAACAACAACAAGAGAGAAGAGAAGCATCAGAGATATTGACCCCAATACTCTTGATGCTTTTCTCCATTTTCTTAACGATGTTACAGCAAGAATCAGGTACAACGGATTACACCACAACAGATTAAAGTTTGAATAGAGCTCTCTGTGGTCGGTAATTAAAATAATTACAGAAAGAAAAAGACCCAAAAGCCCGATAATAGTCAGAAAGCTCAGGTCAATAAATAAGAACCTCTTTCTTATGAGCACATAACCAATAATCAAAGCAATCAGTGAGAAAACAAGCATAGGAGAGAGCAGAGCCCTATCTGCCCGGCTACTTTCACTCTTTTCCAGAATAACTTTGTGGTCAGATACCAGCGGTACATCACCGTTAGAGGCAACGGTCAGTTCGTTGTACAGATAATCAGGGAGAAACATCGTCTGAAAAACATCTACCTCTCTGTCTAAAGTTGATCCGAGAATTATGTTTATCCCAAACTTAGTCCACCCTCCAATATACTCGTTTATAAGATCTCTGTTAGTTTTGCCGGCCCCTCTTCCCAGTGCCTCTCTATCTGCTTCAGCTGCATCAAAGATTATGTCTCTCAATTCAGATGTGCAGTTCTTGTAAAGGAAGCTGTACAGATAATATCTGTTTTCGGGTCTGTAAAGGTACTCAAGTCTGGAAAGCACATTTATTGTCTGAACGCTGTCCAGATTAAGCACCTGCTCTGCAACTCCTCTGCCCTCCCAGTTATACTGTGCAATAAAATCATTCATATGCTGAATACCCAGCATATATTTTAACTTCCCTCTCATAAATTTTGAATAGAAGTTGGGTGTGTCAAAGTCAAACAGCCCAAAATTAAATACCAGATCGCTCTTGCCATCAGGATAGGAGACCCTCAGTGCACTGTGACCAAATGTCGAATAGAGTTCATTTCCGGGAGTGCACGTTAAAAGGGATATTCGCGGCATCTCTGCCGATAAAATTTTACCCGGAAATAGTGAAATCAGAAGTAAAAATGCAGTTAAGGCTCTCTTCATCTATAATTTTGGTTAGCTGATATATATGCTTAATTTGATTTTCTGAATTCGGGTTTCCTGCGATGTCTGGTACCCTGCTCGTACGAATATGCTATCTCCAGTAGAAGCGGTTCGCTCCATGCTCTTCCGAAAATTGAAATACCTACCGGCAGTCCGTCAATAAGACCCATAGGCACTGTTATGTTGGGATATCCCGAAATTGCCGCATATGAAGAGCTGCTTAGTCTTCCGTTGTCTCCATTAATAAGATCTGTCTTCCACGCCGGAGAGCCTGTTGGAGAGATAATAGCGTCAAGGCGGTTCTCATTCATCACTTTGTCGATACCCTCCTCCCTTGTGAGCATTAACATCCTGTCAAGAAGTTCTTTGTATTCAGGTGTCTCAAGTGTACCCTTTTCGTTTGCAAGAATCAGTAACTCCTGATCGAAATATCTTAATTCAACAGGATCTTTTTTGTTAAACTCTATCAAATCTGTAACGCTCTTTACCGGGGCATTTTCACCAAGTGATGCAAAGTACTTATTAAGCCCGTCTTTAAATTCGTAAAGCATAACCTGAAAAGAGGCAGCACTGGCTCCTGCAGGCAACGGAAACTCTATCTCAACTACCTCTGCTCCGGCACCTTTCATGAACTCCACAGCCGCGTTCATCAGAGAGTCAACTCTGTGATGAGCTCTTCCCAGAGGCTTAATCCGGCCTATCCTCTTCCCTTTAAGTCCGTCAGCTTTTAAAAACTGTCTGTAATCGGAATAAAACCTGGCATTTGGGTCAAGAGTTTTTGAGTCAAGGGAGTCAATACCGGTCATCACCCCAAGAGCAATTGCCGCATCCTCTACTGTTCTTGCCATTGGTCCCGGCGTATCCTGTGTAAATGAAATTGGAATAATCCCGCTTCTGCTTAAAAGCCCCACAGTTGGTTTTATACCAACAATACCGTTGTTATTTGATGGGCATACTATGCTCCCGTTTGTCTCTGTCCCTATTGCAAGCGCACACAAACTGGCAGACGCTGCGACACCCGATCCGGAACTTGATCCGCATGGATTTCTGTCAGTAAAATATGGGTTTCGGGTCTGTCCCCCTGCCCCGCTCCATCCGCTTGAAGAGAAGTTTGACCTGAAGTTTGCCCATTCACTAAGATTAGCCTTTGCAATTATTACCGCGCCGGCATCTCTTAGCAGTTTTACTATACGGCTGTCAGATGGTGCACCCGAGTTTCTAAGAACCACAGCTCCTGCAGTTGTGGGCATCCCGTCTTGAGTGTCAATATTATCCTTAATTATGACAGGTATCCCATGCATAGGGCCCCTTACATTTCCACTTGTAAGCTCTTTGTCAAGCTCCTCTGCAATTTTAACTGCATCGGGATTAATGGTAATAACAGAGTTTAATCCGGGCCCGTTTTTGTCAATGGCATCAATTCTCAGAAGGTAATCTTTAACAACCTGAGTAATTGTATATTTTCCAGAAATGTATCCTTCGTGTAACTGAGATACTGTTATCTCTTCCAGATATGATGCAGGGTATTCGCTTTGAACGCCCGGGTTACAGCCCCACAATATAACAACAGTTGTAATACAGAGAGCAACTCTAAGTTTCAAATTTTTGAAAGTTTTCATAGTATCATTTTTAAACTATTTTCCTATTCTCCAGCGACTGAATATTGTTTCACTCTTAGGAAAGATTCCTCTCTGCTTTGTTCTCACATCTTCGACCACAAAAAAGACATTTGGATCAAACTCCGTGAATATCCGCTCAACTCTCTTCATCTGATTTCTGTCAACTACAGTCTCAATTACATCAATCTCTCCCAGAGAGCCTGTCCCGTGTATAAGTGTCGCCCCAAAGTTTTGTCTGTTAAGAAGTGCAACTAGCTCCTTTCCGTTCCCTTTTGTATAAACTCTGCATAACAATATGCCGTATGCAATCTTTTGCTCAATGAGAATCCCTATAAAGTTCCCCGACGCATAACCGGCTGCATAAGAGAGGTAGGCCGTAAAGTCGTTTGCTCTCGAGAATATTTCCGATATCACCACAATCCAGATTAAAACCTCAAAAAAACCTATAACAGGTGCAATGTACTTCTCGCCTTTTGAGACAAAAATGATTCTAAGTGTGCCAAGCGATACATCGATAATCCTTCCGAAAAAAATTATAACGGGCAAGATATATGGGTACTGATCGAGAAACTCAGTCATAAAATTTTCTTTTTTAAAATGTTATACTACTGCTTTATTTGAAATTCAGTTTTCTTAAATGCTGCGCCTAAAGACTTTACAATATCTCCCGCAATCACAGAGTGTTCACCATACTCCTCTGCAGCAATATCCCCTGCAAGCCCGTGCAGATAGACACCCGCAATTGCTGCAAAACCGGAATCGTAACCCTGAGAGAGAAGAGATAAGATAACGCCGGTAAGCACATCCCCACTCCCTGCTGTTGCCATCCCCGGATTACCTGTGGAGTTAAACCAGATGGTTCCGTCGGGAGTAGTTACAGATGTACCTGCCCCTTTCAGAACTATTACAATCTTATGCTTAACCGAAAGTTCCGATTGTTTCATAACAGCATCATATGAATTAACACTCTCTCCGAACAGGCGCGCAAACTCTCCGGGATGTGGAGTAACGACTGAGTTTTCCGGGATACTATTTAACAGACCCGGGTCAGATGCAATGATGTTAAGAGCATCTGCGTCAATAACCATTGGCTTTTTGCGCTCAGAAAAAAGGCTCCTCAATCCGGCAGCTGTTTCGGGTGCCTTTCCCAGTCCTGGCCCCACTGCTACAGCATCAAAAATTTCAGAACCGTTTATACCTGTAAATATACTGTCTGAATTGTCTGCTGAACAGATTGCCTCAGGCACCGCTATTTGTAATATATTGAGCAGCATCCTTGGAATATGCACGGTTAAAAGGCCTGTCCCCGACCTCATGGCAGCAGACGCAGCAAGTACAGCTGCTCCAGCCATTCCGTAAGAACCTGCAATCAGCAGAGAGTGCCCAAAGTCTCCTTTGTGTGAAAATCTTGGCCTTGACTTTAACCCTGACATTACGATTTGAGGTGTTATCATGAAAAAACGGGACGGAGTTTTTTCTATAATCTCTTTGTGAAGTCCAATATCAAGCAAACACCACTCCCCTAAATACTCCCCTGCCTCTTTTAAAAACATACACAGTTTCGGGAACTCAAAGGTGAGGGTATAATCTGCTCTTATTATTGAGTTATTTTGGGGTTGAGGATTCTCTTCGGAAAAGAGCCCCGAGGGGAGATCTATTGAGACTACCTTGGCGCCTGAGTTGTTAATTGAATTGATTACATTGCAAAAAACCCCCTCTGCACATCGGTTTAACCCTGTTCCGAATATCCCTTCAACAACTAATGAATTAGCGGGAATAACCGGGACATCCTCTTCAGATTCTATCTCTTTAACCTCTACATATCCAAAAACATACAGCTCATTAAGTAGTTCCCTCCTCAAATCAGATTTAACATCTCTACCCTTTATCAGGAAAAGCTTGCAATTGTAATCTCTTGCTGCCAGATATGTTGCAAGAGCAATAGCATCACTGCCGTTATTGCCCGGCCCTGCAAAAATACAGATCTGCTGACCTTTTTTGATTATCGGTTTTAACCACTCATAAATTTTCCTGGCAACCCGTCTGATTAGGTCTGCCTCGGATATCGGCTCATGTTTTATTGTAAACTTGTCGATTTCTGCAATCTGAGATGATGTGAAAATCTTCATTTTACTGTTCTATGACCCACTTATTATACTCTTTTACAATGTGTTCAAGGTCGGAATATCTGTAATCTCTATCCTCTATCTTCTGTGCGAGCTCTCTGTAGCCGCCAAAATAGGCGCTCATATCTCTTTTGAAATTAATTGGATTGACAACCTTAAGAACCCCATCTCTCTCAAGAATAAATCTTTGATGTTCAGATTCAAACGTATCTGAATCAAAATTTTTCTCTTCATAAAGCATTCTGTATAACTTCACATTACCATCCACCAACTCCAGAACGAAGTAGTTCTTTTTGATTCCAAGTATAAGATCAGAGCCCGGTTTATTTCTCATCGAAACCATTTTATTCACCTTACCGTTGCTCTCAAACTCGAACCATTTTACGTCAGCAGGCTTAACCCTTCTCTTTTTGCCGAATTCGTCAATATATCTGATACCTCTCTGCATTACAACATAGTTGGGTCTGCTCCCGAAAAGATTGTAGGGTATTATTAATTGTGCATTAATAGTTTGATCATGTGTAACAATGACCCCCCTCTCTCTTTTTGCTTCAAGAGATATTGCGGATAAAAGAATTAAAATGGTAATAAGCAGGCTTTTTTTCATAAAAGATTAATTTTACTCGTGAACAGTAAAATTAATCAATTTTCTCCTTAACAGGAATTCTGAATGTAAATTTTGAACCAAGACCCTCTTTTGATTCAACCGTAATTGTGCCACCCAACATCTCGATGTAGGCTTTTGAAATTGATAAGCCAAGACCTATTCCTTCATGAGGCCTGGACAACCTGGTGTCTGCCTGAACAAATCTTTCAAAAATATTTTCTATTCTCTCTTCAGGAATTCCAATCCCGTCATCCTTTACAAAAAATCTGTAATATTTGCCCTCAACAGTAGCTCCTATCTCTATTGTACCATCGGCACTGTATTTAATCGCGTTTTTCAGAAGATGAGTTATTATAGAAATTAATTTCTCTTTATCTGTCTTAATCCGGGTCATATCATCAGGAACCTTTGCAGAGACTATAAAAGTGAGCCCCTTCTCTTTTGTTACAGGAAGATAAATTGAGTGAAGATGCTCAAGCATCTCATTAATATCGGTAACAGTATAGTATGTAGTAATCTGTCCCGTATCTAGTTTAGAGATTGCAACTATATCATTTATCAGCAGCAGCATCCTCTCCCCACTCTTTTCTATAATATCAAGATACTCCTGCTGCTGTTCTCCTGTGAGTTGGCTGTTTTTAAGGAGCTCTGCAAAGCCGAGAATTGCATTCATAGGAGTCCTCACCTCATGACTTACGTTTGCCAGAAAGGCACTTTTGAGCCGGTCACTCTCGACCGCTCTGGCCTCTGCATCACGGAGCTTTTTAAGGTGCCTTCTTAGAAAGAGATAGAATAAGAGTGCAGTGATTGCAACATAAAACCAGCCCTTATAGGTTTGAATCCGGGTAAGTAAATCGCTGTCATCTGTTAAGCTATCGGCAATCCTGTCAGAAAAAAGTATCCACAGACATCCTACTATCAGATAAGCTGCAGTTATTTTATATTCAAATTTTATAGTTACCCGGCTACCCATACGGCAGATTTACAGAGATGGTTGGGGTGCATATTTAATATACGTGCAATTTAATAAAAACAAGTCACACTTCATATTA
>DINE01000027.1:9534-142046 GCA_002425935.1 Bacteroidales bacterium UBA5548 | reverse complement strand
TTTATATAAGCAGCTATGAAACAGTCAATATTATATGATGCAAACTGCAAAATATGTCAGAGAACTGTCACTTTTATAAAAAGAAGAGAAACTCTGCCGGTTTTTGAATACATACCATACGATACAGATCAGGGGCAGAGAATTCTGAAAAAAAATAATATCGATTTTTCAAAGGAGCAATACATAGTATATATCAGTAATCGTGCTATTTATATAAAGTCATCGGCAGTATTGGAAATACTGAAAGATATCGGAGGAGTATGGAGATTGCTATATTTGTTTAAAATTGTTCCAGTTTCAATAAGGGACTATGTTTACAGGCTGATTGCCGCCAACAGATACAGGTTTAGAAAATGAATAAAAAAGATTTGGCAGGGATGAGGCGCGACTACTCACCACAGCCGCTTGATTTAGAAAATATGTTAAGTGATCCCTTCTCACAATTTGGTGAGTGGTTTTCCCATGAGGAGAGCTTTATAAACAGAGACGGAGACTTAAGTTATGAGGCAAACGCCATGGTTTTGAGTACGGCAACACCCTCCGGTATGCCTTCTTCAAGAGTAGTTCTTCTAAAGAGTTACTCTCCTGAAGGGTTTCTCTTTTTTACTAATTACGAGAGCAAAAAGGGGATTGAAATTGCTCAAAATAACAGGGTTGCCCTACTTTTTTTCTGGCAAAAATCTATGAGGCAGGTTAGAATTGAAGGTGTTGCCCAAAAGATTTCAGAGGAAGACTCAGATAAATACTTTAAAACACGCCCTCGCGAGAGCCAGGCATCTTCCTCATTATCTCAACAAAGTAGGCCGCTTTCAGACAAGGCTCAGTTTGACAAAATCATTAAAAATCTGGCAGAGAGTAACTCCGAGATTATTCGCCCGGCAAACTGGGGCGGTTATATTGTTATCCCGCAATATTTTGAATTCTGGCAGGGAGGCTCAGGAAGGTCGCATGACAGAATCATTTTCAAAAGGGCGTCCACTTCTGGAGATACCTTATGGGAAATCTACAGAATCTATCCTTAATACAAGAATACAAGAATTTATCCCTACAACATAAGTCTTGACAACAATCTGAAAATATTCGTACATTTAGTCAGATTTTGAATAATTTTGACCCTGATTTAAAATAGAAAGTGTGTTTCTGAAACCTTTTTTTAATTACAGAATTTTCATCTGGGTACTACTCATTCTTGCTATAATGATGGGTGGAGTATTTCTTGTCATTGCTTACTCATATAACCTCCAGAAAGAGACTGAAAGGTACATAGAGTGGTCCAGAAGCAGCGTGAATGAGGCAAAGGAGATGGAGAACGAAATTACAGCTATCAAAGGGCTTACCTTTACTCTCCTGGTAAACAAGTCCGGTGTATGGCTTGACTCTCTGAAAACCAGACAGACAAAATTTATCTACCATCTGGAGAGAGCACGAGTCAGAGCAAACACTCCGGAAGAGATACAACTCATAGGTCAGGTGTCAGCTCTATTCTCAAATCATGAGCAAAACATTATTAAAGCTGTAACAAATATCCGTTCGGGAGAGATAAGTAAAGCAAATGCGCTGCTTGTTCACTCAGCGCAGGAGCTTTTGGTAACTATACAGCAAAAGAGCAATGAGTTCATATTTATAAATCAAAAGACACAAGAACTCCACGAGCGAGAACTCTCCAGAACCAATACAATAATACTGAGAATTCTTATTTCGTTGGGTATAGGTGGAATTGTTACAGGCCTTTTACTAAGCTGGCTCATTTCACGGCTGCTCTTCGGGCCACTTAATCAGCTCATTCTCACAATCAGGAGTGTTTCCGGGGATGAAGTCTTTGAGCAACTCAAGCTAAATCACGGGGGAGAGCTTGACGAACTCGACAGAAGAATAAAGGTACTGATAGAAAGAATCAATCGTGCCAACAGTGACCTCAGCAAAAATAAGGAGCTGCTCCAGTACTCAAATAAATACGCCACACTTGGTAAAATTGCACCAACAATTGCTCATGAAATAAGAAACCCGCTTGCAGCAATAAAAATGCTGGTTTACTCAATACGTGAAGACAAGACGATTCCTGCTACTATAAAAGAGGACCTTGACATAATAACCAGTGAAATAGACCGGATGGAGAACTTTACAAAAGACTTTCTTAAGTTTGCCAAACCAGCCGATCCGGTGTTTGCTATAATTAACCCTGCCGACTCTCTCTCCGAAGTTATTCAGTTGCTTAAACCAAGAATAGTCAAGAATGGTATTGATTTCACTAACTCCTCCGCAAAAATCAAGTCTTTGGTAAATGCAGACTCAGGACACCTTAAGCAGGTCTTTATGAATATAATAATGAATGCTGTAGAGGTTATGCCAGATGGTGGAACTCTGGATATAAAATCCGATATTACTGAGAGCTGCCCGGAAATTGGCAAAGGCAATTTTCTTAGAATTGATTTCGAAGATTCAGGTCCCGGAATTCCTGATGCTATAATGAAATCTCTTTTTGAACCATTTATCCGCGGAAGTGACATGGGTGTTGGCTTGGGGCTTTCGATCTCTCAGGGAATAGCCCGGACTCACGGAGGTATAATTACTGCAGAAAATAAACCCGGGTCAAAGGGCGCTATTTTTCACCTGTTTTTACCAATTACCGATTAATTTTTGTTAAAATGTTCAAATTACTTGTTGTAGATGACGAGCAAAGTGTAAGGTATTCGTTTAAGAAACTGCTCAATTCAAAAGAGTACACAATTAACGAAGCTTCAAATGCAGAGGAGGCTCTGGCTGCCTTTAAAAAAGTGTTGCCTCATCTTGTAATTCTTGATATTGAAATGCCCGGAAGAGACGGTATTCAGGTTTTAAAAGAGCTTAAGCAACTCTCCCCAAAAACGCCTGTTATTATCATAACTGCCTACGGATCTGGAGACAGGGTTATAAAGGCAATGAAATATGGTGCATACGAGTATATAGAAAAACCATTTGATATTCCTCATTTGATGAATGTTATCGACGAGGCATTAAAAACAGTTCCTGTTACCACTCCTGCAGAGACCCCGGAAAAGAGAAAAAACAGAGCTTCAAATGATGACATAATTATTGGAGAGAGCGCAGCAATTAAAGAGGTTTTCAAACTGATAGGCAAAGTGGCTGCAAGTGATGCCAGTATTCTTATCACAGGAGAGAGCGGAACAGGTAAGGAGCTGGTTGCCAGAGCAATTCACAAATACAGCGAGCGCTCTTCAAGACCCTTCATAGCTATCAATTGTGCAGCAATTCCCGAAACACTACTCGAAAGCGAACTCTTCGGTTACGAGAAAGGCTCCTTTACCGGGGCCGAAAAACAGAAAGCAGGAAAATTTGAGGAGGTTAACAACGGAACTCTCTTTCTAGACGAAATCGGCGACATGAGCCTTCCACTACAGGCAAAGGTTCTGAGAGTTTTGCAAGAGGGAACATTTGAAAGGCTTGGAAGCTCAAAGATAATTAAGGTCAATGCACGGCTTGTTGCTGCAACAAACAGAAATCTTGAAAACGACATTTTAAGCAAGAGTTTTCGCGAAGACCTCTATTACCGTCTGAAGGTTGTAACAATATCACTGCCTCCGCTCAGAATGAGAAGAGATGATATTCCACTGCTTGCAGCACATTTTCTGGAAAAACACTCAGGCGAGAGTGGCTCTAACGTTGTTTCACTGCATCCTGAATCAATAAAAAGACTATGTGACTACACATGGCCGGGCAATATCCGTGAACTTGAAAATGTTATAAAAAGAGCAATAATTCTGTCAAAGGGGTCTGTGATAGGTCCGGAGCTGTTATTAGAGGGAGCTGAAAAACATATTGTCACTGAAAATAGTGTAAAAGAGAGGCTCAGTTCATATCTTACAGATGATATAAAGTTAAAAGAGGGGGAGGTTTTCAAACTGGCGGGAGAGGAGTTTGAAAAAGATCTTTTAAAATGGGCATTGGCCAAAACCGGGGGTAACCAGCTAAAAGCAGCAAAGATATTAGGCATTTCAAGGGTTATGCTTCATGAGAGAATAGAGAAGTACGGTCTTAAGGAGTAAACTGCAAACTTTTTGTACACACTGCAAACTTTTTGTACACATTTTGTTGATTGCAAAAAATACCTGCAATCATATTTTGCTGATATTCTTATTGTTGCAGCGCAAAAGACACTAAAGTTGAATTTTCAATAAAAACAGCCCAACACAATCACCTCTGTAATTATCTGTTATAGTGCATATTATGTAGTTTGGCACACTAATTGTCATTTAGTGTGGAGATAAAGTTGTTTAATCAAAAGTTTACATTCCATTTTAAAAAATTAACACAAATGAAAAAAACCCTATTTCAGATTTTTGCCGTAGTGCTATTCGCCGCTCTTACTACAAGTTGCGCAAAACTTCCACAGGCAGAACTTGACGCAGCCAAAGCTGCTGTTGAATCAGCTAAAGCAATGGAAACAAACCGTTACCTTGCAGATGAGTTTGTAGCTCTGGAGGACTCTCTTAATGCAGCAAATGTTGCAATTGAAGCACAAAAGTCAAAAATGTTCCTTTCACGTGACTACAAATCAATCAAAGAGAAACTTGTTGTTATTGCTACCGATGTTGAGGCTCTTAAAGCAAGAACAGAAGAGCGTAAAGCTCAGGTTCGTACAGAAGTTCAGGACACCCTTGTTGTTCTGACTGCACTTATTGAAGAGGACAAAGCTCTTCTTGCAAAAGCACCCAAAGGAAAAGAGGGTAAAGCTGCCCTTGAAGCAATTCAAAACGATATTACCGTTCTTGAGGCATCAGTTAGCGAAATCAACACTCTTATCACCAATGGTGACTACCTGACTGCTCAGGATAAAACCACTGCTTCTAAAGTAAAAGCTGAGGCAATTAAAGAGGAGTTGACTGCCGCTATTTCTAAAACAAAAAGAAGGTAATTGATGAGTTTTTAGTTAAATTCACAAATTGTATTTGCAACTGTTTTAAAGCCCTTAATTAACTTAAGGGCTTTAATTTAAACTAACTGGGAATGAATCGGAAAAAATCAGGAAAGAGAGGTAAGATAATAAAGTGGATATTATTGGTTTGTGCTGCAATACTGATTTCAGTTGCAGCTATTTCGGTTTTTTCCGAAAAGCCTCCGGTAGATAAAATTGAAGCAGGGCGGAAAGCTATAGCAGAGGCCCGTAAAGCAGAAGCTGACCTTTATGCGCGTACTGAGTTACAGGCTGCTGAGCAAAAATGGCAGGAGGCCATGGATGACTGGAAGGTAAACAACGACAAAAGTCCTCTTTTCAGGAACTATGAGAAATCTGTAAGGTCGTCATCTGAGGCAATTACTATCGCCGAAGAGGCCAAAAAGAAAGCTGTTAAAGTTAAAGCGGAGCTGCATGAATATATAAAGAAAAGCCTCGAGAATCTAAGGATAAGCCTAGGTTATATTGAGTCTGTAAAAGAGAAACTGCCGCTTAACCACTCACTCAGAAAACGTGTTACACCTGTTCTTCTAAAGCTTGACGAAGCTGAAGCTGCCTACAAAAGAGATGATCTGATTACAGCACGTAATATAATTGATTCAATAAACAACAATATTGAAAAACTTAGAAAACAGACTACAAGCTTACTGGACGACTATTTTAGCAGCTATACAGAATGGCTCCGTCTTAACGAAGAGATGAAGCAGTGGTCAAAGAACAACTCATCTGTAAGCCTTGTCGTTGAAAAATTTTCCAGAAAATGCATCGTTTACAAATCTGGTAAAAAAATTAGGGAGTTTGAAGTAGAGCTTGGAGTTAACTGGCTGGGAGATAAGATGCAAAAAGGAGACAAAGCTACCCCAGAAGGAAAATATTTTGTTACTGTCAAAAAAAGCGGAAGAAACACAATCTACTATAAAGCCCTTTTGATTAACTTTCCTAACGCAGATGACAAGAGAAGATTCAATCAGTTAAAAGCCGCTGGTGTAATTAACAGAAATGCACAAATTGGAGGAGCAATAGAGATTCACGGAGGAGGAGGAAAGGGAATTGACTGGACCGACGGTTGTGTTGCACTGGAGAACAGAGATATGGATAATTTATATGCGCTATGTTCCGTAGGAACTCCGGTAGCGATTGTTGGCTCACTTACACCGCTTGATAAAATATTAAACGGAACCGAGGAGAAAAATTAAAATTACCGGTATGAAGAGTAACACATCAAAACTGATTTTTGCAATTGCAACAGCTATGACTGCCGCAGTGCTCACGCTCTTTCTTTTCCATAAATCCGAAACACTTAAAGATCATTCATTCATCTTTTTTAAATACCCGCAGACACCCGGTCTTTATGCAACAAAGGACTCAGTTTTCATAAGCAAACAGCTCAAAAATACAGAAAAGAGAATAGCTGCATCCTTACGCAAACTTGAAAATCTTCTGCCTTACGGCCCCTATCTGCTTATAAATACAACGCAGAACAAATTTGTATTAAGAACAAGAAAAGAGGTTATCAGAGAGGGTATCTGTTCTACCGGAAGCTACATACTGCTTGAAGCCGGAGATGGAAAGCAGTGGATGTTTAAAACACCAAAAGGGATGTTCCCGATCTTGGGAAAAATTGTAGATCCTGTATGGATAAAGCCTGATTGGGCTTTTGTTGAAGAGAGCCTGCCAATTCCGCCAAGAAACCATCCTGATCGCCTGGAATACGGAACATTAGGTGACTATGCCCTGACTCTGGGCGATGGCTATCTGATACATGGCACTCTTTATCAGAGATTTCTCGGGTTACCGGTGACACATGGATGTGTCAGACTTGGCGATGAAGATCTTGAAATCGTCTTTAGAAGCCTTAATGTTGGATCAAGAGTTTATATCTTTTAAAATTGCCGGATATGACAGGGATTTTTAAAAATCTGAGTGAAACAGTAAAGAGGAGAGTTCCTCTTAAATGGGTTGTTATATTTATAGCTGTTCAGATAACTGCTGTGGCAGCCGCTTTTCTGATTTTCGGTTTAATTCCGGTAAGCAGAGAGGTAAAAAACATTACAGCAACCTATGGCCTTGACAAGGCTGCTGATAAAAGTGCTCTTTCAGAAAATGCTGACCTGCTTTTTAAGATCAGAGAGAGAGAACATTACGACTCATTTCTGAGATCTGCCCTTGCTCTCTCTAAAAGCGATTCTATCTCACTCTTAATTGACCTCAGTGACAGTCTTGCAATCCTTTCGCTCAAAGGAGTCTTTCTGTTTCAGACAAAAATTTCTGAAATCGAGTTTAACAAAGGGCTTGACAAACTTCCGGTCTTTTTGCGTGACAGCCTCTATTCAGGACCCTTTATGGTTGAGAGAGAGTTTGCAAGCATAGAAAAGTTCCCGGTGGTTGTTAAAAAGGCTCCAAAAGATACTACTGAAGCAAATGCAGATAACTCAGCTCCCGTTCTTCCTACTCAAAATGATGTTTTTGTGCTACTTGCATTTGCAAATAACCTTGTTATCGAAATAAATCAGGAGGAGGATGATCTGGCTGGTTCTGTTAAAGCGTGGAGAGAATATAAAAAGGGTTATTCAAAGTTCTTTAAAGAGCACAACCTGGCACTCTTCAAGGATAAAAATGCACCTGAATATTTATACCGGATTAAAATTTCTATCCCTCGAGAAGATGCCCGTTCTATCTACAGAGCACTCCCTTTAAAACCTTTTGTGCTGGTCAGATATTAATTTTTTCTTTAATTTAAAAGAGATAACCTAGTCAATTGAATACAGTTCAAAAGTTGCTAAAATCTAGCTTACAGCCTCTTTAACTCATCTCTCAGCTCATCACACAATACAGGGAACCATTTTTTCAAACTCTCCATACCTGCACTTGTCTTTGCATCATCTGAACCTGCCGATGCGTGAAGCGCAACTATTTCGCTTGATACAGAATCATTTGCAATTAGACTTATACTCCCTTTTAGCTTGTGTAATACACTTTTAAGAGTTATCAAATCTCCCGACTCATAAGCCGTAACAGACTCTTCGAAGTAGGATGGAATCGTATCAAAAAACTCAGTTACCATCTCTTTAACTGATTCCATATCACCATCCAGCATTGTTATAAGTTTGCTGAGGTCGCAATACAAATTATTACTTTTCATCTCAATAATGTTCAGTTTCTACAAGTATAAAGTTATACTTTTTTTATTTAAATTATTGAAATTAAAGCGTTAATATTTTATATTTGTACTCCTTCATAATACCCCCGCAAAATGGAGATCCTTTTAAGTCTGTTTCCTGTAGTGCTATTTCTGACTTTTCTGTTTATTATGGACAGGGTTAAGCTTGTCTCCGTTAAACTTATAATTCTCTCTCTGGTTTGGGGAGTCATCAGTGCCATTATAGCATATTTAATTAATAATGTGACTATTGACATAGTACAATTTAGTTCCTCGGACTATTCAAAGTATGTTGCTCCAATACTGGAGGAGCTTATCAAGTCTCTGTTTGTAGTCTATCTGGTATCGCATAAAAAGGTGGGATTTGCAATTGATGCCGCAATTTATGGTTTTGCAACAGGAGCCGGGTTCTCTCTGGCAGAGAATATCTATTATCTGAATAGTGTTTCTGACGCGTCGATACTGGTATGGATAATCCGGGGGTTCGGGACAGCAATAATGCATGGCGGCTGCACCTCTGTATTTTCAGTCCTTCTCATATCAGGCAGGCTAAAGGAGAGAAGGGTGTTCCCTGTTTTTCTTGCTGCTTTGATGATTGCAGCATTGATTCATTCTGCGTTCAACCATTTTTACTTTGACCCTGTTATTCAAACCCTTGGTATAATTGTTATTTTCCCTCTGTTTTACATAGTTATTTTCCGGTATAACATAAATCAGCTTGGTGAATGGCTTGAAGCTGAGTTCAGCAGCGAGGTTGAACTCCTTGGAATGATTAACAAAGGTGAACTCTCCTCTACAAAAGCGGGTGAATATTTAATATCAGTTAAAGAGCAGTTTTCTAACGAGGTGATATTTGACATGTATTGCTATCTTAAATTATATCTTGAACTTTCAATAAAAGCCAAAAGCAATATAATGCTTAAAGAGAATGATATAGAGATCCCTTATGACCCTGAATTACTCGGTAAGTTAGCTGAATTAAAAGCACTTAGAAAGAAAATTGGGAAAGTTGGAGAGCTGGTCCTCTCTCCATTGGTAAAGATGAATTACAGAAATCTGTGGAAAATAAACCAAAACACTATATGATGAAAAACAGACTAACAATCACAGCAGTAATTGCTGCAATCTTTGGCGTTATTGCCGGATTCCTGATAGGAATCTCAATCGATTATCCTCGCCTAAGCAATGAAGATTTATCAGGAACTATCGGCAAGGTTAAAAAATACAACAATGCCAAGGCAACAGAAGCAGATATTAAGCTTCAGAACGAACTTGCTTCCGACTCCACTCTTCTGATTTCTATGAGAAACTACATTGCTTTTTACTATGTAAATGCTCTGAATCTGGGTGAACAGATAGATATTGCTGTAAATGAATCAAAATCAGTCACCGACTTTAGCAACAGGTTTGGGACCGAGATAAGTGCCGTTGAAAATTTTGGACAATTTCTAAGTGAGACCCGCTCTGATTTACTGCTGATGCTGGCATTATGCGATAATCCAAATAGTGTAAATGCAGCTCTGCTAAAGAACTTCACTGCTCAGACACAAAATATTATTGTGAGGACAAACTATTACAAAAACAGCATACTTAGTCTTATCGGTGCATTGGAAAGCTTTATTTTGGAGAATCCAAATGGAAGCACAAAGGGGTTGGAAAACGCACACGATATTCTTACATATAATCAGGCGGTAACGGCTACACTTACTAACGACAAACTGATGCTCAAGTATCTTGATAAGAAGAGGTTTTTTGCATCAAATTACCAATCCCGGGAGGCAGATAAAATCGAGAGCAAAATTGAGGATGACAAGCTGCAGCTAAAAGCATTTTTTGACTCAGAAAAGCTGGGAATTGGTTTTTTTGACTCAGAGAATCTGGGACTTATGGATTTTGAATCTTTAGGCAGAATAATAGCATTTGATTCAGAAAAATTAAATTCATTCAGATCTGACAACAATCAATTAGCAATTTTTGATTCTGAAAAATTAGGCAGGATTATCGCGTTTGATGCCGAAAAACTTGGATTATGGTCGAACATAAGTTCTGCAGAGTTGGGCAAAGGCCCTGGATTGTGGGATAACGAAAAATTGGGTGCAATATTCAGAGCCACCGAAAAGTTGGGTGCAGGATTTACCGACGCCGAAAAGTTGGGTGCAGGATTTACCGACGCCGAAAAATTGGGAGTTATTAACTAACAAATTGCTTTGTTGATGAAAAAGCTCCTCTCCTCTCTTCTCCCGGTTTTATTTCTATTATCTCCATGTAATTCAACAGCTCAGGAAATTAACAGAATAAAATCGGGAAATCTTGACTTGATATATTTTGGCAAACGCTACAACTATTTGCTGCCACATGTAACAGCAACCTATCACAATGCAGCAAAGTTTCATTCAAAACTATGGGATTACAAAGACTCTACAACATATGTAATTCTGAATGACTTTGAAGATATGGGTCATGGCGGCGCCATTGTTATGCCATTAAATCAGATTCATCTGGGTATCTCTCCATACAGTTTTGCCTTTAGTATAATTCCGTCCAGCGAGAGATTTCAATGGCTGTTTAACCATGAACAGACCCATTTGGTTATGGCAGACAAAGCAAATAGCCGGGATCTGTTTTTCCGGAAGTTTTTGCTTGGCAAGGTAAGGCGAACAGAGGAGAATCCTGTTTCTGCTATATGGAGCTATTTCACAACACCCCGTTGGTTTTCACCAAGATGGTATCACGAGGGTATTGCCTGCTTTCTGGAGACCTGGATGTCAGGTGGGCAGGGGAGAGCAATGGGGTACTATGATGAGATGTATTTCCGTTCCATAGTTAATGAGGGCAAAGAGGTCTACTCTCTCATAGGGCTTGATACAGAAGGGACTACAATAGACTTTCAGGTTGGTGCAAACTCATATTTGTACGGAACAAGGTTCATCACCTACCTTGCGTACAGATACGGCATAGACAATCTAAAGCTTTTCTACAGCAGAACTGATGGAAGTAAGGCATTCTATGCTAATCAGTTTAAAAGTGTTTACGGGAAAAAGATAAGGGAAACCTGGGATGAGTGGGTAGAATGGGAGAATGCTTTTCAAAGCAGGAGTATTGAGTCAATTAAAGCATTCCCGCTTACAGAGTTTACCCCCATAACAAACCGACCGCTGGGCAGCGTGTCAAAACTGGAGTACAATCCTTTAACAGATAAGATTTACGCTGCAATTAACTACCCGGGCATAATTTCTCAAATATCAGAAATAGACAGGAAAACCGGTAAAATCAGAAAACTCGCCACATTAGATGCCCCCGAACTGTACAATACTACTCATATTGCTTACAATCCTACCAAAGAGAAGGTTTACTTCTCTGAATATAACAGTAAATTCCGGGCTCTTGCTGAGGTTGATGTTAAAACAGGCAAAAAAAGGATTGTAACCAGAATGACGCGTACAGGAAATCTGGCCGTAAACAGAATTGATAATAGCATTTGGGGTGTAATGCATGACAACGGTTACTCAACTTTAGTAAAGATGCCCGAACCCTATGATAAAAAAATTCCGATGTACACAGCGCCGTTTGGTAAGGCAATTTTTGACATTGATATTTCCCGAAACGGAGATATGCTAAGCGCATCACTGTCTGGCGTAAAAGGGGAGCAATCTGTTATCTTGTTCAAAACCCGGGATCTGGAGATGGGGAAAACAAATTTCAAAACTATAATCGAACAAGAGGATGTGACACTTACCCAATTCAGATTCTCTTCTGATTGTCGTTTTTTAATTGGTACCTCCTACTTTACCGGAGTATCAAATATCTGGAGAATAAATATTGAAAGCGGTGATTTTGAACTGCTGTCAAATGACCAAACCGGGCTCTTCATGCCTGTTGAAATGTCACCTGATTCACTAATCGTTCTTAAATTTTTCAGAGACGGGATGAAGCCGGGATTAATTCCTTATAAAACCATAACCGAAGCCAATGCTGTTGAATTTCTCGGAAACCTGGTTCATTCCGGTCATCCCGTGGTTGAAGAGTGGTCATTGCCGCCGGCATCGTCTTCAGAGAGCCTTCCTCCTGCAAGTGATCCGGAAAGATACAGCCCTCTTAAAGAGATGAAACTAATCAACGGTTATCCTGACATTGCAGGCTACAAAGAGACTATAGCAGCAGGTTACAGGATGAACTGGAGAGATCCATTGGGAGTTAGCAATATTGACCTTTTTGTTGCAATGTCACCATGGAGCAGTTATGAAGACAAACAGAAAGTCCATCTCTCTGCTGTCTGGAATTTCTGGAATTGGACATTTTCGGCAAATTACAATAAAACTGATTTTTACGACCTTTTTGGCCCTACTAAACGCAGCAGAGCCGGATATTCTGCCGGAGTGGAGTATAAACGCACAAAGTCACTCTATTCGCCTTTTAAAACCTTTTACAATATAGGTTTATTCACATACGGCCAACTTGAGGTTCTGCCGGATTACCAAAATATATCAATCCCGGTTAAAACTCTTCAATTGGCAACAGCTACCTATGGAGTGTCAAAACTCAGGAAAACCTTGGGGGCAGTTACCGACGAGAAGGGGTACTCTTGGAAAATTAATGCTAGCACACTTTTAGCAAAGAGAGAGCTCTATCCGTCAATCGTCTCTGATCAGGATTTAGGTTTTTTAATTCCGGGTGTCAGAAACAGCAGTTTCTGGATAAGGAACAGCGTAGGTCTCTCTGCCGGAGAGAGGGAGTCGGGATTATCTCACTTCTACTTCGGTGGGTTCAGAAATAACTATGTCGATTGGAAACCATCTGAACAATACAGAAGCACACTCTCCTTCCCTGGGGCAAACATAGATGAACTCAACGGCTATAACTACATTAAGTCAATGGCGGAACTGAACCTGCCTCCGGTAAGGCTTAAAAATGTTGGTACCACTTGGCTCTACCCCACTTTTATTAAAGGATCGCTATTTGGAACTCATCTGCTTACAAATTTTGACAAGCGGCAGTTCACAGAAAACTATTTTAATGCCGGATTGCAGATTGATTTTCAGATTGTATTATTCTCCTATTTAAAGACTACATGGTCTGCCGGATATGCCAGAAAGTTTGAGTCAGACAAAAGATTTACCCAGCAGTTTATGCTCTCCTTAAAACTATTAGGAGACTGATAATCAAAGCATGTTTCAACATTAGAAAAGGGAACACATTAGTTTTCAGATAGCGCCGCTCCAATTGCCGTAGCAAATTCGGCATCGGCCGGAAACTCAAAACTAATTCCGTAAAGCTGAGATATCTCTTCAAGAATCTTTTTGCCAATTGCGTTTTTACTTCCGTTTCCGGTAATGAGAACCGAATCCGCATTTTTACTTTTTGCAGCAAAGACAGATATCACACCAATAACCTGATACACCAGGTTTATAATCCCAAGGGCAATATCCTCCTTATTAGCGGTATCTAGCATTTTACCAAAGTTGGATGCAGTTGACTTGGGGTCAAGAAAACTTATGCCCGACACAGAGATATCTTCAATCAAAAGATCAACTTTGCTTAGATCCCCTGAATCTGCCAATCTTAATATATTTTCAAACGTTGTGGAGTGAATTAACTCCTTTGATAAACCAATTATTGTTCCTCCTCCTATACCAGTGCCTCCAAGGTGAGTAATCTTATCTTTTGTGGCCTCTATGACAGATGTTCCTGTGCCGATATTTGAAATAATTACGCTCTCTTTTTTGGACAAAAACATCCCTCCCAGCCCGATAGCAGTTATCTCATCAATTTTATGAGTCTCAATTCCAAAAATCTCGTCGTTAATATTAACTGCACCCGCTCCGGTTATGATAATCTTCTTTATGTTAGAGATCTTTAGGTTACTCTCAATAATTAGTTTGCCCAATGCGCCTGTTGCCGAGGTTACAGCATCAAACGCTTTGGTTTTGATTGTTTTTACAATCGCCCCGTTGTGTACAGCAACAGCCTTGGTTGTTGTACTTCCTATGTCTATTCCAATTATCATCTTATTTGTCTTAAAGCGGAACAAATATAGTTAAACTCCTTCACCCGATTTAATATGAATATCTCTCTGAGGAAACGGAATTTCAACATTATGCTCCCTGAATGCCTTGAAAACAGCATAATAGAGTTCACTTTTAAGGGCACTTGGTCTGTCAATATAATCAGATGTCCAGACCATTACATTGAAATTTAAGCTGCTGTCGCCAAATTGATCAAATCTTATGTAAGGCCTGGGTTCTTTCATAACCCCTGGGTTATCATCAACAACAGAGATCAAAATTTTACGAATTCTTTCAGGATCCTCTTTATAAGATACGCCAACCGGAAAGCTGATTCTTACCTTTTTATCATTATGGCTCCAGTTAATTACATGCTTATTGATAAAATCGGAGTTTGGTACAATTACCGCAATATTGTCATTTGTAAGTATTGTTGTTGCTCTCGCAGAGATTTTCACAATGTTACCGGCCAGCCCATCTATCTCTACCCTGTCTCCCACCTTAACCGGCCTTTCAGACAAAATTATAATCCCACTTATAAAATTATTGGTAATGTGCTGTAAACCAAACCCAATACCAACTCCAAGTGCTCCCATCAGGATTCCCAGAGCGCTTAAATCTATCCCGCTTGTCTGAAATATTATTACAACACCAATTACAATAAGAGTGTACTTTACAATAGTTGCAATTGCCTGACCAACACCCACATCGATTTTATATCGCGGAAATATTTTATTGGCCAGTACCCTGCGAATCATCCCTGAAAAAAAGAAAAGAAGAAAAAATGAAAATATCAGTAAAAGAAGAGTCTTTGTAGTAAACTGGCTCTCCCCCAGCTGAAAAAGTTCAATCTGCAGAGCTGCTTTCAGCCAATCGAGTATATTTTGCGAAGTGCTCATTTTACCGTTATTTTAAATGCATTAATGTTAAAGTTAATAAATTGAGCCGAATTATCGTTATCTGCAATGAGTATTTAATTAGAACACTTAATTACACTATGCTCAATATTTGCGGTATTTAAATTCCATTTTACATTTATTTAACAAGTTTTTGCAAGTTTTACATTTTTACACCCTGATTGGGATTATTCAAATAAATTATTATATTAGCCGCCGAAAATCAGAAACGCATTTAAAACTAACCAATATGTTATTACATCAGCAATTTATCCTAAACGCAAAGAGATTCCCCGATAAGTTAGCAATTATTGACAAAACCACAGACAGAAGAGTCACATACTCAAGAGCACTTATTGGAGCTCTTATTCTGAGTAAAAAATTTAAAAAATACGAGCCCGGATTTATCGGAATAATGATCCCGACATCAGCCGGCTGTGCACTGGCAACCGTCGGCGCCCTAATGAGCGGGCGAATTCCGGTAATGATAAACTACTCCACAGGAGCAGAGGCAAATGCAAAGTACGCACAAAGCAAGTGTAAATTTAAAACCATAATTACCTCAAAAGCTTTGCTTGAAAAAATTAAGTGCCCTGTTATAGAGGGCATGGTAATGATAGAGGATATTATGGCCGGGGTTACAACAGCCGATAAAATATCTGCTGCGTTACAAACAAAACTTCCTTCTGCACTGCTACTTAAAACAGTTCACGGCGGAGATGAGAACGATACTGCTGCAATCCTCTTTACCAGCGGCAGTGAAAAAGACCCTAAGGCAGTACAGCTAACTCACAAAAACATCTATTCCAACATACGCAACTTTGGCGCTTATGTCAATATAAATGAAAACGATGTTCTTTTAGCCAACCTGGTATTCTTTCATGTCTTTGGACTCACTGTAAATCTTTGGGTATCTTTCACATATGGAATGACAATGGTCTCATATGCAAACCCGCTTGACTTCCAGACAATATGCAACATTGCAAGAGATGAGAAACCTACAATAATGGTAGGCACACCTAGTTTCTTCTGGGGATATCTTCACAAATCTGAGCCGGGAGATTTTAAGACACTTAGAATAATGGTATCAGGTGCAGATAAATGCCCTGACGCACTTAGAGAGGGTTATATGAAAAAGCATGGTGTAACTCTGCTAGAGGGATACGGTGCAACCGAGACTGCCCCTGTTATATCAGTAAACTCATTCGAAAACAACAGACCTGGAAGTACCGGAAAGGTAATACCCGGAGTTGAGGTAAAGGTCGAGAATTTTGAGACCGGCGAGATCTGCAAAGCAGGAGAGGTGGGTAAGATTATGGTTAAAGGTGATTCTGTCATGAAGGGTTACTATGACGATCCTGAGCTTACAGCAAAAGCGATCAAGGATGGCTGGTATAATACCGGCGATATGGGTTACTTTGATGAGGATGGCTATTTATGGCACTCAGGCCGATTTAAAAGGTTTGTTAAGATTGGAGGGGAGATGGTCTCTCTTGTAAAAGTTGAGAACACACTTGAAAAACACCTTCCAATGGGGGTATCTTGCTGTGTTGTAGATGTATCTGATGAATTAAAAGGCTCCTCTATAGTTGCAACTGTAACAATTGAGGTTAATAAGTCAGAAATTTTAAAGAAAATGGGAGACGAGCTTCCAAATATTGCACTACCTAAACAGTTCCTTGTTATAAAAGAGCTGCCGATGATGAGTTCAGGAAAAATCGATTTCAGAACCGTAACCAAAATTGTTCAGGATATGCTCAACGAGACTCCTGTTGCCGAGATTTAATTTCTCGAAATCTATATAATTTTAAGCCGGGCAATTGTATCTGCCTGGCTTTTTATTGTGCCATATCGTATATTTTATCATATTTTACAAAATTAAAATAAAAGTGTAATTCTGAATTTCAGTATTTTCCGTAATAATCCAAGTAAAAGAGTTATTAGCATTTGGCTTTTTAAACACTTTTACCTACATTAGATTAGAATTTGCAACTAAAAGTCACGACATAAAGCCCCCTGAACCTAATTCGTTTCGTTACTTTTTCATTTGGACAGACAGAGGTGAGTGAATCACAATGGCAGCATTTTGTGCTGTCGTAATGGCTATGTATAATATACCATTGTATAAAACTGTACACCAATATAAACTTTAACTTTTCTGTTTTACTTAACTTAATTCAAAATGATGAAGAAACGAACATTTCTGCTGCTATGCTCTTTTATGATTATGGCAGGTTTTGCGTTTGCGCAGGTAAGGGTTACCGGTGTGGTAAGAGATGCTTCTGACGGATCTCCGATTCCGTTTGCCAGCATTGTTATTAAGGGAACCTCAACCGGTGTAAGTGCCGATGAAAAGGGTGCGTATGTGTTTGCCAATGTGCCTGCAAACGCCACTCTTGTATTCTCCTCGATTGGCTATCAGCCTTTGGAAATTGCTGTAGGCTCAAGACTTGAGATTAATGCCTCACTATCTGCCGCTGCTGTCGGTCTTGATGAGATTATGGTTGTTGCGTATGGCTCGGTTAAGAAGGGCTCATATTCAGGGTCTGCAACACAGATTAACCAAAACTCATTTAAAGATGTTCCTGTGGTAACTTTTGAGCAGGCTATAGTGGGTGCCGTCCCCGGAGTGCAAATCTCTCAGAAATCGGGACAACCCGGCTCTCTTCCGGAAATAAGAATTCGGGGTTTCGGGTCGTTTAATGCAGGCAATGAACCCCTTTATGTAATTGACGGAGTTCCGGCAACAAGCGGTGACTACGGATCGGGAAATATCTTTACCAGCTCTATGAACTTTCTAAACCCGGGTGATATACAATCTATCACAGTATTGAAAGATGCTGCAGCATCGTCACTTTATGGCTCACGGGCATCAAATGGTGTTATCTTGATTACAACTAAAAAGGGGAAGGCAGGAAAAACTGTATCAACCTTTAAAGGTAATGTTGCACTTTCGTACTTTGCCTTTAATAACTATCCGATGGTATCAGAGGAGCAGGGAGAGATACTTACCAGGGAGGCCTGGACAAATTACGGAACCGATAATCCGGTTTTCTGGCAGTCTTATGGCTCTCTGACAAATTATGTAAATGCTATGGTTGAGAGGTACTATCCATCCAGAAAGTCTGACCTTATTTACCAGGATTGGGAAAAGGCACTTTTCAGAACCGGTGTTACTCAGAATTACGAATATAGCATATCGGGAGGGAGTGATAAATCAAAAGTTTACGCGTCTGTTGCATATGCCGATGAAAACGGTGTTAACCGCATTCAGTATCTTACAAGGTTAACTGCCAGTATTAACGCCGAAAGCAAAGTATCTAAGAGAATTACAATAGGTGGTTCGTTCCAGTTTTCAAATCAGGATCAAAGCGGACACCAGGACGGGCAGGCAAAGGACAATCTCTTTTATCTCTGGAAAGTTCACCTGACACCTCGCTGGCCATTTAAATATGCATCCGACGGATCATACTGGATGCAGTACTATGACGGAGGCACTCGTGTCAATCCTGTACCTCAGTGGCACCTTCAGATAAATGACGCAACTCAGATGAGGGCTCTTCTTAAAGGCTGGGCAGAGGTGCAGTTAACAGATGACATAAAGATAAAAACTGTTTTAGGCGGTGACTATCTTAAAGCTCACGACCGTTTTGCATGGCTTTACGGACACATTAACTTTACTGCGTACGGGAACGGATATGCTTCTGACCGTTTCAGAAACGTAAACAGAATAGTAAGTTCTACAACTGCAAACTTTAACAAGTCAATAAATAAGCACAATATAGCTGTTATGGCAGGCTGGGAGGCCGAAAAAGAGGACTTTCTCTACTCAAGACTTGAAAAAATTGACTTTGCCAATTTTGGTGCATCTGAGTCAGCGCTTGCAAATACATTCCGTGCCGGATTTACCTACCGTGCTGCATCAAATCTGTTATCTGCTATCAGTAATCTGAGCTACGACTATGACACCAGATACTATCTTTCAGGATCATTCAGAAGAGACGGATCTTCAAGACTGGGCAAGGAGAGTCGTTGGGGCGATTTCTGGTCTGTTTCCGGATCGTGGCGATTGAGCAACGAATCATTTATGAGAGACATCAAGTGGATTAATGATCTGAGAATTAGGGGATCTTACGGAACTAGCGGAACATTGCCATCTAACTATTACGGCTACATGGCTGTATTCAGTTATGGAGTATATGGCAACGAAGGTGCCGGCTATCCTTCAAATCTTGCAAATGCCGATCTTACATGGGAGAAGAACCGCAACTGGAATATCGGTATCGATGCCAGAATTTTTGATAAAGTAGATATTGTTGCTGAATACTACAACAAAACCACAGAGGATCTTCTTCTGAACGCCTCTGTTCCTTCAACAACAGGCTTCTCGTCTGCCCTAACAAATATCGGATCTATGCTAAACAGAGGTATAGAACTCTCGGTTAACTACGATATAATTAAGAAGAACGATATGAGCTTGTCTGTAGGTGTTAACTGGGCAAACCTTCATAACGAAATTTTGTCACTTGCTAATGAGAATGAGCAAATTGTAACAAGGCCACATATCTGGAAAGCGGGCTATTCATATGTGCAGTACTATACACGTGAATACTACGGTGCCGACCCTCAGACAGGAGCACCGATGTACTACTCAAACGCTTTAAAACCTGACGGTACAAGAGACAGAACTCTTGTTGGAAGAGCTCAGGCACAGTCTGTGATTCTCGAAGGTATGACAGCTATTCCAAAAGGGTTTGGTGGTTTTAACGCAAGCTTCTCTTGGAAGTCTCTTACCGCCTCAATGGCCTGGTCTTACAAGTATGGTCACTATGTTTTTGACAATGCAGTTGATGACATTGAGGATGACGGTTACAACTCGTATAAGAACACAGCCGAATCTCAGTGGGATCGCTGGCAAAAACCAGGCGATGTTACTCAGGTTCCAAGACGTATTGCCGGCAATACAGGTGGTGGATATTATGATTCAAGCAGAGCTCTTAAAAAGGGAGACTATCTGAGGTTAAAAAATATGACTATATCTTACAACATTCCTGATAAAGTGAAGAACCATCTCAGAATCTCAAATGCGAGAGTATATGTTGCAGGAAGCAACCTGCTCACATTTACAGGGCTCAATTTTGATCCGGAAGTACAGTCAAACGGATACTACAACTTTACATTCCCTGCACTCAGAACTATTACGCTGGGTATAGAGGTATCGTTATAAATAATTTAACAACTATTGATATGAAAAAGTATATACTTAATATTTTGGTTGCATCGGGATTAATGTTGTCTTTGTGGTCATGTGAAGATTTCCTCGATACAAAACCTTCTAATGTAATAGTGGCAGAAACAGCCATGCTCACGCTTTACGATGCCGGCATTGTTGCCAATGGATTGTATGAAAACATGAAATGGTTTGACTATTACGGAACTCAGATGCAACTCTTTGGAGATCAGAGAGGAGACAACATTCAACCACGTACCATGTCGGTTGGATGGCCTCAGATTTATACTCTGGGATACGAAGCAGAAGCTAACAGCTATTTCTCTACCTGGGAGAGGTGCTATCAGACAATAATGAGATGTAATACCCTGCTTGGCAATATTGACAAGCTTCAGGTGACCAGCACTGCTGATATAGCCAAGAAAAACGATTACAAAGGTCAGGCGTATGCCGTTCGGGCTCTTGTATATCACGATCTTGTAAGGGTTTACGGATATCCTTACATGAAAGACAACGGAGCTTCACTTGGAGCGGTTCTTATAACAGAGATAACATCTCCAACTAACTCAAAGAAGCCAAGGAGCACTGTTGCCGAGACATATGCCCAGGCATTGAGTGACCTTGAAAATGCCCTCCCTCTGCTTTCTAAAGCTAAAAACACTTATCACTTCAACTACTGGGCAGCCAAACTTCTGCAGGCAAGAATTTACCTCTACAAAGGAGATTGGAACAACGCTTATACTGCTGCTAAAGAGGTAATCGATCAGTCGCCTTATTCAATGGTCTCAAATGCCGGTTATGTCGATTACTGGAAACAGGCTGGTGCCAACGAAACGGTTCTTGAACTGTTCGTTTCCAACGAAGCAAGAATTGACAGCGATGGCGGATATGCCTCAATGTGGCACAATCTCTGGCATGGAGCACCTTCATCAGGAGCTACTCTTATCCCTACGGTTGCATGGATAAATCTCATTAAATCGGAACCCGGTGATGTCCGTGCAACATTTGTAAGAACCGACTCACAATATGACATCTCTAAAGCGTGGCTTTCAAAATTCCCTGGCAACGGAGGTACTAATTTTAGGTTAAACAATCCAAGATTGATGAGAATAACCGAGGCCTATCTTATTGCTGCCGAGGGTGCTCTTAAAGGAACCGCCGGAGTAGCAGCAGCAAGTACATACCTTAATGCTGTGAGGAAGAGAGCCAATCCTTCTGTCACTGACGTAGTGGCAACCGACGACCTGATTCAGATTGAGAGAAGAAAGGAGTTTATAGGTGAAGGACACCGCTTCTTTGACCAGATGCGTCTGGGTAAATCAATCACACGTGCAGACGGTGACGGACATAACTTTGCAGTATCTGCCGGTTGTCCGGAAACAATTACCTGGAATTACTTTAAAGTTGTCCTCCCTATTTCACATACCGAAAGACAACTCTACCCGGAACTCCAGCAAAATCCTGGTTACACGCAGTAACCTGTTCCAAGACTAGTTTTCAACCAAAGAGCGGGTCAGTACCGGCCCGCTCTTTTTTCTTGTCAATTAACAAATATCTTTGTTAAATTCGCAATTCATGTCCCAAAATGCATTCAACATGGAAAAGATATTGAATTTTCTTAATAATCTGCGACTTAACAACAACAGAGAGTGGTTCGAAGATCATAAAAAAGNNAGGCTCTTGAACTTTTTAATGAATTCACTTTAAAACTCATCTCGGGAATCTCTTCATTTGACCCATCGGTGAAAAATCTTACACTAAAAGATTGTACTTACCGCATTTACAGAGATGTTCGTTTCTCCCACGATAAATCGCCATATAAGACACACATGGGTGCATTTGTGTGCCCTAAAGGTAAAGGATCGGGTTATTCGGGATACTATTTTCACATTGAGGCTAAAGGTTCGGAATATATCGGAGGTCACATCCTGAGTACAGGCATATACAGACCGGCACCAATAGTTGTTAAAAACATACGCGAAGAGATTATGCTTAATGGCCTTGGTTTTCAAGAGACTATTGATCATGCAGCAGGTTTTGTGCTTGATTCAGGGGATTCACTCAAAAGGGTGCCGGCAGGTTTCCCGGCCGACAGCCCTTATGCAGAGTATTTCAAGCTCAAGGATTACTTCCTGATGAAGTTTGTTGATGACGATTTTTTATTAGCTGAGGGTCTTCTGGAAAGGACTCTTGAGGAGTACAAAAAGACTTTACCGTTCAACAATCTTTTGAACAAAGTTGTTGATTACGCCTTCGAAAACAGCTAGTGAATTAATAGGCAGGTTAATTTTCCCCAGACTGACCCTCTCTTTTATAGACCTGATTCTCCTGTTCGGCAACACGAATGAAGGTTGTTCTCTTTGAGAGCTCCTTAAGTTGTGATGCACCAACATATGTACAGGTACTTCTCACACCTCCCAAAATATCAAGAACAGTCTCATCAACAGCCCCTCTGTATGGGACTTCAACCGTTTTACCCTCGCTGGCTCGATACTCTGCCACTCCGCCTGAGTGCTTCTTCATGGCAGTTGCCGAACTCATACCATAAAACATTTTAACCCTCTGACCACCTTTTTCGATCAGCTCTCCTCCACTCTCGTCATGCCCTGCCAGCATTCCTCCAAGCATTACAAAATCGGCTCCTGCTCCGAATGCTTTTGCAACATCGCCAGGAGTTGTGCAGCCTCCATCACTTATAATCTGACCTCCAAGCCCGTGAGCTGCGTCGGCACACTCAATAATTGCAGATAGCTGAGGGTATCCTACCCCTGTTTTAACTCTTGTCGTACAAACTGATCCTGGCCCTATCCCAACTTTAATGATATCTGCGCCGGAAAGAAGTAACTCTTCGACCATCTCTCCTGTGACAACATTACCTGCAATAATCACCTTTTCGGGAAACTTTTTTCTCACCTGCCTCACGAAAGAGACAAAGTGCTCTGAGTATCCGTTAGCTACATCAATGCAGATAAATTTAAGATGGCTGTTTGCAGACATAATCACCGTCAACTTCTCCAGATCTTCTGAACTTGTCCCTGTACTGACTGCTATAAAATTCTCGATACCTTTTGGGGCATGTTCAATAAAGTCTCTCCACTGCTCCACAGTGTAGTGCTTATGAATCGCTGTGAACATCTTATGCTTCATTAGTGCTGTAGCCATCTCGAATGTGCCTACAGTATCCATATTGGCAGCCATTATCGGGATGCCAGTCCACTCTCCTTTGCTGTGAAGCAATCTGAATGTTCTCTCCAGTTTAACCTGTGCCCTGCTTTTGAGGGTAGATCTTTTGGGACGAAACATAACATCTTTAAATCCCAGCTTTATATCATACTCTATTCTCATAATTATTCAATTTTAAAATCCCAGTTCATTCTCTATCGGAGCAAGTGAGGCAATTGCCAGTGCAGCAAATTCATCAAGCTGAATTCCGATCTTCTCACACTCCATAATAGCCTCTCTGTTTACAGATGCGGCAAACAACTTCTCTTTCATCCTTTTGACAACCGATTTGGTTTTTACGCTTGATATCTTTTTATCCGGATAGACAAGTGCAACGGCAAAAATCAATCCTGTTATTGTCTCTCCTGCTGCAAGCGCGTGATGAAAAAGCTCACTCCTCCTAATTTCAGTTGCCTTTTCGTTGTGCAGCAACACTGCCTCAACAGCCTTTTCCGGAAGCCCCTCTCTGCGCAGTAACTCTGCACCCTCCGGGCCATGGCGTAAAGAGTCACCCTCGGTGAACTCCACATCAATGTCATGCAGCAGACCGGCCATGCCCCATACATCCTCATCCTCACCAAATCTTTTAGCTAAAGCCCTCATTACCGCTTCTGAAGCAAGGCAATGGGCAACCATTTTAGGATTTTTAATGTTTTTATTAAGAAGTTCCAGATAATATTCCCTGCTTTTCATAGAATTATGTTTGTGTCATAGCAGGACAAAAATAGCAAAAAGAGAGCTCTTAATTATAACCTTCAATAGCTTTTGAAAGATCTTTTACAAATTTTGCCATTGGTACGCCGTCAATAACATCGTGGTCAATAAGTATTGTCATATTAAGCACCTCCCTGATCTCAACTGAGTCGTTTACGACCAGAGGCTTTTTTGTCACAGAGCCAATTCCAAAAGAGATGGGGTGAATGCTTTTATGTATAAACCAGGCATTTACATTCCCACTCATACCCAAAGAGGTTACGGCAACATTACCCATTTTCTTAAATGCAAACTTCGGCCTTTTGAGAATAAACCGCCATACAGCCCTTCTCAGGAAACCTGGAAGAAGATAGTAGATCCCTTCCATCCTGTTTGGTTCTTTATTGAGCACAACTGTACCCGATCCTGCCTCTGCCCTTTTTGCATCTTCAACCTCGATTGATATCTCCTGTGCACTTTTGGCATTAGCATCTTTAATAATCATCGGAACAGGCACCTTTACGCCATCAATCTCCTTTTCAATGATTGTAGAAATTGTTACTGAATTGAAAAATATTATCTCTCTTCTGTTTTTAAGTGACGCTGCAGATGCCGGATGACTATTTATTGCGGTTGCAATGCACTTTAGCATCCATCCGAAAAATGTGATTTTTGAGCCTTCCTGCCTGAGAGCCTTAACTTTTTTGCGGCTTTCTGTAATATCAAGCTCCAGCATTACACTAACATAATGCTTAAGATTACTCACTGCACAAATATCGAATGTGGCAATTCTGGATTTTGGGAATCTTCTAACGCTATAGTCTTTAATCTGTGACATCTAAAAACGTAAAATCAGTCATTTTTCTGCCTTTTATTATTGTTTAGAACCTCTTCTTTTATGATCTTCATAACTTTTTCGGGCTCTTCAAAAAGAGGACTGTGGGCAGAGTTTTCAAAAAGATAGAATGCCTTTTCGGGGGCAATGAGTTTTTCATAATACTCCTTTGTCAATGCGGTATTAACGGTTAAATCATGAGCACCGCAAAAGAAGTAAACAGGAATTTTAATCTCATTGTATAAAGAGGCAAAATCTGTCTCAATGGTCTCTCTATGGATGTCTGTTTTTGGTAAAAATGTAATCTTTGACATCCATATATTAAATTTCTCTTTGAGTGTATAGGCTTTACACATCCAGACAGGCAAAAAAACTCCTGAGAAAACCGACCTCATCTTATGCATAGTGCCTATTCCCATTTTGTGCATATAGTTATCTCTTGCCGGAGATTTAAAAAACTTAAGAATATCCTCTCCATCTTTAACGTGTGAATACCTCTGCAGCTGCTTTAGTGCTCTTTTATCACCCGTTTTTGAAGCGTCAGCAACCATGTATTCATACGCAATCTTTTCTGATTGAGCCTGATTAGTAATCTGAGCCATTGCAATATATGCGTGAAATAGCTCCGGATGATCGGTTATTGCTTTGAGTGCTACCGGAGTACCTCCTGAGTGGGCAAAGAGGTATATCTTATCTTTTCCAAAGCGCAATCGAAGGTAATTTGTAACCTCAATTGCATCTGATGCAAGCTGAGCATATGTGATGCTCTCTTTTGTCACTTCAGGTGTAAATGAGAGCCCCCCTCCTCTCTGCTCCCAATAGCAAACAGTAAAAAACTCTTCCAGGCCAGGATTGTACTTCTCAATTAGAAAATAGTTTGAAAAAGAGGGGCCTCCGTGTAGATATAGTAAAACCGGATTATCTGCGCTCTTACTTCTGATAAACATCCCCTGTTTCACTCCCCCAATTTCAGCAAAAACTCTCTCCGATATGCTACCTTCAACAATCACTCCGTTACTCTCTCTTAACTGTTGTGGTTTTCCGGAGCTGTTCAGTAGTAATATTGTAAAGAGAGCCAGAATAATGACGAATAATAGTGCCAGAGTAAGTAAAACCATCTTTTTAAAAATCATTTTATCCTATATGTTCAATTAATATTTTTACTCCGATTCCTATGAGTATCAAACCTCCCAGCACCTCTACCTTCTTCCCGAGTTTACCTGTTGCATTTTTACCCAGCAGCATACCAATCATTGCTGCCATGAATGTAGTGAACCCAATAATTGCCAAAGCCAGAATAATTCTGGTACTAATCAGCGCAAGGCTTACTCCAACTACAAGTGCATCCATACTGGTTGCCAGTCCAAGGTAAATAAGAACCGTTAACATCTGATGATTTATCTTCCTCTCCTCGTCGTGTTTAAATGTATCTGCAATCATTTTCAGTCCAAGCAGAAAAAGCAGCCCGAAGGCAATCCAGTGATCAATCTCAGAAAAGAGCTTGCCTAACTGAACTCCTCCAAACCACCCCAGAAGAGGCATGAGTGTCTGGAAAAAGGCCAGGACTAATGCAACCCTGACTCCCTGTAAAAACTTTATATTACTATTGGCCAAGCCTGTAGAAATAGATACCGCAAAAGTATCGAATGAAAGCCCTATTGCTAACAATATCAGTTCAATAATTTGTGACATTTCCGGTGCTGGTAACTTTAATTTTATATAATATAATCAGAAGTAGTAATTTTAATTCACTTTTGTAACAGATGCAAATGAGCGGGTTATACCTTTTTTGTACCGCACCTTTGGATATCCGAATAACACAATCAGCCCCTCTTTGCTTTTGTACTTTATACCATATTTATCTCTGAATATCTCTGCCTTTTTCCCGTTTTGGATGAGTGGATGTACGCTACCAATCATACATGTTCCAAGCCCAAGTGCTTCGCCGGCATACATTGCTACCGTCGCGGCAACAATCGGATCTGCAGGGTCTGAGAATGGTGAGCCGTAAAAATAGATTGCAAGAGGAGCATCATATGTTACCAAGTTAATATTCTCGTCCATTTTACTTGTAAAGATATTAAACATTGGTCGCAGGAACTTTCTGAACATCTGATCATTTGTCTTGCCCCAAAAAGGTCTCATCAACTTAAGAAACCATTCAGAAACAAACCACTTCATGCCCTTAAGATATTGACAAAAATCTACGGTAAATCGTTTAACGGCATCTCTGCTTTCCAAAACCAGTAAATTTATATCGGTTGGGGGAACTCCCATAGGTGAGGTTGATGCAGCCTCGATGATTTTGTCAATGATCTCTTTGGGCACCTCTTTATCAGAAAATTCCCTCAAACTTCTCCTGCGTTTGAGCAGTGCGCTTAACTGCTCAAAAGATGCAGCATGCTCCGGAGGAGGTAGCTCAAACAAATCAGATGCCGAAATTTCCCGTCCTGAAATTTCAATTGCATTAACAGGGCAAATGGCCATGCAGTGCCCGCAGCCTACACAGCCAAATACAGGGTTTGTCGTAATTACCAGCTTCTTCTCAACAATATCAAGGCTGAAGTCTTTACACACCTCTACACACTTGCCGCACACTATACATCTGTCATCAATAATATTAATGACAGAGACTTCATCTGTTCTTGTTGTTGGAATTGCCATTTTTAGAATTTGAGTTAAAAAATCGCTCAAAAGTAGTTAAAAATGGCTTTAATATTATTTCTTTCAACTATTTTCCTACCAAAAACACATGAACATTATCCTTGTCCAGTTTATTCCATGAACCGGTTGCTGCATCAATAATAACAGGAATAAATCCACCAAGCACATCCAGTACTACCCAACCAACGCCAACTTTTGTATTAACAATACTGGTAATTGTTTCGTAACCCTCTTTTCTGAATTCAATTGTATAAGATTTGTCTGCCTTAAGGCTTAGTTGAAGAGGAGTTACACCCATTCTTAAGCCATTAACAAAGACCTCTGCTCCGTACGGGTCAGAATTTACAGCCAGCGGATGTGTTTTTGGTGCGAAAAGAGTTGCGCAGCCCGAGAATACCGATGTTAATAAAACCAATGTGAAAATCGTCAGGGTTCTTTTGAGTGAATTTTTCATGTTCGACTGATTTAATGATTAATATATTAAGAAATTACTAAAACAAATATAACGCTATCAATATAATCTGACGAACATTAACAATAAATTGTTGCAATATTTTTTCATATTCGTGTATATTTTCTACTTTTGCACCATCTAAAAACTTTGGATGTTTAAATTTAATTCGGATCTGGTGAGGTAAATAACCTTTGACGTAAAAGTCATAGGTTATAATTCTATTTTTCAGGCAATCTACTGCCTGATTTGTTTTCATTTTACATCAATCAAAGAACCCTCCACCTAAATGGGGGTTAACAAAATAAATTTAACAGCATGAGTAATCAAACAATTACTATACACGACTTTGAATTCCAACTAATTTGTGAATATTTTTCTCAGGTAGAGAGACAAGGCCCCGGAAGTCCCGAGATGACAATCAAAGCGGCAAGCTTTATTGATAATATGAACCCCGATTCAAAAATTGTAGACCTGGGTTGCGGAACAGGCGGGCAAACCATGATTCTGGCTCAAAACCTTCCCGGTAACATAACAGGTATAGATCTCTTCCCCAAATTTATAGACATTTTCAACAACAACTCTAAACAACTTGCTTTAGAAGAGAGGGTAAAAGGGGTAACAGGATCAATGGACAACCTGCCTTTTAAAGAGGAGGAGTTGGATTTAATTTGGTCAGAAGGAGCTATTTACAATATTGGTTTTGAAAGAGGTCTTAAGGAGTGGCGCAAATACTTAAAGAAGGGAGGTTATATCGCTGTTTCAGAGGCATCCTGGTTTACCCCGGATAGACCCTCCGAAATAGAAGCCTTTTGGATGAACTCATATGACCAGATTGATACCATACCTAATAAAGTGATGCAGATGCAGTCAGCGGGATATGTTCCTGTTGCCACATTTATAATCCCCGAAAACTGTTGGACAGACCATTTTTATGTACCACAGAGTGAGGCGCAGAGAAAATTTCTCGAAAAATACAGAGGTGAAAGAAAAGCAGAAATGCTGATTGAAGAGATGATATTTGAAGAGAAGATGTATAATACCTACAAAGAGTTCTACGGATATGTTTTCTATATAGGAAAACGTATCTGAGTTGTATCGTTACCCTTGAAAACCGTTCCGTTGTAGATGAACATTTCATCTTTACCTGAATTGTTTAAGAGGTACTGAAACAGGTTGTCGGGGGTAAATATTTCACGGCTTACCGTTGTGGTTCGGTCCTGAATATTTATCCCGACAGCTTGTAAAGCATGATACAGCAACTCGGAGCAGAATATTGTCTCATCATCTTCTGTTATCCAGTCGTAATCGTACTCCCTTCCCAGATAATTTAACCCGCTTGAAATAATTTGCGATTGCACCTGTTTGTTCTCTTTAATAGAGAATGAAGCAAAATGGGTGAGATACGATTTTTCCTGCATATTGGATAGCTCCCTGAAAGGCCTCACATCAACTCCTTCGGCATAACTGTCAAGAACATAGATGTCCGAATCATTCATTAGTGTGTCGAGTCTGCCTAAAAATGACTCTCCTTTAAATGATGATAAAACCTGCTTTTTGGTACCTAAAAAAATCCCTGTGTGCATCCACATTCCGGGGATAAACTCAGATAGGGCGTAATTACGGGTGCGAGTAAAAAATATGGCTCCGGGCGATAACGAAGATATATGGGTAAGTAGCTCATCATAAGTTATATCAACACCCTCTTCTTTAGGCTGGTTGTCAATAATCGGAATATCTTCCATCTTTATTTTTCCTGCCCACTTAAGTACCGGTTTTTGTGCAAACATTCTTATACTGTCCACTATCTTTACCTTACCCGGAAATAGTAAAGAGAATATTATACTGGCAATAAAGGTTACCAACGCTGCCCATAATATTCTCTTAATTAGTCGCATAAATATTGACATTTAATCTTGTCCAAATATTGGAAGAAGGTATGTCTCTTTGCAAATTTAAGAAAAAGGCTGCATTAATGTGAATGCAGCCTTTCAATATCATATTTATTAAATGTTTATTTTTTCTTCACCTCAATTTTAACAGGAGTGGCATTTTGCAGATTGTCACTTACAGGACACCTGTTTTCAATTGCCTCTGCCCACTTTGCAAGAGTAGCGTCATCCGCATCACAATCAGGTTTTATTCTTACTACAATCTGCTTGTAACCTGCCCTTTCGTCATAACTCATCCCAAAAAGACGAGCCGGATTAATATCTCCGCTTAAATCTATCTCTACACCTCTTAAAGTGAAGTTCATCTCTTTTGCTACAAGATGTGCCATTACATTTAAGCATCCGGCAAATGCAGCCAGAACATACTCAACCGGATTCGGGCCTGTATCTGTTCCGCCCAAATCTGCCGGTTCGTCAACAACTATTTGAAATTGTCTTGCCTTAACAATTGTCTTCGCTTGATTTTCGCTATGAGCTTTAACTCTGAATTTTATGTCTGCCATAATGATTTGGATTAAAAAAGTTATAATTTTTAACAAAAGTATAGCAGATTATTCGATGAAAGATATTAATCGAAAGGTAGTTTTTAATGAAAAAAGATGTAAAATTGCATTTTTAAGGAATTAGTGATTGCAATGAAAGATGACTCACATAAGAGAATTGAAGTTTACAGTTGGATGAACTCCTTGAATGATGTTGAAAAAAACAGGATTTTTGATGCTTCTGAAATCCTAACCTATAAAAGAGGGGAGACAATCATTAAACAAGGGACACTTGCTTCTCAGATAATTTTTGTAGAAGAGGGTATTGCTAAACTGAATTTCCAGACCGGGGAAAGAGACACCACTTTCAGCTTCGGAATGAGCGGTGATTTTATAGGGCTTATGTGCTCATTTGTAAAAAAGCGGCTTGAATTTTCTGCTGTTGCGATAACAGACACAACAGTCAGAATTATTGACAGAGAAGTTTTTGAAAATCTTATTGAGACAAACGGGAATTTTGCAGTGTACATAGTAAAACTTATGTCAGAACTGACAAACAGCGTTGTGCATACTCTTATTACAATGAGCCATAAAAACGTAAACGGAGCTGTTGCAACTTTGCTGCTGACTCTTTCCAAACTCTATAAATCTGCCAAACTGCAAATCCCTTTTACACGAGATGAGATGGCTGATGCACTTGGTTATTCAAAAGAGAGTATTATTAACACACTATCTTCTTTTCATCAGGATAAAATTATCTCTATATCCGGAAGAAACCTAGAAATTATGCAGGAATCTGCATTAATTCTTATCGCTGAAAAGGGCTGATTAAAAGAATGTCAACCTAGTTATCTATCATCTTCGTTTAGAAACTTCGTCTGTCTTTTCAGATACTTTAATACAGCATACATAATTAATGAGCTAATTGAGCCAACAACAAAGATGTAATTAAATTTTCTATGGTTGTCAATCATCTCTCCTGATGCATCTAAGAGAAAAAAAATGAGAAACAGTGCTGCCAAACCATTCTTTTCTTGTTTAAAAACCTTTTTCCAGCTGAAAGTAAGTGTCGGTTTTTTATAATAGGAAAATTTTGGAATAAATGGAGGAACTCTCATTGCCCATGCAAGATATACATCCCCGAATTTTTTACGTAGAAATTGCTCTTCGGCAAACATAATTCTTTCGTAATAAAGCCAATACACCAGACAAAACAGGAAAATAAACCACAAATTGCCAGTTAGCGCAGCTACCCCAAGCCACATTAAAAAATTGCCCAGATACAGTGGATGCCTAACGATGCTATAAATCCCGGTAGTGTTTAACTTATCTGCCAGTTGCTCCTTCGTGTTACGACCTGATGTATTCTTTGGGGTATAACCAACGGTAAATACACGAATAGCAAGCCCTGCTAAACTCAATAACAGGCATAGGATTTCATAATACTTTTCAAGAGGGGTCTCTTCAATAAAGAAAGTACCCGGATAGATCTCTATCCTTAGATATAATATTGTTCCTGCAAATATTATTATGAGAGGAAGGTAACTTCTGTATTTAAAAAGCCACACCCCCTGTTTTTCGAACTCCTCAATAAGTGCCATATCATCTATTGTTAAAATTTTTAATGAGACGGTTGTCACAATAAAATGGCAACTTATTGTAAAGTTAAAAATTTAAAAGAGGAGTTAGACTAATTAGGCTATCGATTTTATCCCAATAATTGAAAAAATCAATGTAGAAAGAAAGAACAGCCGCAGAAAAGTGGCAGGCTCTTTAAAGACAAATATTCCGATAAGAACAGTTCCAACAGCGCCAATTCCTGTCCATACAGCATAAGCGGTTCCAATTGGTAAAGTTTGAGTTGCTTTTATAAGCAAACCCATACTTATAATAAGTGCAACAAGAAATCCTGCGTACCACAGATACATTTCTAAACCGGAACTAAGTTTTGCCTTTCCTAGGCAAAAAGCAAAAGCGGCTTCAAACAAGCCCGCTATTATCAGTATAATCCAATCCATCTTAACTATAGCGGCAAAGTTATAATAATATTGATGAAGTATTAAAAATAATTTGGTTTATAACATAAACTTGTTTACATTTGCACCGTGCATTAAGAGTAGTGCACAATTTTTGGGACATTTTGGTTTACATTTTAAACTTATTTATATTAACAATTATTATTAAAATCATGGAAGACAAAAAATTAACACAAAGCGAAAGTCTGGAACTAATCACTAAAATGATTAAGGAGACAAAAAACAATCTGGAAAGAGATGGCGGAAGTATCTATTTACTTTGGGGCTATGTATGGCTATTTGCATCTCTTGCAATCTATTTTTTATTACGTGAAACAGGTGACCATAGAGTTCAATGGCTTTGGTTTGCAATTCCTGCCGTAGGATATCCATCTATGATCTACCTTCTGAAAAAAAGGGACAAAGGAGCAGTCTCTTTCGCAGGCAGAATCATAGGAAAGATTTGGATTGTAACAGGAGTTGCAGCAGGATTGCTCTCACTGTATATGTTTATTGATTATAATGCTTTCCCAATGCTATTTACGATGGCTTTGCTTATAAATACGGGGGTGGCAATGAGTGGGCTCATTATTAAGTTTAAGCCGATAATAGCATCCGGATTTCTGGGCATATTACTAAGTTTTGCATTATTAATGGTAAGCGGATTAAACCAGATATTGATTTTTTCACTGTTTGCTGTAATCATGCTGATAATTCCGGGTCATATTCTTAATGCTGCATCCAGAAATATTAAAAAGGCATAAGGTTATGTTTAAAGATTTAGACCCATTGCTCCATTCGCAATTGCGATTAGCTGTAGTCTCAATCCTGATTACAGCAGAGGAGGCAGATTTTGTCTATTTGCGTGAAAAGACCGGCTCCACGGCGGGCAACCTGAGTGTGCAGATTGATAAGCTTAGTGAAGCCGGATATATTGAGGTTGACAAGGGATACAGTGGCAAACGGCCAAAGACAACTTGTCGTTTAACTCCTCAGGGAAGAAAGGCATTTGAAGATTATATAGAGGCATTAAAGAGCTATTTCTGATTTTTCCCCTGATTACCCCATTTTTCCTGAAGGAAGTCTATGGTAGAAGCCATGATTTTCTTCAGGATATTTTGGTTTATATCTGCAAGCTTTTTAATGTAAATGCATGCCTTACCCATTTTAAATTTTCCCAGATCTTCAAGCATAGCCTCCTGCCCAGCACACCCCGAGTATACATATAAAGAAATAGCAGCTTTACGAGGTGAGAATCCAATAAGAGGCCAGTCTCCCTCCTGAGCGCTTCTCTCTGATTTGTAGTGGTAATACCCAAATCCGATAATTGAGTCTCCCCACATTTTAGGTTCACAGCCTGTGATGTCCGTCATTAGTTTAACCAACTCATAACTGTCAATTCGTTTTTGATCAGAATCTGCCGTCTTGTTTATGAATTCATAAACATCCGTTTCGTTTTGCTTAGTTTTAAGTTCTGCCATCTCCTATTCCTTTAGTTTTGAGTATCTGATTTCGTCGTACAATTTATCGTTTTTACAAATTGATTTTCTAAAAACAGCCTCTTTAGTATATCCACACTTTTCCAGTACCCTCTGTGATGCAATGTTGTATTCAAAAATACCAGTGTAGATTCTAACTATATCAAAGGTTTTAAATCCCCACTCTGTTATAAGGTTAACTGCCTTTGTCATTATCCCCTTTCCCCAAAACGGCTCTCCTATGAAATATCCGATTTCGGCACTTTTGCGATAAACATCAGATGCAGGTGAAAGGCTTATATTACCTACATAATCCCCTTTGTATTCAATTGCAAAAATTGTTTTTGGATTCTGATTGTCTATTGCCTCTTTAAATCTTATCGCATCATCCATTGTGTACGGACTGGGGAATGCATCTCTTAAATTGATTGCTACTTTTGGATTGTTTGCATATAGTGTCATTAAACTAAGATCAGCGTCCTGAATTTCGCGAATAACAACCTGTCCATCTGTAGCTATAATTTTAATTATCTCTTCTTGCATAGCACTATTAATATTTTTAAAAACAGAGTAAGACTCGAACAACTCTTTACAAATATTAAAAATAGTATTAAAGAGTTGATATTTTATATTTGGCAATAATTTCAAATGTTTTAAGGGACTCTTGTGTTGCAAGTTCGAGAGTTAAAGGGAGGAGTTTCCCAATTGGTTTTGCAGATGAGAAAGAGTCCTTAAAAGATTGACTAATATCCAGACTAAGAATTCCTTCTCTGTTTTTTTCAGTAAAGTAGAATCCTGCTTTAATAAAATCTGCCCACAATGACACCCATGCTACCGTCTTCTTTTTGAATGTCACTTTGCACAACCATGCCTTACCATCATTGTAGTAACGCCACTCCCACGCTAAACCTAAATCTGTTAGCTTTCTTATAAATTCCAGATATGTGTTAAACAATCCGGCTTGAAGGATCTCGCCCAGATACTTCTCATCAGGGTATAGTTCTGGATTTTTCAGAAGTTGAATTGATTCTTTATTCATATTACAAATATAAATGACAAACCTTTTATTTAAGTTTTTCCTTCATGGCTTTCATATAACTGCTAGGGATGCCGTATCTCTCTCTTAAAGGATTGACAACTTTACTGTACAGAGCCTCTTTATATGATTTATCTGCACCTCCGCCCTTGTATAGCTCTCTTAATTTATCATATATATCCGGATATTCTCTGTTAATAAAATCAAAAAAGTGTTTTCTGGTGACACCCCTCAAATAGAGTACTCCCGGTAACATATAATGTACATCGGCTCTCTTTGCACCAGCACAAAGGGTTTCAATGTTTTCCTTACTATCAGTAAGGAGAGGAATTATTGGCATAACATGAAGCCCTACTGACGCATTTGTCTTTCTGAACTCTTTAAGCATAATAAACCTATCTGCAGCGGAGCTTGCATTTGGTTCAATTTTCAAACGGACACTCTCGTCCATTGTTGTGATAGTTGAAGCAACATTTACATATGTAATTTCTGCAAGTTGAGCAATCAGGTCAAAATCACGTAAAATCAGGTGAGATTTAGTTGAAATTATTGCTGGTGTTTTGTACTTAATTAGTAGTTTCAGAATATCGGGCATTATCAACATCTCCTCTTCTATTTTCTGATAGCTGTCGGTAACTCCTCCTATATTGATAACCTCTCTTTTCCAGGATGGGCTGCTTAACTCTTTATCCAGTTGTTCCACAATATTTGTTTTCACAAAAACCTTAGTAAAGTCATCTTCCCCAAGATAATCATGAGAATAGCGTGCATAACAATATGAACAGTTATGACTGCACCCTCTGTAAATATTAAGGTCCCAGCCATATGGAATCTTCCTTTTTAATCTGTTAAGTGCAGATGAGCAGGAAATCTTTTGACAGCTATTTGTATCCACCATCTACAATTTTTTCAGCATTGTCATTGATTTGCCTACTAAATGAATATCTACAAATCCAAATTTCTTATACATTTCGTATGCAAAATTATCAGTATCAACACTAAGTGAAATTTGTTTATAACCCTTTGATTGTATATGCTTTAGCATTCCTGAAAGCAGACTCTTCCCTATTCCCTGATTCCTATACAGATGAGTGATTGACATCGCCAATTCAGGCGTTGATGCATCTATAAATCCATAGCTTCTGTTCTCTTGTATAAAGATGGCATCGTACATAAAAGACTCGATGAGGGGTTTTTCTCTATCCTTAATTTCACGAATATAAATATCTAAGCCCATAATATACTATTTTGCAGACCGCCTCAACTCTTCAATTATTGAAGAACTTATCCAATAAATATCTGTATTCCCGTTTTGCGGAGAGTTATGGAAGTCAAGAAGAGATTTAGTGCTTAGCACATTTAGATTGTTATTTTTCATTTTAGCGGACATAAAAAATATGAACTTACCATCAGGAGTTACCGACGCTGACCACTCTTTTGGATTCGCAGAATTGATTTTTGGCCCCATATTAACAGGTTCACTCCAATTATCTAAGCTGTCTCTAAATGATATATAGTAATCCGTCCCTCCAAAACTATCAGTCATACCAAATGCAGGAATAATAATGTAGCTCTCATCCGGCGCAACAAAAGCATTATATCTGGCTTTCCCGATATTTACATTTAAGCTCAGTTTTTCAGGCTGCTCATATATTCCGTTTTTAAAACGTGAGCGATAGATAAACTCGTCTTTGGCAATTGTATCCAAATGTGTATAGTAAATTGTTCCATCTAATGTTACTGTTGGGAAGAACTCCTTGCTGCTGGTATTAACTGGAGGACCTAGATTTTGTGGATTAGTCCATTCACCATCCTCTTTAACAGAGATCCAAATATCTTCGTTACCAACAGACGAAGAATCTACAGGCATAGTCGAAATGAAAAATAGTTTATTGCCGTCCGGAGATATATGGGGTTCTATATATTTGTAATTTGGGTTGGTGCAGTATTCAAATACTTCAGGGGTGGACCAGACATTGCCAACTCTCTTTGTATAAAAGATTGTAGTATATTTAAAATTACCTGCTTCACGACAGAAAAAGATTTCGTTGCCATCCGGAGAGATAGTAAAATCCCGCTCATTCATGCCAGTAGAGATGAAATTTGGTGCAAAAAGAGTTGCAGAATCACCAGGAATAGCTTGCCCAAAATAATCGCCTTGAAAACTCACAGGCTCGTTACGCATATTATTACCCGTATAGCAACCGGTAATAACATATGCAACTATCATTAACAGCGGATAGAAGAGATGCTTCATGGTTGAAATTTAAGAAAATCGCCGTCAATAATTAAAAGCTTTACACCTGATTCGGTTGAAGAGCGGTGTGAACTTAAATCATCTGTTACAACATAAGTCATTCCTTTGGTTAAAACAGATTTTTCCCCATTTTGAAGTTCGCTTACAAATTCACCTTCAAGACAATGCACAATATGTCCTTTTGCGCACCAATGGTCGGCCAGATACCCTTTCGAATACTCAACAAGCCTTACACGTAACCCTTTAAATTGCATAGTTTGCCACCATGCAGTTCCGGTTTCTCCTTTATGTTCGCTCTTTGGCACATTTGTCCAGTCTATAGTAGTGAACGGGATGTTTTTTGAATTCATTCCTCTCAATTTTAGAATATTTGAGAGTAAATGTACTCAGATTTTTCGTTCAATCTCCCTTAAATGCTCCATTCTTTTCTTTTCGAGGAATCCCTGAATAGTTTCAAGGTGCTCTTTAACTTGTCCGTTGCCAAATTCATAGACTTTTGTAACCAGTCCGTCAAGAAAATCACGGTCATGCGACACGACTATAAGTGTGCCGTCATATGCAAGCAGCGCCTGCTTGAGAATATCTTTTGTACGCAGGTCAAGATGGTTTGTAGGCTCGTCAAGTATGAGGAGATTCACAGGTTCGAGCAACAGTTTTATCATAGCAAGGCGGGTCCTCTCACCCCCGGAGAGTACTTTAACCTTTTTATCTACATCGTCACGCCCAAACATGAAAGCACCAAGCAGATCGCGTATTTTCGAGCGGATGTCACCTACTGCAATATCATCAATTGTCTGGAACACAGTAAGGTTTTCGTCGAGCAATGATGCCTGGTTCTGAGCAAAATAACCAATCTGAACATTATGTCCAAGTGTTAGTTTGCCATCGTGATCAATCTCCTTCATAATACATTTTACAAGAGTAGATTTACCCTCGCCGTTTCTTCCGACAAATGCCACCTTATCTCCACGGTCAATAGTAAGCGATGCTTTTGAAAAGATCTGATTATCATCGTAGCTCTTACCTACGCTGTCCATAATAACAGGAAAGTTTCCGCTTCTTGGAGAGGGCGGAAATCTGAGCTTTAATGCCGATGTGTCAATCTCGTCTACCTCTACCAGTTCCAGCTTTTCGAGCATCTTCACCCTGGATTGTACCTGAAGCGTTTTTGAGTAGGTGCCTTTGAAACGCTCAATAAACTCCTTTGTCTCGGCAATCATCTTCTGCTGATCGTCATATTGTCTCTGCTGCTGTTCGCGACGCTCTTTTCGCAGTTCCAGATAGTGGGAGTAATTTACCTTATAGTCATATATTCTGCCCATTGTCAGCTCAATGGTTCTGTTTGTGACATTATCTACAAACGATTTATCGTGTGAGATCAAAACAACTGCCTTCGCCTGATTTATCAAAAACTCCTCCAACCAGATTATTGACTCCATATCCAGGTGGTTTGTAGGCTCATCCAACAGAATTACATCTGGTTTACGCAGGAGTATTTTTGCGAGCTCAATCCGCATCCGCCAGCCTCCGCTAAGTTCTGAGGTTTGCCTGCCTAGCTCCTCTCTCTTAAAACCCAAACCTAGTAATACTTTCTCTACATCCTCCTCATAGTGGGAGATATCAACAGCATAATACTTTTCGCTCAAAGAGGACAAATCTTCGATGAGCTTATAATACTCATCTGAGTCGTAATCTGTCCTTGATTCAAGTTGTCTGTTATAATCGGCTATCTGAGCCTCAATTTCATGAAGGTGTTTAAATGCCTGAGATGCCTCTTCAAATACAGTACGCCCATCTTCGGTCATCAGATGCTGGGGCAGATATGCTATAAGTGAATCTTTTGGAGCAGAGACAACTCCTCTGGACGGAGCTCGCTCACCTGCAAGAATTTTCAACAAAGTTGATTTCCCTGCACCATTCTTACCCATAAGGGCAATCCTGTCGTTGTCATTTATTACAAATGAGATATTTTCAAATAAGACCGTACCGCCAAACTCTACACTTAACCCGTCACAAGAGACCATTCTTTATGCTTTATTAAAATTGAAGCCGCAAAGATATGTTAAACAATTCAAGGTTGAGTAATTAATGTTTGTCTGCCGGAGAATAAGGTATATGTGAATCGTGAAGAATAATTTTGAGTTTACCCTCTCTGTCTTTTACATATGCAAACGAGTACTCCACTTTTACTTCGTCCCCGCCGGCAACCGGAGTAAAATAGTAGTTACCCATAGCGAGAGCTACTCCTCCAACAATTTTAGTCTCTACATTTTCCCAACGAACACTGCTCCACGGCTTAATGGCAAATCCATGATCTTCCGGATAACTGCTGTCTCCGGCTATAAAATAGGAAAGGGCTCCCTGAAAGTCGAGCCTAAACTGTTTTTGCGATACCAGAGTTGGTTTAAACAAGACTGTTCCCTCCTGATAGTTGTAAAAATTATTGATATGCTCTGTTGCAGCAGCTTTATAATCTCCTCCACTCTTATATACCTCTCCTATCTTAACAATCCCTTCTCCCCATGCTTGTTGTGCTTGCGAAACTTCTGCCTCGGTAATTACTACATTGACACTAGTATTAATCGAAGCACGGTCGCTACCCTTCTCTGAGCTTTTACACGAGATAAGTCCAATCGAGAGAACTGCGCTAATAAATAGCGCAAGCATAAAAGTCACGCTTGCACTCCTGAATATATTTAGTCTGTTTTTCATATGCGTAGAGATTTATTATAACTCCTTACATCTATCACTCTTGTGTTTGCAGCTTTATCGCCAATACGCTCACCATTATCCGAAACCATAACCATAAGTGGCTCAATCAACCAGCCAACTAATGGAATAAATCCAAAGAATACAATAACCAGATTTCTTAAAGTAGATTGTGATGCTGAACATGGCTTATTGTCTGTAATGTGTACTACCATCACTCCTACCGCTCTTTTACCTAAGCTTTGGCCCTGACCAAAAGAGTCTTTCAGCAAAGTATATGTTAATGGTATTATGAAAAGGAATGCCAGAAGAAGAATCATAGAACCATTCACACCACCTCCGCTGAAAAAGTTGACTAATATGATTGAAAGGACAATAAATGCAGGTAGCGACAATGCTACAACAACAAGACCATCTAGAAAGTAGGCTAAGAACCGTCTTCCTAAAGTGGGTTCAATATAGTCACCTTTATATATATATTCAACCATAACTAATTCAACACCATCGATATCGCAATATTTTGAATTCAATGGAAATGTTTTGTTACATTTTGGGCATTGGTTAATATTCATGAGAGTGATTTGTTTAAGAGGTTAGAAGACAAATATATAAATAAAAATCAGAAGATTGTTAAAGAGTCTGAGTTTTTATCCAATTAATTATGTCAAATACAACCTCTTCAGATATTGTCTCCTCTATCTCTCCATATTCAGAAACATCTCCTGTTGTACAGTTTTGTAACAGATGGTTTAGGTTTTTATAAAGCTTAGTGGTAACTCTTTTGTTGCCTCCCGAAATCAGAGCCTCTTCAATAACTTTAAGGTTGTGTGGCAATACCTGAATGTCTTTATCTCCGATAAGGGCAAAAACAGGGGTCTTAACCTGTTTTAAAATTTCTGAAGGATTGTGAAACAGATCATAACGCATAAATGGTAATAAAAGGCCGCTGTAGTTTGAAAACTTTAGTGGAGAGTTTAGCCCGGTTATATCTCTGTCTCTCTGATCAAGAGTTTTGACCCTGGCGTCAAATGTTGCTAATGCTTTTTTAACATCCTCTTTGGCGATACTGTCATTTGCTGAATTTTTAAATATTTCAATTGCATTGGCAAGAATTTCTCTGTTAAGAGCAACCGCCTCTTTTGATGCACCTCTAGACGTATAAATTGCATCAGACTGCTCAAAGATAACCTCATTTAAAGAGATTCCGGCTCCTGCCATTAAAACCAGAAACGATGCGCTGCTGTTTATTGTGGCAGCGATTGGTGCAATCTCTGCTCCAAGGCTGTGGCCAATTAGTCCTATATTAGTTGAATCTATGTCTGTTCTGGATTTAAGATACTCTATTGCGAATGAGGCATCCTCGGCGTGATCTCTTAATGTTGCATTTCTAAAATTGCCCTCAGACTCTCCTGCTCCTCTGTCGTCATAACGTAAAACAGCAAAACCATTTCTGGTCAGATAGTCTGCAATAACCAGAAACACTTTATGCCCAAAAATTGTTTGGTTTCTGTCAGATGGACCTGAACCCGATATTAAAATTGCTGACGGGTATTTACCTGAGCCAAAAGGCCTAGTTAAGGTCCCTTTTAGGGAAATACCCAATTTTTTATTTACAAAGCTTACATCTTCTGAATGATATGGGTAGGGCTTTTTGGGCTCCTGAGGTCTTTTTGCAACATGGAAAGGGAATACATCACATCTTGTAAGATTTAGAGAGAGGCCATCTTTTCCCGGATTACCAAACGTTCCTGTAAGTCTGTTTTTCTCTCCGGAAACCGAATCTGCGGCTAGTACTCCTTTGTACATTACCCCGAGCATTTTAACCTCCAGCATAATTGTGTCTCCCAACACTGTTATATTATCTACGGCAATATTAAAGCTCTTCTGGTCTACACTATGCATTACCGCATTGTACTCTCTGTTTGTATCAGATTCAATTTCGAATGCAATTGTTAGCTTAAGTGAGGAGTTAACATGTAGTTCGCCATACCATTTCCCCTTATGGCTGTTTGCAAAACTTACTGTACAGATAAGTAGTGTTAAGAGGGCGAATAATAATTTTTTCATTTTTTTAGAGTTTAACTGTTATTTTTTGACGAAAGTAGATTTGAGTAAATATGTTCACAAATTATTATGTCAAACGTGCATAATACTCTTCAAACATTATTCATTGCTTGATGTACCGTTTTTATCCTTTGAAAATGGATGTTTAAATACATTTATTGAATTTTCGTCAAACAACCTTATGATAACGCTTTAATAAGCTTAAATTTGAAGTGGCAATAAACAGTATCGGATTTAGAGTACTTAAACATATATGAAGATTTCAATTAATAAAGAATACATAGTTCATGCAGTAATATGGATTTCTGGATTCATCATTTTTGCAGCTTTTGCCCAAACTGTTGGAAATGTTAAACGAGAGAGCGATGGGTTTGTCTCGTCAATTGCACTTGGTACGATTTTTAACATAATTCTCTTCTATACTGTCTCCTTCAGATTGATTGGCAGGTACAACCAGATAAGATCCAATGCATATCTTTTTGCCTGTATAACATTAACGCTTGTAGGCATCACTGCTATCGAATCTATAATCGATTATTTGCTGTTTCCGGCTTATTATTCAAGTGAAGAGGAACCCTTGTACAGCCAGTTTGTTGTCACTCTTACTTTTAACTTATTTGTCCTTGGAATTGCACTTGGTTACGGATTTATAAAAAAGTGGCTTAAGTCCGAGAAGCAAAAGCAGGAGCTTAAGGCACAGAAACTAAGTGCAGAACTGGATTTTTTAAAGGCTCAGGTTAATCCCCATGTACTCTTTAATATGTTAAACATGGCATTTTCGAGTGCTACAACCAACGGGGATGAGAGAACTGCTGACATTATTGAAAAAATCTCATCACAACTACGGTACGTACTGTATGACAGCAACATCAATAAAGTTTCGCTAAGAAAAGAGACCGATCATATTGAGGGGTTTGTAGCATTGCAGAAGATGAGAATATCTGCAGATATGCCTCTTAAGATTTCACTTGAAATAAGCAGTGATTATAATGACTACACGATACCGCCTCTTTTACTTGTCCCATTTATTGAAAACGCTTTTAAGTACGGAATCTCGTTTAATACCCCATCAGAGATAAAAATCGCAATCAGTTGTAAAAATGGATTACTGAATCTATATGTTAGCAATCCAATTGTCAATAATAAGAGAGAGAATGGAGTCGGAGACGCTTCGGGGATAGGTCTGGAAAATGTAAAGAAGAGGCTTTCGATTCTCTACCCATCGAGTCACGTGCTGGAGATATTTAATGATGGAAAGATTTTTATTGTTAACTTGACAATTCAACTTTAATAAAAATGAGGTGTATAATTGTAGATGACGAGCCTTATGCCATAGATCTTCTTAAATCTTATGTGCTTAAGACAGAATCTCTTGAACTGGCCGGAACATTTTCTAATCCGGTGAAAGCTCACGCATTTCTTGTTAAGAACAGAGTTGATTTAATTTTCCTGGATATAAATATGCCGGAGTTAACTGGAATACAGCTGATTAAATCACTAACTCACTGTCCTGAGATAATTTTTACAACAGCGTATGCCGAATATGGTGCCGAAAGTTATGAGTACAACGCCGTTGACTACCTTTTAAAACCAATCCGGTATGACCGTTTTCTCAAGGCTGTAACCAAGGCTGAAGAAATATCTCAAAAGTCACGAACAGTCAATATCAATTCTGTGGAGGCAAGTACCTTGCCTCAAGCAGAGGAGACTCTCTTAAATATTAAGAGTGGGAGCAAAGTACATAGAGTGGGAACCGGTTCAATTTTATATGTGGAAGCTTCGGGCAACTATCTGGTCTTCCACACAGTTAAAGAGAAAATTATGTCTCTAATGACAATGAAAGAGGCAATTGGTCTGTTACCCAAAGAGTCGTTTGTAAGGATTCACAAATCCTATATAGTCTCACTTACCGCAATTGAGATAATTGAAAGACATCAGGTTACCATTAAAGGAACCAGACTGCCTGTCGGCTCCTCTTACCGTGAACAATTTCTATCCAGACTATAGCACTGCGTATAATTACAGATTAGCGTTATTTATTGTCTGCTTTTCTTGAACGGCTTCTGGCAGATGTTTAACAACTTGAGATGAAAAGTGTATTATATTTCTGACTTCCTGCAAAATACTCATAAATAATATACTACTGCGATTTCCTGTCTTTTCTTCTCTAATCCGTTTTACTTCATTTTGACTGGCTTTGTCAACAGACAATTCAATAATCTCTTTGATGTTTTCCAACTCTAAAAGTGATTTTTCATCTTTCTGCCCAAGAATCTTGATTATTAAATCAATCAAAAGTGTAAGGTTTGCTGCAATAGTTCTTAGGTCGTTATATTGTTGGTCGTTTAAAGGTTTATGATAGTTCGCCAGATGATTATATGTTGAACAGGCAATAATATCGGTGCAATTAATTATTTGTAAAATATTATCTTGCACTCTTATAGTGTTGTATGCCTTTTCTGTCTGGTGTTCTGCAATCCCCTTAAGTAGCCGTGAAATAACCTTTCTGTGATTTTTTGCCCTAATTTGCATTAGAGTAATCTCTTTTCTAACCCCTCTCAGTTCTGCTATGGCTGAATTTTCAGATTCGTTTATAATTTTATTTAAGGATTGACTCACTTTTAGAAGTACGTCACGAGAGTTTTGTATCAAAAGTTCGCCCATGTTTTCAGCATTAGTAACCTCCTCTTCACTTTTCAAAACTTTCCCTGCCTCCTCTTTTCGCAAATGAATTTTGTGAGTACGGTATGCCATAACTGCTGCCACTAAAACCATTACAAACACAGCACCAGTTCCTCCGTAAATAAATATGGAAGCAAGAATAAATGCAAGAGCAAATGCCGAAATTGCAGTAAAAAACCACCCGCCTATAACAGAAAATACTCCTGTTATTCTGTAAACCGCACTCTCTCTGTCCCATGCTCCGTCTGAAAAGCTGGTACTCATTGCCACCATAAATGTGACATAAGTAGTTGAAAGCGGGAGTTTTAATGATGTGCCTAATGCTATCAACGCACTAGATACAACTAGATTAACGGCAGCCCTTAAGAGATCAAAAGCAGGTTTGTCTTTATCTCTTCTGTCATGTGACTGAGGTACAAAACGCTTTGAGATTTTATTTTTAAACTCTTCAGGTATTAATCCGGAAAAGATCCTGTTGATTCCTATGGAGATACTGACTATTCCCCTCGATAACGCTGTTGAACCAAATTTTTCATCTCCTTCGTCCTGACGGCTAAGATTAACTTCTGTCATTATTACCGTTCTGGCTTTTCTTGACTTGTAAAGTGTAATCACCATAATTAATCCGGAAATAAGTAAGAAGACAAGAGGAGTTTTAACGGGACCATTAAGAGATTCCATCGTAAATGAAGTAGAATCGGCTCCTGGTGTATTTGCAAAATTTATATAAGAGTCGTATCCTGCCAAAGGGACACCTATAAAGTTTACCAGGTCGTTTCCGGCAAAAGCCATCGCTAACGCGAAAGTGCCAACAAGAACAATTATTTTAAGAATATTAATCTTAAATAAGAGGTTAAGAAGATATAGTAATGCCGATGTTCCTGTAAAGCATAAGATAATAAGCTGCAGACTGTTACTTTTAATCCAGTGATAGTTTTGAGGTGTCATAAAAGCAGCATCTTTTGCACCCTTTATAAGAATAAAATAGACAATGATAGTTATTGCAATCCCTCCAAAGAATCCTCCTAAATATTTGAGTTTTTTCTCGTAGTTAAACGTGAAAATTAATCTGACTATATACTGAATAACTGCACCAGCTATGAAAGCTATTAGAATTGACACCAATATACCTGAAACAACAGTAAGGGCTTTACCCGAATTAATATAATCCCCTAATGACCCTGCAACGGGACCACTTGAAATATTGAACAAAGCTATTGCAACTGATGCTCCTAAAAGTTCAAAAATAAGCGAAACAGTAGTAGATGTGGGGAACCCTATTGTGTTAAATGCATCAAGCAGTATTACATCTGCAATCATTACCGCAATAAAAATCAACATTATATGCGCAAATGTGAATTTTTCGGGGTAGAAGACACCACTTCTGGCAATCTCCATCATACCTCCGGAAAAGACAGTACCTGCAAGTATTCCCGTTGCAGCAACAAGCATTAGTGTTTTTATAGGAGCTGCCTTTGATCCAACGGCTGAATTTAAAAAATTCACCGCATCATTACTCACTCCAACAATTAAGTCCGAAATAGCGAGCAAAAATAAGATTGCAATAAGTATAAGATAGATCGGATCCATGCAAAGTGGAATTTTTGATGGTGCGAAATTAATCAAACTTATAATTGAATATAATTTTTAATCATTAAGAATTTGTTTAGATTTCTCCTGAATGTCAACAGATTGTAATTCTGTTGATTGTTTATTTAAATTTTCTATGTTCTTCGTAGTTTTATGAGTTGAGTCATAAAATAACCGTAGCATTCAGCTCTTTTTTAAGCTTAATCGTAGCAAATTTTTCCTCTTTGTACTCTCCATCACATGAGATGCCGGTGACTCGGTCAAAGCCGGCTTTAGTCCAAAACCTTAAGGCTCTCCAGTTATTGAGATAAACAGCAATGCCAAGACTTGAAAATCCGTTAGCACACGCTTCATCAGATATACATGATATTACCTCTTGTGCATAGCCGTTCTTACGATAACCCGAATCAATAACTAATATTCCAATCCACAAACAATCTTTGGAGGGATACCCCATATATAATCCTGTATATCCTATTAATTTATTCTCCTCATTAAGATATATGGATTTTAATCTGTAGTTTTCTTTAGAGGCATTTTCTATCGGGGGTAGGTCACCCTCTGAAATCCATTTCTCAAACTCTTCACTTTCGTACCCGGAACCCTCAACCAATTGTTTGTCTGTCCAGGTATATAGTACACTCTTAAGCTCACTACACTCTTCGTGAACTGCCTCCTTTAATAAAAGCCTGCTTGTAACTAACGTCCCTTTTAACATACTGAAACTACCTTAAAATCTTTTCAATTTTTTTACCCTTTGCAAGCTCATCAACAAGCTTATCAAGATACCTTACCTGTCTGGTTGTTAAATTCTCTATCTCTTCGATTCTGTAACCACAAATAACTCCGGTAATCTTCTGAGCATTAGGATTCAAACGGGCATTTTCAAAAAAAGCTTCAAAGGTAATCTCACTGTTTATCAACTTATTTATGGCATTTTCGTCATATCCTGTAAGCCACTCAATAATCTGATGCAACTCCTGAACACTCCTGCCCTTTTTTTCAACTTTAGCAACGTAGTAAGGGTAAACAGATGCAAATGTCATCTTTGCAATTCGTTCGTCATGCTCCTTGTTTGTTTTCATGGCCTATAAGTATTTGATGTAGGTTATTTACTCTCGGATAGCCTCTTACCCAATTCAAAGGCTTTTTTGCAATCTTCCGTGAACACTGTCTCACGCCTCTTAAGTCTCTTTTGCCCGTCAAAATAGGTCATTGCATATTTGCTGTAGTCATCAAATTGGTATGTTGAGGTAGAGATTAACTTTTCGCTGTTGCCGAATATATGTTTTAAAATTTTTCTGTTGTACTTGAAAAGTTTAGTGTATCCAATAAGCGGCAATGCAAACGATGGTGCATTCATTGTATAGATAAATGCTGTATTGATCTTTTTACCGAAAGAAGAGGGTTTTCCTTCGTAAGATGAGTAAGGAAAAAGCAACCTCTCCATAAATGATCTCATTTCTCCGCTTACAGAGGTGAAGTAAATTGGAGATCCCAAAACCAATGCGTCGCAATCACAAATTTTCTCGAGAACTATCTCCAGATCGTCTTTCATTGCACATTTCTTTAAAGTGTTTCCTTTCAATTTACAAGCGAAACAACTTGTACATCCCTTAAAATGAATATCATAAAGATTTATAATGTCTGTCTGTGCTCCCGCCTCTCTTGCCCCTTCAAGGCATTTTTCAAGTAAAATGTGTGTGTTCCACTTTTTTCTGGGGCTTCCGTTAATTGCAATGATTTTCATATTTAAAATTGATCTGATATTAAAATTTATAATTAAAATGGGTTTCTGTAAAAGTCGTTTAACGAATTGGTATAGAAGCTGTAGTTAATTTTATAGCGGCGCTGGAATACTTTAGGCTCTTTGTAACCTACAGGCACCAGAGTCACCTTGGTCATACCATTTATTGATTTAAATTTATCAGAATCAAGAGTTTTTTGATCGAAAAGAACATCAAAGTAGAATAGATATTTTCCTATCCATTTGATATAGTTTCTTTTATCTTCACTATTGAGCTCTCCTTGCTTGTTGATTAACTTTAATTCAGGATTTTTGTTGTATATCTCTCTCTGAAACTCAACACCGTTAAGCGGCACTCCGTTTATTACCGGAATAATATTCATCTGAGGATCCATAAAAATCCACTTGCCCAGCTCTTTAGAATAGGCCTCAGTAACAACATGTCCCGCTCCTCTTCGAACCTTCTCTACATCTCTTGATTTCAGCCCCAAAGTTCTGGCAGGAATACCGATACTGTTCATAGCTGCCGCTGCAACAATGCCATATTCAACACAACGAAACTGTTTCCCCTCTTTTGCCTCTTTAAGAATAGTTAAAGCATCAGATTTGGATGGAGAGTTGCTACCATTGTGGCTCCATCGGCTGTTAGTCCAATCCAGTATAGATTTAATTTTCTCAAATTCGGTATTATCTTCCGCAACCAATTTGTCTATCCGGTAACTACTTCTGAGTTCTTTAAGGAATTCATTCGCTGTAGTGTCGGAATATTGAAACACAAAGAGCGGATTTTGTGGCTCTTGCGAATAAGAGATGTTTTTAACTCCTGCCGAGGGACTTACATTGATAAGTTGAAAGAAAGAAGAGCAGCCTGTGAGTAAAATTGTGCTGCAAAGCAAAATCAGTGAGGGGGTTTTCATGTTTTTTAGGTTAGTTTAACTTATGGTGTAAAATTTAGTAGTTTCATTAAGCCTATCTAGCAATTTTTTTAATCATCCCTCTAAAGATAAATCCGTGAAACGGCAAAACCGAAAACCAATATAATCTGCCTAATAAACCTATCGGTCGAAAGGTAGCTGTCTGGATAAGAGTATCATTGTTGTCTATTTTGAATTCCAGCCATGCCTCACCGGGGAGCTTCATTTCTGCGTATAATAGTAATCGTTTTTCATCCTTATCTGCAATCATCACCCTCCAAAAATCAAGAGTATCTCCCGCATTTAGTTCTGTCTCACTTTTTCTGCCTCTGCGCATACCAACTCCTCCAAACAGCTGATCTATAAATCCTCTCATTTCCCAAAGGAACGTTCCATAATACCATCCTGTTTTTCCGCCAATCTGCCATATCTTTTCGAGTGAGGCAGAGCTGTTTTTAAGTTTTACAGAACGAATATCTTTATAACATCCATTTGATGGCACCTCAATCAGCGCAGATATTCCATCTTTAAGCTTTAAACTTGTTTGTGCATCTTTCCAACTTGAAAGTACTTGATTTTGTTCGATTTTGTCAAAAGCAAGTTGTATAGATGTGTCATAATCGATGAGTCTGATACCAAGAGTCGAGGATAGATCGTTTGGCTTGCAAATTACCTCTACTTTCATACTGTTTACTAAATTTTTGGCCAGGGTATAAGAGGTGGATGTGATGAAATATAACCAGTATGAAGATATTCTTGGAGTCATAACAGGAACAATCAGAATTCTCCTTTTTAAGCCACGTACCTTTGCAAACCTTAGCAACATCTCTTTATAACTTAGAATATCGGGGCCTCCAATATCAAACTCTCTTCTGAATGTTTCAGTTTTACCAATGACACCAACTAAGAATTCAATTACATTACGAATAGATATAGGTTGAGATTTAGTTTTTAACCAACGTGGAGCAATCATTAGTGGCAGTTTTTCAACCAAATCGCGAATAATTTCAAACGATGCACTTCCAGAGCCCACAATGATTCCTGCTTTAAGGGTGGTTAGTGCATACTTGTTGCTAGCTAGGATGGTTTCAACATTCTTCCTGGATGACAAATGTTTTGACAATTCAACAGCATTGCTAATTCCGCTAAGATAAATTACCTGTTTAGCGTTTGTCTCTTCTATTCGTCTCTTAAAATTTAAAGCACAAACCTCTTCCATGGAACCAAAGTCTCCGCTTTGAGTAGACATGGAGTGAATGAGATAATAGGCTAAGTCAATATCATCCGGAATTTGATGTAACCTCTCTTCGTTTAAAAAATTCGCCTCAATCACGGTTATTTCCCCAGTGGAGTATTTTCTAGTATTAAATCTACTCCTGTCTCTTACACAACATATTACTGTGTGTCCGTTTTCTAATAAAACAGGCAACAATCTTTGCGCTATATATCCGGTTACACCCGTTAGTAAGATTTTCATGAGTTAAATCTGGTAATTTTCTCACTGGTATCCATGATTTAATATCTATCTCTAATTTATATTAATTGACATTAACCTATAATTTCACGGGTGAATATATGATTTTTTAGCACATAATTAATCAATATGATATTATTTAATTTTAGCCCAGATATCAGAGCCCGGTTTCTTTCCCGTTGTCATCTCCAAAAGCTTAAACAGGTATTGATTTTCGCTCATCCCACTCGATTGCTGCATGTTTCGGAATGCAACTTCACCAATAGGAAGCAAAGAGGTCAAATCAATTTTCCAAATCCCTTCTTCTTTATAAAAATGAAAATAAAATGGTGTTTTTTGTCCATCTGCAATTAATTGTCCCTTTGCAAATTTGCCATCAATTACAATATCACCGACTATATTTTTTGCAACGCTATTCTTTCCAACCATTCCCTCTTTTATAGCAAAAATTAGCAAATCTTTACCATTAAATGACAAAATATCTTTCGTAGTCGCTCTGTGTCTAATTGAGAAGACCATCAATTTATCCATTAACCCTAAAGAGTTTACAGAAGATGAGTCCGCATTTTTTGTTTTATGAAGCATTTCAGAGTAGTAACGTATCGTTCTGCTATCTACACACTTAACAGCATCACTCCCTTTGTCATTCAAAATAGATGCTTTATAGTTGTCAAATGTCTTTCTTACTAATGTCTCTTCTGATTTCTGAGCCTATCCTGATAAAGAATTTAATATCAAAATAGTCATAATTATAAGTTTCCTAATCATATTTAAAGTGTGTATTTGTTAGACGTTTAATACAAGCCAAGAAATCCAATCTTGCTATAATTTGCTCCTTAGTTAAGAGAACGAAGAAAAAACTAAAAACCAATTATAAAAAACAAAATTTGCTGAATGTGAGAAATAGAGTACCAAACCACGATTTATAGTTTTCAGAAGTGCTGGGGAAGTATGAGTTCTGTTTAGTGCCTGTTTTTACTCATGTCCTTCTTGTAATTCTTAAGCATTTTCCCAAACTCTTTATCTTTCTTACGACGCTCCTCTACTGTTGACTCAAAATGATCTTTTTCTCGCTCCATTTTCAGATAGTTTTCATAGGATCTTTTATCAATCTCACCATTTTCGACTGCCTCAATTACAGAACAACCAACTTCACTCGTATGTGTACAATCCTTAAATTTACAGTTCAGCGAAAGTCGTATAATTCTGTCAAAAGTTGTTTCTAACCCGCTTGTTGTATCTGTAATTCCAACCTCTCTCATGCCGGGATTGTCAATAAGAATTCCGCCACTCTCTAAGACAATTAACTCTCTGTGGCTGGTTATATGTCGTCCTTTACCGGTGCTTTGACTAATCAGATCTGTTTTCATTACATTTCTACCGGACAGATTATTCATCAAGGTTGATTTTCCTACACCAGAAGAGCCAAGCATGCAATATGTTTTACCCTTTTCTATAATCTTTTTAAGGGCATCGTAGCCTTCGGATGTTTTATTACTAATAGCAAAAACATGAATATCCTCTATACGTTGCTTAATGCTACCTATTATATCATCAATTTTTTGTTCCGGTATTAAATCCGTTTTAGAAAGCACAATTATTGGGCTTACTTTTGACGAATAGCAAATTGTCAAATACCTTTCAAGCCGGTTAATATTGAAGTCTCCGTCAACAGCCTGAATAAGAAATGCATAATCGATATTTGTTGCAATTATCTGAATCTCCCCAAATTGCCCGACTGCTTGACGTTTAATTGTTGAGAATCTTGGTAAAATTCTATGTATTATTGCGGAATCTGAACCATACATTATCATGACAACCCAATCGCCTACAGCTGGAAAATCTTCCCGGCTTTTTGCTGCAAATCTGAGGTTTCCTGTAATCTCTGCTTCAAATTCACCCTTTTCGCTCTTTACTATATATCTCTCTTTGTGCTCTGCAATAACTCTTCCGACCTCGAAGCTCTCCAGCTTCTGTTCTATCCTCTGCTCTTCAAGTTTTTGATTATATCCTAAATCTTCTAATTTCATGCTTATTTTATTTTCTCGGTTTTGCTTCACTTCCAACATCTAAATCGTGTTTCACTTGAAGTGCCATATAACGGTTATGGAATTTGCTTTAATAGGGAGAGGGAGCAGAGTACTTTCGACAAATTACAAAAGATCTATCAAACGAATACACATGAACATGCCACAAAAATATCATAAGAAATGCTAAACCCGCTATTAAGACAAATCCCTGCTGCTTTAAACACGTTGTTTTGTATTGGTTATTATTTTGTCAATCGTTTCAATCAATTCGTCAATATGGCTTTTTTCTATTGTCAACGGTGGCATAAATCTAAGTGTTTTCTCTTTAAGTCCAACTAAAAATCCTTTTTCGATTAGCTGGTTATAAATATAATCAGCAATCTCATTTGTTTTAAGCTCAATACCAATCATTAAACCTCTCGCCCTTAAATCAACAATAACCGGATGCTTAGTCTGTAACCGTAGTAAACTTTGTTTGAAATATTCTCCTTTTTCAAATCCTTTGTTTATCAAGTCCAATTTTTCAATAGCGCTAATAACCTCTAATCCAACGGCACAACCCAAAGCATCATTCTGGTGTGATTGTGCATATCTAAATGGCGATCTTTGGAATAATTCAGAAATTTTGGATGAAATAGCTACTCCACTTATTGGATAACCGTTACCCAGCGCTTTCCCAACAGACACAATATCTGGCTTATAGTCATAATGTTGAAATCCAAACCATTTTCCTGTTCTCCCAAAACCTGTAGTAACCTCATTCGCCATTAATAGTCCGCCATGCTTTTTAATCTCTGAAACTATGGCAGCTATGAAGTCGGTACTGGGATACTTTATAATGCAAAAAGAGTTGCCGGGCTCAAATGCAAAAGCTGCAATCTCTTCGAAATTGATATTCGATATAGCATCAATATTGTCAATCGGTATGTTGAGCAAGTCGGTATTCTTATCGCAAATTTGACCATGCCCAAAAGCCGACAAATAGGAACAATCCATTTTCAATATTTTGCTTCTGCCTGTTACCTTTTTAGCAATGGAAAGCCCTAGATTCACGGCTTCTGAGCCTGAATTAACATAAGCACACTGTCCCCCGATTAATCCTATTTTTTCGAGTAATTTTATCGATAACTGCTCAGATTCAATATTCCTGAATCTTAATCCGTCATGTATCAGTTTATCAACTTGCTGTTTAATCCGTTCATTTATGATAGGATTAGAATGCCCTAGGCTTGATGACCAATCGCCTGACTCAAAATCAATATATCGCTTATTGTCAGAGTCATAAACGTAACAATTCTCTGACCTGACTATATATCTATCAGTTTGTTTGTATAATGGAATTATCGGGTTTTTCATATAATTCTTTTTTGTATTTCTGTCATCCCATTCTCGTTTCAGCATTGCGTATTGAAATTCATTTCCCCATTTCCCATTAAAAAAAATATTTTCAATAAAGTGTCCTTCCTGTTTAAATCCTACACTTTTTAACAGATTAATTGATGCAATATTCTCCTCATCAACAATTTCAACTACTCTGTGTAATTTTTTTGTGTCAAATAAAAAAGTCAATATGCCAAGTAAAGCTTCTTTTGCAAAGCCTTTATTTTGTTCGAAGTGCGAAATAGTTATTCCAATTGATGCAATTCTTGTGTCGAACTGGTCAAGCTTGATTGCACAATCACCAATAAGTTGTTTTTTCTCAATATTTTCAATTCCGTACTGCACCCATTCACCGGCTTTACCAAAATGTTTTGCTGAGTTGATTTTAATAAATTCTTCGGCTTGTTCAATTGTCATGACGTCGAAACCTTGATATTTTGTAACATCTGGGTTTGAGCGATAAAAATGAAAGTCACATAAGTCTGACAATTCGAGGTGTCGAATTATCAGTCGTGAAGTTTGTATGTTTAAAATTTCCATATCTAAATATCTGCCTTTGTGTTTTGTCAGATCGTCTTTTGTTAATGAAAGAGTTTTGGATAAACTCATGTTATTATTCAAGTATGATGAAATCCAATAACTGTTAGTATTTCCCTGAGTAAACTTCCCAAAAACAACTTTAATACTGTCAACTCCAGTTTCAAAATTTGTATACGATAGGTTTTTAATCTTAGTTGGTATTTAAAAATCTCAATTTCTTTCTGGTATCCAGTAATAAAATTATATTGATGTCTTAACTATTATCCCGAATATGATTAGAAATAAACCTTTTTTCATTGTATTGTTATTTAAATGCTGAATAACGGTTTGCGGCTTGGCGTAGTGGCGGATTTTTAGCACAAAAGTTCAATCGAAGAACTGCACTTGAACCTACCACTAAACTGTCATACGAAGCGCTGCACCCGCCATTACGCCAAACCGCTGTTGGCAGCTGGTGTTCTGTCTTCTTATGCATTTTCGACACCTAAATTTTTATAGGTTTCCATTAGTGCTTCATGGTTATCAGTAATAATTAAAATTTTATCTTTTTCTTCTAAAATCGTCTGCCCTGTTGGCACAAAATAATTATTGTCGCGGTTCACCATAACCACCAATGTATTGTCAGGTAAAGACAGGTGCATGAGTTGATTTCCGTTTTCTAATATTTTAGGGGTAATTTCTATTTCTGTTGTGACTGATTTTATGTCGGTTGAGAAATCCACATCAAAATTTCTAACCTTATTCATCTGTGTTGGTTCCTCAGCAAGATTAAGCCACCGAGCAACCAAAGGCAACGATGTGCCTTGCACAACCAATGAAACTAAGGTGCATAAGAACACGATATTGAATATTAGCCTGGCGTGAGGAACATTCTCAACAAGTGGGTAAATGGCGAAAATGATAGGTACAGCTCCCCTCAATCCAACCCAGGAAACAAATGTTTTGTCTTTAAACGGCATTTTTCGAAAGGGAAGCAAACTTAAAAAGACAGTAAATGGCCGAGTAACAAAAATCATTAAAAAACTAATTATTAGTCCGGGAATAATAATGGGTATTAATTCATGGGGATTTACAAGAAGTCCTAAGGTGAGGAACATAATCAACTGTGACATCCATGCTAATCCATCGAAGAAACCGAGGGATGAGCGTTTGTGTACAAACTTGGAGTTCCCAATAACCAACCCTCCAATATAAACGGCTAAGAATCCATTACCCTTAGAAAAATAGGTTAAGGAAAAAATAAATATACAGAATGTGAAGATTAGAATTGGATACAAGGAGTCATTTCCAATTTTAATGCGGTTGATTATTCTTACGGCCAATTTGCCTAATGCAAAACCAAGCAAAGCACCAATGCCAAGTTGTAATATTAATGTGCCTCCAACAACCCAATAATTGGGAGCATTGCTTAACTTAATCAAGTCTATTAATGTAATAACAAGGATATAAGCCATGGGGTCGTTACTTCCACTTTCCAGCTCTAACATGGGTCGAAGGTTATTTTTAAGATGCAGATTTTTTGCGCGAAGAATAGAAAAAACTGAAGCTGAATCGGTTGATGCCATAGTTGAGGCTAACAGCAATGAAGTTAAAAGACTGATTCCAGCGGAGGCCATTGTCATTCCCAAGACCCACCAAATCACCACTCCCGTGACAAGTGCTGTTAAGAGTACGCCTGAGGTTGCTAGAATAATTCCTTGTGGCAGTATGGGACGAATTTCTGAAATCTTAGTGTCTAATCCACCGGAGAAAAGAATAATGCACAATGCGACAGTTCCAATGGCGTTTGCAACTTGAATATTCTCAAATTGTATCCCAAGTCCATCACTACCAAATAAGATCCCTACACCTAAAAACAGCAATAATGCAGGAACTCCATATCTTGAACTAGCCTTTCCTGCCAGAATGCTCAAAAAGAATAGAATAGATAAAATTAATAAGGCAACCTCAATTTGTATATTCATATTTTTATTAGTTGTTATTCATATTTTACAATCATTTAATTTTTTTTATTGAGTGTCTTTATACACTTGCTGCCAACGGTCGAGTGTAAGTGCCGTAAGGGATTGCGGGTGATTTCCTATCAAGTTACACGAAAAGTTAAAGCGGACTTCTGACCTTCGCAAACCTCTGAAACCCTTATGGCATTTACACTTTGTTGTGCGGTCGTGCTTTATTTTATCCTCTCTCCAAGTATTATTTTCGGCATTGTTGTTAAACATCGGTTGAATTGTTTGTAAAATTTTTCTAATCCAGATTTTGTTGCTACGGCATGAATCAATTCGTTTTCAAGTTCCCAGTATAAAATATAAGTCACGCTTTCTGGTTTTCTTGTCAGTCGGATTGCAGGTTCTCCATTTTTTACCGAATTAAAGTCCTTTTGTCTATGTGTCCTTTTGATATATTTTACATCAGTCACACCTACAAAGGATTTATGATGTTCTGCGACTTCTTCAATCAATTTTTCAAATTCATCTACCTTTTCAGGCTTTACCTCATAAATACAAATCTCTGAGAAAGTACTCATTTTTTAGTCAAAGTTTTATTAATTGAAAATCCAAGTAGTCCACCTAAAATTGTTGTCATTATGGTTATTGGTATCAATGAAACAGGCTCTTTCCAACCAATCAAAATTGCAGTTGGTAATAAAACCAAGAAGGCGGTCAAAATACCTTTGATTATCGAATTGATATTTAAATCAATCGTTGCAATTAGAAATCCGACAACTACCCACATAGTAAATGCAGATATATTTGCATCCCATGTCAGGTTTTGCAAAATCATAGGAATTACATCAATAATACCAGCAACAATGCCTAATAATAATCCAATTTTAATTTTTTTCATATCGTATCAATTTAGTAGTCTGCTGTCTTTTTAGCATGCCGCACAACTTGTTTATAGCTGTACAAAAGTTAAGGTTAGCTCCTGAAATATGGCTGGCTAACCAAACATTTGTGGGGGTTTATTTTTATTATAAATCAAAATCGTCGGTGGACTTTTAATGTTTTTCAAGCCGGCCATACTAACATGGGTATATTTCTTAAGTGAGGATGAGTTGCGTAGCTATGTCTCAGACAATGTGGCGTAAAATTATGATTTTTATACACTTTACCCAAATATTTGTAGAAAATTTCTTCAAGACTCGCTTCGCTGTAGTTATTACCTTTAAACTGCCCCTCTATCAAATAAGTAGTCGGTTTATACAATTTATAATACTTGATAATCATATTCATAAGCTTCTCACTAACTGGCAGTACACGATCTTTTTGTCCTTTACCGTTTACAATGGTTACTGTTCGTCTTTTTGAATCCAAATCTTATGTCAGGATTTATTTGTAATAACATTATTAGTAATAAAGTTATTAGCAGCAACGCTTCTGATGTCTTTTCAGGATTACCTCCCTGCGGTCGTTGATCCTGAAATGGTCGGCAAAACAGCCCATGAGAAGAGAACCCCGGGTACTTCGTTTTGCTCCTCAGGATTACGTCGCTTTGCTCCGTGATCCTGAAACGGTCGGCAAAACAGCCCAAAGGCCAGGATTACCTCCCTGCGGACGTTGATCCTGAAACGGTCGGCAAAACAGCCCAAGGCCAGGATTACCTCCCTGCGGTCGTTGATCCTGAAACGGTCGGCAAAACAGCCCAAGAGAGGAAAACCCCGGGAGCAAAGCTCCCTTGGGATTATTTGTTTTGAGACCTCCTTCAAGCAAGCTTGAGTCGGTCCAAAACAAAAACCCCTTGCTGTTTGGCAAAGGGTTTTCCTCTCTTGTAGCGCGACCCAGGATTGAACTGGGGACCTCATGATTATGAATCATGCGCTCTAACCATCTGAGCTATCGCGCCGGAATTGGAGTGCAAAAGTAATACTTTTTTGTAATGTGACAAATTCTTTTGAGCGATTTATATACCTTTGGGTTCTATGAGAATTTTTAAACATCTGCTTCAGGGTATTTCCCGCACTTGGCGAGGGGTTTGTGTATCTTTATGCAGACGTGATGTATACGGAGTTATTGCAGACAACAGGTTAAAAGCAATGTTTAGAGTTTTATCACAAACCAGGGGGAATGTTGCTTCTGTAAGTTTTGTCAGAGTTTCGGTCGGGATTGCTGCAGTTGTGGCGGCTTTATTGGTGCCTTCGTGTGGTAGTGGTGGAGGGGTGTTTGAGCAGAGGGTTGCCGAGAGTGTGGCGCTACAGATTAGTCATTACCCTGATTCCCGGCTTGTTGATGTGTACAAGAACTTTTTTCATGACAAGTTCGGCCCGGGCCATATGATTGCGGATTCGGCTGCTGCGGGGGCTTACCTCAGAAGGGAGCTTCAAAGTGTAACCGGGCCATCGCAGGTTAGTCGTGCAGAGGTTACGGGATGGGAGGGGAACTTTGTGCGGGTCGATCTGGTGGTTCTGAAGGAGGGAGTGATTGACTATTCTACTTTCATGGAGGCTTTTATGGAGAGTGCGCAGGGTGTGCAGATGCCTGAGGTTGAGGAGTGGAGGGGTGAGTGGCGCAAAATTGAGAGGGTTATAAGGAGGTTGTATCCGCAATTGCCGGATTTCGATAAGGATTCTAAGTTTCTGGATTCTCTTCTTTCAAAGGGCAAGTACGTGGTTCACCACAGCGAAGTATATTCTCAGCAATATGACCCGCATTACCGTCTGTTCAAAAAAAGCGTCTACGAAACCCGCCTGCAACATTTACTCGATTTAAGTTCTCCTCTAAAACGCTGAATAAATGCGTCTTACATAAATCACCCATCGTATTTAAGGTACGCTCATTCTATAAACCACTCTTTGTCTGGGACTTACGTAACAACTTAAAATCAACCGTTTCTTAATGTAAGTAGCCCTTAATCTATTTGCAAATAGTGTGTGCAAAATTCTCCGCGCCACTTTTGCTCAACTTGCTAATAATAAGTTACTTGAAAATGAGACTTCGCAAAATAGCGAATTCATAATGCGAGAGTCCTTTTTATAATGACCACATACCCAATAATATGCGCAAAAGTGGCGCGGAGAAATCCCTGGGAATTCTTTCCTAATCCCTCATTTATAAGAAGTTAGGCCTTGTGGCATTAAAAAAGCACCTGAAAAAAAGCTGGCAGAAGCTTTGAGGGAATGTTTTTGGAAGGTAAGCTTTTGGCAAGCAGAAGTATAAAGGGGTTGCACGCAAAGATTCTGCATGTTGCGCTGCAGTATTTTCGTGATGTACAGTGACTTAGTGCCTTGCATACGAATGACGGTACATACGAATGACGGCACATACGAATGACCGGCAGGAGTATAGTGGAATGATGGCGCATTTAAATTTTCTCGAGGAGGACGGTGGCGTAGGCTTCTATGCCCTCTTCGCGACCGACAAAGCCGAGGCGTTCGGTGGTGGTGGCTTTTACCGAGATGCGGTCTGCTGTGCAGCCGATTATGCCTGCCAGCACGGTTCGCATTTCAACGATGTGCGGTGCAAGTTTCGGGCGCTGCAGGGCAATTGTGATATCGGCATTGGCAACTCTGTAACCGTGCCGGGCAATCAATGTGCTAACCTCTTTGAGCAGAATTTTGCTGTCTATCCCTTTGTACTGGTCAGAGGTGTCGGGAAAGTGCTTTCCGATGTCGCCCAGAGCCAAAGCCCCAAGCATTGCATCACACAAGGCATGAATAGGTGTGTCCCCGTCTGAGTGTGCGACACAACCTTTTTCGTGTTCAATCTTTAACCCGCAGATCCAGAGGGGGAAGCCCGGAGCCAGCGAGTGAACATCATATCCATTTCCAATTCTGTACATATAGTTAATGCAATTTAATAAATGCCACATTCGGGTTTAACTTCGACTCTTGTGGTTAAACTCAAATGTTATGTGCAACACAAAGCTAAAACAAAAATCCTATATTTATTGTTATCTTTGTTGAGATAAAATTAGGGTTATGGGTTTAAATTTTAGCTTTTTCAAGACTCCTAAACACAGAGTCTTCAACTATCAGCCCCGCTACTATGACCCTCGCAAAGAGGCACTCGAAGAGAGAATTGCCCGTGCAAGGGAAGAGGAGAAGGGAAAGGAACACGACTATGTACCGGGAAGAAACATCAGGACCAATTTTCGCAAGGCAGTGTACGAGAACCGCAAACAGGCCGGCTCTCCCTTTGTCATGAGAATTATTGTTCTTATCTCCATTGTAGGACTTGCCACAGCCCTCTATTTCTTTGCCAAATCAATCGGCCTGTTCTTTATTTAGAACTCGCCTTTCGTAAAAATTGCACATGATAAGAGTACTTCCGACTCATATTTCCAATCTGATTGCAGCAGGAGAGGTGGTGCAACGGCCGGCCTCTGTAGTTAAAGAACTTGTAGAGAACGCTGTTGATGCCGGCGCAGAGAACATTCATGTAATAATCCGGGACTCGGGACGCACCTTGATTCAGATTATCGATGATGGTTGCGGGATGTCTCCCGAAGATGCAAAAACCGCATTTCTAAGGCACGCCACGTCTAAAATAGAGACCGCAGAAGATCTCAGCCATATAAACACATTCGGGTTTCGCGGAGAGGCACTTGCCTCTGTCTGCTCGGTTGCCGAGGTTACCTTACGCACAAAGAGAGCCGAGGATGAGACCGGTTTTGAGATAAAATTTGCAGAATCTAAGCAGGTATCGCAGGGCGAGGTTTCCACGCCAAACGGGTCTAACTTTATTGTCCGAAACCTGTTTTACAACATCCCTGCAAGAAGAAAATTCCTGAAATCCGACTCCACAGAGTTCAGGCAGATAGTTGCCGAATTCTCACGAATAGCCATAACCCGCCCTAATATACACTTCAGGCTCTCTCACAACAGCGGAGAGATTCTCAACCTGCCACCCGCAACCCTAAAAAAACGGATTCAGGACACAGCAGGCAAGGATATGGGCAAAGAGCTCGTAGAGATTTCGGTAAAAACCTCAATAGTCAACATCGGCGGCTTCATTGGCAAACCGGAAGATGCCAGAAAGACACCCGGCTATCAGTACCTCTTTGCTAACAATCGCTACTTTAGAAGCCCCTATTTCCAGAAGGCACTGCTAAAGGCTTACGAAGGTTTGATCCCCGAAGGAACCCTACCCTCTTTCTTCATCTTTTTCGAGACCGACCCTCAGAAGCTGGATGTAAATATTCACCCATCAAAGACCGAGATAAAGTTCGAAGATGACTCGGCAATCTTTGACATACTCTACTCAGCTACAAGAGAATCTCTCGGCAAAAACTCATTTATGCCAAGCATCGATTTTGACACAGAAGGGGCTCCCGAGATTCCAAAGGTGAACACAAACTTTTACGTTCCTCCCCCAAAGATAAACTACGACCCGCTATTTAACCCGTTCAAAGATCTTGGCGGAGAGAGCACCGAGGAGATTGACCGCAGATTTCACTCTGCAGATAATACTAGATCCGGTCACGCCTCCTCATACTCATCAAACGAAGACTCAAACCCACTCTTTAACGACGAAGCAATTCCTGCCAAACCACTCATTCAGATTGCCGGCAGATATATAATGACCACAATCAAAAGCGGAGTAATACTTATTGATATTAAACGGGCAAGAGAGAGAATTCTGTACGAAAAATATACAGAGACACTTCGTGAAGGACGGGGAGTAATACAGCAATCGCTTTTCCCGGTAAGCGTATCTGCGGGATTCAACACTATCTCTATCTTAAAGGAGAACGAAAGCGTACTCCGGTATCTTGGGTTTGAAATCTCAATTAACGAAGATGCAGTTACAGTGAGTGCCCTGCCGGAGGGTTTTCCCGATGAGTTTGAGACAATGGATGAAATTCTTGACAATCTGGCAGAGATGCTCTCGGAGGGTGGAGATGATTTTGGTAAAAGATCGGTAGAGCAACTGGCTGCTAAACTGGCAAAAGCAGGAAGTTCAGGCAAAAATGAACCGCTTAACAACCTTGAGGCACAAACTTTGGTAGATACACTATTTGCATGCAGGGAGCCAAATTATACACCCGCAGGCAACACCTGTCTAAGGGTAATAAGCGTTGACGAGATATTTACATTACTCAACAGATAGATAGAAAACCCTATAGCAGCAACCATTAATAAGCGAGTTACAAACTAAGAAAATAATTATCATGTATATAAACAGAGGATCCGGCTTTCTGGGCAATATGCCTCCGGTAGTAAAAAACCTTGTAATACTTAACGCTATAATGCTTTTGATAAGCATGCTCACCGGAGATTTCATGTATGAGAAGTTTGCGCTGTTTTACTTCGACTCTCCACTGTTTAAGCCATATCAGCTAGTAACCCACATGTTTATGCACGGGAACTTCCTGCACCTCTTTTTCAACATGTACTCCCTGATAATCTTCGGGATAGTACTTGAACAGGTCTGGGGCAGCCAGAAGTTTTTCATCTACTACATGGTTACCGGGCTCGGAGCTGCAGTGCTGCACTCACTAGTGCTCTTCCTTGAGGTATCGGCACTGGAAAATGCATACGAAGCAGGAAACATGATGGCAGCAAACAGCATTCAGATACTTAACATGACACCTACGGTAGGAGCATCAGGCGCAGTGTTTGGAGTTCTGCTTGCATACGGAATGCTGTTCCCAAACAATGTATTACAGCTGATTTTCCCGCCGATTGCGCTAAAAGCTAAATGGTTCGTAATGATATTCGGAGCAATAGAACTCTATCTGGGGTTATCAAATCAGGCAAGTAACATTGCCCACTTCGCCCACCTGGGAGGAATGTTGTTCGGCTATCTGCTTATAATATACTGGAAGAAAAAGAACAGAATGTACTTTTAAAAATCCCCCCGAATGGGAAGCAGAAGAAAGAGATCACCCTGGCCACTGGCCCTCCTTTTCCGGCTGACAGTTGTAACGGCGGCAGTTGCCCTGGTTATGTCGTACATCTCAGTCTATATTAACCCCTCTTCCACCTCGATTCCGCTCTATTTCGGGCTCTACTTTATACCTCTGGTCTTTATCAACCTCTTTGTCCTGTTGCTGGGAATACTAAGAAGATCGGGAGCGGTGTGGATAACATTTGTAGCACTATTGCCATCCGTGCTGTTTGCCGAGCTGTTTGTACGCTGGGGAGATGTTAATGTAAGCACAGAGGGGGAGCCGCTTAAAATATGCACCTACAATGTAGGTACATTTACACAGGGGCAAAAAAAAGAGAGAGACTTTAACATTCAGGGGATCAGCAAATTTATCAAAGAGGAGGACCCTCATGTTGTCTGTTTTCAGGAGTTTTATATAAAAGACACTTCAGAGATAGAGGGAATCTTAAGGCAGTATCCTCACCGATATTACCACCTTTTTGGCACAAAAAGCAGCAGACAGTTCGGAAACATAACATACAGCAAATATCCCATTACCAATCAGGGAAAATTGGTTTTTAAAGGGAGTACAAACCTCTGCATCTATACAGACGTTCAGTTTAGAAATAAAACCCTCAGAATTTACAACACCCATCTGGAGTCACACTCAATATCCTTTACAGCACTTGTAAAGAAGATGAGAGAGAGCAGAAACGTAACAGATGAGATATACGAAGTTCACGACAGAATGGCAGGGACATTCAGAAAGAGAGCCCAACAGGTTGACTCAATCGTTGCTCACTCAAGTAACAGCAGTCACCCCGCAATTATCTGCGGCGACCTCAACGACACCCCTATGTCATACACCTACAATAAATTAACTAACGATAAAAAAGATTCCTTCCGGCAGTCCGGCAAAGGGTTCAGCGCGACCTACTCCCTTTTCTGGCCACTGCTTAGAATCGACTACATTCTCTATCCGTCACCTATCTGGAGCCTTAGCCACAAGACCCCTAGGATAAGATTTTCCGATCACTACCCCGTTGTAACAGAGCTTATTATACCGTAAACAATGTACAGGATTGGATTTGATGCCAGACGAGCATTCAAAAACTTTGGGGGGTTGGGCAACTACAGCCGCTCAGCCATAACCTCGCTTACCCACTTCTTCAACTATAACGAATATTACCTCTACACCCCACCATATAAAGATCACCCGCTGTTCGCCTTCCGTAACAACTCAAACGTAAAAATACGCACCCCAAAAGGTCTTTCAGCAATCTCCACGGCCTGGTGGAGAGCGTACTCAATTAAACAAGCCATAGAGAGAGACAAGCTAGACATATACCACGGGCTTACCGGCGAACTCCCTCTCACCACAACGGAGATTCCCAAAATAGTAACAATACACGATCTGGACCACCACAGGTACCCAATGTATTACAGAGCACTCGACAGATGGCTCTGCACCACCCGAATCTCACGCTCAGTAAAAACCGCCGACCGCATTATAGCAGTCAGCAAACAGACAGCAGATGACATTGTAGAGTTTTTCAAAACAGATCGCTCAAAAATCGATATAGTACACCCAAGTTGCGACCCACAGTTTTACACCCAGGCCTCTGCCGAAAAGATTCAACATGTCAAAGAGAAGTTCAGCCTCCCCAAACGCTTTATAGTAGCAATGGGCGCAATAGAGGAGAGAAAAAACGTAGTAAACATAGTCAAAGCACTGCCAAGACTACCCAAAGACATTAAACTATACTGCTTTGGCAGATGGACACCATATGCGCTTACCATCGCCGCAACAGCAGAATCACTGGGAGTAAGAGACCGTGTGATAATGATTCACGAAGCCGATTTTTCACTCATGCCCGCAATATACTCACTGGCAGAGGCCTTGGTCTATGTCTCACATTCAGAAGGATTCGGGATACCCGTTCTTGAAGGGATAACTTACGGTGTTCCCGTTATAACAAGCGGAGGCTCATCGATGGCAGAGGCCGGAGGAGACGCAGCACTTTATGTAAATCCTCTCTCCCCAAGCGATATAGGAGACAAAATCGAGATGATACTCTCTTCACCAACTCTCAAACACAGCATGACCGAAAGAGGGTTCGACCACGCAAAACAGTTCAGAAACGACAAAGCTGCCGAAAAGTTATTTGAAATTTATACCAGGACAATAAACGAGTACAAAAGATAAATCATAATTTTGCAACAAACTTGAATTAAACAGAAACGCAACAATGGAAGCTCAAATCAGGAAAGCAGTAGAAGAGGCCGTTAAAGCACTAAAAGATGGCGGTTTAATTTTGTTTCCCACCGACACCGTCTGGTCACTTGGTTGTGACGCTACTAATTCAGAGGCCGTTAAGAAATTAATCTCGGTATCGGGTGTCAATACCAATAAAGGGATGACACTACTGGTTCCGGATATGAACAGTGTATATAAATATGTAAAAGAGGTACCTGAAATTGCCGAGGAGGTGGTTGAGGTCTCAGATACCCCTCTTACTGTTATATACCCAAAAGTTATGAACGTAGCCCCCGAAGTTGTTTCAGAAGACAAATCCGCTGCAATCCGTGTTGTTACACACCCTTTTTGTACAGCCCTGCTTAAAAAATTCGGCAGAGCAATTGTTACAGCAACCGAAGGCCTCACAGACAAAAGATACCCATCTCTTTTTGAAGAGTTTGAAGATGAGGTTACCGAAAAAACCAAATGGCAGGCAGAGCCGGAGCTGGAGGCCGGATTTACCGGAAAACCATCGTCAATTATCTATCTGGGAGATGGAGGAGTCGTTAAAATAATCCGCAAATAATGAACTACCTGCTGCTAATCGTTGGTTTCGTCCTGCTTATCGCCGGAGCCGATTATCTTGTCAGAGGAGCCTCCTCAATAGCTAAAAGACTTAAGGTCTCCGATCTGATAATTGGTCTAACCGTTGTTTCAATCGGGACATCCGCACCTGAGTTATCAGTTAACATTATTGCGAGTCTCGACAATGCCCCCGGCATGGCAATCGGAAACGTTATAGGAAGCAACATCTTCAACTTTCTTGTTATAATAGGATTTGCTGCCATTATCAGCCCAATCGGACTAAAAAATTCACTCCTGAAAATCGAGATTCCCTTTGCAATCCTGGCCTCACTTGCACTAATTTTTGTTGCATCTGACACATTTTTCGACAGTACACCCGGAGTAATTACCCGAAGCGACGGTATGATTTTGATGCTCTTCTTTGCAATCTTTATGTACTATATTTTTCTATCTGCCAAAAAAGGGGAGATAAAAGAGGAGGAGGTTATAGAGAATGACAGCAAGCTTTCTGTCTGGCTATCTATAATTTATATTGCCGGAGGTTTAGGAGCACTTGTTTTTGGAGGAGATTTGATTGTAGGCAGCGCAACTGAACTGGCAATCGGTTGGGGAATGAGCGAAACAGTAATCGGCCTCACAATAGTTGCGATGGGCACCTCGCTTCCGGAACTGGCAACAAGTATGGTGGCTGCCTATAAAGGTAACAGCGATATAGCAATCGGTAACGTTGTCGGTTCAAATATCTTCAACATATTTCTGATACTTGGAGCCAGCGCTGTTATTACTCCTCTGCCTTTTGCCCCAAGCAGTTCAATTGATGCACTAGTTGCCGCAGCAGCCACCGGCGTAGTCCTCTTTTTCGGCTACCGTGGCAAAGGCCTTAAAATTGACCGCAAAGAGGGTATTACTCTTATAATCATGTACGCCGCCTACATCACCTATTTACTCGTCTGATCTAAGAAAATTTAAAGGGGAACCTACTAAAGCATGCACATTTAGAGACAACATTTGAAAACTGGCAATTAATCAGGGATAAAACAGAGTTATTATTGTCAGAAAAGGAGAAGTCAACTAAAATAATTTGCCTGTTTGGATATATTATTTTATTGCAGAAAATTCAGATAAACCGCAGTTGTGGCGGTGAGGGCGGCGGTTTCGGTACGCAGGCGGGAGTTGCCCATATGCATTGGAATAAATCCGTTATCAATTGCGTATTGAATCTCTTCGGGCGAGAAATCACCTTCGGGACCAATCATTATGAGAATTTTTGCGTTTGTGGCCGCCCGGTTTTTCAGGATTGAGGGAAGTGCCTCTTTTTCACCTTCACGGCAATGGCCTATAATTTTCAGGTAGTTGCTCTCAGAAGAGTACAGTTTAATCAACTCTTTTGCAGAGACTAAGGGGTTTAATACGGGCAATAGTGGCTTTAAAGATTGCTTAACTGCAGACATAATAATCCTTTCGCCCCTCTCCTGTTTGAAATTGCGCTTTTGTGACAGATCTCCGTAAATGGGGGTAATTTCATCTATCCCTGTTTCGACCGCCTTTTCTATAAACCACTCATATCTCTCCGGATTCTTTACCAGAGAAACCGCCATATGCAGATAATATGGCCTTGGAGCAGGATCTCCCAGCACATCAGTGATTTTCAGAAGAGCCTCTCTGCCGGCAGAGATAATCTCGGCACTGTAGAGAGAGCCTTTCCCATCGGTAATTGTGATTATGTCACCGGGCTTGTTTCTAAGAACCTTAACACAATGAGTTGTCTCGTCTGCTCCAAGAGATGCCGTTTGCCCGTTTATGATATTTGCAAAAAAGAGTTCCATATTAAAGACAAATATATTTAAAAAGGTTATTTTTGTCTATAAATGATTTAAAAAATGGAGAAAGTTGTTACCAACAGATACACGGCTCTTGACGTACTAAGAGGCATGACAATAGCCGGAATGATACTCGTGAACAACCCCGGAACGTGGGGTAAGATATTTCCGCCGCTTAAACATGCAGCATGGCACGGATGCACCCCCACAGACCTTGTGTTCCCGTTTTTCCTCTTTATAGTAGGCGCAGCACTCTCTTTTGCATTTGCAAAGTACAACGATACTTTAAACAAAGACTCTGTAAAAAAGGTAATAAAAAGGTCTTTCCTGATTTTTCTTACAGGCTTGCTTCTTAACGCTTTCCCTTTTTATAACACAAGCCCCTCTCCGGAACTGACCTTTGGGGAGAACTGGCTGGTATATATTCAAAACCTCAGAATATTTGGAGTTCTTCAAAGAATTGCGCTCTGCTATCTGGTAGGAGCCCTCATTGCACTTTGGTTGCAAAAGCCCAAAAAGATAATCGTTGCTGGCTCGGTTTTGATGCTGTTTCATCTGCTGATTCTCGTTATTTTCGGGACAGGTGACCCATTTTCAAAAGAGGGAACAATTGCAGGCAGCATCGATGTTGCCCTTGTAGGTATTACTCATGTTTACAAAGGTTTCGGAATGCCTTTCGACCCGGAAGGTCTGCTTGGAGTTCTCTCAGGATCTGCCACGGTACTCTTCGGATATCTTATTGGCGGGCTTATCCGTAAGAGCAGCAATAAAACAGAGGCCGTCGGAGACCTTTACACAATTGGTCTTATAGCACTGGGAGCTGGAATTGTTCTTAGTTCGGTTATCCCAATCAACAAACCCCTCTGGACACCATCTTATGTATTTTACGCAGGTGGCTGGTCGGTACTGATGCTGGCATTTTTCATATACTTCATTGATATTAAAGGTAAAGAAAAAATATTTTACCCATTTAAGGCTTTAGGATTAAATCCGCTGTTCGCATTCGTAATGGCAGGAGTATTTGCCAAGACTTTGGGCAGAATAATTAAATGGCAGACATCTGTGTTACAAGATGACGGAACTTTCAAAGAGGTAACAACTAACGCATCTTCATGGATTTACAACAACTGCTGCGTTCCACTGCTTGGCAATAACGAATGGGGGTCACTGTTGTACGCTTTGGGATATGTTACCATCTTCACAGTAATGGCAATAGTCCTCTACAAAAAGAAAATCGTAATTAAACTCTGACAAAAGAGATGCCCTTTATAGGACTGTTATCAGACACACACTGCCACTTTGACGATAAGCTTCGTGATTTTTTTGCAGAGACAGACGAAGTATGGCATGCCGGAGACTTCGGCAATATTGCCGTATCGGATGCAATAACGGCAATTAAACCATTGAAGGGGGTTTACGGTAATTGTGATGGGCAGGATGTTAGGCTGGTTCATCCATACATTCAGCTATTTGAGATGGAGGGGATGAAATTTCTTATGATGCACATTGGAGGATACCCAGGAAGGTACGATTACAGAGCTCTGCAACTGATTCAGGCACACAGGCCCAATGTCTTTATCTGCGGCCACTCACATATTCTTAAGGTTATAAATGACAAAACCAACAACCTTATCTGCATAAATCCCGGAGCTGCAGGCATTCAGGGCTTCCATAAGGTCAGGACCGCTGTAAGGTTTCGTGTGCAAAACGGAGCACTTCATGATATGGAGGTTGGAGAGTGGAAATACTAAACTGTTAAAACGATTATTACTACCAAATTATATTAAATTATGACAAAAAAATCTCTGTTTATTTTAATGTTGCTCTTTACCGGTTTGCTCTGCAGCGCGCAGCAAACTCCCGTAACGACAGCTAACTATGAACTGGCTGCCCGCTTCTCACCCAAGAGGGTAAATAAGCTGGTCTTTTCAACATCAGTTAATCCGAACTGGTTTAAGAATTCTGATAAATTCTGGTACACATACCAGACACCCGAAGGTACATTCTACTACATTGTTGATCCCGCCACCGGTATTAAAAAACCCATATTTGACAATGCAAAACTTGCTGCTCAGCTAACCGAAATCGTAAAAGACCCGTATGATGCTCAAAACATTCCGATACAATCTTTTAAACTTGTGGATGACCGCAAATTTACATTTGAGATCAAAAGCACGGCAGATGTAGAGGTAAAAGACGAGAAGACGGGAAAACCAAAGAAAGAGAAGAAGGTTCACGGCTTTGAAATAGACATTGCCACAGGCAACCTTACAGAAATTAAAGACTACAAATCTCCTAAACCGTACCCAAGGTGGGGTAGCGTATCACCTGATAAAAAATATGTTGTATTTTCAAGAGACTTCAACCTCTACTACATGGATATGGAGAACTTCGAGAAGGCCAGAAAAAACGAAGAGGATTCCACAATTGTTGAACATCAGCTCACTACAGAAGGTACTGCAGATTTTGGATTTGGTTCGGGTGACAACGATTTTTACGTTACCGAAAAGGATAAAAAGAAGAGAACAGGGGCATTTATTGTATGGTCACCTGATTCAAAGAGATTTGCGATGGTTCGCAGCAATACTTCAAAGGTAAAGGATTTGTGGGTTATAGATGTTCTTGCAGAGCCAAGACCAAAGCTTGAGAGATATAAGTACCATATGCCTGGCGAATCTGAGGCACCTTCGAGGCACCTTTACCTATACGACATGGAGTCAAAGAGTGCAAAGGAGATTAAAATGTCTGCCTTTAAAGATCAGGAGATAAGAATAAGCACTGCACCGCAGCTTAAAAAGGATATGTTTGACGAAATCAGACACAATATCTGGCTTGGAGATAACGAAAACTTTTATGTTTCAAGGGTAAGCCGTGACCTCAAAAGAACAGACCTGTGTATGGCAAATGTTAGTGCCGATACAGTAAAAACTCTTGTAGAGGAGAGGCTGAACACATATGTTGAGACCCGTCCTGTGAGAACTGTCAATAACGGGAAGGAGTTTATCTGGTGGTCAGAAAGAACAGGATGGGCTCACCTGTACCTCTATGATGGTGATGGTAAATTGAAAAATGCAATCACTTCGGGAGAGTATCATGTAGAGGATGTTGTTGCCGTTGATCCGGTTCAGAGAGTAATCTACTTTACCGCAAATGCAAAAGAGAAGGGAGAAAACCCATACTACACTCATCAATACAGAGTAAACTTTGACGGTAGCAATCTGAGACTTCTCAATCCTGGAGACTTTAACCATGAGGCGAATGTCTCTGACAACGGCAAATACTTTGTTAACAACTACTCAAGAGTAGATACCGCTCCTAAATCTGCACTCTACGACAACAACGGCAAAAAGATTGCCGAACTCGAAGAGACAGACCTTTCGCAACTCTTTGCAATAGGATATAAATTCCCTGAAAGGTTTACTGTTAAAGCCGGCGACGGTAAGACAGATCTTTACGGAGTGATGTACAAACCTTTTGACTTCGATTCAACAAAGCTCTATCCGATAATTGAATATGTATATCCTGGTCCTCAGACAGAGGCTGTGAACGCATCATGGACAAAGAGCATGGACAGGGTTGACCGTCTTGCTCAGTTTGGGTTTATTGTGATAACAGTAGGTAACCGTGGCGGGCACCCTGCAAGATCTAAGTGGTACCACAATTATGGCTACGGAAACCTGAGAGATTACGGTCTCGAAGACAAAAAGGTGGTTGCAGAGAAACTTGCTGCAAAACATAAATTCATTGATATCAACAAAGTTGGTATTCACGGCCACTCTGGCGGAGGTTTTATGTCAACAGCCGCGATGCTGGTTTATCCTGACTTCTTTAAAGTAGCAGTATCAAGTGCAGGAAATCACGAAAACAACATATACAACCGCTGGTGGAGTGAACAACACCACGGAGTACTTGAGCAGGTTTCAGAAAAGGGAGATACCACATTTAAATACAGTATCGACAGGAATTCACAGATTGCCAAAAACCTTAAAGGTCATCTGATGCTTGTTCATGGTGATATTGACAACAATGTTCACCCTGCAAACACTATGAGAATGGTAAACGCACTCATTAGGGCCAACAAGAGATTCGATATGCTTATGCTTCCAGGCCAAAGACACGCATTTGGAGATATGACAGAGTACTTCTTCTGGAGAATGGGTGACTACTTTAGCAAACATCTGATTGGCGATTCACGTGAAGAGAGGGAGATACCGCAAATGAATAACAACTGATTGAGCATCTTACAACATTAAAACAGATCCCGGAGCATGAGTAAAGCCACTCACTCCGGGATTTTTATTTATACTTTTTTACCTCAATAGTGTAATTATAAAATTTTGATTAGTTGCCGTTTGCATATTTTTCCAATTTGGAGTATAATGTATTCATATAAATATTAGATTTGTTGCGTTTTAAAAATTCTAATTATGAAACTAAGAAAACTATCACTATTAATGTTGGCTGGCTTAGTCAGCCTGAATCTAATGGCAGAGGGGTATCAGATAAACTCACAAAGCTCCCGTCAGGTTGGAATGGGACACCTCGGTACTGCACTCAGGCTGGGGTCGGAAAGTATGCTGTTTAACCCTGCCGGACTTTCGTTTATGCAGGATAAGATCGAACTATCACTCGGTGCAAACGCAATCTTCTCAAAGGTTAAGTTCACAAATGGCGCCTTCTCAACAGAGTCTGACAACCCGATAGGAACACCAATATTCGGTTATGCCGGCTTCAAACTGAGCGAAAAATTCTTTGCCGGAATTAGTATCACAAACCCTGTAGGAAACTCACTTGTGTGGCCAGATAACTGGGCAGGAGCTCATCATGTTCAAAACATCTCCCTTAAGGCATTCTCAATTCAACCTACAATCTCATACAAAATAAGCGATCAGCTTAGTATCGGAGCAGGTCTGATGGTTGACTTCGGAGACTTTGCACTGGAGAGAGCACTTACAAGAATGGGCGCACTGGCTCCTATTGGTCTATTGGTTCCAACATACAAACCAATTCTTGACATGTATGCAAATGTGCCTTCGGTAACCGCAAAGCTTGAAGGACAATCTGAGATTGGTATAGGCTTTAACGCAGGTATCCTCTACACTCCAAACGACAGGCTGAGCATCGGTATCTCTTACCGCTCAAAGGTTATGATGGAGGTGAATTCTGGAACTGCCAGTGTAGCCTATGCAGGGCCGGAGATGCAGGCACTTATAACAGGTATAAACACAATGATGCCGGGAACTGTTCCAATCCCTCCAATCGATGGTAAGAACTTCTCTGCAGCACTTCCAATCCCTTCAAACCTGAATGTTGGTGTAGCTTACAAAACAAGCGAAAAACTCCTTCTGTCTGCTGAGGTTCAATATGTAGGCTGGAGTGCATACGAGAATCTGATAATTCAGTTCGGTTCAGACGTCGGTAATCTTAAACTCCAGTCAAACAAAAACTTCAAAAACACTGCTATCTATCGCATTGGAGGTGAATTCTATGCAAGCGAAAAATTCACATGGCGTTTTGGAGCAATTTATGACACAACACCTGTTGACAAAAAACTTTACTCACCAGAAACTCCCGGAGCAAACAAGTTCAGCTTAACAACAGGTATGACATACAAGGTTAGCGATGCTATTGAGATTGATGCTGCTCTTCAGGGATTATGCGGACAAAAAATTAAGGGCTATGTTCCGGAAACCTGGAATCCAAATGTAAACTTCTTTGGAGAGTACAAATCAACAGCACTTATTCCGTCACTTGGTCTGAAGATCAATTTCTAAAAAATCATTACTTTTGCGCAGGGAAAAAAGTCTATGCCAAAAGTTATAAGCACAGAGGAGTTTTTGACTCTTTCAAAAACGACTCCAATAATAGATGTGAGATCCCCGGGAGAGTATGACCACGCTCATATTCCCGGGGCTCTTAGTTTACCCCTCTTCTCCAACGAAGAGAGGGCCGAGGTGGGCACAATCTACAAACAGAGAGGTCGCGTTAAGGCAGTCCAGAGGGGTCTGGAGATTGTTGGCCCCAAGATGTCACAATTTTCGAAATTTGCTCTCGCACTTGATAGTCAAAAGGTTTTGGTACACTGCTGGAGAGGAGGAATGCGAAGTTCGTCAATGGCTTGGTTACTTGAGACTTTGGGGCTGGAGTGCTATCTACTTGAAGGTGGGTATAAAAGTTATCGCAACTACATTTTAAACAGTTTTGAAAAGAGACTAAAGATAGTTTTACTGGGAGGATTTACCGGCTCAGGTAAGACCGATCTGCTCTCAATATTAAAAGAGTCAGGACAACAGGTTATAGATCTGGAGGGCCTTGCAAATCATAAAGGTTCGGCATTTGGCTCTATAGGACTACCTCCTCAACCTTCAAACGAGATGTTCGAAAACCTCCTCTCAAAAGAGGTGGATTCAACAGACTCAGAAAAAGTTGTCTGGATAGAGGATGAGAGCAGAAATGTAGGCAAGGTATTTATTCCCGAAAACCTTTGGCTTCAGATGAGAAGAGCTCCTCTTGTCAGAATCGAATCATCATTTGAGGATCGGCTCGATAGGCTTGTCAGAGATTACGCAACCGAAGAGTCTGCAAGACTAGAGGAGTCAATTGCAAAAATCGAGAAGCGCCTGGGGTATGATAATTGTAAATTTGCACTTGAGGCTTGCCGCGAAGGCAATCTTAAAAGAGCAGCAGAGATATGCCTGTTATATTACGACAAGGCATATGCAAGTCAGCTGGGCAACCGTTTTGGAACAGAGTGGCAAACGCTTCCCTCATACAGTTATAACGGCGAGAAAAAGGCGGGCGTTGCAGAGGAGCTGACACAGATTGCTGCCAAACTTCCCTTTATTGATAAGATAGATGATTAAAGATATGAGAAATGAAATTAATTCAAAAATTGCTGTTGTAATAAGCCGCGAAGGGATGGGAGATGCTCCTGCAGAGCTATCTCTGAAGCTTGTAAAAACCTATCTTGAGCTGCTTGCTGAGGAGAAAAAAATACCTGCCTATATATGCCTTTATGGCAACGGAGTCAAACTCATTTGCAAAGGATCACCTGTGATTGACCAATTTAAACAGCTCGAAAATGAGGGCAGCAAAATTGTAATTTGTAAAACATGCCTCATCTTTAACGAATTGTTTGACAAAACAGAGGCAGGCACTATAGGAACAATGGCCGACATTATTGATATTCAGCATAATTGCACAAAAATTATAAATCTGTAAACAAAATAAAATGGACACGATAAGACTCACTCAATTCAGCCCCGGTGCAGGATGCGGATGCAAAATAGCACCCAAAGATCTTGAGGAGATACTTAAAAACAGCCGCTCCGGACTTGTATTCGAAAATCTGCTTGTTGGCAATGACAGCAAAGACGACGCTGCAGTATATGACATAGGAGACGGTAAAGCGATAGTAAGCACAACTGACTTTTTCACCCCAATAGTTGATGATCCCTTTGATTTTGGAAGAATTTCAGCCACCAACGCAATTTCAGACATATACGCAATGGGTGGCAGACCCCTTATGGCACTCGCCATTCTTGGCTGGCCCCTGGACAAACTCCCCGCAGAGATTGCCTCAGAGGTAATTTCAGGAGCAAGGGCAGTATGCGACAAGGCGGGAATTCCACTTGCAGGCGGACACAGCATAAACAGCTCCGACCCTATCTTTGGCCTCGCCGTAACAGGAATCGTAAGCAGTTCAAAGGTAAAACAGAACAACAGTGCAACAGAGAACTGCATACTATACCTTACCAAGCCATTGGGAATAGGTCTGGTCTCAACTGCCGAAAAATTTGGAGTTGCAAGAGACGAAGATCGCGCAGAAGCATTAAGACTAATGACTACTCTCAATACTCCGGGAATTAAATTTGCAGAGCGGCCTGAGGTTAAATCCATGACAGATGTTACAGGATTCGGTCTTCTTGGCCATGCTCTTGAGATGGCAGAGGGAAGCGGACTGAAGGCTGTAATCGAGTTTGAAAAGGTTCCAAGAATAGCAGGTGTTGACTACTACATTAAACAGGAGTGCATCCCCGGCGGCACAAACCGAAACTTCAGCAGTTACGGGCATAAAGTCTCGGATATGCCTGCCGACAGGAGGGCTCTGTTATGCGACCCTCAGACAAGCGGAGGCTTGCTCCTGGCAGTGGAAAAAGATATGGCGAAAGAGTTTGAGAGATACGCTGCATCGGAGGGAGTTACACTTACAGAGATCGGTTATTTTGCAAAAAAAGAGGGTCAATTCCAGATTGAGGTAGTTTGATGTTTGGCCGATTTGTTATCTTTATCCCCGGCTAAATTTTATTTTTAACTAACCCTTATTACAATTATGAAGAAAATTTTAATGCTTGCCCTGATGGTTTTTCTTGGCTTATCGGCTTATGCACATGGTGTTAAAACCGGAGCCGAGTCTGTTAACGAATACCTCCCTCTGCTAAAAGGCAAGAAGGTTGCAGTACTAACTAACCAGACAGGCATAATCGGAAAGACCCACCTTGTTGACTCGCTTGTAAGCCTTAAGGTAAATATCGTGGCAATCCTGTCACCGGAACATGGATTCCGCGGAGATGCCGATGCCGGAGAACATGTGGCAAGCTCTGTTGACGAAAAGACAGGTATTCCAATCAAATCTCTTTACGACGGAAACACCGGCAAACCATCAGTTGACCTTATGAAGCAGATTGATGTTCTTGTATTTGACCTTCAGGATGTTGGAGTTAGATTCTATACATACCTTACAACAATGGCCAAAATGATGGAGGCATGTGCAGAGAATAAAGTTAAAATGATTGTCCTTGACAGACCAAACCCTATTGGCTTTTATGTAGATGGTCCTATTTTGGATATGAACTTCAGATCTGCAGTCGGCTGGTTGCCAATTCCAACAGTGCACGGCATGACACTGGGAGAGCTTGCAGGGATGATTAATGGCGAAAAGTGGCTTCCAAACGGAATTCAGTGCGATGTAACCGTTATTAAATGCAAAAACTATACTCATGCAACTATGTATGAGCTTCCTGTTAAGCCCTCTCCAAACCTTCCAAATATGCGCTCTATCTACCTCTATCCATCTACATGCTACTTTGAGGCAACACCTGTGAGCCTCGGCAGAGGAACCGACTATCCGTTTCAGGTTTACGGCCACCCTAATATGAAGGGTTATGACTTTAAATTCACTCCGAGAAGTGTTCCGGGTGCCAAATTCCCTCCTCAGTTAAATAACGAATGTTATGGTGTTGATCTTAGCAAAGAGCCTTCAATTGAAGAGATTAACAAAGCGGGAATCAACCTCGAATATGTAATTGATGCATATAACAACCTTAATCTTGACGACCACTTCTTCCGTCCGTTTTTCGAAAGGCTAATCGGTCGTGACTATGTGCGCAAAATGATAAAAGATGGAAAATCTGCCGCCGAGATCAAGGCAATGTGGGCAGACGATGTAGAGAAGTTTAAGAAACAGCGTAAACCTTATCTTCTTTACCCTGAGAACTAATCTACTGCAGAGCCGAATGTGAGCTCTCTGTAATGGTTATTAAGAACAGATATCTGCACTTTGAGAGTATCATCGGGCAATATCTGTTCTACTTTTTCCGGCCACTCAATAATACATAAATCCCCGCTGTACAGGTACTCTTCAAAACCTATATCCAGAGCCTCTGCAATACTCTCAATTCTGTAAAAATCAAAATGGTAAACCGTCTCTCCCGAAGCAGTGCGGTACTCATTAACAATATTAAATGTAGGGCTGTTAACTCCATCCACAACTCCCAGCACACTGCACAACGCCTTTGTAAAAGTGGTCTTTCCGGCACCCATCCCTCCATACAATGCAATAACACTGCTCCTGCCCTTCAGCTCCAGAAACTTTGCCGCCGCACTCTCTATATCCGACAACCCCCTAATAATAATCTTGTTAACCATCTCCTTCCATTATAAGACTCCGCAAATTTACAAAAATCGCCAGACCAATCACTCACACATTGCTCAATAGTGATTTACTTTTTAAGTTTTGTCAAAATCCCATTTTAGGTTAGGGACTTATTAAACATTTTGGATAATTAGCGTCATGGTTTTGTTTTGCTCACAAAACGATTTGGGGTTATTTTTGTTTCGCATATAAAATACTTTTATTTCTTATATACAAAATATTGCATTTTGAATCTATTTTATATTCCTGAAGAAACAACCGCAATCCAGGTTTGCTATAGCCTTGATAACAATGATGGTACATTTGACAGAGAAGTAATAGAAGTTATTCCCGTATGGAAATGGCTTCTTAAGTTATAAAGGACATCATCTTGTTATGATTTTCAAAGTCTGAAACATTTAGTTATCGCAACATTTATAATACCCTGTACTGAATCGCTTCGGCAATATGGCTCACGGATATATTTGTGCTGCCATCAAGGTCGGCAATGGTGCGGGAGAGTTTGAGAATTCGGTGGTAGGCGCGGGCCGAGAGGTCAAGTCGCTTTACTGCAGTGGCAAGCAGACTCTTTTCGGCAGAGCCGAGTTGGCAGTGCACTTTTATCTCGGGCAGGGTCATTGTTGAATTAGTTCGCTTTGAACTGCCAAACCTTTTGAATTGTATCTCCCTGGCCCGCCGTACTCGTGCTGCGATATCAGACGAACTCTCTGCCAATGTTGCCGACATTAGCAAATCTCCCGGAACCGGGCTTACATCCAGATGAATATCTATTCTGTCAAGTAGTGGCCCCGAAATCTTTGAACGGTACCTTTGAATCTTGTATGGCATGCATTGACATTTATCACCCGGTTGTCCGTAATAGCCACAGGGACATGGGTTCATCGACGCAACAAGCATAAAGTTACATGGGTAGCTCACTTTGTATTTTGATCTTGAAATGTTTATGATCTTATCTTCAAGCGGTTGCCTGAGCAGCTCCAGCAGCTCTCTCGAAAACTCAGGTAGTTCATCAAGGTAGAGTACCCCGTTATGGGCAAGCGACAACTCACCCGGAAGAGCTTTAGCACCCCCTCCAGTTACAGCAACTACAGATGTAGAATGGTGTGGCGCTCTGAACGGTCTTTCATGCATAAGCCCGGCACTCTTGCCGATGTTTGCAAACCGCCCTGCCACCGAATAAATCATGCTAGTCTCAATAGACTCCTCCCTTTCAAGTAGCGGCAGTATGCCCGCAAGAGCCTTTGCCATAAGACTCTTCCCGGAACCCGGAACTCCGCACATTAAAATATTATGCGACCCGCTTGCAGCAATCTCCAACCCTCTTTTGACATGCTCTTGCCCTCTTATCTGGCTAAAATCAGGGATTTTTCTCTCTTCAAGGGTTCTTGTATCAAAACTCTTTACTGGTTTTATCGGAGAGAGCCTCCCATCCTCCAGCAGAACCGAAATAACCTCTGAAAGACCTGTTACACCAAAAACGTTAATCCCGTGAATGTCGCAGGCCTCCGATGCCGATTCAAGCGGCAGTATTATCCCTTTAAACATCTCTTTTGCTGCATGAATTGCCAGAGGAAGAGCTCCCGAAACAGGCCTTAATGTTCCGTCAAGTGCAAGCTCCCCCATAATCAGATAACTGCTTAAAGAGGGAAACTCATACTGACCCGAAGCTGCAAGGATTCCTACGGCAATGGCAAGATCGAAAGATGACCCCTCTTTTTTCAGATCTGCAGGTGCTAGATTGACCACAATCCGCTTACCTGGCATCTTGGCACCAATTGTTAAAAGCGCTGTTGTAATCCGCTGCTGGCTCTCCCTTACAGCACTATCAGGCAGTCCTACCAGGTAGAAACTTATACCCTGCGAAACATCAACCTCTACCGTAACGGTTATTGCCTCAATCCCCAGACAAGCACCGCAATATGTTCTGCACAACATTTTCTTGTAAAACTATGATATTTCAATCTGTAATGAAAAGGTTCAGTTCAGGTTTTTACGATGTTGAATTTTATTTATTCATTGTTAAAAATCCCCTTTTAAATTTTAACTTTGCACCAATGGACAACTTAAATCCGGCTAAACTTATTGAGTGTGCCTCTATTGAGGAGATACCCTCCCTGTTACATTCAGAGAGGCGTGTTGTTGTTATTATAGACCAAACAGTCAAAGACTTATACGGAAAATATTTCCCTTTTGAACAGATTACGGCTGAAGCTTCGGAAAAAAACAAATCTTTACAGATGGCAGGAGAGATTGCTGCCCGGCTTATGGATCTTGAGGCAGACAGAGATACTTTCATTCTTGTAGTTGGAGGAGGAATTCTAACCGATCTTGGCGGGTTTGTGGCATCAACTTACTTCAGAGGCTTAAGGTGCGGTTATGTCCCTACAACTTTACTGGCTCAGGTAGATGCCTCACTTGGAGGGAAAAACGGGGTTAATCTGGACGGTTACAAGAATATTCTTGGAGTTATCAGACAACCGGAGTTTACTGTTATTTGCCCGGCATTTTTAAAGTCTTTGCCGTTGCATGAGGTAAACGAGGGGCTCTCAGAGCTTCTCAAGACATTTATCCTTTTTAGCAGTGACAGTTACAAAGGTCTTGTAAATTCACTGATGAAGGCCAGATCGGGGGCATCAGATTCAATGTCTATGATTGCTCCTTACATTTCAGAAGCAGCAAGGTTCAAAACACAGCTAACAGCACGGGATTTATATGAAACAGGCGAACGCAAACTGTTAAATCTTGGGCATACATTTGCGCATGCTATCGAAAAGGAGTGCGGTATTTCCCACGGCGAAGCTGTTGCCGCAGGAATTGTACTGGCCGCAAAACTGTCGGTTAAACTATCTGTAACAGGTAAAACTACTGCAGAGAAGATAGAGAATGATTTCAGGCTTCTTGGCCTGAGAACTGCATCGCCTGTAAACACAATGACACTTGCAGATGCAATTAAACGTGACAAAAAAAGATCGGGGGATATTATAACTTTTATATTAATTGAGAAGATTGGCAAATGTGTAACATATCCTTTGCCGGTAAACAGACTGGAGGAGTATTTGTATGATTTGTATTAGCATTGGTACCAAAGGGTCAGCTGCGGTTAACGAGGCCCTTTCCAAAGCTCAACTTGCAGAGATCAGGCTTGATCTTGCACAGCTGAACCGTGAGGAGACGGCTGCACTTTTCAGATCTAAGAAAGACCTGATTGCAACCTGCAGAGCATACGAAATTTCGTATGCCGAAAGCAGGAAGATGCTTCTTTGGGCTATTCTGGGAAGCAGAACCAAAAAGAGTAAGGGCAAAAGGTATATCGATCTCGATTACGACTCTCCCGAAGAGTACAGAAACGAACTCATTACAGCCGCAAGAAAAGGTGGCTTCAAAATAATCTTATCATACCACAACTTTAACAATACCGAAAGTTACGAAAGGCTCTGTGAGATATACGAAAACTCTCGTGAGAGAGGGGCCGATATTGTGAAACTGGTTACAAATGCAAAAACAATTCAGGAGTGTTCAAGGCTGACAAGGCTCTACAAACAGTATCCAAAAGAGACTCTTGTGGCCTTTTCGATAGGCGATGAGGGCAAATTCACAAGGCTGCTTTCACATTCTATAGGGGCTCCTTTTATCTACTGTTCTGCAGATGAAGATAGTCGCACTGCACCCGGCCAATTTACGGTTGCCGAGGCAGAAAGACTTATCTCAAAAAAATATTACCCTCATAATGTTAACCGAAAAGGTGTAATCAAAAAGATTACCGCTCCCGCATCCAAAAGCCATGCACAGAGGGCTATTCTTGCTGCTGCGTGGGCTAAGGGGAAGAGTTCGCTGTACGCGTACACACCTTGCGCCGATACTGAGGCTGCCATAGAACTTGTGAAGAGTCTGGGTGTTAAGGTTAAATCCGAAAAATGCAAGCTTCCTAAGTTCCGTCTTGAGATTACAAGTCCCGGAATTGAAGAGATTTCAAAAAGGCTTGCAAAAGAGGAGATCTTCTCAAAAAATATTAAAAAGGTTGAGCTCAACGTTGGAGAATCGGGGCTGTTGTGCCGTCTGATGCTACCCACTGCCGGCCACCTACCCGGGAAGAGCAAGGGTGTTGATGATGTAACCATCACAGGGGAGGGAAGCCTTAGAAAGAGAGAACTTTTCTCAACAGATGAACCTCTAAAAAGCATCGGATTAAATGTTGCAACAACAGAGGGCAAGCTGCCGGCTGTTGTCTCCGGCTCAATTAAGGGGGCTGCCTTTAATATGTCGGGCAAGGGAGGCTCCCAGCTTTTGTCGGGCATGCTTATGGCTCTTCCGATGTGCGAGAAGGGCAGTACCATTACGCTATCGGAGCCAACCAGTACTCCATATATCGAACTTACTGTTAAAACACTTAAGGAGTTTGGGGTTACAGTTACCAATGATGACCCGTTAGAGTTCAAAATCCCCGGCCGGCAGCGTTACAAATCAAAATCTTTTCTCCCGATAGAGGGCGATTGGAGCGGAGCTTCGATGCTTATGGTGGCCGGTGCTATAACTTCCGGAATCACCATTACCAACCTGCCAATTAACTCAAAGCAGGCAGATGAGAAGATTATGGATGTTCTTAGGGGTTGCGGTGCCGATATTAAAATAACAGAATATCCCAAATACCTGGTAATGTGCGGCAATGAGCCGTGTGCCTTAAAAGATGACAACACTAAAGAGATAATATTGGGATCAAAAATTGAGATTCTGCCACCCAAGGGCAATCTGATGCCTTTTGAATTTGATGCCACCAACTCGCCGGACCTCTTTCCTACCCTTGTGGTTCTTGCCCTTAACTGCGCCGGAACAAGCCGGATTAAGGGTGTAGGAAGACTCTCCAATAAAGAGAGCAACAGAGCAGAGAGCCTCTTCTGCGAATTTACCAGACTTGGGGCAAATATCGAGATAGACGGAGACTCAATGATTGTTGAGGGGGGAGAGCTTCACGGAGGATACTGTTCATCTCACAAAGATCATCGAATAGCAATGTCGCTCATAACAGCCGCGCTTAATATTAAAGAGAAGGTTTATGTAGATGACCTTAACTGCATCTCAAAGTCATTCCCCGATTTTATTAAGAATTTTAAATAAACAGACCATGAATGCATTTGGCAAACTCTTTCGCGTTCAGCTTTTTGGAGAATCTCACGGCCCATCAATAGGGGTTGTTATCGATGGCGTTCCGGCTGGCTTACCTTTGACACCCGAAGAGTTTCGTGAAGATTTGTTAAGAAGGTCCGGCGGAAAAAAGGGGGGAACTCCCCGTGTTGAGGAGGATAGTCTTATCTTTTTGAGCGGAGTCGTTCAAGGAATCACCACCGGCTCACCGTTGGCTGTTATTGTAAACAATAAAAACACCATATCTTCTGATTACGAGTCCTTTAAAAACACTCCGCGCCCCGGGCACGCCGATTTTGTCTCTCGTCAAAAATTCGGAGGGTTTTCAGATGCACGAGGCGGCGGACACCACTCCGGAAGAGTCACCCTTGCTCTTGTTATTGCGGGTGTGATTGCAAAGAAGTTACTGGCTCCTGCCCAAATTACAACCAAAATTCTTGAGATTGGTGGAGAAAACCCGTGGGATCAAAAACTTGAAACAGCAATTCTGGAGGGAGACTCTCTGGGGGGAGTTATTGAGTGCAGAGTTTCGGGTATTAAAGCGGGTCTTGGAGAGCCCTTCTTTGATTCGCTCGAGTCAGTACTGTCACATATTATTTTTGCGATTCCGGGTATAAGAGGTATTGAATTCGGAGACGGTTTCAGTGCTGCAAAAATGTGGGGGTCAGAACATAATGACCCAATCGTTTCGCTTGACGGAACAACGTCAAAAAATGGTTCGGGAGGTGTAAACGGAGGAATCTCCAACGGAAATGAAATTGTGTTGCGGGTAGCTGTAAAACCAACATCAAGCATTTCAAGGGCTCAGAGAAGTATAAACCTGAGCTCAGGAGAGGCAGAGGAGTTTAAGGTTACAGGCCGGCACGATGCCTGCTTTGCACTAAGGGTTCCTGTAGTGCTTGAGGCTGCCGTTTCAATTGCCCTTGCCGATCTTCTTTACCAGACATCTGCGCCTCATATATGGGGCCATGGGATAGTAGTCAAATAATCTGGTTACAGCAGTATTTGAGTCCAACTGCGGGTTTGTTATCACACGCCTGACTCCATATTTTAAAAACTGAGTGTTAAGCCGGTTGAAGATAATTGCATTAAGCCCCTTTTTTTGATACTCCGGAGCCACACCAATCATGTACATCTCAATTGTGTCAAACCTTTTCAATGCTCTTGTTATATGAAACAGTCCAAACGGAAGTAATTTACCCTTGGCTCTGTTAAGCGCTTTGGCAATGCTGGGTACCGTTATTGCAAAGGCTGCAATATTGTCATCTTTATCAAGCACGAGTGCAAGCAACTCCTGCCTGACCATCGGAATAAACTGTTTTAGCACACCCTCCCGCTCCTTCTCAGTTATTGGAGAGAAGCAGAAAAGAGGGACAAACGACCTGTTATAGGAGTCAAAGAGCGCTCTTCCGTACCTGTACAGCTCTTTTTTGGAGACTTTTGGCAACAACCTAAGATTATACCTCTCCATAATAATATCTGAAAATGCAGAGAGTTTTTCAGGCACTGAGTCCGGATTATCCATAACTCTCTGTGTCCAGTCAACCTCTTTCTCGAGTCCCAGCCTTGTGTAGTGTGCTTCGTAATAGGCGTAGTTATATAGTGTTGTGACAGTTGCCATGTTTTCAAATCCCTCTACCAGCAAACCCTGTTTGTCAAGATCATTAAACCCCTGTGGCCCGCTTATCTTGTCCATCCCCATTTCGTGTGCCCACTCCTCTACTCTGTTTATCAAAGCTTCCGATACTGTGTAATCATCAATAAAGTCAAACCATCCGAATCGCATTCTCTTCTCACCCCAGATTGAGTTGGACTTGTGGTTTATGATGGCTGCAACTCTACCCGCCGGTTTGCCCTCTTTAAAGGCAATAAAAAGGCGTGCATCACAATATTCGTATGATGGATTTTTCTCTTTTTTAAGAATATTGAGTTCGTCAAACCTCAGAGGACAAACCCAGTTGGGCTCATCTTTGTATAACTGCTCGGCAAATTTTACAAAAGAGAGGTACTCCCCCGGAGTGAGTACCTCTTTGATTTCAACATTCATATTCAGATATTGAGTGTTTTGCTTTCATAAGCATTAAATTGCTGGTAAGCAAGGCTCTACTTGACTACGGCGCCTGCGACAGCATTTGCAACAAGTGCCCTGAGCCTTACTACACTGCCCTTATCTTCGGGATGCACTCTGTTTGCAAGCAGGATAACTGCTGTTTTTGAAACAGGGTCAATAATGAATGAGGTTCCTGTGTAACCAGTATGTCCGTATGTTTTTGTAGGGTGGAAAAGGTTTCCGTTGTTTGATGCATACGAAGAGTAGTTGTCCCAGCCGAGTGATCTGCCAAGCTGCTCCACATCTTTAGGTACTCTGGTCATAGTTTCGACTGTAAGCGCGCCCAGAATCCTCTTTCCGTTGTACTCTCCGCCGTTCATTAGTGCTGCAGCAATAACAGCCATATCTTCGGCATCTGAAAAGAGTCCGGCGTTTCCTGAATTACCTCCGTTTAAAAGCCTTGCAAGCGGGTCGTGCACTTTACCCAGAATAACTGTACCATCTGCCTGCTTCTCTGTTGGAGCTATTTTGGCATACATCTCAGGTTTAGGGTTAAATGTTGTGTTTTTGAGGCCTAGTACATCAAAGACATATTTTTTTGCGTAATCTTCCAGTTTTATTCCGGTTACATTCTGAAGCACATTCTGAAGAGTGATAAAATTGAGGCAGCTGTACTGGAATTTAGTACCTGGTTTAAAGTCTCTCTTGCATGTGGCTATGTACTCGATGAGACCTTCGGGAGATGGCGACCCGTATTTAGCAACAAGCTCTGCTGCAGGTGCATACGGAGGCAATCCTGATGAGTGTGTAAGAAGGTCAACAATTCTGATATCTGTTGGCCTCCCTCCCTCAGGGTTGTCGTAGCCCTTGAATCCGGGAATATACATCGAAACGTTATCGGTAAGACGAACTTTACCCTGTTCAACCAGCTGCATAAAGGCAATTGCCATTCCCAGGGGTTTTGAGACAGAAGCAAGGTCAAAAACGGTATTTACGTCCATCTTTTCTACTTTAGGGTAAACAGACTTATTGCCATAACTCTTTAGGTAAACCATCTTTCCGTCTCTTACAACCGCCAGAACAGCACCCGGAATTTCACCGGTTTTAATTGAGTTTTCGATGATTGCATCTACATTGGAGAGTCTTGAAGGGTCCATGCCGGCCTTATCGGGAGTCACCTTTGGAAGGGGTTGCGCTAAGAGCGCAGTAAGTGTCAGGAGAAGAGAGAGTGAAAGAATTAACTTTTTCATTTTACAAGTAGTTTAAGGGTTAGATAAAACGTATATGCCGTTTTCTATTCACAAATGTAATAAAAGAAACAAAAACAGCCGGCAGATAAAACTATCTGTCGGCTGTTTTTTGTTCTAAGCAGCGAATAATTATTCTGCCTGCTCTCTGCTACGGCCTCCTCTGTCGTTTCCGCCACGACCTCTTCCGCCTCTGCGATCTCCTCCTCTGTTATCTCTTCCTTCTCCGCGACCGCCTCTTCCACGTGGTCTCTCTCCTCTTCCTCCTGACTGTGGTGCTGCAGACGCTGCTGCCACTCCTGAGTTAGGTGAAAGATCTCTCTTGCCGTAAACCTCTCCGTTGCAAATCCAAACTTTAATACCTATTACACCTACTTTGGTGTTAGCCTCTGCGTGAGCATAGTCGATGTCTGCACGGAAAGTGTGCAGAGGTGTACGACCCTCTTTGTAAAGTTCTCTTCTAGCCATCTCGGCTCCGCCAAGACGACCGCTGATAAGAACTTTAATACCTTCGGCTCCCATTCTCATTGTAGATGCCATTGCCATTTTGATTGCACGGCGGTATGATACGCGCCCCTCTACCTGACGGGCTATATTGTTTGCTACGATATTAGCATCAATCTCAGGTCTTTTAACCTCAAAAATGTTGATCTGAACCTCTTTGTTAGAGATTTTTTTCAACTCCTCTTTCAGTTTGTCAACCTCCTGACCGCCCTTACCGATAATAATACCGGGACGTGCAGTGTGAATTGTTACAGTTATCAGCTTAAGGGTTCTTTCGATCACGATTTTCGAAAGGCTCGCCTTTGCAAGACGTGCATTCAGATACTCGCGGATCTTTGAATCCTCAAGAATTTTTGCGGCATAGTCTTTTCCACCGTACCAGTTAGAGTCCCAGCCACGGATAATACCAATGCGGTTTGATATAGGATTTGTTTTTTGTCCCATTTTATTGCTCCTCTTTTACGGTTTTCGATTTCTTGCCCAACACAATTGTAATGTGGTTTGAACGCTTGCGAATTCTTGCCGCACGACCTTGTGGTGCTGTTCTGATACGCTTGAGTGAACGACCCTGGCCAACCATAATTGATTGAACGCATATATTGCCATTCTCCAACTCTTTGCGGTCTGCTTCGTTTTTTGCTTCCCAGTTGGCAATTGCCGAACGGAGCAGTTTCTCCAAACGAATTGATGCCTCCTTTTTGGTATATTTTAAAATATCCAAAGCACGGTTAACCTCCACCCCTCTTACGAGATCTGCAACCAGTCTCATTTTCCTAGGAGAGGTAGGAACATCATTCAGCTTTGCTATAGCTGTCTGCTTTTTTATCTCTTTAAGCCTTTCGGCTGTTTCTCTTTTTCGAGCTCCCATTATTGTGAATTTGTTTTACTCATTAAAATAAATTAACGATTACCCGAGTGACCTTTAAAGGTACGAGTAGGTGCAAACTCACCAAGCTTGTGGCCTACCATGTTCTCGGTTACATATACCGGAATAAACTTGTTCCCGTTGTGAACCGCGATGGTGTGACCTACAAAGTCCGGTGATATCATACTGGCTCTAGACCAGGTCTTGATGACCTCTTTCTTGCCAGTCTCATTCATAGCAAGAACCTTCTTCTCAAGGCTTGCTTGTATGTATGGTCCTTTTTTAAGTGAACGACTCATAATTCTATCAGTTTAATTCCGTTATTTTTTCCTTCTTTCAATGATGAATTTCTTGGTTGTCTTCTTAGGGTTACGTGTCTTGTAACCTTTAGCAAGCAAACCTTTTCTCGAACGAGGGTGTCCTCCTGAGGCACGACCTTCACCACCACCCATCGGGTGATCAACAGGGTTCATCGCAACACCACGGGTTCTAGGTCTGCGACCCATCCAGCGGTTTCTACCTGCTTTTCCTGATGATTCAAGGTTGTGATCAGGATTAGATACTGTACCAACTGTAGCGCGGCAGGTAATCAGTACCATTCTTATCTCGCCTGAAGGGAGTTTAAGAATTGCGTGATTTCCTTCACGTGCTGTAAGCTGAGCATACGTTCCTGCACTGCGGGCCATTGCGGCTCCCTGTCCGGGACGAAGCTCAATGTTGTGAACAAGTGTACCTAGTGGAATCTCTGACAGAAGAAGAGTATTACCTATCTCGGGTGCAACTCCCGGGCCTGATGCAATCACCTGACCCACTTTAATTCCGTTAGGAGCTATAATGTAGCGCTTTTCTCCGTCTGAGTAAACAACCAGAGCAATACGGGCACTTCTGTTAGGATCATATTCAATGGTCTTAACGGTTGCAGTATAGTTGTCTTTCTCTCTCAGGAAGTCAACGATACGATACATTCTCTTGTGACCGCCACCAATATATCTCATAGTCATTTTACCCTGACCGTTACGACCGCCCGATTTGCGGATAGGCTCCAAAAGAGACTTTTCCGGAGTAGCGGTTGTGATCTCGGTAAATGCGCTAATTGCCTTATGTCTTGTACCGGGTGTAACCGGTTTGAATTTGCGTATTGCCATGGACTTAAATATTACTATAGAAATCTATCTTATCTTCACCGGCAAGTGTTACAATCGCTTTTTTGTAGTGATTGGCACGGCCTGACAATAATCCCGCTTTGGTAAAGCGGCTTTTGCGTTTCCCGTGGTAGTTAATAGTGTTTACATCCAACACTTTAACACCGTACATCTCTTCAACCGCCAATTTGATCTCGATCTTGTTTGCGCGGCGGTCAACTATAAAACCGTAACGATTCAACTTCTCGCCCTGAATCGTCATCTTTTCTGTTACTATAGGCTTAATTAAAATTTCCATCGTTCTACGGTTTAATTGTTAGCATACTGTCCCTGCAGGATATCCTGAACACCATCTACAAAGATTAGTGATGTTGCGTTTACCACATCGTAGGTGTTAAGTTCATTAACAGTAATTACCTTAACATTTTCCAGGTTACGCGAAGACAAATAAATGTTATTCATGTTCTCAGGAAGTACAAACAGCACTTTTCTTGCATTAACCTTTAGTCCCTCAATAATTTTGATGAACTCTTTGGTTTTTGGTGTATCAAGGTTAAAGTTCTCTACAATTGTAAGAGACTGCTCTTTAACTTTGTATGAAAGTGCAGAAAAACGTGCAAGTTGTTTTAGCTTTTTATTGAGCTTGAAGCTGTAGTCTCTTGGTCTTGGACCAAATACTCTACCTCCGCCCACATAAATATTGGCTTTGATACTGCCGTGACGAGCACCGCCCGATCCTTTCTGACGAATGACCTTTTTGGTACTGTAGGCAACTTCCCACTTCTCTTTTGTTTTGTGAGTTCCCTGACGCTGGTTGGCAAGATATTGCTTAACGTCCAGGTAAATGGCGTGATCATTTGGTTCTACTCCAAAGATGCCGGGATCAAGAGTCACTTTCTTTCCGGACTCTGTTCCATCAATTTTGTAAACTGATAATTCCATATTCGCTTACTCCTCCACGATTACATATGAACCCTTAGCACCGGGAACAGATCCCTTTACTATCAGAAGATTATTCTCAGGAATAACCTTTAGAACTCTTAGGTTCTGGATTTTTACCTGATCGCCACCCATACGGCCGGCCAATCTCTTTCCCTTAAATACTCTTGAAGGCCAAGAAGAGGCACCCATTGATCCGGGAGCACGAAGTCTGTTGTGCTGTCCGTGAGTTTGTCCTCCTACTCCGGCGAAACCATGGCGTTTCACAACACCCTGGAATCCCTTACCTTTGGTAATTCCGGTAACATCTACCCATTCTAATGCTCCATGTCCGAAGACTTCAGCAACGGTTACAGTTTCACCCAGCTCTAACTCTTTGCCAAAATCATTGGCAAACTCTACGAGTTTACGCTTAGGTGTGGTATTTGCCTTTTTAAAGTGGCCGAGTTGGCCAGCGCTGGTGTGTTTTTCTTTTTTCTCGTCATAGGCAAGCTGTACAGCGGCATAACCATCTTTCTCTTCTGTACGAATTTGCGTAACAACACACGGACCAGCCTCAATAACGGTGCATGGAATATTTTTTCCATCGGCACCAAAAACAGAAGTCATTCCGACTTTCTTTCCAATTAATCCAGGCATTGGTTTTTAATTTGGTGTTTTTTAAATAATTAATAATCCCGCATAAAATTTGCGGGCTGCAAAGATACAATAAAATCTTATAAATCCAAACAGTAACTCAAACTTATTCACACGATATCCACATTATTTAATCCCGTTCATTACTGAATTAAATCTCTTAATAATTAATATTATTCCAAGAGATGATAGCAAAGAGATTTTAACGCGAATTTAATATAGTCCGCACAGGCATTCACATGTAGAAAATATCACCCCTTAAAGCATATAAGAATGAGCAAAATAATGCATATATTTCTCGGAATTGTCAGAAAGAAATATTAAATTTGGTGTGTCCTGAATCTAGGAACCTAAATACTTAACTAAACTTAACTAACCAAAAACTGATTTATGAATGCAAAAGCGCATTTATTGCGGAGGGCAATGTATTTTGCTCTCTCAATCTTACTCCTGTTAACGGGAGTTACTTCATGGGCTCAGACACAAGTTACAGGCAGAGTAACTGATGTAAACGGCCAGCCACTTGGTTTCGTCACAGTACTAGTAAAAGGCACAACAACAGCCACAAATAGTGCTGACAACGGAACTTTTGTTTTAAGAAACGTTGATCTTAACGGGACACTTGTTTTCAGCTCAATAGGCTACAAAACAATGGAAGTTCCTATCAGCGGAAGAGTTGTAGTAAACGTAACAATGCAGGAAGAGTCCGTAGTGCTTGAAGAGCTGATTGTTACGGCACTGGGTATCTCAAGGGAGAAAAAGGCTCTGGGTTACGCAGTTCAAAATGTAAAAGGAGACGAACTTCAAAAAGTAAGATCGGCAAACATTGTCTCTTCTCTTTCCGGAAGAGTTGCCGGTGTTCAGATTCAAACAGCCAGCGGACAGATGGGCGGAGGTGCGAAAATCAATGTCAGAGGAAACACCTCTCTTACCGGAAACAACCAGCCTCTATTTGTAGTGGATGGTATTCCTATTAGTAATGCAGACTACTCTTACGGTGCAACAGGTGGTGGTGGTTACGACCTCGGAAACCTGGCAAGTGACCTTAATCCGGACGATATTGAGTCAGTATCAGTGCTTAAGGGAGCATCTGCATCGGCACTATACGGATCGAGAGCCGCAAACGGTGTAGTGATGATAACAACTAAAAGGGCCAAGCTTGCTGCCAAAACATTCGGGGTAAGCGTTAACTCTTCTGTAACATTTGACAAGGCCGCATATATGCCTCAGCTGCAAAAGTACTACGGAGGTGGTTTTGTGTATGATGGAGCAGGAACTCTGGATGGTTTTCTCACTGCAACTATTGGAGGAAAAACATACAGGACTGTAGACTACGGTACTGACGAGAGCTGGGGTCCAAAATATGATCCTAACATAAAGGTTCTCCACTGGAATGCATTTGACGAGTGGGATACTGCTAACTATCTTGTTGAGAGGCCTTGGACATATCCTAAAAACGACTACAGAAGCTACTTTGAAAACGGTGTGAACCTAACAAATAACGTACAATTTTCAAAAGCCGGTGAGGACGGATCGTTTAGGGTATCATTCACCAACAGTGACATTACAGGAATTACCCCAAACAGTACACTAAAGAGAAACACTGTCAGCTTTAGCGGTAACTCAAAACTGAATAAGCATCTGGAGGCATGGGTAACTGCAAATTATGTAAATAACAATGCAGTTGGGCGTCCTGAAACCGGTTACGGAGACAGAAACGCAATTCAAAAGATGTGGCAATGGTCACAAACTCAGCTTGACTATAAAGACCTTAAGGCATATCTGAATCCTGACGGAAGTCAAAGAACTTGGAACAGGTCATCTTATGACGACCCTACCCCTATGTACACAGATAATCCTTATTGGTCTGCCTTTAAAAACTATCAAAACGACAGAAGAAATCGTCTTTACGGAAACACAGGCCTGATAATTAAGCCTTTAACCTGGCTAAAATTTACAGGACGTGTGGGTGTTGACTATTTCAATCTCTCTATGGAAGAGCGATTTGCAGTTGGATCTCAGGCAACCTCTGAGTACTATCTTGACAACAGGGAGGCCTTGGAAATTACTTCAGAGTTTTTTGGCGAGTACAATAAGCGTCTTATGGATGACAAGTTCGGCGTTTCGGCACTTGTCGGAGTTGCAAGTTCAGACAGAAAGACATGGCGGACAGGTGGTATAACCGTAGGAGGTCTGGTAATTCCTAACCTTTATAATCTTTCGAACTCACAAACAAAAGCAACCGCTTACGATACAAAAACACACAAAAGAATCAACTCTGTTTTCGGCAACATAACTCTGGATTACAACTTGATACTTTATCTGGATATAACTGCTCGTAACGACTGGTCATCAACTTTACCGGGTGTGAACAACTCTTATTTCTATCCATCAGTAAATCTTAGTGCAGTATTATCATCAATAGATGCACTGAGAGCACTAAACTGGCTAAATTTTGCAAAACTTAGAGCAGGATGGGCACAAGTAGGTAATGACACCGACCCTTATAATCTGGAGTCATATTATGTTGCATCAACAGGAGGGGCTTTCGGAAGCAATCCAAGGTACAATCCTCCTACAACTAAATCTAATCCGGATTTAAAATCTGAGTCTACAAAATCATGGGAAGTTGGTCTTGAAGCTCAATTCCTGGACAACAGAGTCGGCTTTGATTTCTCATATTTCCAAAAAGACACTTATGATCAGATTGTTCCTGTAATGGTTTCAGGAGCAACAGGATATGCGAGTATGTATATAAACTCAGGACATATGTCTAATACCGGAGTAGAGCTTACACTCAATCTCACTCCTGTAAGGTCCAAGAATTTCAACTGGGATATGCAACTTAATATCGGTACGCTTAAAAACGAAGTTATCGAAATTGCAGAAGGGTTGTCATATCTAAACCTGCAAAACGCACCGTTCAGGGTTAAATCCGGCGCATTTGTCGGCACCTCATATCCTGTCATTTGGGGAACAGGCTTTGTATATGACGACAATGGCAACAAATTGATTAACCCTTCTACCGGCTATTATGCAGCTACTCCTATTAAAAACATCGGAAATGCCACACCTTCATTTACTGCTGGTCTAACCAATACTTTTACTTTCAGGAATTTCGATCTCAGCATTCTGCTGGATATGCAAAGAGGCGGGAAGATGTACTATACCTCACATATGTGGGGAATGTACTCGGGTCTGCTTGAAGAGACTGTAATGGTTGATGGTAAAGATATTCGCGAAGAGGGTCTGACTATTGACAGCTACTACGGAAAGTACGATGCTGCAACTGGCAAGTTCCTTTACACAGATGCCAGCGGTGCAACAGTAACAACTCCGGTTAAGAATACAAAAGTTCTTAATGCCGAGTATTATGGAGCATACCATTATGACCGCTGTGACGAGAAAAACGTATTTGACACTGACTATATTAAACTCAGAGAGGTAAGACTAGGTTACACATTTCCATCAAGATGGACCGGTCCGATTAAACAGTTAAGAGTATCCGGCTTTGGCCGAAATCTGGCAATTTTCGGTGCAGCAACTAAACATTTTGACCCTGAATATCTGCAAATGGCCGGTTCAAATGCTCAAGGTATCGAAGGAGGTTACATTCCTTCAACCAGAACATACGGATTTAGTGTAAGCTTTAATTTTTAATTAAATAGGAGATGTTATTATGAACTCAATAAAAAAACTATTCTTAGCTCTTTTAGCACTTCCTGTTCTTATTACAGGTTGTGATAAAGAATTTGAAGAGATAAACACCAGTCCCAACTCAACAACGAGCGTTCCAACTCCTTACATAATGTCATACGCTCAGAGAGAACTCGGTTATTATCTTTTTGATGTCTGGAGGTCAGGCAGACAATCAAACCTTGCCTGTCAGCACTGGGCCCAGAGAAACTACACTTCTGAAGACAGATATCTGTTCAGACAAGAGGTTACCGATGGATTTTTCAGAAATACATACTTTATCACTCAAAGTTTTCAGGATATAATTAACCTGAATACTAATGACAAGAGCAAAGCTGACATGAGTGCTTACGGCGATAATGCTGTTCAGATTGCCACCGCAAAACTGATGCAGATATGGGCCGTACAGCTTCTTGCCGAAACATTTGGAGATGTTCCTTATACAGAGGCATGGAAGTCCAATGAATTTGTTCAGCCACGCTATGACAAGCAGAGTGATCTGTTCCCGAAACTTCTGGCAGATGCAAAAACTGCTGTAGATGCACTTAAAACAGCAAATAAGGGCTGGGTTCAGGGAGATGTAATCTTTGGCGGAGACATTAATAAGTGGATTAAATTCGGAAACTCCATAAGACTTCGCCTTGTAATCAGGATGTCCAATGTTAAAACTGACTGGCAAACCGCTGCCAAAGCTATTATTGCAGAGGGGGTAATGACCTCAAATGCAGATATTGCCAGGATTAAATTTACGGGTGCCGGGGCTCCTAATGAAGCACCTATTTACAATGGCTTTATTGTAGGTAAACGTAATGACTTTACTCTAACTAAGCAATTTGTCGGGCTACTCAGGGGTCTTAACGATACTGACAAGGGATTTACAAATCCTTTTGCAGGCTTGGAAGATCCAAGGTTCTCCGTATATATCGGAGATGCCAACTACTCTACAGGTCGTATTGTTGGGGTACCATACGGGATGAGTGATGCTCAGACAGGCGCGTTTGTAGCTGCTAACTCTTCAACGGTTATTAACCTTACAAGGACTCCATACCCACTGATTATGCAACCAAATTTCTGGTCTGTTTTCCTTGATTACGCAACTGTCTGCTTTATGAAAAGTGAGGCATATGACTGGGACAGAACCTATTTTGAACAAGGAATCAGGGCCTCTTTTGAGCAGTGGGGTATTCCTGCAAACGAAGCTTATATAACATCTGTTATCACACGCTTCAATGCAGCAACAACTGAGGGCAAAAAGGAGATGGTTCTTACACAGAAATACATCCATCTGTTCCAACAGGGTTTTGAAGCGTGGGCAGAATACAGAAGAACCCTTTATCCTAAGTCTCTTGTTAAACCTGGAGAGGTTACCAACTCCGGCGTTACATTTGTTACCGCCAATCCAACCGGTACAGACATTGTACCTCGGCTTAAGTATGACAGTAACGAATATACTCTTAACAAGACTAATGTAGAGGCTGCCGCAACAAGTATAGGCGGTGACTTGTATACAACAAAGCTCTGGTGGGCAAAAAAATAATTTAAAGTATTTACCTAACTATTGGTTACTAGATTCAAAAGGGAGTCCTGAATTTGGACTCCCTTTTTTGTAATGTCTTATTAGCTTAAAAGGGTGTGAAGATTAGAAACAATCAGCTTTACAGCTATTGCCAGAAGAATAATTCCAAAAAATTTCCTTAGAACATAGATCCCGCCCTTTCCTATTTTTTTTGATATATAATCGATATTGCTCAGAACAATATAAACAATTAAAATATTCAAAAAGAGAGAGATTATTATATTGACCAACTCATACTCCGCCCTTAGTGATAAAAGTGTTGTAAACGATGCAGCTCCTGCAATCAGTGGAAACACAATGGGGACAATAGTTGCTGAGTCTGTAGGGCCATCATCTTTAAAAATCTGAATACCAAAGATCATCTCAATAGCCAAGACCAGAAGAACCAACGCGCCTGCCACGGCAAAGGATGATATATCCACCCCGAAAAGTCCAAGCAATGCCTGACCAACAAACAGAAAGCCTGTAAGAATTGCGAATGAGATCCACGCCGCATTAAACGGACTGAACTTCTTTTTCTTCTCCTTCATTCCTACAATAATCGGAACCGACCCAAGGATGTCTATAACTGCAAACATCACTATAAAAGCACTGAATATCTCTTTAATGTTTATCATGACATTTCTATTAAATTCAGGTAAGTGGTGCAAAGTTAGTTTATTTAAAATTCCGGGAAATGAAAAAGGTTGATAATTATTGATTAAATAATTACCAACCTTTAACTGGTACTCGGGACGGGAATCGAACCCGTACGGGCATTTCTGCCCACAGGATTTTAAGTCCTGCGTGTCTACCTATTCCACCACCCGAGCCCGCGTCTGCCGGAATACAAGTTGCCTCGTAGTCCCGGTGGAAATTGAAAATTCAATATTTCAAATTTATTCGAAAAAACCTCTCCGTAGGCGGAGAGGTTTTGCAGAGCGGAAAACGAGACTCGAACTCGCGACCCTAACCTTGGCAAGGTTATGCTCTACCAACTGAGCTATTTCCGCGTTTGGGATTGCAAAAGTAATAAAATTTTTGCAAGCTCCAAAAAATTTAAATCACAGTTTCAAATTCCTTTAAGAATCTGATGTCATTTTCGAAGTAATGACGCAGATCTTTCACCTGCCACTTTAGCATTGCAATTCTTTCTACCCCCATACCAAATGCAAAGCCCGAATATTGAGTACTGTCGATTCCATTAGCTTCCAACACATTCGGGTCAACCATACCGCAACCCATTATCTCCAGCCACCCTGTTCCTTTGCAGATATTACAGCCTTTTCCTTTGCAGATGTTGCAGCTCACATCAACCTCAGCACTTGGTTCTGTGAACGGGAAATAAGATGGTCTCAGGCGAATCTGAGTCTCCTCACCAAACATTTCACGTGCAAAAAGAAGAACTGCCTGCTTAAGGTCTGCAAACGATACTTTTTTATCTATATACAGCCCCTCTACCTGGTGGAAAATACAGTGAGCTCTTGCAGAGATTGCCTCATTACGGAAAACCCTTCCCGGACACATAATTCTGATGGGAAGTTTCATGTTCTCCATTGCCCTTACTTGTATAGAACTGGTATGCGTTCTTAACAACACAGGATTGTTGCCCGATGTAATAAAGAACGTATCCTGCATATCTCTAGCAGGATGTTCAGGCGGAAAATTCAATGCGCCAAAGACATGCCAGTCATCTTCAATCTCAGGCCCCTCAGCCAGAACATAACCGAATTTGTTGAAAATCGATAGAATTTCGTCTCTTGTAACAGAGATCGGGTGTCTGCCGCCAAGCTCAGTTATATCCCCCGGCTTTGTTAAGTCATAGGCACTTGCTGACTCTCCAGGATTCTGCTCAAGAACTTCACGAAGTTCATCAATCTTCTGAGAAGCGGCAACCTTTAAATTGTTTAAAACCTGTCCAAGCTCTCTTTTTTGCTCCGGCAATACATTGCGGAAGTCGTCAAAAAGCTGTGTTATGGCACCCTTTTTCCCCAACAGGCGAATTCTCAACTCTTCTATCTCCGACTCCTTCTGAGCGGTCAGCCCGGCAATTTCTGCCAATAACTCTTCAATTTTCTCTTTCATTCTTCTTTATCGGTATTCAGCCCGGAAAATGTGAATATCCATTTTATTCGGGATTAAAACGGCTACAAAGGTAATAATTCTTTTATTGCTCTCTCAAGTTGTGGATCTTTTGATTCAATGCGATCTTTAAAGGTGTTTTTCACGTATATATCCGGAGCCACTCCTTCGAATTCAAGATCCTTGCCATCAAGTGTGTAACAACCCCATGCAGGTAGCCTAACAGTAGAGCCGTCAACTAAGCGGGCAGATGATGTGAAGATTATCCAGCGATATGTTTCCGTGCCTACAAGCTTTGCTAATGAAAGAGTCTTAATACCGTTTGAAGTCACCTCTGCATCACTTAAGCTTCTCTCATTTATCAGAACAATAATAGGTTTCTCTGCAGGCGTTACATTTGGATGTGATATTCGCGGATTATCCCTGTGGCTCCATCGGAAGTGCTCCCTTTGACTAAGCATGTCAATTACCTCTTTGTGAACATTACCTCCGTTGTTAAACCTAAGGTCCAGAATAAGAGCATCTTTATGAACAGCAATAGTATTCATCTCAATATAGAATTTTTCAAGCGACTCAGGCGACATATCTCTCATATGCAGATATGCAATTTTTCCCTCCCCTGCACTCTCCACGTAGCTTCTGTTCCAATCCTCCCACTCGGTATAAAGCAGCGATCGCAGCTCCGGAGTTGACATTGTGTGGACCTTCACATCAAACTCTCTACCATCTCTCATAAACCTGAGGACTACTTCACGGGGAGCTGCTGCAGAGGCAAAGTAAAACTCGCGGTTTTTTGCATTATCAACCTTCACTCCGTTAACAGCAATCAAAATATCTCCGCCTTTAAGAGGATTTCCCGTGTAGTCTGCCTTTGATCCCGGAACAATCCTGTCAAGAGTATAAGGTGAGTCATCCCTAAAGATAAGGCCTGTAGCTAGTGTTGTATATCTGGCAGGAGACTCCTCGTCTCTGCCAAAAGTACTGAATCCCATATGAGAAGAGTTAAGCTCATTTAGCATATCATTGAGAAGCACTCTCAAATCATCCCTAGACTTCACAAATTTAAGAAAGCCTGCATAGTAATCTCTCTTTGCACGCCAATCGACTCCGTGAAATTTAACATCATAGAAGTTCTGTTCAAGAGTAGCCCATACCTCATAGAACATTTGCATAAATTCATCGGAAATATTTTTTGTAAAATTGTGTTTTAGGTCAATTTTGGTTGCAGATGCCGAGCTCAGGTCTATCCTGTAAAGGGCCTCACGGTCAGCAGCAAACAGCTCTTTTCCTCCATTACTGTAAGATGAGGCCATTCCCATACCTTTAACCCTCTGTGGTGGTTTCTGATCCCACTCCTTAAGCTCTGTTACATACAAACCCCACTCACCTTCATGGTTTGAGTTAAACAAAATATAACTCTTATCACCTCTTGAAACAGCAAACAACGAATGCTGCTCACCTCTGCTCATCACACGCTCGTACCTTCTTTGTATTTCTGCAGGATTTAGTCTGACAGATGAGTCTCTCTTTTCGCGTGATGCAGAGAAAAGTTTATCATACTCATCAGCAGCAAATGGGGCCACAACCTTATCAAGAGCCACTTTGTATACCTGAGTTCCTGCTCCGCGAGGAAAGGCAGAGCTTACTCTGTTGGATAGGATATAGAGGTACTTCCCATCAGGAGAAAAGACGGGGTCGTTTTCAAAGTTGGCAGAATTTGTGAGGTTTACAGATGATCTTTTCTCAAAATCATATATATAAATATCCCTCTCGAAAAGATTTACTGCGGTATATGCCAGATGCTTTCCGTCAAATGAAAAACTAAGCGGATAACTTTGAAATGCCCAGAACTCATGATCTTTCAATACCTCAGCTACTTTAGTGGCAGTATTGATCATCATCAGAGATTTCCCCCCTTTGACAAATACTATTTTATCACCTTTTGGTGAGATCACAAGCGATCTTACAGATGCTTCCGGAGTATATACCGGAGTTTCAGAAATCTTCATATCCGCACTTTGGTAGTAGAGGCCTGTCCATCCACCGTTAGTTCTTGTATAGTAGATGCCTTTGCTGTCTGATGCCCAGATAGCTTCGTCTGCCCTCTCGGTAAGGGGAGTGTTTAGCTGCTTAACGAAATTGCCTTTGGAGTCGGAGACAAACAGTAAACCTCTGAAAGTAAAGAGCAGCTTCTTCCCGTCAGGTGAGATTGAAAAGCTCTGGGGTCTTCCCAACGGAACCGGGATGTCGTTTAAAATTCGGTTGTCGGCAAGCTCTATCTTGGGTTCGAAGCTTTCACCGCTCTTAATATCAAGAACATTTATTTTGTAACCTTTTATGAATACTATTTTGGAACCATCGTAGCTAATAGCCGGATACTGAATTGATTCCGTGAAAGATGTAAGGTATTTTTTATCCGAAATCCTTACAATATTCGCCTCTCCGTTACCCTCTTCTGAGACATAGTAGAGATTGCCCATACCGTCCACCATCGGCCATATATCTCTGCCTCTGAAATCGGTCAGCTCTTTGTACTCTTTACTCTTTTCGTTCCACGATTTGATATCGGGATTGTGATCACCTCTGTAACCTTTTCTGGTGGCAAATGCATAACTCTCTGTTGATTCGTTAAAGTAGTACTCTCCCGAAACAGGATTTTTCACAAGGTTTGCAACGGTGTTAAAATAGTGAGGGAACAGCCGAATGGGAGTCCCGCCTGTAACAGGCACATAGTAAGTTGTTCTGGTATTGTACCTGTTTGATTCAAAATATATCCCTTTAGAATCAGGAGACCAGGACGATGGCACGTCAGATGCGTCGTGAAATGTGAGCTGAACAATTTCGCCTCCTGCAGCAGGAACAACGTAAACATTGTTGTTCCCCTGCTCATTTGACGAAAAGGCCAGGTACTTTCCATCGGGTGAAATTTTTGGATTTGACTCAATGCCACCCATTGAGATAACCTTAAGAGCCAGCCCCCCCTCTGTTGAAACTTTATAAATATCTCCGGAATAGGAGAAGTAGATTTGCGAACCATCAGGTGTTAGTGAAGGTCTGGAGGCGAATGTGACATTTTCGGCGGCAGCTCCTCCACACAGGAGAAGCGCAGCAATAAAAGATAGTGCCGTTCTAAACATATCTCAGAAATTTGTTTGTTTAATTATTTTGGCCACTTTACAGGGGACCTTCTCAACGGCATTGTCATGCATCTTGCTCCGCCGCCGCCTCGAGGTAACTCCGATCCCTCAATAGTTACCACACAATTTTTAACTTTATGGATATCCTTTTTACCCGCAATGACATCGCGGGCAGGTATTATCTCAAAGCCAATTTTATCAAGCTCATTAAGAGTATGAACATTCCTGGCATAGGCCATAACCTTACCCGGAGCAAGCGCAAACAGATTAGCCCCGCTATGCCATTGCTCTCTCTCCTGATTCCACTCATCAGCAACGCCCCCGCAGGTGACCGTCTCTATCTCCATACCCAGTTTTTTCAAAACCGAAGGAATATTATTTACTGATTTAATTTTTGAAACCTTTCCGTTTTCAATAATCATGTGAACGGTCTGAAACTGGTTCTCCCCTAAAATCAGTGGTTCAAAAACCATTGCCTTATCTGTATCCAATAGGGTAAACACCATATCAAGGTGAATAAACGATTCGGGTGAATCGGGAAGCTGCTGAACAATAATGTGTTTTCTATCTGTACACCCCGATTTGCACAGGCGGCTGATGAGCATATCTATCCCCTGACTACTGGTCCTTACACCATTACCAATGAGCAAAATATCCTCTCTGGCAACCAGTATATCTCCCCCTTCCATAAATATCTCATTGTTACCTGGTTGAAAATCGTGAGCGTTAAGCACCTCTCCATTAAATACCCTCTTGCTTCTGAAGATTGCTTCACAGATGAGAGACTCCCTCATTCTCACCTTGCTTGCCATTTTGCAAACAAGAACCTTGTTGCCAATCGAAACTGATGCATCTCTTGTAAAATAGAAGTTGTAAAGTGGCTGAAGTGCATAATAGTCGTCTTTAAGGTAGGCTGTAAGGGTGTTAATTTTTGCCGGTAAACCCTCAATAAGAACTTTGGTAAGGCTCTTTGACGGCATATCCATAAGGTATTCGAAATAATCTGTAACACCTTCACTAACACAAATTTTACCAATGAGTGCCTCGCGCTCTTCGTGTTTATCAAGCAGGTTACACAGAAGCTCGGCAACCTGATAGGTTTTTGTAAATTTGTTGAGCACACCTGAGACCTGCTCATACTCTTTCTGAGCAATTGAAAGATTTAGGATATCGCTGTACAATGCACGCTGGGCATTGCGGGGAGTCATGTTTTCCACCTCTGCACCAGGTGTGTGAAGCATTACCGCTTCAAGTTTTCCTATCTCTGAAGTTACCTCAATATTTAGAAGTTTTTCCGTCATAAAAGTAAAATTATTGGTACTTGCTTAAGTCATTAAGAGGGAGATCTGTCATAATTGATTTATAAACAGACTCATCTCTGGGACATATTAAAATCACGTCTTTAGTATTGATAATCATAAAGTCATCGAGCCCTGCGGCAACAATCAGCTTTTTCTCGCCTTCAGATACGACAATTGAGTTTGTAACACCTCTCAATAGCACCTCTTTGGCTTGAATCAGATTTGATCTGTTCTCGCCTGCAAACTGAGAATAGAGCGACTCCCAGGTTCCCAGATCTGACCAGCCGAAAGAGACCGGATATACCACAGCTTTTTCGGTTTTCTCCATAATTCCGTAATCGATAGAGATACTTTTGCACTCTTCATATACCCTGTTTATGAATTCAGGTTCGGCTGTAGTGTAATATTTATCAGCCCCCTCTCCAAAAATAGTTGCAATTTCCGGCTGATGAGCCTCAATCTCACTTAAAATTGTTTTAAGGTTCCATATGAAGATTCCGGAGTTCCATAAAAACTCTCCGCTGTTTACAAACACCTCGGCAAGCTGTGCATTTGGCTTCTCTGTAAATGTTTTAACATTGTATGCAACATTACCGTTTATATTAAAGAAGTGATGTTTGTTTGCCTGAATATAACCATACTCAGTCTCCGGTCTGTCCGGTTTAATACCCAAAGTTATCAGCACATCGTGGCTGCTTGCGTACTCCAGAGCGTTATCGATAGTCTCCAGAAAAACATCTTCGTTTTGAATCAGGTGATCAGCCGGTGTAACGACTACTGTTGCATCCGGATTTTTTGTCAAAATTTTGTATGTGGCATATGCCATACATGGTGCTGTGTTTCTTCTGTAAGGTTCCAGCAGTATCTGATCAGGAGTCAGCTCAGGAATCTGCTCTTGAAGAGTTTCATTATAGGCAACCGATGTTACTACCAGAATGTTTTCACGGGGCATAATCTTCGCAAACCTTTCGTAGGTTTGACGAACAAATGTTTTACCGGTACCCAGTATATCCAGGAACTGTTTTGGCTTCGAATTTCTGCTTACAGGCCAGAAGCGGCTTCCCAGGCCACCGGCCATTATAATACAATAGTGATTTTCGGCCATTTTATGTTTGTTTTAAAATAATTACCATTCAGGGGCAAATGCATCGGGGAGATATTCAACCTCCGATTCTCCGTCAATTTTAAAAATCACCGAGACAATATCAAACTGCACATCCAGATTTATATTATATCTGTATATAAATCTTGCAGCTGCAGATATGACGGCTCTTTGCTTGGTCTTGTCAACCGTCTCAAAGGGCAGCTTAATTAAAGGTTCCGAAAGCGACCTTACCTCAATGATGTGAACCCGCCTCTTTGCGCAGCACCCAAACCCACTCTCCATTATAAGGTCGATCTCCTTATGACCGGCTCTGAAGTTCTTTTTAACAAGAGTTAATCCCCTTTCTAAAAGATACTCAAGAGCAATGCTCTCTGCTTTTCGCCCCCTCTCCGACCTGCCCTTCAGTCTTGAAAAAGAGCCACTCTCCCCTCTCATCTGCGCAATATTTAAACAAATTTAACAAAATAAAATAAAAAAGCTTGCCCGAAACCGGACAAGCTTTAATGATTTAATTTCTTATATTATTAGAAGATAAATCTTACTCCGAATAACATACCCCAGGTACTGCCGGTAGTAACCGATTTGACTTGTTGATTTTTAGCATCAAAGTTTGCTATATCTGTTGCATTCAAAGTGAATGTAGGAACACCTGCAGAGTTTACACCTTTGTAAGTAAGAGGCATAATTACATCATATTGGTTTGCAAGACCGCTTCTTGTAAAGTGACCCCAATCTTTGTTAAGCAGGTTACCCGCGTTAACGATATCAAGGCTGAACTGAAGTGTATATCTGCGGTTGCTTCCGAAGTTTGCAAATACATCCTGAAGAACTTTAACATCCCAGCGGTTTCTCCAAGGGTTAACACCTGCAAATCTCTCTGCATATTTGCCCTTTCTTGTGCTAAGATAGCTGTCTCCCTCTACATACTGCCAGAACTTGGCTGCCTGCTCAGCTGCTGTCATCTTGCCGGCAACATCAACGAATGTAAGTTCGTTTGCATCTTTTGGTACATAAATCAGGTCTGAAGCTGCGCCGTCACCTGTCATATCATTTGAGTATGCATATGATGAGCGACCCATTGCTGCTCCGTTGTAATATATTGAGATGGTGGTTGCAAGATGCTTGATATACTCAACTCTGTACGAAATTGAACCTACAACTCTGTGAGGAACTGCAAAGTTAGAGTGGCTAAGCTGAGGATTATTCAGGTCATAAACATCAAGGTTGCTTGTCCATGCTGAGTTTGCATTTGAACCAGGATTTGATGAAACGTCTTTTGAGATATTGTATGTGTAAGCAAGCATACCTGAAAGTCCGTTAGAGAAGTTCTTGGTTAATTGAGCTGTGAAAACAGACTGGTAACCTTTGCTTGAATTTGTAAGAATCATTGCTGACGACACACCGCTGTTAACTCTGTTACCCGACCAGTAAGGCCTGTTGTCCGGACCAAAGAATACTTTGTTTTGGCCAGGAAGGTTCATGTTTTTCTGAACAACAGCATTTATATCTTTAGAGAAGAGAGCTTCAAGTGTAAGAATCATATTACCCGGCAGTTCAATATCTGCAGCAAGGTTAGATCTCCAGATTCTAGGCATCTTGAAATTTTTGTCAACCTGTGCAAGAGCAGCTCCCGATGCGAGAGTAGTACTTATCGCCTGAGGGAAGAGACCCGGATATTTGGCAATCTGTGCTCTGAAATCAGGATTGAACCTGAAGTCTGCAGGAAGATTTGCTCCTGTTATACCAATCTCAGGGCTCTGTACGGTACCTGACGATGTTGGCTGGTTTGTAAACCACACAAAAGGAAGTACTCCGGTAAAGAGACCTGTACCTCCGCGAACCTGAAGACTTCTGTCTCCCTTAACATCCCAGTTGAAACCTACTCTAGGGTTAACCTGAAGTTTGGTATTTGGCCATGTGCTGATATCAAATTTGTAGCCATCCTTGAATTTAAGCGCTGAAATTGCAGGGTTATCTATTAGTGAGTTGTGGTACATAGGGTACTCTGCACGAACTCCATAGGTAAGCTTAAAGTTCTTGCTCATAATCCACTCGTCCTGAACATAAAGGCTTCCAAGACCAAAACTCATTTCCACACCTTTAGGATCGGCTCCGTTATAACCATAAGTTACACCAAACCCGGTTGGTTTTGCATTGTTGATAAAGTCATCGAGTGAGGCAAATCTATAGTAGCTGGTACCTTCGCGAATATAAGAGTTGTTTACGAAAATATTATCATAAGCAATACCGGCAGTTATTGTGTGTTTGTCTAGATTGATAGACAGGTTATTAACCACAGAGAATGTGTTATTCAGAACCTGATTGCGATATGTAAACAGCTCATATCCGAATGACATATAAGGGTTTCCATCTTTGTAGATATCTACAAACGGGAAGATATCACTGTTGCTGGTTCTTCTAGGATCCATAGTCTTTGTGTAAGAGACCAGGAATTTGTTTGAGAACCTGTTTCCAAATGTTGAGTTCAACTCACCTGCAAAAGCATCAATTGCATTTTCATTACCGTAAAAAGAGTTAGAGAAAGAAATTGAATACTCTCCTACGCGGCTGTTATTATTTCTTGGAACCGAAGGAGGTCCTGAAGTTGCATTTGTAAGGCTTGTGCTGGTATTTCTGAGTCTGTTGTACCTGAATGCGAATTTGTGGTTCTTTGCAATGTTCCAGTCCAGACGTGCAAGAATTTTGTAGTTTTCAGATGGGAATGCACTGAAATTCTGATATTGACCCGGATCATAGTTATATGCAGAAAGAAGGTGATTTTTAGCTCTTTCAAGGTCTGCAACCGTCGTTCTTGATATCCTGTTTGTTAGGTCAGCTACACCATTTGTGCTTGGCTCCCATGCATTACTTGGTGATGTCTCCTTCTCGTACTCGTAACTGGCAAAGAGGAAGAGTTTATCTTTAATAATCGGACCACCTACAGTAATACCGTAAGTTGATGATGAATTAAGTCTTGCGTTTTTAACGATTGACTCTCCAACTTTCTCACCTGTGAACGATTTAGGTCTCTGGTAAGTGTATGCAGTAACTTTAAGTTTGTTGTCACCTGATTTTGTTACAGCGTTGATAGATGCTCCTGTAAACTGTGAAAGACGAACATCATATGGAGCAAGGTTAACAGAAACCTGCTCGATAGCGTCCAGTGAAATTGGCTGGGCAGAACCTCCCGGCATTGCACTGCTTGAAAGACCAAAGTTGTTGTTAAAAGCAGCACCGTCAATGGTAACAGTGTTAAACCTGCCGTCACGGCCGGCGAAAGAGTTTCCGTTTGCCTGAGGGGTCATTCTTGTAAAGTCAGTCAGACTGCGGCTGATTGATGGCAAAGAAGAGATATCTCTTGAACTTATGTTCATTGATGCTCCTGTTCTGTTACTGTTCAGAATCGGATTAACCAGACCTGCAGAAATAACAACTTCAGAGAGAGTCATAGCCTCCTCTGTTAGTTTGGCATCATAAACGAAGTTCTCTCCCAGACGAAGCATTATGCCGCCTGTTTTTATTGTACCGTAGCCAAGAAAAACAACTTCAACTTCGTAAGGACCGCCCACACGCATATTCTGGATGCGGTAGTTACCGGCATTGTTGGCAACCGAGTAGTACTTGGTTCCTGATGGAGCGTGTACCGCTACCACTGTGGCACCGGCTACAGCTTTACCATCAGACTCGGTAATTCGACCGCTCATAGATGATGTTGTTACCTGAGCAAAGAGGCCTGAAGTTACAAGCAAGCTTATAACTAAAAAGGCGAACTGCTTAATTAATTGTTTCATAAGTATTTAAATAATTTGTTAAGTATTCTGAGGCAAAAATAAGAAATTCCCCTCTAATCCATGTAATTATTATCAAATTTTTAACAAAATCTTAAAAGATGTTCGTTTTTTTCACTCGACTCATTTACTGATGTTTACAAATTAGCTTTTAATTAATTGTCAATATTTGGTTAATAAGTTTTTTTGTAATATTTTTGCAGCCTAATATGCTGTGGAGAGATTTGACTGCTTGCAACCACATTAAAAAATGCTAAAACGATCTTAGGATATATCCCCATTGTTTTCGCATTTGGCTGCATCGGCTGAACCTTCACGGTTGGCAAATGTTTTTATTGTTCAATTAACAACAACAGTTATGTCATACCTTTTTACATCAGAATCTGTATCTGAAGGACATCCCGACAAAGTTGCCGATCAGATATCAGATGCAATTCTTGACGAATTTCTCAGGCAGGACCCTGAGGCTAAAGTAGCATGTGAAACCTTCGTAAGCACTGGCCTTGCCGTTATCGGCGGAGAGGTGCACTCCGATGCGTATGTCGATATCCAGAGTGTGGCCAGAAGAGTTATCAACCGTATCGGATACACCAAAGCTGAATATATGTTTGACGGAAACTCCTGCGGAATTCTTTCGGCAATTCATGAGCAGTCGCCTGATATTAACCGAGGCGTGGTAACCAAAGAGAGAGAGGAGCAGGGGGCCGGAGACCAGGGAATGATGTTCGGCTACGCCTGCAGGGATACAGAGGAGTTTATGCCGCTTCCTTTAACCCTTTCTCATATTGCACTGATAGAGCTTGCAAAGATCCGCAAGGAGACAGCACTTATGCCTTATCTCAGACCGGATGCAAAATCACAGTTTACTATAGAGTACAGCGACCACAACTTGCCTCTGAAGGTTCACACAATAGTAATTTCCACCCAACACGACGAGTTTGACTCCGATGAGGCAATGCAGCTCAGAATTAAGAGTGATGTTAAAAACATTCTCATTCCAAGAGTAATAAGCAGGTTGCCTGAAGAGACTCAGAAATTGTTTGACACCGACTACACTCTTCACGTTAATCCAACCGGCAAATTTGTTATTGGTGGGCCCCACGGAGATACCGGACTTACAGGAAGAAAAATAATTGTTGATACTTACGGTGGCAAAGGTGCTCACGGAGGAGGCGCCTTTTCAGGTAAAGATCCAAGTAAGGTTGACCGATCTGCCGCCTATGCTGCAAGACATATTGCAAAGAATCTGGTTGCTGCTGGTGTTGCAGACGAGGTACTTGTTCAGCTTGCTTACGCAATCGGGGTAGCCAGACCTGTCAGCGTGTTTGTAAATACATACGGTACAGCATTCAAAAATAACACTGCCAAATTCAGGAGCGATGGTGAGATTGCAGATTTAGTGAGCAAAATTTTTGATCTCAGACCGGCAAAAATCATTGAGAGATTCGGACTCAAAAAGCCGATTTATGAGGTAACCGCTGCTTACGGGCATATGGGCAGAGATCCTTTTGAGGCAGAGGTTGAGCTTGGCAAAGACAACGGCAACTCTGTTAAAGTTAAAGAGGTCGTTCAGTTTTTCTCATGGGAGAAGCTCGATTCGGTAGAGTTAATAAAAGAGGCTTTTGATCTCTAATCTTCTCTTTTCCAAAGAATTTTCTTACCAAAACCAAGGCGGTTATCAGTAAATTTAAGTTCGGTTAACCTGAGAATCCACAAATCGCCACCTTTGAGTACAGCATACGGGAATCGCCTGAGATAACTCAGGCGATATCTGTTTATATATGATTCAGAACAAATTTCCATTACGGCATTAAACTGCACTCCTCTTATCAACCCTATCTGCTCTGTTTCCAAGCCTATTGCGCCTGTGACTATGCCGGATTTACAACTTTTGAAGATACCTATGTGTCTGGTCTTCTCTTCTGAGGTAATTACAAGCGTCATCTCATCTTCCAAAAGCACATAAAAGGCATGCCAGCTCCATATCTGCTCTCCGTCTGTTACTGCAAGAGCAGCAAGATGGTGCTCGTTAATAAACTCTGTAACTCGCTTGTCAGGAGACGATTGTACCTCGTTCATCTTTACCTCCACAGATAAATTTTATCACTCCTTCTGAGCCTTACGCCTTCAGGTACCGGCAACGAGCAGTACTCTCCCTTGATGCTCTTCTCAACAGGTTCAAGGGCGACCCTTATCTCTTCAACTTTGTACTCTACTACTCCTGTCGTTGGGCCAATTATAAGAAGATCGTCTCCAATGTTAATCTCCCCGGTCTCAACCAGAACCTCTGCAACAGAGAGATTTGTAAAGAAGTTAGTCACCTTACCCACATAAACCTTCTTCTTAGTTGCCTTGTTACCATAAACATCGCTCCACTCTCCCAGTCTCGCACCCTGATAATATCCATCCCAGAAACCTCTGTTGAAAACTGTTGAGAGTCTCTTTTCAAGCTCCTCACCCAGCTCCGGTGTAAATTTGCCGTCGCAAACAGCGTCTGCAGCCTCTCTGTAGGCCGCAACCACAGTCTTAACATACTCCGGCGCCCTTGCCCTCCCTTCAATCTTAAAGACTTTTATTCCAGATTCTACTATAAGATTTGTAAACTTAATGGTTGAGAGATCTTTTGGAGACATAATGTATTTATTGTCAACCTCCAGAGACATTCCTGTCTCGAGGTCTGTCACCTCATAACCCCTTCTGCAAAGCTGATAGCATGAGCCTCTGTTTGCTGAAGCATTATACTCGTGAAGACTTAGATAGCATTTGCCAGAAACAGCCATACAAAGAGCTCCGTGACAAAACAGCTCAAGTTTAACCAGCTCTCCTGAAGGTCCTTTTATCCCCTCTCTTTCTATTGCCTCGTATATGGCCCTAACCTGATCGAGAGATAACTCTCTGGCAAGAACAATAACATCTGCAAACTGCGCATGGTATCTTACACTCTCTATGTTGGACACATTGAGCTGAGTTGAGATATGCACCTCCATTCCAGCCTTACGTGCATAAAGGATAGCGGCCATATCTGAGGCAATCACTGCCGAAACTCCGGCTTTTACCGCCCGGTCAACAGCGCTTCTCATAGACTCAAGGTCATTGTCGTAAAGGACAATATTCAGAGTCAGATATGACTTAACACCAGCTTCACTGCAGATTCTCACAATCTCTTCAAGCGAATCCTCCGAAAAGTTATTTGCTGAGTGAGAGCGCATATTTAAATTACCGATCCCGAAATAGACAGAGTTAGCTCCACCCTGAATGGCCGCCATCAGAGATTCAAAATTCCCTGCCGGAGCCATTATCTCAATATCCTCTTTTCTAATCTTCATTCCAAAGTTATTCTCTGTTAATTACAATTCTCCGGCGAAAAAGTTGAGAACCCTCCTCTCTGCCATATCAGTCGTGATATCATTAAGGCAGGCATAATCGCCTCTGAAACACTCCTTTTTCCCAAAAATTGAACAAGGGCGGCACTCAATACTGCTTTGAATTGCCATTGATGTGCTCTGGCCCAGCCCGTAAAACCCGGCATAGATATGAGTTGCTCCCCATACCGAGATAACAGGCACCTGCAGGCAGGAAGCAAAATGCATATTGGCGGAATCCATGCAAATCATCAAGTCTGTCTGAGCAATTGCCTTCAGCTCCTCTCTGAAGCTGCAGGTTCCTGCAAGAGACTTCACTCCGGAGTATTTCTGCTCCCACCCTTTAAGTACAGCAATCTCTCTCTTACCTCCTCCAAATAGATAAATCGTGAATCTCTCATCTTTACTGAGTCTTGAAACCAACTCTTCCATTCTCTCCTCAGGCCAGATTTTTCCTTTATGGGTTGCAAACGGTGCAACACCGATAATGTAGCTCATCTGCCCATAACCTCTTTTTGGTTTTGTAAGAGTTGAATCCTCTCCCTTCAGTCCAAACTTTAGGTCTTTAAGCCCAAGCTTAATCAAAACCAGCTCATATCTCCTTACTGTAGAGATGAGTGGCTTAAGCACTTTATGTTTTTTGCTGACCAGAGCTCTCTTTTCGGATCTTCCCTTTCTAAGAAAAGCCAGCGGCACAAAAGAAAAGGTAAAGAGCACCCTTAAGATAAATGTTCTTAAAACCGAATTAATATCAGCAACTTTGGTTGGCTTTAATGACATGATCTCTCTGAATAGGCCAAAGAGTCCCTTTAGGCCTTTATGTCTGCCTTTCAGGTCTGAGGCAAAGTAGCTAAGATTTGGTTCTCCTTCAAACAAGGGCTCAAGCATTGACGATGAGACCATTGTGAATCTGACACCCGGATTGGCGCGGGCATACTCTTTAAGCAGAGGAGATGCCATTGCAGCATCTCCCAGGGCAGAAAAGCGTATAACTACAATATGTTCAGGAGTTTTTCCCGCCATAAAGAACCGGATTAAGTGACGGGTCATTGTACATCTTCATCTGCTTGTAAAATTTCATGTACTTCCTTCCCTCTTCTATATCATTCAGCAAGGTATCAATAGCAAGAGAGAGGTCTTCTCTCTGAGTAAGCAGTATCTCAAGTTTTTTGCTGCAGTTACCTCTGTGTTCGTCTGATGCGTCTGCCCTCAGGGTCTCACTCTTCATGTGATAAATCTTAAGTGCAAGTATCGAAAGCCGGTCAATTGCCCAGGCAGGTGTCTCTGTGTTGATTGTTGCGTCAGATGCGATTTTAATGCCGGCATACTTCTCCATAAAGTAACTGTCTATCATCTCCACCAGATCTGTTCTGTCCTGATTCGAGGCATCTATTCTCCTTTTAATCTCAAGTGCTTTAACCGGATCTATCCCCGGCTCTCTGATAATATCTTCGAGGTGCCACTGTACAGCATCAATCCAGTTTTTTTTGTACAGATGCCACTGTAGAGTGTTACTCTCGTATGGATTGTTTAACTTGGTATCAACATTGTCCGTTATATGGTAATCTGCTACACATTTGTCGAAAATGACATTGCACTCCCTGCTAAAACTCATGATTTATATCGTTTTAAAGTATTATAATTATTTAACATTCTTATTTTTCCCTGTCTGTAAGGCCTCTTGCAAACTCTATTAACTGATCTGTCTGCTCTTTATTCAGACCACTCTCCTTTAGAGAGTCAATTGCTATACGATGATACTTTTCTATCGCCTCTTCTGCAGCCTCTTTTATGCCCAGGTTTTTATAAATCTCCAGTACCTTATCAATTTTTGCCTGTGCTTCAGTTGCCGGAGTCTTAAGTATATCATACAACTCTTGTCTGGTCTTTGCATCTGCCCTTTTAAATGACTCAACAAGTAACCAGGTCTTCTTTCCGCAGATAATGTCCCCACCAATTTTCTTGCCGAAAATATTACTGTCTCCGAAACTGTCAAAATAGTCGTCCTTTATCTGGAATGCAAGTCCAAGATTATACCCAAAATTATAGATACAGTCCGAAGTTTTTTGCGAAGCACCTCCGATAATAGCACCTATTTTGGCTGAGGCAGCCAGCAAGACTCCTGTTTTAAGACCAATCATCTGGATGTAATCATCCATCGTGATAAACGGAAGAGACTCAAAATTCATATCAAACTGCTGTCCTTCGCATACCTGAGCTGCTGTTTTGCTGAACAGATCAAGAACATTTTTGAGTACGGGCGCAGGTGCATGAGATATGAATTGGTATGACTTAATGCACATAACATCACCGGAAAGAATGGCAATGTTTGTATTCCACTTCTTGTGTATGGTTGCTCTGTTACGTCTTAAATCGGCGTTGTCCATTATATCGTCATGAATGAGCGTGAACCCGTGAAAAATTTCCAGACCCATTGCAGGATACATTATTGAGTAGTCAATTTTGTCTGAAAAAAGATTATAGGCAAGGAGAGCAAGTCTGGGCCTTACCCGTTTACCGCCGATTGCTATCAGATATTCAATGGGATCATAGAGCTCACCGGGCTCACCTTTGAGATCCAGGGAGTTTATCCCCTTCTCTACCATAGAATCAATCTCACTTATGGTAAACATATATAAAAGAATTAATTTTGGCAAAGCTAATCCATTTTCTACAATTTTGTATCTTCGCGGCCGTGGAAATTAAAAGAACAGAGGAGGGAACTGTCGTAAAACACACAGGCAGCCAATATCTTGTGAGCAACCTGCCTCACTGGAATGTGGTTACATGTGTTCTAAGGGGGAAATTGCGTCTTAAAGACTCCTATACAACCAACCCTATTGCCGTTGGCGACAGGGTAGTTTATGAAACGGAGGACGGAGTAACAGGTGTAATAACAGAAGTACACAAACGCAAAAATTACATAATCCGCAAATCGACCAACCTTTCAAGACAGGCGCACATAATTGCATCAAATCTAGATCAGGCTTTTCTGATAATCACGCTTGACTTTCCTGAAACAAAACTTGAGTTTATCGACAGGTTTCTTGTCACATGCGAAGCGTATAAGATTCCGGTGAAAATCCTTATGAATAAGTGCGACCTCTTAACTGAGGATCACAGGCAGCAGATTGATCGTTTTAATCAGGTCTATGGAGAAAGTGCTGGTTACGAGATTATTCCAACGTCAGGTAAGACCGGCTATAATCTGGATATTATAAAGGAGAGGTGCAGGGATAGACTGACTCTCTTTTCCGGAGTATCCGGTGTAGGTAAGTCCTCTCTGATAAACGCCCTTGACAAAGGACTCAGTTTAAAGACAGGAGATATTTCTGACTACCACCGGATGGGAAAGCATACTACTACATTTTATGAGATTCATCCTCTGCAAAGCGGCGGCTTTATAATTGACACACCAGGCATCAAAGGATTTGGTTTACTTGAGATGAAGCCCGAAGAGTTAAGCCACTATTTCCCTGAGATGTTAAGAACTCTTGACAACTGCCGTTTTGCCCCGTGTACACACACACATGAACCAGGGTGCGCTGTAAAGTCAGCAGTCGAAAACGGTGAGATTTGTGAGGAGCGTTACTATTCATATCTTAGTATGCTTGAAGAGGAGGAGAAATACAGATGAACAAAAGAGTTTTGAAGCTGGCAGGGCCAAGTATTCTTGCCAATATTACGGTTCCGCTGGTTGGCATGGTCGATCTGGCAATAGCCGGCAGGCTGGGTGATGCCGCAAGTATCGGGGGAATTGCAATAGCAACCATGCTGTTTGATCTGCTTTACTGGAACATGGGGTTCCTCAGAGTCGGGACAGGCGGGTTCGCAGCACAGGCTTACGGAAGGAGGGACTTCAAAGATGCCTTCAGAATTCTTGTGCAGGCTGTCGGAACTGCACTTCTGTCTGCACTGGTTATCTGGATTATTCAGTTCGCGTTTCTGGAGACAGCTTTCGTCATAATTGACTGTACATCAGAAGTTGAATTGCTTGCAAGGCAATACTTTTTCATAAGAATATGGGCAGCTCCTGCAACCTTGTCTCTCTTTGCATTCAAAGGGTGGTTCATAGGCATGCAAAACACTATAAGTCCCATGGTTGTCGACGTCTCCGTTAATCTTCTCAATCTTCTTCTTAGCATATTGTTTGCAATCGGCCTGGGGATGGGAATTTCAGGCATTGCTCTGGGAACCTTGCTTGCACAATACACAGGTCTGGTAATAGCTATCACTCTTCTTTTTATCTATTACAGAAAACTCTTCCGGCATATTCATATTAAAGAAAGTCTTAAACTGAGGCAGATGAAGGATTTCTTCGTTCTAAACAGCAATCTTTTCATAAGATCTCTCTCTCTATTACTTGTCTATTCCGGCTTTACAAGCATTGCTGCCAGATACGGAGATAATCTGCTTGCTGTAAGTACCATAATGATGAAACTGATGTTGCTATACTCCTATTTTATTGATGGTTTTGCTTATGCCGGGGAGGCACTTACAGGAAGATTTATTGGGGCAAGAGATCTGACATCTCTTAAAAAATCTATCTCTGTTCTCTTTAAATGGACATTTATCGTTGCTGCAGTCTCAACTGTAGCCTACGGTATTGCCGGTGAGTCTCTTTTCAGACTTCTGACTAATAATCCGGATGTTCTTGAAGCATCATCCGATTACATGTCGTGGCTTCTGGTTGTTCCGCTGTTAAGCTGTGTTGCCTTTATACTTGACGGTATATTCATAGGGGCAACTGCATCTGTGCAGATAAGAAATACGATGCTGTTTTCGGCAGCATCGTTTTTCATAACTTTTTATGCATTTGAAAATCTGATGGGTCTTCAGGCTCTCTATCTGGCCTACATGGTTCACCTTGTTGTAAGGACAATAATGATGTCGGTTCAGATGAAAGGGAAAGTGCTTTCTAAAGCGGTTGCCTAAAACCTTGCGGAAACAATATCCCAGTCGATAATAGTCCAGAGGGCCGCAATGTAATCTGCCCTTCTGTTCTGGTAATCCAGATAATATGCATGCTCCCACACATCGAATGTGAGAAGAGGAGTCAGTCCGTTTTTTACCGGAGTTCCGGCGTTGCTCTCCTTTACAATAGACAGATTACCCTCACTATCTTTCACAAGCCATGCCCATCCCGAACCGAAGAGAGTAAGTGCTGCGTTTGAAAATTCCGTTTTAAAGTTTTCGAAAGAGCCCCATTTGCTCTCTATTGCCGTAGCAAGTGGTCCTTTGGGAACACCACCTCCGTTGTTCTTGAATGAGTGAAAATAGAAGGTATGATTCCATACCTGTGCAGCATTGTTAAAAATTGCGCCATCTGATTTAATTACAATCTGTTCCAGATTCATATTTTCAAACTCGGTGCCTTTAATCAGGTTGTTGAGGTTTGTGACATAGGTCTGATGGTGTTTACCATAGTGGAATTCAATGGTTTTAACGCTTATTGCCGGATCCAGATCTTCGGGCTTGTAAGGCAGTTTTGGTAATTCAAAAAACATGTTGATTTGATTTAATGTTAATTATTATTTTAAAGTACTTGACAAATTCTATCAGCAGAATGTTTTTTATTAACTTTGGCTAAACAATCTTTAAATGCGCACCTCTCTTAAAATTATACTTCTCGTTGTTACGACATTAATTTCGAGCCTGTGCTTTACCCAAAGCTTTTACACACAAACTGAAAATAGTCAGACGCAAGATGAAGAGAAGTCATTCACGCTAATTTACACAAAAATTCACAATACAGAAAGGCTCTCCGAAATTAACGCCGGATTTACAAGCTATCTTTCCAAAGAGAAAATAAAATCACGGGTAAGGACACTTACTGTTGAAACATCAGGCGAAACGCGCTACTTTGATAAACTCAGCCGTTTTAAAAATGTTCTTAAAACTCCTTTTATCAGATTTAATACAGACGTTCTGGTAGCAACAGACTCAGAAGGCCACAGACTTCTACTTGATGCCGACTCTCTCATTCCCAGTCACATAAAACTAGTGACAATAGCATATGACGGATCTCCTATACGCAAATCAGAAAAAATATCACACATTGCCTCTACAATTTTTTTCAGGGAAAATCTTAAGCTAGGAAAAAGACTCTTTCCGGGAACAAAAAATGTAATAGTTCTCACGGATGAGAGTCCATATGGCGAAATTGAGATGAATATTGCAAGAGAGCAACTTGGAAGAAGTATTGACAACATTCTTGTCCATTACGTAAAAATACCTAAAAGCAATTTCAGAGAGTTTATTAGTCAGATAAATCAATACCCCAAAAACACCTTTATAATACTATCCACCTGGCAACTGGACAGTCACGGAAACTATAAATTCAGTACAACCACAGAGCCCTTTCTGAGTCAGATTGAGAAATTCCCTGTGCTTGTTACGCAATATCTATCTGTGGGTTCCGGCGCACTTGGCGGATATACGGCTTCGGCCTGGGATATTGGTTATAAAGCAGCTGAGATAGCAAACAACCTTGATTCAACCGGCATTGTCTATGACACCATTAGGGATTACAGACTGCTATTTGACTACAATGTTATGAAAAAATGGGATGTGTCGGTAAGGGATTTGCCAAAAAACATTCAATTGCTTAACAGACCTGATTCTCTGATGGAAAATTTTCGTATCGAGTTCAATTTTATACTTGCCCTATTTACAATTCTCATATTGTCGCTTCTCATCTTCACGCTTTATCACATCCGTTATAGGAGGCTTACAATTGAGAACGAAGAGCTTGCTGCAGAAAATCTAAAGAGGAAAGTCCTTCTGGACAACACTCTCTCTGTAATGACAGAGGGAGTTGTTTCGCTTGACAGAGATTTCAGAATTCTGGAAATTAACAAGAGAGCCATACAGTTGTCTGGTTCATCCGGCACTTGTTTGGGACTAAAATTCGATGAGGTGTTCTCGATATCGCAACCTGCGGGTAAGCCCTCTATAGAAAACTTTATGATTCTGGCCCTGAAATCCGGTATTCCTCAGCCTCTTCCCGCCGATTTTGTTATCAGGTCTTCCAACTCTGAGTACAGGTTCATCTCCGGAGAGATATCGCCCGTAGTAGATGAATCTGACAAAATACGGCAGCTCGTCTTTGTTTTCCGTGATATTACTGAATTTTACAGACTCTCCCGCTTTCTGAGAACCGCCATGGAGTCTGCAATGTTTTACACTTGGTACTTCAGCCCTGCTGAGAACAGTTTCACTTATGAAGAGAACTTCCGCGTTATTACGGGCAAAGGACAAAACCGCTTTAAGACTTTGGATGAATTCCTCGAGATGGTACATCCCGAAGACTGGGACAATCTTAAAAATCACCATAGTTCAGCCGGAGCCTCAAACTTGAAAACAGAAATCTCTTCTGTTGACTTCAGGCTAAGAAGGAATAACACATACGAATGGTGGCAAAGACGCAGCATCATTCAGCTCAGCAGAGAGGATGAAGGGTTCCAGAGCTATGTTTACGGTATGGATATAAACATTAACGAGTATAAGCAACGGGAACGAGAACTTCTGGAGGCTAAAAGAGGCGCCGAAGAGTCAGACAGGTTAAAGACAGCTTTTCTTTCAAATATGAGTCATGAGATAAGGACGCCATTGAATGGCATTGTTGGATTCTCTTCACTCCTATCCGACAATGACTATTCACAAAGTGAAAAAGCTGAGTTTTCAGAAATAATCAACTCAAATGCCAAGATGCTGCTTGGTCTTATAAATGATATTCTTGACCTCTCCAGAATCGAATCGAACACAATCAAGTACGAGGAGAGACGATTCTCGCTTAACAAACAGGTAGAAGAGATAATCACACTTCAGCAGAGAAATGCAGCCGAGGGAGTAAAAATTATATCCGAACTTAATGTTAATGAGATCTTTATTGTATACGACCGACTGAGAAACTATCAGATACTAAATAACCTGGTAGGCAACTCCATCAAGTTTACTAAAGAGGGTAAAATAACAATCGGAGCCAGAGTATCCGAAAAATTTACAGAGGTTTATGTCTCAGACACAGGAAAGGGGATGAGCGCAACTCAAATGGAGAAGGTATTCAGTCGATTCTATAAGGCTGATGAGTTTAGTACAGGATCGGGTTTGGGGCTTGCAATTTGTAAAGCCATTGTGGAATTTTTCGGAGGCACAATACGTGCAGAATCCCAAGAGGGCAAAGGAACAACAATTACATACACAATTCCTCACAGAGTTCTGTATGAAGAAAAAATACTTGAATCACACTCTGTAATTGACAATAATATGGAGATTAACATTACAACGGACAGCAGATCGAGGAGTAATGGAACCCAAAGCGTTCTTATTGCCGAAGATCTTGAAAGCAATTACATTTTGCTAAAGATCATCCTTTCTAAAAGTTATAATATTCTGTGGGCGAAAAACGGAGCTGAGGCTGTTGAAATGTATAAAATTCACAAGCCTGATCTTGTCCTTATGGATATTAAGATGCCACTAATGGACGGACTTGAGGCAACCAGAAAAATCCGTGAAGAGTCTCCTTTTGTGCCAATTATTGCCCAAACGGCAAACGCTTTTGAAACAGACCACAGACAAGCTCTGGAGGCTGGGTGCAACGACATTCTCACAAAACCGATTAAGTCGAAACACCTGATTGAGGTAGTTGAAAAATACATAAACAGGGTTTAATAAGAGAGTTTTATGAAAGATTTAAAATATTTAAAATTACTTGCAAAGAGCTTTCCGACAATCTCCGATGCGACTACAGAGATAATAAATCTGGAGGCTATTCTCAATCTTCCTAAAGGCACAGAACACTTTCTGACTGATATTCACGCAGAGCATGAGGCTTTCAGTCATGTACTCAAAAATGCGTCAGGTGTAATCCGTAAAAAGGTAGAGATGATCTTCGGGCACACTCTTCGTGAATCAGAGAAGAGAGAGCTTTGCACACTTATATATTATCCGAAAGAGAAGCTCAAAATTGTTGAGCAAAGAGAGGGGAAGGAAATTGCTGAGTGGTATAAGATAGTTCTTGTAAGGCTGATGAGAGTTTGCGGGAATGTCTCTTCTAAATATACCAGGTCTAAAGTTAGAAAGGCTCTCCCCAAAGAGTACTCATACATTATTCAGGAGTTATTGCACGAATCACTTGCAGAGCCAAATAAACAGGAGTATATATCTGCAATCATATCGACAATTGTCTCTACAGGCAGAGCAAAGCACTTCATAATTGCAATATGCAATGTTATTCAAAGACTTACAATTGACTCTCTCCACATTATCGGAGACATCTATGACCGTGGGCCGGGGGCTCACATAATAATGGATTTGCTGTGTAACTACCACAATTTTGACATTCAGTGGGGAAATCACGACCTTGTGTGGATGGGAGCGGCGTCGGGAAGCGAAGCCTGTATGGCCAATGTTGTGAGAATTTCGCTCAGGTATGCAAATCTTGCGACTCTTGAGGAGGGTTACGGAATTAATCTGATGCCGCTTGCAACGTTTGCAATGGAGACATACGGCGATGACCCATGTCTGTTATTTAAGCCTAAAGTTAGTCAGGATGAGCCTGTAAAGAGTAAGCATATCAGGATGATATCCCAGATGCACAAGGCTATTTCGATTATTCAGTTTAAACTGGAGGGAGCTGTGATCTCCAGAAATCCTGATTTTGAGATGGATGACAGGAGACTTCTTCATCTGATTGATTTTAAAAAGGGGACTATTACACTCGAAGGGGTTGAGTATGCTCTAAAAGATACAAACTTCCCTACGATTAACCCTGCTGACCCGTACAGACTGACCGAGGAGGAGAGCGATCTGGTAAAGAGCCTGATGCACTACTTCCTAACAAGTGAAAAACTATACAAGCATATGCGATGCATGTATAACCACGGTTCGGTATATCTTGTCAGAAATTCAAATCTTCTTTATCATGGATCTATGCCTCTAAACGAGGACGGAACTCTTAAGAGTATTCGTATTGCCGGAGATGATTATGCTGGAAAGGCTCTCTTTGATAAGCTGGATAAAATGGTAAGGCAGGCCTTCTTTGAGGAGCGTGGGAAGCCTAACAGGCATACAGCAAAAGATATTATCTGGTACCTTTGGTGCGGCCCATACTCTCCTCAGTTTGATAAGGAGAAGATGGCTACATTTGAAAGATATTTCATCGCAGAAAAAGAGACCCATAAAGAGAAAAAAGGGTACTACTACTACCTTAAGGACAATAAAGCCATTTGCGAAATGATTCTCAAGGAGTTTGGAATCGAAGACAGCCAGTCTCATATTATAAACGGCCACATACCCGTTAAAACCGGAAAGGGAGAGTCTCCTATTAAAGCGGGAGGAAAACTTCTGGTTATAGATGGTGGGTACTCAAAGGCCTATCAGCCGGAAACCGGAATAGCAGGATACACTCTGATTTATAACTCTCATGGGCTTCTCTTAATTCAACACCAACCATTTGAATCGACTCAAAAAGCCATAGAAGATGGTGACGACATCATTTCTGAGACAACGGTGGTTGAGTTCAGCAATAAGAGAAAACTTGTAAGAGATACAGATATAGGCGCCGAACTGCAAAAGCAGATCGACGACCTTATGAATCTGGTGGCAGCTTACAGGAACGGATTAATTAAAGAGAGTTAGGCAAATATCTCTGCCATCATACATCTGGCAGAGCCCCCTCCGTTGTTCTCTATTGTCTCAAGTTCAGGAGCAATAATTTTGCAGTACTTTTCAAGTGATGCCAGCTGGTTGGAATCAAGAGAGCGTTTTGCCCTTGCCGACATAACAAGCATCGGCTCCCCTTTGCTGCTCCTGACCTCAAGCATGTTGCCTGCAAACTCCTCCATCTGATCCAGAGAAATCTCAATAATCTCTTTATCTCCCTCTTCAATGTAACCTATAAGGGTCTCCCTCTGGTCAAGGTCATTAATTGCATCCAGGCAGACAACAACAAATTCTGTCCCAACACACATCATAACATTTGTGTGGTATATCGGTTTGCCCTGAGCGTCAGTAGCATCAAAGAGAAAGTAGTCGAACTCCAGCTCGTCGCAAAATGATTCAAGAACCTCTTCATTTGTCCTCTGAGATCTGCAGGCATATACCATACAGTTGTCTCTGTCTGGAATCATACTGCCGGTTCCCTCAAGGAACAAATTCTTTTTTTCGAAACCGGTAAGGTCCACCTCTCTTTTAAATTTAAAATTACTTCTAAGAAAGCTAAGTACTCCCTCTTTTCTCTCGAGCCTTCTGTTGGGGGCAAACATCGGATAGAGAACCAATGTCCCACCCTCGTGTGTTGAGAACCAGTTATTGGGGAATATTGAATCCGGAGTATGTGGCTCAGGGGTGTCGTTTACAACATAAACGGTAACTCCCGCATCAGTAAGCATTTTTACAAAGTTGTCAAACTCGGCAGTTGCCTTTTCGTTTGCCCCCTCGCTGAATCCCTCCTTCTGAAAGGCGTTGTTGGATGATGTCTGGCTGTTAAACCCAAAGTTTGATGGCCTCACCATCAATATTTTATTAGTTGACTGCATATAATATTACAAAGTTTAAACTACTTTTAATGTGTTATGATTTGATAATCAATTCTCAAGCGATTTGATTGAATCTTTTATAATTCCGATTGCCTCCATCAGTTCATCCTCTGTGATTACCAAAGGAGGGGCAAATCTTATTATGTGTTTGTGAGTTGGTTTTGCAATAAGACCATTCTCCGCCATCTTTACACAGACATCCCAGGCCTCTTTTCCATTGTATGGCTTAATTACTATTGCGTTAAGCAAGCCTTTGCCTCTTACAAGTTCTATAAACGGAGAGCTGAATGCTGTCATCTCTCTTCTGAATATCTCTCCAAGATATGCTGCCTTTTCTGTAAGTCCCTCCTCCTTTACAACCTCAAGTGCCGCTTTTGCAACCTGACATGCAAGAGGGAACCCTCCAAAGGTAGAACCGTGCTCTCCCGGTTTAATTGTCAGCATAATTTCATCATCGGCCAGTACTGCAGAAACCGGCATTACACCACCAGAAATTGCTTTACCCAGTATTACGATATCCGGCCTGATGCCCTCATGGTCGCAGCAAAGCATTTTGCCAGTACGGGCGATCCCGGTTTGAACTTCGTCGGCAACAAAAAGTACATTGTGCTTTTTACATAAGTCGTAACACTTTTTAATATATCCCTCATCCGGTACAAAAACTCCGGCCTCTCCCTGGATAGGCTCCACCATAAAAGCCGCAACATGGCTCCCCTGCTCCTGCAACACCCTCTCCAAAGCCTCTGCATTATTGTAAGGAATTTTAATCAGTCCCGGAGTAAACGGGCCGTACATAGCGTATGAGTCAGGGTCGGTGGAGAGTGATACAATTGAAATTGTCCTTCCGTGAAAATTTCCTTCGCATCCAACAATAAGTGCCTTATCTTCAGGAATACCTTTTTTAACATATCCCCAGCGGCGCGAAAGTTTGAGTGCTGTCTCAACAGCCTCTGCACCTGAATTCATAGGCAGCACTTTGTCATATCCGAAATAGTTATGAATGAACTCTTCATACGGACCCAGTCTGTCATTGTAAAAAGCGCGTGATGTCAGACATAGCTGCTGCGCCTGAGAGATAAGGGCATCAATAATTTTTGGATGGCAGTGACCCTGATTTACAGCAGAGTATGCTGAAAGAAAATCAAAGTATCTTTTTCCGTCCACATCCCATACATATGCACCTTTACCCTTTGAAAGCACAACTTCAAGAGGATGATAGTTGTGTGCTCCGTAACGATCTTCCTGTTCAATAAATGACTTTGCTTTTTCTGAAATTTTCATGATATGACTTTGTTGAATTTTATATTGCGACTAACATAGCAAATTTAGGCCATATTTCAGAGATAAAATGTTCATAAGTTGTTTGTAATTAAAGAAAATAATCTTACCTTTGCAACCCGTTTTGTATAACGGAAATAGTTAAAGTTAAGAATAACAACTAATTATGCCAACAATTCAACAGTTAGTTCGCAAGGGCCGTGAGGTTATCATCGAGAAGAGTAAATCTCGCGCTCTTGACGCATGTCCTCAGAGACGCGGAGTATGTGTACGTGTTTACACAACAACTCCCAAGAAACCAAATTCAGCTATGCGTAAGGTAGCTCGTGTGCGCCTCACCAATCAGAAGGAGGTTAATGCGTACATACCGGGAGAAGGTCACAACCTTCAGGAGCACTCAATCGTGCTTGTTCGCGGTGGTCGTGTTAAAGACCTTCCTGGTGTACGTTACCACATCCTTCGCGGTGCGCTAGACACTGCAGGTGTTGACGGACGTAAGCAAGGACGCTCGCTGTACGGTACAAAGAGACCTAAGAAGACAGCAGCAGCCAAAGCTAAAAAGTAATTATCAATTCAATTTTTAAGTAAATGAGAAAAACGAAGCCTAAAAAGAGGATTCTACTTCCCGACCCCAAGTTTCACGACTCATCTGTTACAAGATTCGTGAATAATTTGATGATACAGGGAAAGAAGAGTATCGCCTACCGCATCTTTTATGATGCACTTGACATCATCGGCGAAAAGATGAAAGATTCTGATAAGGCTCCTCTCGAGATCTGGAAAAAAGCACTCGAAAATGTAACCCCGCAGGTTGAGGTGAAAAGCCGCAGAGTGGGTGGTGCAAACTTCCAGGTACCAACCGAGGTGCGTCCTGAAAGGAAGATTTCGCTTTCGATGAAGAACCTTATTATGTACGCACGCAAAAGGTCTGCACACACTATGGCAGAGAAACTTGCCGCAGAAATTATGGCAGCTTACAACAACGAAGGCGCTGCATACAAAAGAAAAGAGGATATGCACAAAATGGCAGAAGCTAACAAGGCATTTGCACATTTCCGTTTTTAAGCACCAAAGCACCGAACCAATTAGATGGCAAGAGATTTAAAATACACGAGAAATATTGGCATCATGGCCCACATTGATGCCGGAAAGACAACTACATCTGAAAGAATCCTGTTTTATACAGGTAAGACCCATAAAATAGGTGAAGTACACGACGGTGCTGCTATCATGGACTGGATGGTTCAGGAGCAGGAGCGCGGTATTACCATCACTTCAGCTGCTACAACAGCTTTCTGGAACTACGACGGAAATCAGTATCAGATAAACCTTATTGATACTCCCGGTCACGTAGATTTTACAGTAGAGGTCGAGAGATCACTGCGTGTACTTGACGGTACTGTTGCAACATTTTGCGCAGTAGGCCGCGTACAGCCTCAGTCAGAGACAGTATGGCGCCAGGCCGACAAGTACCATGTACCAAAACTTGCATATGTGAACAAGATGGACCGTATAGGAGCTGACTTCTTTGCGGTTGTTGAAGAGATGAACAGCAAGTTGGGTGCAAATGCTATTCCTATTTCACTACCTATTGGTGCCGAAGATAAATTCGAAGGCATCATTGACCTTGTATCAAAAAAGGCATACTATTATGATCAGGACAACAAAGACCTTGTAAACTACGTTATCAAGGATGTCCCTGCAAATATGGTTGACGAGGTTAACGAGTGGAGAGGAAAACTGATTGAGTCAGTTGCTGAGTACAACGACGCTATCCTTGAGAAGTTTTTTGAAGATCCGGATTCAATTTCCGGAGAGGAGATTATTGCAGCACTTCGCAAAGCTACCATTGATATGGCAGTTGTGCCTGTAACCTGCGGATCTTCTTTCAAAAACAAAGGAGTTCAGTACCTTCTTGACTCTGTAATGCGTTACCTCCCATCTCCGCTTGATATCGGCGATGTTAAAGGAATTAACCCTGAGACAGAGAAGGAAGAGATTCGCAAAACAAACATTAAAGAGCCTTTCTGCGGTCTTGTATTTAAAATTGCAACCGACCCGTTTGTAGGTCGTCTTGCATATATCAGGGCCTACTCAGGTAAACTTGATTCCGGCTCTTATGTTCTGAATACCAGATCTGACAAGAAAGAGAGGGTTGCCCGTCTTTATCAGATGCACTCGAACAAGCAGAATCCTATCGATTTTGTTGAAGCAGGTGATATCTGTGCAGCCGTAGGCTTCAAAGAACTTCGTACAGGTGACACTATTTGTGTTGACACTCATCCGATTGTTCTTGAGTCAATGACCTTCCCTGATCCTGTTATCGGACTGGCGGTTGAGCCTAAGACTCAGAAAGACCTTGATAAGCTCGGAATGGCTCTTTCGAAACTTTCAGAAGAGGATCCTACATTCACTGTTCGTTCAGACAAGGAGACCGGCCAGACCGTTATCAGCGGTATGGGTGAACTTCACCTGGAGATTATTGTAGACCGTCTGAAGAGAGAGTTCGGAGTTGAAATTAACCAGGGTGCTCCTCAGGTTAACTACAAAGAGGCTATCCGCTCTACCGTTCAGCATCGTGAAGTATTCAAGAAGCAGACAGGTGGTCGCGGTAAATTTGCCGATATCATTGTGGAAATCGGTCCTGCAGACGAAGGAGTTACCGGACTTCAGTTTATCGACGAAGTTAAAGGTGGTAATATCCCAAGGGAGTATGTTCCATCTGTGGAGAAAGGTTTCAAAGCTGCTTTGGCAAACGGTGTTCTTGCCGGTTATGAGGTTACATCACTTAAAGTGGTTCTCAAAGACGGTTCGTTCCACCCTGTCGATTCAGATGCTCTGTCATTTGAAATCTGTGCAAGACAGGCATTCCGCAAGGCATGTCCTAAAGCCAACCCATACATTCAGGAGCCAATCATGTCTCTTGAAGTTGTTACTCCGGAAGATTATCTGGGTGACGTAATTGGTGACCTTAACAAGCGCAGAGGCCAGATTAACAACATGGATTCCAAAGGTAACGCAAGAATTGTTAAAGCAAAAGTTCCTCTCGCAGAGCAATTTGGCTATGTAACAATACTTCGTACGCTATCTTCCGGAAGGGCAACCAGCACCATGGAGTTCTCTCACTATACCGAACTTCCTGCAAACCTTGCAAAAGAGGTTATCGAGAAGGCCGGCGGTAAGAAATTTGATACCGATTCAGACGAATAAAAGAGAAAAAATTAAAGATATGAGCCAAAAAATAAGAATTAAGCTAAAATCTTACGATCACATGCTTGTAGACAAATCGGCAGACAAGATCGTAAAAACAGTTAAGGCTACCGGCGCAGTTGTAAGTGGACCTATTCCACTTCCTACAGACAAGAAGATTTTCACTGTTAACCGTTCTACATTCGTTAACAAGAAATCTCGCGAACAGTTCGAACTGAACTCGTTCCGTCGTCTGCTGGACATCTACAGCTCTACTCCTAAGACAGTGGATGCTTTGATGAAGCTTGAACTTCCTAGCGGAGTTGAGGTAGAGATCAAAGTGTGATGATAATTGAGTGTATTTTATAGTACGATTTTACGGAATTTTACTATTTTTGCACTCCGTTTCGGGCCCATAGCTCAGTTGGTTAGTAGCACCTGACTCATAATCAGGGGGTCGCTGGTTCAAGCCCAGCTGGGCCCACAAGAAAATCAAAGAGTTACAAGATTCAACCCTTGTAACTCTTTTTCATTTGCATACGATTTGCATACAAAGGTGCGTTATATTGATTTTAATTTACCAATACCTTTTGTTTAGATATGCAATCAGACTTCTGTACTTGGAATCAAAAATTAATGGACTGAGCAGTCTCTGGGGAGTAAATGTGTTGTATTTGTGAGGTTCTTTCAGCTGAGACTTCCACGCTTGTTCAATTCCTGTTTGGATGAGATCCGGAGATGAAACCTGATATCGCAGATTAAGATTATTTTCCGGGATAACATCTAAATGAATCCAATCGTCAGCATTTAACTCTTTTTCTTTGTGCTTTGTCATTTGCCATGCCAACAAAGTTTGTCGCATGAGCTGATAGAATGGTTCATAATACAAGTTTTCTATGCTAACCGTTCTTTGTATTGGAGAGTCTTTATCGTCTATAAGATTATCATATCTACTTTTTCTTGTCGCTCCACCTTTTTCTGCTGACTTATCTGACTTGGAATAAAATTCAGTGTATTTCCATTCGATAAGAACCTGAATTTTCTTCCCGTTCTTTATTCCTGTCATCATTGCATCAACAGAGGTGCAATTTGCCCCACGTGTTTGCTCTTTCCCTTCTTGAACTTCTCCAAGATAACTCCCTATACTAACTACTTCAAAACCAACAAAACCCCCTTCAAAATCGGGGCATACTTCAGAGAATTCGGGATTGATGTTTTTTAGAATTCGTAATGCGGCCTCTTTGTCATTACGAAGAAAAAACAGATGATTAACACATGAGATTTGAGAAGATAAAAGGTGACCTGCAGGTTTATCACTACCGGGCCACCACACAATCTTGTTGTCCTCAAAATACTTTATTGCATCCTGCATAATACCTTTCCTGAGATTCTTTTCATGATTCATTAAAACAAAGGGGTAATGTTTGCCCTGATGAACACCATTACCCGGATCTTTAAAGAATGAATCCCTTATTCTTAAAGCTTTTTTTCGTTCTGATTCTCTGTAATTCATAACATTAAACAAAAGCAATTGGTTAATAATTATGTTTGCAACTAATGAGATATTAGTCCCCCAAAACCGCTTTCTGTAATAACATCTGGCTATTGCCATAGAATGGCACATCTGTTTTGCCAAGAATTGAGGTTGGCAAGGTGCTGATTTCAGAAAGGTTTTCCATTGGCACTAATACTGTTTTTGCTCCGTTTTCTGAAAGTAAGGTTACTTTATCGGCAAAGTTTAAGGCTCTTTCTACTGCACCGCCAATTGAAATGTTACCTAATACAGCAAGACCGGGTTTTAAGTTCTTTTTGTATATGGCTGATATAATGGCTATGTAAACTGCACTGCCTATGCCACCGCTTATATAAGCTCCCATAAGGTTGCTGATTTGAATATTGATGTCATAGCCTGATAGGGAGTGTTGCTCGTTGAGAATGCTTCTTTCGTTTGCTCTAAGGAAGTTGTAGGTGTTCTTGATATTTTCTTTTACTTCTTGACTGCTGGTGCCTGTTACATTCATTTTGCCTGAACCTTTTAAGGCCACAACTTCAATCTTTACTAAGGCTGTACTATCGCCATTGCTTGTAGCTGTGTAACAAACCCCTGGCGATAAAGGATTGGATTCAATTAATGATGAGCCTTTTTCTTCCTGTAAGCCTACAAATATTTCTTCCTGAGTTTCTTTGTCGATGTATGAAAAATTGGTGTCCCAAAATTCCATTCCGCCAATTCGTTTTAACTGCTCTTTTACCCTTCTTCGCATTTCCATTGCTATCACCAAATACTCTCTAATGTCTTCTTTTGTGTATTCAACATCGGGGTGGAGTAATTTAATGAAGCCCGAAACAATTCGCCTTACTGATTTTGAATCTCTTTGCTTTAAATGAGAACCCAAAGTGAAGTACTTATCGAGGGCATCATAAAAGGTAGCTTTTCTTTGCGACTTTAAGATTTCTGAAAAGAAATCGGTACTGAAACCGAAATGATTTGTGAAGTTTGAAGTACTAAATTTTGTGATTTCCCAGCCGGGTAAAAACAAATTGATACGGTCTAAAAATGCGGTGTCGTGGTTTACTTCATCTGAAAGCGGACTGAACAAATGTGAAGTCTGCAAAACTGTTTCTACCGGTTGATTGATGTTTCCATTAAGGATTACGGAAGCTGAACCTGATATTTCACCACCTTTGGCTCTGGAGAATGAACCCGATTCCATATAGTCTTTCATTAATGGTATAGTATCTCGGTCTTTGAATAATTTGTCTGTACTTTCATCAAAGCAAATGGCATCCCATAAGCCCACTGCACCAACTCTACCTGTAGTGTTGTTTACGAATAATTGAGCTACTGAACCTTGACCGCCTGATATGAGAATAGCATAAGGGGTAATTTCTTTGTAGATGTATGACTTACCCGAAGAACGGGGACCTAACTCCACCATATTGAAATTGGCTTCTACCAAAGGAATTAAGCGGCACATCAATAAATTTAGTTTTCTATCGTCTAATCCCTCGCTGTATGGTTCGTAACCGGCACTTCTGAGCAATAATTTTTTCCACTCATCTTTGCTAAACTCTTTTCGTTTTTCTGATATTTTGGTATTGTCAAATGAAGATAGCTGTATTGGCTTGATGTCTCTAACTAAAAAAGGATACACTGAACTCCCAACAGTAATCATTGGATCATATTCCATTTCTATGATTGCCCAAATACCTCCTAAAAGCAATTTTTCGTGGCTTTTTACCAAATCATCGCTGATGGTTGCCTTTTTGATATTACTGTTGCTGATATTCGCCCAATAGCGGTCTCGTTGTGGGTCTAAATCCACAGATATTTTATCAATGATTTTGTAGCGACCTTTCTCCCTGAGCTTTGACTGAATCAAAGTGCTTTCTTCTGGGTTGATGTAGTGGTTACGAAGTATGGTTTTTACATTTTCCATTCCTTCTTTCAGTTTTTCTTCATCTTCGGTACTGCACGTATTGGCTAATAAATATTCCAATACAAAAGCAGGCACATTTGCACCACCTTTGATGATACCAACAAGGTCTTTTTTTACTACAAAGCCCCTAAAGTGGTCCAATGCTTTTTTATCTAAGTCGTCTAATACTATCATAGTTAATTTCTTATATGAGGCCGCCTAAATCTCTGGCGTTTGATTTTTTGATTTTGACTGAATCTATTTGTTCCTGACTGGTGGCATCTACTATTACTGCAATTATTTCATTATGGCCACCGAATGAAAAATCAAATGACTGTGTTGCACCCGTTTCAATAGTGATGATATTGCTGCTGCTGTATGTGATGTTATTAGCATATAACAGCACTTGAATTTTTCTGCTTGCAGAAAACAAGTCATCTGCTTTAGCAGTGGCTTGAATTTTCAATCCAAACAATTCACCTGTTACTTCGCTTAGTTCTTTTTTGTTGGCAATATTTACTTCTAAACCTTTTGTGGTAGGGGCATCTTTGCTGAAAACAAAGTTGGGTATGATGGTTTCTTGCGGTGTGAAACCACCGTGAGAAAATCCATAAACGCCTTTAGATTTGAATGGTCTATGACTTTTTGCAGCATATACATATTTAAACTCACCGTAGGGTTTTTCAAATGGAATCCATTCTGTAGCAGACTGCTTCTCGGTGGTGCGTATGAATCTTTCACTCACATCTTTTTTGCCTGACACAATTGGGTCTATTTTATCTGCTTCATCTAACAAGCCTGTCAACACAAAACCATGGTCTGTAATTAAATGAACCTGATGGTAGCCCATTTTGAGTAACAACTCGATTTTCTCCGCTAATACATTTTCAAATTCATTGAATAACTTGATAGCACCCATTTGGAGTTTCTCGCCTGCACTGTCAATGTCCTTGTAAGTAAGCACCAGGTAATCGGCTTTGATACCGTAATGCAAGGCTTCTAAATTCATATAAGTGATTTCCTTTCCGGTGCTTTCTGACAGCTTTTTTTCTCTCTCCTTATGAACAGAAAGCACTTCGTTATTGCCAACGTACAATGCACTCATATTGTGTTCGGTTTCAGAAGGCATATCAGCAAGCATTGTATCTAAGCTAATCTTACATTTATGCTGTAATTGCGAAGCAATGAAAGCAGCTATCTCATAGCGAACACCATCGCCTACAATGATGGCTGTACCCGGCTTAGATTGTGAAATCAATTGTGGTAAAAAGCACTGTTGATTTGACTGGTAATGACTGCTGTATTCAAACCAATGTTGCAATAGTTCGTGGTTCAAGCTTTCGTAATGCTCTTGCAGGGGTCTTACAATTTCCTGGTCTTGTAAAAACGAGGCATAAATGTTTCGTATGGCTCTATCTGCCTTATGAAAATGGGAAGTGTAGAACGAGGTTACTTTTTCTAAAGAGTTGCAATGAGCCAAAGGCTTGTTGTCAAACTCAAAAAGTATCATTACATCATTCCACCATTGGGGAACAAAAGCGGTTGCTTTTCGGCTTTTAATGCGATGATGTAGCTTTTGAAGTTTATCTTTTACAAATACTTTATCTCTAAAATTGGCTGTGATTTGCTGTAATTGCTTGATGTCTATTGCTGCAAAGCAATGATCGGGGTGAACATTCCAGATATTAAGCTGTGCGTCAATATTGTAAGTATCAATATAATTTTGCAATGCTTTTGAATAGGTGTGGCTGTCTAACCATTTATGATAGATGCTCAGAAGTTCCGGAGTGATGGCATTGTTGAGCAGACTTGAAAACAAATGGTTTACTACTTCTGTCGCCAATGTTTTGGCAGGTACTTTGCGATAAGTTTGACCAATTAGGTCAAATAATTTTTCTTCGAAAAGCCTTTTAACATCTGCTTCTTTGTCTTTGAAAAAACTTTCGGGCGCACTTAAAAAAGGAATTAATTCATCTTCAATGGACACTAATTCTTCTAAGTTTTGTAAAATCTTTTTCCACCAAGCAAGGTCTTTGCCGACACCCAATTTAGCGGCTGTAAGCAGCATTGGATTATCTAATGTGATTTGATGCCCTGTGCCGGTAAATAGTTTCTTACGCAACCACTCCACAGGATTGGATAAATCAACACAACCGTGGGTGAAGCAGTAATCAAATAAAAAGCTCAATTCTGTTTTTGGGCGGGTAACATAGAAAACTACTTTTTCCGCTTTGTGCTTACTCTCTGCTTCATAGCGTAGCATCAATTCTTCCTTGATACGCTGCCATTCTTCTTTGTTGGAAGCATCTGTTTTCAATATGGTGTAGTGTTGCTTTTCAATGTAGGGCAATAAGTAGGCACACTCACCCAAAGGGTCGATGATAACCACTCTATTGCGGTGTGCAATGTGGTTTTCTATATCTTGTATGATCCAGTTGTCAGTCATTCTTCAATCTTTAAGTTACTAAGAAATTTTAAACATTTTGCAATCCTATCCTCTGTGTCAATCCCTTCATTATTTTGCTCAACAAGCAAGTATCCATCCTTATTTAAAATATTTTGACTAATTAATTTTTCTAAAAAACTTTCAGCAAACGATTCACCAACAGGTGCAGAAAATTTAAAACCTTCATTGCGATTCTCAATTAAAAGGATTAGCTTGTCCTTAGTGAATTGAAGCTTGGAACTGTAATTTT
>DINE01000027.1:9328-9504 GCA_002425935.1 Bacteroidales bacterium UBA5548 | reverse complement strand
CTATTTTTAAGCTAAGTTCCAAAAGAAATGGACTCCAACTTCTACCTCTAAAATTGGTTCGGAACAACATTATACAATCATAAAGACCATTTGCGATATCTCTCCACCAATAAAATCCATCTGTTTGGTGAAAATATTTATTTTCCTCCCAATTAATGAAGGAGTTATGCTTAATG
>DINE01000027.1:7374-9306 GCA_002425935.1 Bacteroidales bacterium UBA5548 | reverse complement strand
GTAATAATTAAATGAATAATTGCAATTTTGAATATTGTCGCTCAAGAATTTTTCAATAATCAAACTGTTTGTAGCGCCTTCGTTTTCTTCAAAATAAGTCAAGTAACGTTTTAGAGTTTTTTTTGTTCTATCAAAATTTTGCCTATTATCACTCTGCGTAAATACTTCTCGCCATGAAGAGTTGTTCTTGTTGCCAAAGCGCATATAATCACGACCATAGTTCTGAGAGTATAAACCGAAAGTAAGCATAGCCTTACTTACTTCAAAATAATTTTGGCCTTGGTAAAATTGGCTTAAAAATGTATTGCCTAACTTGATAATACTTTTATCAAAATTAAAGATTCCAATAGTACCTCTAAGCATCGTGTGGTCTTCCAGTTTGTAGATAATGCCTTTCAATGAAGAATCACCACCAATTAGGCTTTGCTTATCACTTTCTTCTGCCAATTGTCGTTTTGTAAACGGAAGATTATCCGGATTTCTTTCTCCATCTATCAATCTGTCAATACCAGCATACAAATTATACAAATTATCATTCCTTATTTCTTTATCAGAAGCATTTTCAAGAAGATTTCGAAGTAGCCTGTAGAAGTTCTCGGGTACTTCATTTTTGCTCAAATTAATATTTATAAACGCATATAAAAGAAGTCTTTCACGAATTACAAAACCATCCTTTACAGAATAATACTCAACACATTTTTTAAATAAATCGACATTTGCATTCTTGAAAAACAACTTCGTTTTTGATATCGAAAAGTCTTTGTCCTGAATATAAAAGATATCATCAAATGGATTATTGTTTAATGCTGATATTTCTAAGANNAAATGACAATCAAAAAGATATTGTACATGATTAGAATTAGATTGATAAACTTGCTTTATATTGTTGAGCCAAAAATCATCTGTAAAAGAAATTTTATTTTTGGTGGATATAATATCTGTTACATACCAAAAGAAATTTAAAAATCCTAAATCGACTAATTTTGCGATGTCCGTGTTCTCATTGTTCTTAAAAATATTCCAAAATAAATCAGACCATTCTCCATCAATTTTCTCGTTAAAATATTTTCCTTGCTCCTGATTTAGTAATTCAGAAAAGCTGGATTTGAAATGCTCAAATTCAGTTAATGGCTTACCCCGGGCGTTCATTTTTATGTACAAATCATCCGGCAAGCCAAGGTTATTCATTGAAAGCAAGTGGAAAACTATTTTTGGATTATATCCTGCCAGCTTATCCCACAAGTTTTCACTTTGTTGGAATTTATCATGTATAGCCCGAAGCACAACCAACATAGATTGAATAGTCGGGTCATTTTTCCATGAAACAAAAAACCAAGGTTGGTTAATAATTTGTTCATCAACTTTTATAGTCGAATTAAAATCGATAGAAAAATTAATCAACTCTTTACAAAATAAACGGGAGGATTCTCGAGTAGCATAAGAAAATTTACTCAATAGGGGTTTGGCCTCCTCGATGCGATTCTCTTTGTTAGCTATAAACCAATGAACTAAAAACAGAGTTGTTAGTCTTTGTTGCCCATCTAAAGGTTTGAATACTATAATTTTTTCTATGTTTATCGAATCAAGTTCATTGTAACCATAAATAAAATCCAACTCGAGTGGGGGTTCAGTATCATTGGTTAGAGCATTGTATATGTTATCAATAAATCTCAAACGTATAATAGGAATCTTACCAGAATTACGACCTTGAGCATAATCCCTTTGAATTGGTGGGATAACTATCGTTGAATCTCTTAATAGGGTTATTANNTATCATCATTTATTGCTACAGTTTTTGATAAATATTTGGATAAAAGAGATTCGATGGACGTAAAGTAGTTTTCTCGATCTTCCGATGACCAAAAGAAGTTTTGAGATGAAGTATTTTCTTCATTGTAATACTTCAAAAATGCCCTTTTCGTACAAATCGGA
>DINE01000027.1:7022-7367 GCA_002425935.1 Bacteroidales bacterium UBA5548 | reverse complement strand
AATAAAATGTCCCTCTTTATCCATCCTAATTATTTCTCTTCGTTTAATTTCAAAAACGGAGTTGTTTAATGCTGAGTTATCCGGCTGGCTGAGTAAAGCTAAATTTCTAATACCTTCACTGTCTCTGTCCATACTCTCAAATTCTTCAGTAAAGAAATCATTTACCTTAGAAAAAATTGCTGAAAATCTTTGCCAAGTTATTTGATCATTTTTATATCGACTTATTTCATCAATAAGCCCTTTAACCTGTGGATGTTTTTTTTCAAATTCTTCAAGCAAAGTTTGATGTATTCCCAACCATTTAAGCCAAGGCTCTCTTTTGGATTTGTCGAAATTTTCTGACTT
>DINE01000027.1:0-6993 GCA_002425935.1 Bacteroidales bacterium UBA5548 | reverse complement strand
TGCGTGTATATGCTCAACACTCCATTTGTTTTGTTTGTGCAACTTGAAGGGATAAAACTCAAATGCTGCCTCTGATTTTAAGCATGTTTCCACATTAAAAAGTAGTAGCACGTTGAATATTTGATTATGATGCTTATCGTTGTCGTAGCGCAATTCGGATAACTCGAAATTAACAGAATCACTTATTAATGAATCTACTCTGTTTCTGAAATCTTCCTTTGTTTCATTAAGTGCATAGTTGACAAGTTTATTCAAGTCCACACCTACGTATGAACCGAAGTGCCTTGAAGATATAAGATAACCTATTTTATGATAATACTCTTTATCGGAATACCACTGATTTAATGTGTAATAGAACTGTTGAATTTTTTCCCAAACGACAACCAACCCGTCTTTGTGTTCCAATTGCATACGGACTAACTTAAGAAATGTGAAAAGCCCATCTCTTTCGTTTGGACTTTTTTCGGTTATCAAATCCAAAATCAATTCAATTTTGGTTTCGTAATCGCTTCTATTTTTATTAGTAATAAATGACCAAAATTTCAAGTCTTCTTCATTCAGTCTGTGTTCTATTTCATCCCACAAACGTGCAATTTCAAATTGTTTAATTCTTTTTTCTTCTGAAGGATAATTCTTGAAACTTTCAGAGCTCAAGAATAAGGCTTTAACTAATTCAGAATTGGTTAATGGTATTTTACCCAAGTTAAGTCTTTCAAATAACTTGCGACCATCTTGTTCTGGCACTTCATACCATATAATCTTTGAAAATTCTTCAAATGTTGATTGAAAGGATGCAGTGTTTAGCTTTTTACCACTACTTTGTTCGTATTTGAGTTGCCAATTTCTAATTGACTGTAGCGCCTTAGAGAAGTAGTAGTAGTCAATAAATTCTTTATTTATAGAAACAGTATCATCTGAATTTACTTTTAAGTTTTTTAGATACTCGGCGCTACCCTTTCGAGTTTCATAAAATATGGTAAATTGATCTAATTTATCTTCACCCCTCCATTTCTGATTTATATATTGAAGAATTAATGAGATGGTTGTCAATCTTTGTTGACCATCAATCACTTCATACCAATCACCTTCTAAATTGAATTCGTTTTTAACCTCCTCACTTAAAAGTTTGACAGCAATTGGCTGTAAACAATAAAATGTTTTTTCATTTGGGTTGTTGGGCAGTTGAGTTGGCATAAAGGAGTCAATATCGTTAAGCAACTGTTTTACCTGTGTATCTGTCCAACGATAACCTCTTTGATAGTGAGGTATAAAGAATTGCTTATTATAAAGCCAATTTATTGATTTAGGTTCTAACATGTTTTTTCGTGAGTTTAGTTTGGCTTGGGAAATTCCATTTCAAAAGTCCATTCAACAGCTTGGAGCTGTTTTCTTATTTCTGTCAAATTATCTATCAAGTCTTTAAATGAAGGCTTTTTTTCTTCGTAAATCATATCTTCCTTCATTTTGGAGTAATCAGCTTCCCAATCGGCTATTACATCTTTCGGAGGAATAGGATTGAGGTGATTTGGATTATGGAGATTATAATCCACATCGCCTACTCTGGAAATTTTATAGCGATGGTATACGATGCTTTCGTACAGTTCTTTATCTGAAATGGCCTTTAATGCTATTCCTGCTTGGGTCATGTGGTAGATATCATAAAGATGTCGGCTTAACCTATCTACTCGCCTTTTTTCTGTCGGGCGATGAAACTCTTCATGCAACAAGAACAATTTCTCTAAGAAAGTCCTTTCGGCATTTACTGTAGGTACACTAAATAATGGTTCTGCAAAATCTTTTTCTGCATAAAACTCATCTACCAAAGCACCGAAAAACTGAACCGAGAATGGTTCTCTTAATGAACGACAACTTACTTCTATTTGCACTCTGGGTAATATATATTCAGAATCTGAAGCTATCACATTTGGGTAGTATATTTCCAATACTCTTGGATCTTGGTCGCTGTCTCCATTGTCAACCACTTTAAATTCAAGTTTATTGAAACCTTTTTTTCGAAGCTCTTCTTTTAATTCTTCAAAAAAGGCACCTGTAGAATAAATTCCTGCTTCTTTCCTTAGTTTGGTAATTTCTTTTCTTGACCAACCTTTTTCAGATTTAAAAAAGAAATCTCTATCAATTGCCAAATCAATGTCCTCTGAAAAACGGTTGATGAGTTTCCAAGCCTTGCTTAGGGAAGTACCGCCTTTAAAAACCATATGCGCTGCAACAGGCATTTGAAAAATAATTTCTAATGTGCGGCTTACCCACCAGTCTTTCTCAACCGCAAAGGGTTTCATACCATTTTTAGTAGCGATCTCGTTAAAGATGGCTACCTTCTCAGTATTGTCTATTGTGTAAAAATTAATCTTTGCCATCTTTTAATACCTTCTTCATTATTTTTTGAATCCATACCGGAGCTAAGACAATGTCGTGTTTCAAATCTTTTTCATTCTCTTTTTTCAGCAAGTCCAAGATTTTCTGTTCTTCATCTGCTGTTACTTTTCCGTTGCCTATTTCTTTTAGTGCTTGAATCACTAAACTGCTTATTTTACCCTTTACCAACAAGTTCTTGGGTGTGGTTTTCTTAAATTTTATGGTTCGTTTGCCTACTTTAATTTCTCGAGGAGAACCATCGGTTAGTAATACAATATTCATTGGTACCTGTGTGCTAAGCCCTAAAGCGTTCAATGCATAACTTCCGGTAGGCAGAGTTCGTATCCTATCTCGTTTAGCAATGGCTTCTGCCACTTTTTCAGCAGAGGGTCTTATCGGGCCAATGAGTTTGCTGATTTTTGGCCGCACATAGATTCCGTGGGCAACTCGGATTATTACCTTCTTATCTTCCAACCGATCCAAAGCTTTACGTATGGCATCTGATGAACCGAAAGTCAAATAATCGTCAGGCAATACCAAAGAACCTTTTGGTTTGCTTTTTATTGACTTTTCTATTTTTTTATCAACGCTTTGCATGTTTTTACTTTTTGTAATTATGTCACAAATTTAGTAAATATTTGTGACAATTATTTGGTGTCCGATCCCGCTCCTAATTCTGCATCACAAATTGATTCTACCAATCCGCATTTAAGTATTTCTCTAATTGTGATTTTGCTCCGCCTGTGGTTTTGAGTACTTCTGCTCTGAGCAATCCTTTCTTTTGCAATGGGGCAATGTTTTTGCCTACACCATCATCCAGTTTGGGGTCGTAGCCTTCGGCTATGAGTTCGTCTATTTTGGATTTGAAGGCTTCTATTTCGTGGAGTTGCAAACGGATTTTTTCTTTCTCTGTTTGGGCTTGTGCGGTGTTTACATCCTGCAACTGTATTTGGCGGTACTCCAAGTTTTGTACTCGTTGGCTGATGTACTGAGATTTGAGCTTAAACAAGCTGTCTCTGTTCCATTTGTAGATGAGGATATAGGCTTCAAAGCCTTGATGTTGCCCACTGCTTAAATGCCATATAAATGGCGTTTTGGGCAAGTACATAAACAAGTTGAGGTGATTGCTCAATTGATTGAAGAAATGATGCTCCAAATATTCGTTTACAGAACGCCCCAACAAACTATCCAACTGCATATACTGTGCTGCGGTGAAGCCATTGTGCAAACAATGCTGCTCTAAGCGTTGGCTCAGGGCTTCTTCTCCGGGCAAGCCTACCAATGGAATAATGCCATCGTCATCTTGCTGCAATAAAGTGCGGATGCTGTCTGCCAAAAACTCTAAAGCGATTTCTGCTGCTCTTGCAGCCGGCACTACATTGGCTTCTTTGAACCAATACCATACAATGATAGGATTGACCTGATGGCGGATGCAAAATTCTTCTAAATCATTGTTACTTTGGTAGAGTGTAGCAAAACCTTCTTTAATTTCTCTGATTTGTTGCTCGTCAAAAGTAGTTACAGCTAAGTTTACAATATGATCTGAAACTTCTGCTAATGGGTTTTGTAATTGAGCTAAAAAGGCATCTTTCGCTTCTTGTAAAACAGGTAATGCACCAATAGAAAAGCCCATTTTTGCTTCTACCTGTTCACGGTCTGCATCGCTGAGTTCATAGACTTCAAAAATAAGTTCATTGATAATGGCTTCATTAATCAATACCTGTGTAAGTTGGGCATTTTCAAAATTGAGGTAAGCCAATACACGGTCTTTTAAGGATGCACCTTGAAAAGCAGTAAGTGGAGATTGCTCAAAGTTTGTTTCTGTAATTCGGTATGAACAAATGTGCTTTTTAAATTCAATATTTTTATTTGATAGTTCTGAAATAATCACTTCCTTTTCTTCTGAAGGCACAACAAATGGAATTCGTTTTAGATCCCCTACTTGCGTATTGACGGTTGGGTTTAAACAGTCAGCTACATAAAAAGAAAGAGTTGAGTTCAAAACAGCTAACAGAGTATTAGTAGAAAAACTTTGCTTTGGAAAAACACAAGAACCACCCACATCGAAGATGTAATTTTTTGGCAGATATCTAAATGATACACCCTTAGAACCGCTTGCTGAATATGTCAAACCTTCCTTGAAGTAAAATTCTTCATTCCTTAGAATTGCCTTATCGCAGTTTCTTAATTCATCTCCATTGTTTTGCCAATTTAGCTTTAACCAAAGGTTACCATACCACTTATTGAACGGACCACCTTTTGCATATCCAACCCATTTATTTTTATCTAAAGAATAATCTTCTGAGAATTCTACTTTATTTAGTTCCCACCAAAATCTAACATATTGTTCGTTACTCCCCGAATTAATTCCAACTTTTACATCTGAAACTGTTTCTATATTTTCTCCCTTAAACTTCTCCCTAAACCCATCGCTAATCCAATAGATAAAAGGCCAGCCTTCAATGATTTTGAGTTTTTCTTGGGGGAGGGTGTACAAGCGGTTGTTGCTTCGGTTGTTCAAGGCATCTTCATAGGCTTGTTCCAATGATGCTTGCTTTGCTTTTTCTTGTTGGTTGGCAGTGATGTTGAAATACAAGCCGGAGCTTTCTTTTTTCTTTTTACTCAATACATACCAAGTAGCATCTAACAAAATACCCGGGCCAAAAAGATTTACCCTGTCTAAGCCGTAATCTACCATTAAATCAATGTGGGTATGTTCAATCAGGTATTTGCGTACATCTTCGAAAGTCTTGATGAACATAAAGGTATGAGGGTGTATCATCCCTACATAGCCATCATCTGTTGTTATTTCACAACAACTCTTTATGAATGTTGCATACAAATTGGTGTTGAATTTATACGGCTGCTTGTAATTGGCTTCTACAAACTTTTTAAGTTCGGGACCAAAATCGGCACTATCGGTATAAGGTGGGTTCGCTACTGCCACATCGTATTTTTGGGTGAGTAGCTGCAAAAAGGTAATGGCATCTTGGGTTTTGGTGTTTAAGAATGTTTGCCCTTGTTTGGCGGTATTTTGTGCTACTGCTTTTTGCAGGTTGGTAAAGAAATTGGTGCGGAACTCATCGTACTTTATCAAGTTTTGTTCGGTAAACAGGGTGATTCCTTCTTCTTTTACCAAGCCGTGTAGCTTGATGCTGAACTTTTCTTCTAAACGAATGAGTGAGCCAAATTTGTGGGCTTGCTGTAAGTCTTCCCACAGGTCAATCACAATTTTTTCAAGCTGTGCATCCAAGGGAGCACCATTTTCAAAAAGGTGTTTTACTTCTTCATAAGCCGGCAAGAAAAAGTCGGAACTAACGATATTGAAATGTTCAATCTTAACGGTACGCTTCTTTCTCTTGGCTTTGATGTATAAACCCAACTGAGCCAACTGTATGGCACGGTCATCTAAGTCCACACCGTGCAGATTGTTTTCTATAATCAGTTTTGGAATGTCGGCTTCATTGTAGTCAGCCCCATAGTTTTCTATTTGGTCTATGTACAAATCGTAGTACATATCAAAGCCATATAGCAGGTAATTGCCCGATCCGGTGGAAGGGTCAATCATTCGTATTTCGTGTAGTGGCTTGCGTTCTCTGGTTTGAGAAGTTGGAGCATTGGCAATTTTATACTTATGGCGTATTTCACTATCGGGGTACATTTCCAGATAGAGTTTTCCCAAGCTATTATCTACCAAAAACTGCACTACCCAACGAGGTGTATATACCTGACTTTGAATGCTTACTTTGTTGTATTCTGTTTTATCTCCACTGGCTTTGTGTGCTGCTTTTTTGTAGTTGTTGTAGCTTTCGTAGAGCCAGCCCAATACATCATCACTTTTCCAAATCTCGGCTTCTACCTGTGTATCACTTTCTATCTGATTAAAGGCATTGATGATGCCCAATAATTCCAATGCCGTAGGCAATAAATGGTAAGGATGCTGAGGACTAAACAAAGGAATATCGGAAGCCAATTTTTGGAGTTGTTCTTCCAGGAAAGGGAATAGACCTTCAGCTTCTTCGTTTCTTGCATTGGGATTTTGCTCCAACCAAGCCAAATGAGCAAATGAACGACCACCGTGGCTTTCTCTACGGGTAACAATTTCGGGGTGCAAAGTATGAGCTTCCATTACTTTGAGAGCCGCCAAACGATTGAATAAAGTAAAGGTGAGTTCTTCTACTAACTTTTCGTAAGCATCGGCAACAGTTCCTGTTTCTGCAATGAATACTTCACGGATGGTTTCCATACGTTTGCGTTCCACAGGTGCATCAGGCAGAGAAACCAATTGTCCTTCATTTATACCCATTCTACCCAAGCGATTGCGAAAAGCTCGGTCAATGAGTTGGCGTATGTGTTCGGTATGTTCGCTTAATTTCATTTCTAATTGATTTCTATTTCGTCATTATCAGATGCACTTGCCAATTTTTGCAATTCACCCTGCAACCAATTTTTGTATTCAGCCACTTTCATTTTTACGGTTGGCATTTTAACTGCATACTTTTTTACTGTTGGTGTTGGTGGTGTTCCGGGTTGTGGTTCGGGTGCTTTTTCTTTTATTAAACCTGCACGAAGTATTTCTATTTCCGTTTTTTTACTGGAACTTAAAAATCTCATTTGAAA
>DINE01000013.1 GCA_002425935.1 Bacteroidales bacterium UBA5548 | reverse complement strand
TGAGGAGTTGGGTAAACATTCCGGAAACAATCGGTTGCCGGAGTTGAGGAACTGGAAGTCAAAACTGATTTTGAGTTATGGAACTCAAGCGTGATAAGTGGTAATTTAAAAACGAAAGCCGCAAGCTGTGAAGCTATGCGGCTTTCGTGTGGTGCCACCAGGAATCGAACCGGGGACACAAGGATTTTCAGTCCTTTGCTCTACCAACTGAGCTATGGCACCGTTTGTTTGGGAGTGCAAAAGTAGCACTAATTTTGATTTTTGCAAAAAAATATCCCCATTTATCTTATCTTTGCGCCAAATTAAATAAATTAATATGGCAACTACAGCTGATTTTAAAAACGGACTTTGTATTGATTTTAATGGCAAACCATGCTCAATAGTTTGGTTTCAGCATGTGAAACCCGGAAAAGGCGGGGCATTTGTTAAGGTAAAGATGAGAAATCTTGAAAACGGAAGAATTCTGGAAAACACATATAATGCAGGAGAAAAGATCGAGATTATAAGCGTTGAAAGAAGACCATATCAGTTCCTTTATAAAGATGACATGGGCTTTAATTTCATGCACAACGAAACCTTTGAACAAATTTCGCTGGAACCGGACATGGTTGATAATGCCGACCTTATGAAAGAGGGTCAATATGTAGAGATGATGTTCCTTGCCGATCAGGAGAGGGTACTCACTTGTGAACTGCCTCCTTTTGTTGAGATGGAGATTACCTACACCGAACCTGCGGTTAAAGGGGATACAGCATCCACTAACGCTATGAAATCGGCAACAGTAGAGACAGGGGCAGAAGTAATGGTTCCACTCTTCATTAACCAGGGTGAAAGAATTAAGGTTGACACCAGAACAAGAAGCTACGCAGAGCGCTGCAAATCATAGCCTTAGAGTCACTTCTCTAAACTTAAACATAAAAATATGAGGAATATCTCCTTAATAATTATCTCCACACTGCTTTTTGCATGTGGAGATTCTTTGTCTTACAGAATGCCGGACAAAGAGCTTATTGACAAAACAATCGAAAAAGGTGAATTTACCGAGGCATCTAAAATGATCAGGTTGTACCTTGCGTGTGACACAATCTCTGATACTGAAAGGTGGGAGATGAACTTCGTGCTCGAAAAGCTGGACAGAATTCGGAAAGATTTTACAAAGAGAGACACATCTGTAATCAGTTATATTAAAAGACACCATTCCGATGTCACAGCTGAAGAGATTGCTGCATGGGAGAGGTCTAATGCTATAGAGAATATGATAATTGACGGAGAGCGGCTTTACTTTAACTCTGCAGCAAGAAATCTCTTCAGGATTGATTCTGTTGCTGCAAAGTATTTCAAACACCCTAACGGAGGTCAGAGTGATTCTTTGAACAGATTTCTAGCATGGCACATTCCACAGCTGGTTTCAGAGGCAAAAAGGGCAAAAAGTGAATTGATCTCCCCAGTTAAGATGAATGTTACTTACACTTTAACAGTAAAAGCGGACGAAGTACCTGCAGGTGAGGTTGTGAGAGTTTGGATGCCTTACCCAAGAACAGACAATAAGGCACACACAGGTATTGCACTACTCTCTGTATCACAGCCGGAGTACCTTATTTCACCAGACACATATGACCATAAAACAATTTACATGGAGGCGGTTGCGATTGAGGGAGAACCACTTGTATTCAGTTACAGGTTTACCTATACATCATTTGCACAAGTACATCTTTTTCAGGCATCAGATGTTAAGGAGTACAATAAAGGGTCTGAAGATTTCGGGAAATACACTTCGGAGAGAGCTCCGCACATACTCTTTAGTGAAAATATTAAAAAAGCAGTGGCTGAAGCAACCGGCAATGAGACAAATCCATATCTTAAAGCCAGAATGATCTATGAATGGATCGATTCTAATTTCCCGTGGGCAAGTGCAAGAGAGTATTCGACAATTGACAATATTCCCGAATATGTTCTTGCCAACCGACATGGCGATTGCGGACAGGTATCACTTCTTTTTATAACAATGGCTCGCTGTGCAGGAATTCCTGCCAGATGGCAGTCGGGCTGGATGATGCACCCCGGCAATAAAAATCTTCATGACTGGGCAGAGGCCTATTTCGAAGGAATTGGATGGGTTCCGGTTGATCAGTCGTTTGGCAGGGTCAAAGAGAGTAAAGGTGACGACGATTCATTCTACTTCTTTACAAAAGGCCTGGATGCGTATCGCCTGATTGTCAATAATGATATATCTAAGCCGCTATATCCTGCAAAGATTCATCCTAGAAGTGAAACAGTAGATTTCCAGCGTGGCGAAGTCGAATGGAGAGGGGGAAACCTCTACTTTGGAAGATGGAGGTACAATATGGACATTGAATACCTTAACTAGTTAAAGCTTTTTAATAATGTAGAGGCCGTCGCGCAGAGGGAGTATAAAACCCGAAACGCGGCGGTCATCTTTTACCATTCGGTTAAATTTTAAAATCTCCTGAGTCTGTGCGTCATTCGAGGGGGTCTCTTCGGCCACCTTGCCGTACCATAGGACATTATCTGCCAAAATATACCCTCCGGGCTTAACCAGATCAAACACCAGATTGTAGTATGTACAATACTCTCTTTTATTAGCATCGATAAACACAATGTCATACACGCCTTTCATCTTGGTAATCAACTCTTTTGCATCACCAAAGTGGAGGTTGATTTTAGAAGAGAGGCCGGCCCTTTCAAATGCCTCTTTAATTAGTGATATATGCCTGTCGTCCCTCTCAAGCGCATCAAGGGAGCCGTCGTTCGTAAGGCCTTGTGCAAGACAAATTGCAGAGTAGCCGGTAAATGTTCCAATCTCCAAAATCTTTTTGGGAGCAACAAGCTTAGAAAATTCAGCAAGAAACCTCCCGAGTACCGGGCCGGCAAGCATCTTTGAATGGTGACCTGCCCTTTTCACTGTCTCACCTTCCAGCCATTTTAAGACCTCAGGGGTATTGCCTGCATGTTCAAGAATATAATTATCCAATGCAGAGTCCATGGCTAATTGTATATTAGAGTAAACATTCTGTCACTATCAAGAATCTCCAAAGCAGCCCTGTGGATCTGAGAGGCCTCTACTGATGCAATCTTCTCTCTTATAACCTCAATTGGCTCTACTTTACCGTAAAACAGAAGAGATTTTCCCATAGAGAGGCATTGTGATTCAGCGTTATCTGTTGAGATAGCGAGCTGCCCCAGCAGTTGTTTCTTTGCAGCTTTAAGAGTTGCGGGAGAGAGCTCTCTCTCTTTTAACAGGTTAATCTCTTTACTTACAATCTCTCTGCACCTTTCAAGATTATTTTTATCGGAGCCGAAATAGATGGTAAAGAGACCTGTGTCTGTATATGGAGTGTAGCTCGCATCTACAGTGTATGCCATAGCGTGTTTCTCACGGAGAGACTGGTTTAACCGCGAATTCAATGCCGGCCCTCCAAGTATATTAGTAAGAAGAGCAAGTGGAAGACGCATTTCATTATACATTGAATAGGCTCTTGAGCCCGTAACACAATGTACCTGATACGTTTTACGTGTTATGTACTTTTCACTTGCCACCACAGAGGATGATAGTGGCAGCTCCTCTTTTCTCTTTCCGTTGGGGGCATGACCGTTATTGGCCATCTTGCCAAAATGTCTCTCGACAAGTTTCGCTCCCCTTTCGGGCTGAATATCAGCTACAATGGAAAAGCTCATGTTTGCAGGACGATAATAATTACCCGTAAAATCCTTTATATCAGAAGTCTTAATCCCTTTAATTGATTTTGGTTTACCCAGAATAGGCATAGACAACGGATGTGTGTCAAAAAGATACTCATCAAAATCATCGAATATCTGTTCAGATGGTGTGTCCTTGTATGAGCTTATCTCATCAAGCACAATCTCTTTCTCTTTGGCCAACTCCTTTTCAGGGAAGAGGGAGTTAAATGCAAGATCGCTGAGCAGCTCAACGGCTTTTGCAATGTCCTCTTTAAGCACTGTTGCATGGATAACAGTCTCTTCTTTTGTTGTATAGGCATTAAGCTCACCACCGAGGCTCTCCAGGAAGTTATTAATCCTTCTGGCACCTCTGGTTGTAGTGCCTTTAAACAACATATGTTCTGTCAGATGTGCTATTCCATTCTTCCCCGCAATCTCGTCACGGGTACCCGCCTTAATGCTTAGAGCGCAATAGGCAACCGGAGAGGATATTTTCCTGAACGCATATTTAATGCCTGAGTTAAGCTCTGCAGTGATTATTGTCATATTAAAACTGAAACGGTACAGATATCTTTCTGATATCCTCTCTTGTAAAACCCGCAGGAAGCAAAAGTGAAATTTTATGCCTTCTAAAGAATAGCAGATCATGGCTGTCAGTTCCAATAAGCATTTTATAACAATAGGACCCTCTGCTGTTTCCTCTAGGTTTAATTAGAATGGTAACAACAGTATTCTCTTTATTAGCCATCACTGCATCCTCAACATCTTCCTGTGATACCAGCTGAGCTTTACCCTTAAACAGATCCTGAATCTCAGTCTCAGCCGGTGTAAATGATAAAAATTCGGCAGCAACCAGCAGCTTTTTATCTTTAACCTCAGTAACCCTGTCGGCATAGAAGGAGTTTCCTTTAAAAGCGAGAGTTACATCTTTCTGAATCTTGTAAATATGATTCTGAATAACATCAATATAAATCGGCAACAGGTGGAGGTTAGCCCCTGATACATCTTCTGCCTCCTGTATAGGGAGGGTGATAATATTTTTGTTGTTATATGTTCCTCGTTTTACTTCAGGCCCACCTTGTAAAAGAGTAAGGTATTCAATTTTGGGCTCAAGATCCTTTTTATAGCGGCCATCTACCCTCATTAAGAAGAAGTAGCTGGTGTCACCCTTTAGCCTCTCGTACTCCTCGACAGTACAAAACTCAAACGGTGAAATTCTCCATCCTTTATTGACAGCATCTCTGAGAACCATGTCTGGCAATGTGTTTGACGGAATTACAACTTTAGTGATTTTTGCGCCGAAACCGGTAAATGTGTTTCTGGTCTCTCTGATAAACTTTTGCGCAAACACTCCCGAAGAGAATGACAGAGAGAGAAGAAGCATTATAAAATATCTCATTTTCCTAAATTTTATGACAGATGCAAAATTAGATAAAAATTCGTACTTTTGTCTGGTATGGAAAGATTTATTGTATCTGCACGAAAGTACCGTCCGGACAGCTTCGAAAGCCTTATCGGACAAAAGAATATCGCAACAACCCTCAAGAATTCTATCCTAAGAAAGCAGCTCGCTCACGCCTACCTTTTTTGCGGGCCAAGGGGTGTCGGTAAAACATCTACGGCAAGAATTTTTGCCAAGACAATCAATTGTTTCAACCCGGGTCCGGAGATGGAGCCTTGCAACAGTTGTGAATCATGCGTCTCATTTACCGAGGGCAGGTCATACTCTATCCATGAACTGGATGCCGCGTCAAACAACTCTGTTGAGGATATCAGGCAACTTAACGAACTGGTAAGAATTCCGCCCCAGATTGGAAAATACAGCGTTTACATTATAGACGAGGTACATATGTTATCGTCGTCGGCCTTCAACGCCTTTTTAAAAACACTTGAAGAGCCGCCTGCACATGCAATATTTATCTTAGCCACAACAGAGAAGCATAAAATACTTCCAACAATTCTTTCAAGGTGTCAGACATACGATTTTAACAGAATATCGGTGGAGGACATTGTTAAAAACCTAACTGATATTGCCCGGAAAGAGGGTGTCACAATAGATCTTGAGGCACTTCACATTATTGGTCAGAAGGCAGATGGTGCAATGAGAGATGCACTTACTATTTTTGATCAGGCTGTAGCATTTTGCGGCGCCACAATTACATATGAAAATGTAATTTCAACTCTAAATGTACTGGATTACGACTACTACATAAGGTTAACCGAAAATTTCCTGAGTGGCAACCACACAGCAGTTCTGCTGCTATTTGACGAGATTCTTTCAAAAGGGTTCAATGCGCTTCACTTTATCGGGGGGCTAAGTACTCACTTCAGAGATCTGCTCATCTGCAAGGATAACAGCACATTGAGCCTGCTTGACCTGGCGCCATCGGTAATTAAAAAATATAAACAGCAGGCAGACAGTTGTTCATTACACTTTCTGTATGACGCACTCAATTTAACCTCGGCATGTGAAGCCGGTTACAAAAGCAGCGGTCATCCAAGATTGCATATCGAAATTGCGTTATTGAGACTTTGTAAAATAAACTCCCCTGCGTGGGTTGGTGAGGCAAAGGAGAATTCTGCGGCTAAAGCTGAGGTAAAACAGGAGGTTAAGCCAGAAGCTAAACCTGAAGTCAAACCGGAGACTAAGCCTGATGTCAAACCGGAGACCAAACCGGAGACTAAACCTGATGTCAAACCGGAGACAATGCCTGAAGTCAAACCGGAGGCTAAACCTGAGGTAGTGGCTGAAACAATATCTGATATCAAACAGGAAGCTGATCCGGAAGTAAAACCTGATGTAAAACCTGCCAAAGCAAACGGGAATGGAGGCGTTGCATCAATTTCAATAAAAGACTTGTTAAACTCTGCGGGTAAAAATTCAGGAAAAACAGGTCCGGGAAGTCAAAACAGAATCGGGTCAGATGAAATAACCCCTGAGAAGCTGCTTGAAGTGTGGACGAAAATGGCTCAGGCTGAAACCTCACTTCCAAGACTATCAACAACAATTTCTCAGACGGAGCCTGTACTTAAGGGAGGGTCGGCAATACAGTTTAAAGTAAAAAATGAACTTCAGAAAAACTGGATAGAGCTTCACTGTAAGGCAAGACTTGTCGAATTCCTAAGAGTAAACCTTAATAATAAAGAGGTTACACTCAATATTGAAGTTACACCTGATGAAGAGGTCGAAGAAAAATTATACATGCCGCAACAAAAGGCAGAGTTTTTGAAGGCAAATCATCCTGAGGTTAAAAATATGATGGATGACCTCAATTTAGAACTTAAATAAAATGCGACTACACTGCAGTAATCTTGTAAAAAAATACGGAGCCAGAACCGTTGTAAAGGGGGTATCAATAGAGGTGGAACAGGGAGAAATTGTGGGTCTGCTCGGCCCCAATGGTGCCGGTAAAACTACAAGTTTCTATATGATTACCGGGCTGATTAAACCAAACGCAGGAAAAATATTTCTTGACAATGAGGAGATCACAAATCTTCCAATGTACAAAAGAGCTCAGCGCGGATTGGGTTATCTTGCCCAGGAGGCATCTGTCTTTAGAAAACTCTCTGTAGAAGACAATATTATGGCAGTAATGGAGCTTTCTGACCTTACAAGAAAACAGAGACATGACAGGCTAGAGGAGCTTCTCGATGAGTTCAGTCTTCACAAAGTGAGAAAAAATCTGGGAGTTCAGCTATCCGGAGGAGAGAGAAGAAGATGTGAAATTGCTAGAGCGCTGGCAATCGACCCAAAATTCATACTGCTTGATGAACCGTTTGCAGGAGTTGACCCGATTGCGGTGGAGGATATCCAGCATATAATTGCCAAGCTCAAGACAAAAAACATTGGAATAATAATTACCGACCATAACGTTCACGAGACTCTTGCAATTACAGACAGAGCATATCTGTTATACGAAGGGAATATTCTGGAGAGCGGAACTGCAGAGGTTCTTGCGAACAATCCGGAAGTTCGAAAAAAATATCTTGGCCAAAACTTCGAACTGAGAAAGGCCGTCCTCAAAAAGAAGAAAAAAGAGGAAGGCACCGAAACCCAGCCTGTTAATGTCAAATCAGACAAAGACATTGAAGGCGGATCCGGTGCCGACATGACCGGGTACAACAACCGGGCAGGCGATCTGGAGAGAGGAGTTTAATTTTCCTTCTGCTCGGTACTGCGCTCTTTGCGCATCTGCATAATTCTTACCTCTTTTTCTCCGCCAGGCATCATCTCGATTTTTCTGAATCCCTCGCCGTTTTGCATTCTGAACTGCATTACTGCAGGAGAAGCGCCTTTATGCATATTGCCCCTGAAGTTACGCTTCTGCATCTTACCTGCTCTTGAGTCAAACATAACTCTTTGCTCATCTGTAAGAAGAGAGCGCACCTTTGCTCTGTTTGCTGCCGATGCCTTCATCCTTTTGTTCTGAAGAGCAGAAATCTCGTCAATCTTTGAGTTGATCGCCTTCATATCCGGCTTGTCAACCTGCTCAAGAGTTTTCAGCTGAGCCCTCTTCTCTGCAAGCTGATTCTCTAACTGAATCATCTCTTTTCTCAACTCAAGCCTTAATGCTTTTATAGCCTCCTGCTGTTCAGGTTTTAACTGAGGCTCAAGTTTAGCCGGGTTGGCACCCATAAAACCTCTCTCTCTTACCTGCATGTTTTGTGCGTTGGCTGAAAATGCGAACGCAAGCAGAAATAGTGTAATGTAAACTTTTTTCATCATCTTAACCTATTTAATTGTTCGTTTCATCTAAGACTAAACATACCTTAAAAGGTTTAATATTAAGGAAAGATTTATACCTTTGCGAATTATTTTGAAACACTCAATAAACAAAAGTAATAGATATGGCAAAAGAACTATTCACTGAGTTTCAGCCTGTTTCCACCACACAGTGGGAAGAGGTCATAAACAAGGACCTTAAAGGTGCCGATTATGAGAAGAGACTCGTATGGAAGACAATGGAGGGATTTGCAGTTCACCCTTACTACCGCGCCGAAGATCTCGAGAAGCTTAACCACATGGGAGGTGCTCCGGGATCTTTTCCGTTTGTAAGAGGGGTAAACGAAGGTAACAACTGGCTTGTACGCCAGGGTTACTGCGCCTGGGAGAGCTTTGAAAAAGCAAATGAACAGGCAGTTGACGGTCTTAAAAGAGGAGTTGAGTCGGTTGCATTTTGCATCGATGGAAACACCGAAATCTGCATGGGAGAGATGTCGGCACTGCTTAAAGGAATTAATCTCTCTGCAACAGAAGTTAACTTCGAAGGTTGCTCATGTGCAACCGCAGAGATAATAGCCTCTTTCCTTCAGGTGGCAAAAGCTGCAGGAGTAAAACCTGCAGAAATAAGGGCTTCGTTTGATTTCGATCCCCTCAGAAAACTTACTACTACCGGTAATTTCTGCTGTGAGGATTTCAAATCAACAATTAAAAAATGCATGGATCTGGTTAAAGATTATCCCGGAATAAGGGTTATCGGAGTCGAGGGGTATGCATTTAACGATGCTGGTTCGACAATTGTGCAGGAGCTTGGTTTTGCCATGGCAGCCGGAAGCGAATATATGAATATGCTTACCGAAATGGGATACACTGCAGATGAGGCAGCTTCAAGAATTAAGTTCACAATGGCAATAGGCCCTAACTATTTCATGGAGATCGCCAAATTCCGTGCAGCCAGAATGCTTTGGGCCAACATTACCAAAGAGTATGGTGCAAATGAGGCATCTTCACAGAAAATTTCTGTACACGCCGTAACAAGTCAGTGGAATATGACTGTTTACGATGCATATGTTAATATGCTTCGCGGAACAACCGAGGCCATGAGTGCAGCTCTGGCAGGGGTACACTCACTTGAGGTACTTCCGTTTGACTACATTTACCGTGAACCGGCTGAGTTCAGCAACAGAATTGCCAGAAATACACAGATTATCCTTAAAGAGGAGTCACACTTTGATAAAATCACCGACCCTGCAGCTGGTTCATACTATATCGAGACTTTAACAGCCTCTATAGCTGAACAGGCGTGGAAGCTCTTCACAACTACCGAGCAGAAGGGCGGGTATATAAGTGCCTTCAAAGAGGGTTATATCCAGGGCGAAATTAAGGCAGCATCATCAAAGAGAGACCTTAACATAGCTACCAGAAGAGAAATTCTCCTTGGAACAAATCAGTACCCTAACTTCACCGAAAAGGCCGACAAAGAGGTAACACTTGATGTTGTAACCCGTGGTGCAGATTGGGAGAAGAGCGAAAACCCTGTAGCAGAACCACTCGAAAAATATCGTGGTGCTCAGGCATTTGAGGCACTTCGCTTTACTACAGAGGGAATGGATCGTATTCCGTCTGCATTTATGTTAACATTCGGAAACCTTGCATTTGCAAGAGCCAGAGCTCAGTTCTCGTGTAACTTCTTTGCAGTAGCCGGGTTTGAGGTTACCGACAATAACCGCTTCTCTTCAGTTGAGGAGGGTGTTGAGGCTGCTCTTAAAGCCAACGCAGACATTATTGTTGCCTGCTCATCTGACGATGAATATGCAGAGGCAATGCCTAAGATAAAGCAACTTGCCGGTAATAAGGCCATTATTGTAGTTGCAGGAGAACCTGCATGCAAAGATGAACTTATTGCAGCAGGAATAACCAACTTCATAAGTGTTAAGAGCAATGTGCTTGAAACTCTTAAGCAGTATCAGGAATTAATGATGAGTAAGAAATAAATAATATCGGCTATGCGACCAAAATTTACAGATATAAAATATAACGGAGGCGCTGCACCTGCAAAAGGTGAGCAGCCGGTTTGGATGACACCCGAACAGATAGGTCTCAAAGGCACATACACAGCCTCTGACCTGGAGGGTCTCGAGCACCTTAATTATGCTGCAGGAATTCCGCCATTTTTACGCGGACCTTACAGCACAATGTACGTGATGAACCCATGGACTGTAAGACAGTACGCCGGATTTTCAACTGCCGAAGAGTCAAACGCTTTTTACAGAAGAAACCTTGCTGCAGGACAGAAAGGACTCTCTGTTGCATTTGACCTTGCAACACACCGCGGATACGACGCCGACCACCCGAGAGTTGTGGGAGACGTTGGTAAAGCAGGTGTAAGTATCTGCAGCGTAGAGGATATGAAGGTTCTGTTTGACCAGATCCCTCTTAACAAAATGTCGGTATCGATGACCATGAACGGCGCCGTACTTCCTGTACTTGCATTTTACATTGTTGCAGGTCTGGAGCAGGGAGCCAAGCTTGATGAACTGTCAGGTACCATTCAGAATGATATTCTTAAGGAGTTCATGGTGAGAAACACATATATCTATCCACCAGATTTCTCTATGAGAATCATTGGAGATATATTCTCATATACGGCTAAAAATATGCCTAAGTTCAACTCTATCTCAATATCGGGTTACCACATGCAAGAGGCAGGAGCAACCTGCGACATCGAGATGGCCTACACCCTGGCCGACGGTCTGGAGTACCTCAGAACAGGAATAGCAGCAGGAATGGATGTTGACCAGTTTGCACCAAGACTATCCTTCTTCTGGGCTATTGGTATGAACCACTTTATGGAGATTGCCAAAATGCGCGCTGCAAGAATGATCTGGGCCAAACTTGTTAAACAGTTCAACCCTAAGAATCCTAAATCGATGTCTCTGAGAACACACTCACAGACTTCGGGATGGTCACTCACAGAGCAGGATCCGTTCAACAATGTTGCCCGTACCTGTATTGAGGCAATGGGCGCCGCACTGGGTCACACTCAGTCGCTCCACACTAATGCATTGGACGAGGCAATTGCTCTCCCTACAGACTTCTCGGCACGAATTGCAAGAAATACACAGATCTACCTTCAGGAGGAGACAAATATTACCAAATCGCTTGACCCTTGGGCAGGCTCATACTATGTAGAGAAGCTCACTGCAGAGATTGCAGAGCGTGCATGGGGGCATATAGAAGAGGTTGAGAAACTGGGCGGAATGGCCAAAGCAATTGAGACAGGTATTCCTAAACTGAGGATCGAAGAGGCTGCTGCCCGTAAACAGGCAAGAATCGACTCCGGTACTGATGCAATTGTAGGACTTAACAAATATCGTCTTGAGAAAGAGGATCCGTTGGAAATTCTTGATGTAGATAACACTAAAGTTAGAGAATCACAGATTGCCAGACTAAATGAACTCCGTGCAAACCGTGACGAAGCCAAAGTTAAAGCAGCGCTTGCAGCAATAACAAAGGCAGCAACGGAGAAGAGCGGCAACCTTCTGGAACTTGCCGTTGAGGCAGCCCGCTTAAGGGCTACTCTGGGAGAGATCTCAGATGCATGCGAAGAGGTAGCAGGAAGATATAAAGCAGTAATTCGTATGAATACAGGCGTTTATTCAAGCGAGGTTAAAAACGACAGCGAATTCGAAAAGGCTAAGAGTCTGGTTGCTGAGTTTGCCAAAAAAGAGGGTCGTCAGCCAAGAATTATGATAGCAAAACTTGGACAGGACGGACACGACCGCGGAGCCAAAGTTGTAGCAACAGGCTACGCAGACTGCGGCTTTGATGTTGACATGGGACCACTGTTCCAGACTCCTGAAGAGGCTGCAAAACAGGCAGTTGAAAATGATGTTCATATCGTAGGTGTTTCATCGCTTGCTGCGGGACATAAAACACTTGTTCCTCAGATTGTTGGTGAACTGAAAAAACTTGGACGTGAAGATATCATGGTAATTGTGGGTGGTGTAATTCCTGCCCAGGATTACGATGCACTTTACAAAGCAGGTGCTGTTGCAATATTCGGCCCGGGAACCTCGGTTTCGGGAGCAGCAGTTAAACTTATGGAGCTCCTACTGCAAAAATTTGAATAACAGTTTAATAAAAAGAAAAGCTGTCACGGGTACTCCATGACAGCTTTTTTTATTACGGAAAATTAAAAAAACTTATAGAGAACAAGATACAGTACCAGTACAATCATTGAGACTATAATAATCTGGTAAAGGAAGAATGCCGTAGCCATTCTGATTATGATTCTGCTCCATTTTGCCTTATAAAGCTTTCTTCCACCGGCTATAAGATAGACCGGAAAAGCCAACAGCAGCCATGCCTCGTACATTGTCTGTTTCTGAGGGAAGATTAGCGAAATAATAATCAGAACAGAGAATATTACAAAAAGGAATGCGTGCTGATTAAGGGAGAAGATAAAGTGTGCCAGATAGTGCTTCTGGTTCTTTCTGAACAAAAACCAAAGAAGCATAGCATAAAGGGGCATCATCACAATTAGTGCCCATGACAAGTATGTAAAAAACCTTGATATATAAAGCTCTTTGTTTTGTTTAACCTCCTCAAAATTTCGGCTGCCCTTACCGCTCTTACTCCCTAAGTTCATCTGACTTTGAATAGCGGGCAGATCGGCATATTCAGGGTTTATCTCTACAACCTGCTCTTTTTTAGCCTTATCTGCTTTGTCCTCGATAGAAATCAGTTTTATGTTTGTATCTGAGTCCGCTGAAATTTTGAGCAACAGGAAAAATATAAAACTGATAAAGAGATAGAGTCTGAAAGGAGGCATATATCTTACACGTTTACCCTCAATGTAGTCAAGTGCCATCTCTCCCGGTTTGAGCATAATTGATTTAAGAGTCTTCCAGAGGCGGGTATCAAATGCCCACATGTTAGACATAGCATCAACAATCAAAACGCTTACCGGTCTGTCAAAATCCTTGGCAGATTGCCCGCAGTTATTGCAAAAGTGGCCTGTGAAGGTGTTGTCACAATTTTTACAGGTAATCACTTTTTCATCATTTTTTTCAGCCTGCTCAGAATTAGTTGTGCCATCGTTTAGCAAACCTTCCTGATGTAAATCATTATTATCTTCATGGGCATCTACTGAGTTATCCTGTTCTCCTGAAGTAATTTCTCCGGAGTTTTTGTTTTCCTGATTTATCATAAAATTTAAGGAGTTTAAATCAAAATTCAATTACTTCAAAACAACCTCTGTCTGCAAGGGTGATATACGCTTTTCTGTAATCATTGGAAAAGGTAATATTTGTAGGCAGCTTACCCTTGAGCATATATTCAGCAGTAATTGATCCTGCAGGCGAAATCCTAACAACCGTTCCCTTTCCGTGGCGGGTAATATAGAGATTCCCCGCAGGGTCGCATCTCATACCATCCATCCCATAGTCATCGAATTTGTAGAACAGTCTCTTCCCCGATATCTTTCCATCCGGTAAAATATCATATACCCACACATTTCTCTGAATTGATTCATTTACATACAGAAACTTTCCATCCGGACTCACCTCTACCCCATTGGTTGTGCCCATGTTTTTTTCTAAAAGGGTTATTATGCCATCCGTTGTAACCATCCACAACATTCCTGTAGAGTCTCTCCAGGCAGGGTCGCTTGCATATATTATTCCTGAAGTGTTTGATATAGAAATGTCGTTGGGTTGGTTCATCGAAGGATTGTGTGCGAAAACCTTTATCTCACGGGTATTCATATCAACCTTTAAGATATTGTGTTTTGGATAATCTGCAATATACATGCTGCCATCTTTGCCGAATCTTATACCATTGCCAACTGATCCTTGAGGAAGTCTCACGAATTCAGATGCTGTTCCATCGGGGGCTACTATCCCAATAGTGCCCTGCTCTTTGTAATTGACTGCGTACAGATTGCCCTTTTTATCAACCGCAGGCCCCTCCATTCCCTTTGTGAATGTCCCTTCCGGTAATAGATCAGATACTTTGTACAGAGGATCGGAACATGTTTCGCAACCCTCTCCTATCATTGACTTACGGATATCTGCATAGCTCCTCTCCTGCCCTGACACAAAAAGCGGAAAGGCAATCATAAGTACTATTAATAAATTTTTCATAAATCTCTCTCATTGTAAACAACTGACAAATATATCAATTAAACGTTAATATCAACTTAATAACTTTTTAAACGCGCGTAATAAATTTGGATTTTTTGATTACAATTCATAACTTTGCCGCCGATAGATCAAAAAATGCTAAAAGAGAACAACATACAACCTTGTACAAGCAGAACACACTCTGCCGGTTTCTCTTTTTTACCAACAGGCATTACGATTTTCACATCCACAACGATGATGATGCGAATGCATCGCAAGATGCATAGCTAGTTTCGGGTTCTTACGCAGAACCATTGGGCAGTGCCCATAAATCCCCTTCAAGAGATTTCGTAACCATTAAATCATCATCAATCAATGAGTATAAAACATTTTGACACCCTTCAGGTGCATGCTGGCCGTGATATAAGTGCCTCAAATTCACCATGTGTCACGCCAATATGCCAAACATCATCGTTTCTTTTTGACAGTACAGAACATGCAGCATCGCTGTTTGCCCTTTCACACCCCGGTCATATATATACCAGATTATCAAACCCAACCACAGATGTACTAGAGAGGAGAGTTGCCGCACTTGAGGGCGCCGCAGCTGCAGTTGCAGTCTCATCGGGCCAGGCATCTCAGTTTCTCGCTATCCAGAATATAGCATCGGCAGGCGATAATATTGTAAGTGCAACCTCACTTTATGGCGGCACTCACAATCAATTTAAAATCAGCTTTAAACGACTTGGAATTGAATTTAAGTTTGCACCAAATGATAATATTGCAGAGTTTGAGTCTAAAATTGATAACAAAACGAAAGCAATTTTCATTGAGACAATTGGAAATTCTGATTTTTACATTCCTGAATTTGAAGCATTTGCAGAACTAAGTAAAAAATATGACATTCCACTAATTGTTGACAACACATTTGGTGCCGCCGGCTACCTCTTCCGCCCAATTGATTATGGGGCAGCTGTGATAACACACGCAGCAACAAAGTGGATTGGCGGACACGGCACTTCGATTGGGGGTATTGTGGTTGACTGTGGCAACTTTAACTGGGCCAACGGCAAATTTCCGCAATTCACACAACCATCGGAATCCTATCACGGGCTTAGCTTCTGGGAGAGTTTTGGAGAGGGATCTCAGCTTGGGAACATAGCTTTTGCAGTTAAAGCCCGCGCCGAAGGGCTACGCGACTGGGGTTGCTCTTTAAGCCCATTTAACTCATTTCTGTTACAACAAGGTTGCGAAACTCTTTCACTTAGAATGGATAAAATTGTTGGCAATGCACTTGAACTTGCCCAATGGCTTGAATCTCATCCAATGGTTGAATCTGTCAACTACCCTGGACTTAAAGATAACCGTAACCACCAACGAGCAAAAAAATATCTCAAAAACGGCTTCGGAGGTGTTCTTACCTTTACACTTAAAGCCTCGGCAACAAGCGCAGACGGCCGACCTTCGGGAAAGACACCAGATTTTGTTCATGCTCTTGAACTGATAAGTCATCTAGTAAATGTTGGGGATAATAAAACCCTTATAAGCCACTCTGCCTCTACAACACACGCTCAACTGAGTCAAAAAGAGCTTAAGAGAGCAGGTATTGGGGAGAATACGTTAAGAGTCTCATTGGGGATCGAGAATATCGGGGATATTAAGGCTGATATTGAACAGGCTTTGAGGAGGGTATAGTGTATGGAGAGAGAGATTTACAAATACAACGAACCATTTAGGCTGGAGAGTGGCAAAATAACGGACTCTCTTGAAATTTGTTATCACCATAGTGGCGGCTATGTACCGGGGCAAAAGGTAATTTGGATTTGTCACGCCCTTACTGCAAACTCCAATCCTCAGGAGTGGTGGAGCGGACTTGTTGGGCCGGGAAAGCTATTTGATACAGAGAAATTTTATGTAATTTGTGCAAATATGCTCGGCTCCTGTTATGGCTCTTCGGGTCCTGCCTCACCTGGCGCTAACGGCAAACCTCAACTGTTAAACTTTCCCCAAGTCACAGTCAGGGATACTGTTGCTGCCCACAACCTTTTGAGAGAGCATCTGGAGATAGAGAAGATAGATCTTATAATCGGAGGTTCGATTGGCGGATTTCAGGCACTGGAGTGGAGCATAATGTATCCTGATATTGTAAAAAACATGGTACTTATCGGTTGTAATGCACAGGTGTCACCATGGGGAGCAGCCTTTAACGAGTCTCAGAGAATGGCTCTTAAGGCAGATCCGACATTTGAGCAACAGGAGAGTTTAAACGGAGGAAAGGCAGGGCTTGAGGCAGCACGTTCTATTGCGCTGCTCTCATATCGCTCATACGACGGATATTCAAAAAGCCAGTCAGAGGATGAGAGAGATTTTCTTTTTGCAGATAAGGCTTGTAGCTACCAGCGATATCAGGGTGAAAAACTATCTGTAAGATTTGATGCCTATTCATACTACATTCTCACAAAATGCATAGACAGCCATAATGTTGCAAGGGGAAGAGGGGGGCTGGAACGAGCGCTATCCGCTATCAATGCAGAGACACTTGTAATCGGAATTGATAACGACAACCTCTTCCCGATAGAGGAGCAGATTTACCTGAGCAGAGCAATTAAGGGGGCAAGGTTCGCCATTGTCCACTCGCTATACGGGCATGACGGTTTTCTGCTGGAGTGGCAGCAGACCGAGAGGATACTTAGAGACAACTTTCAACTTTTTAACAATAATTAACAATGCAAGTACTTAAATTCGGCGGGAGCTCGGTTGCAGATGCAACCAACATTTCAAAGGTTACCTCCATAGTAGCGGAGGCAGTGAAAAAAGACAGAACAATCCTGGTTGCATCGGCAATCGGCGGTTGTACCGACAAGCTCATTCTGACGGGAAAACTTGCATCCTCCAAAGATACGGCTTACAAAGAGGTAATTTCACAACTGGAGGTTAGGCACACCGAGATAATTGAGCAGCTTATACCTGCAGGTTTCAGAGAGCCGGTTGCCGCTAGGTGTGCAGAGCTTTTTCAAAAGCTCAGGGAGATCTGCGAAGGGATCTCGCTTGTGGGAGAGCTGACACCGGCATCGGCAGATGTGGTGATGAGCTTTGGAGAGCTGCTCTCTACTTCGGTAATTTCTGCCAAGCTAACATCAATTGGCATAAATAATGTATGGACAGACGCACGCAACTTTATTAAGACAAAAAGAGTAAATTCATTTAACATAGTAGATACAGATGAGACGTACAGAAGAATGGGAGAGTATCTTCAGGCAAACGGAACAAGGCTTTACGTTGTACCGGGCTTCATTGCCAGCGACTATGAGGGTAGAACCACCACCCTTGGCAGAGGAGGCTCAGATTACACCGCCTCGCTCTTTGCCGTGGGAACCGGGGCGAGGGTTTTAGAGATTTGGACAGATGTGAGCGGAATGATGACTGCCGACCCCAGAATTGTTCCCGAAGCAAGAACCATCGAGCATATCTCGTACAAAGAGGCGCTGGAACTATCTCACTTTGGGGCAAAGGTGGTATATCCACCTACAATTCAGCCGGTTGTAAGAAAAGGAATTCCAATAATTGTAAAAAACACGTTTGACCCTCACGGAGCATCAACAACAATTGAGAGATACCCACCCGAAAACAAAAGCAAAATCAGAGGGATCTCAAGCAGTAACAGAATAGCCCTTCTGTCGCTTGAAGGGAGCGGAATGGTGGGTATTCCTGGTTACTCGGGGAGGTTCTTTACAGCTCTGGCAAATGCGGCAGTAAATGTGATTCTCATAACTCAGGCCTCATCGTTACACACGATGTGCGTTGCAGTTGAGGAGGCAGATGCAGAGAGGGCAGGCACAGCAGTAGATGAGGCATTTGCCTATGAGATTAGCATTAACAGGGTTAACAGGGTAGTTGTTGAGAAGGGCTTCTCTATAGTCACTCTAGTTGGAGACGACATGAAGAATCAGTCGGGAACCGGGGGAAGAATGTTCGATGCCCTCGGCAGGGCGGGAATCAACCTCAGGGCAATAGCACAGGGCTCTTCTGAGAGAAATATCTCCACAATAATTGCTGCGGCAGATACCTCAAACGCAATAAAGGTGATTCATGACGAATTTTTCGGAACAAGAAAGAGGAGGATTAACCTCTTTATTGCCGGCTTTGGGAATGTGGGCAGAGAGCTGGTCTCATTAATCGGGGCGCAGGAGAGTGAGCTCTCTTCCCGAAGAAATGTAAATGTTGTAATCACCGGAATCTGCACAAGCAGGAAGATGGTGGTTTGCAAAGAGGGGATTGACCCTAAATGTGCAGAGGAGCTGCTTGAAAAGGGAGAGAGGGCCGACATAAACGCCTTTATCCGCCAGGCATCATTTGTGGCACCAAGAAATGCCGTCTTTGCCGATTGTACTGCTGACGCCACAGTGGCATCGCTCTACGGCGAAATCTTTTACAAAGGGATATCTGTAGTAACCTGCAACAAAATAGCCTTGGCATCTGAAACAACAAACTACCAATCACTTAAGAGAGGTGCAAACGAAAACGGAGTGAGGTTTCTTTACGAAACAACAGCAGGGGCAGCACTCCCACTACTGGCAACAATTGAAAGATTGAGCGAGAGCGGCGAGAAGATTATCTCTCTTGAAGCAATCCTTTCAGGAACACTAAACTACCTCTTTAGCAACTACGACGGTTCAAAAACCTTTGCGACCCTTATCAAAGAGGCAAAAGAGGCAGGCTACACTGAACCCGACCCAAGAACAGACCTTTCCGGAGGCGATGTTGTAAGAAAATGTACAATTATTGCCAGAGAGTGCGGATTCAGGATTGAGCAGAGTGAAATTGAGGCAGAGCCGGCGATAGAGAGCTCTCTAATGCAAGGTAGCACTGACGACTTTTACAAACGTGTAGAGAGAGCAGAAAAGAGCATAGCAGAGATGTTCCGGGCAGCTGCCGAAAGAGGAGAGAGATTGAGATATATCGCCACCATTGAGGAGGGCAAGTGTACTGTAGGGGTAAAAAGCGTAGCCCCTGACCATCCGCTTTACAATATTTGCGGGACCAATAATTCGTTGATGATTAAAACATCAAACTATCCTGACGGAGTTGTTATTTCTGGGGCAGGCGCAGGGGCAAGAGTCACTGCAGGCGGCGTTCTTAACGACATTTTACGAGCAGCAAATTAACTTAAACCATTTAATATCAGAACATATGAAAATAGCAGTAGTAGGAGCCACCGGACTGGTAGGTACAAAAATGGTTGAGTTACTGGCCGAAAGAGATTTTCCTGTAACAGAGTTTATACCTGTTGCCTCAGAGAGGTCGGCAGGCAAGATTATTCATTTCCGTGGAAGAGAGTATAAAGTGGTCACCCCCGCGGAGGCTCTTCTCATGAAGCCTCATATTGCGCTCTTTTCGGCAGGTGCCGGCATCTCCGGCGAGTGGGCACCTAAGTTTGCTGAGGCGGGATGCCGGGTGGTTGACAACTCCTCCCGATGGCGCATGGAGCCGGGAATTAAGTTAATTGTGCCGGAGGTAAATGGCAACACACTCACAGAGAGCGACATGATAATCGCCAACCCCAATTGCTCTACAATTCAGATGGTTGTGGCACTTAACCTCCTTCACTCCAGATATAAGCTAAAACGAATTGTGGTTTCGACATACCAATCAGTTACAGGTAGCGGAATCAAAGGTATCACTCAGCTAAACAGAGAGAGGGCAGCTGCTCAACAGACAAAAACTTCAGGCAACACAACTCCTTCCGATACCCAAAATCTTTCTGCCTACCCATATCAGATAGATATGAACCTGATTCCTCAGATTGACACCTTTCTTGACAACGGATACACAAAAGAGGAGATGAAGATGGTGAACGAGACAAAAAAGATACTGGGTGACGACTCAATTGCCGTAAGCGCAACAACTGTAAGAGTTCCGGTTACCGGCGGCCACTCCGAAAGTGTCAATGCAGAGTTTGAAGCCACCTTTGAACTTGAAGATATAATTAAGACATTAAAAGAGACACCCGGTGTTATCCTTTGTGATCCCGAAAGCGACCTCCCCTACCCGATGCCACTCTTTGCCCACAACCGTGACGAAGTATTTGTGGGGAGAGTCAGAAGAGATCTCTCCTGCCAAAACGCAGTAAACATGTGGATTGTAGCCGACAATCTTAGAAAAGGGGCCGCCACCAATGCAGTTCAGATTGCCCAACTTTTTATCTGATTTGTTCTTATTTTGTTTATAACCCGTGCTGCTCTGTGTACTCAAAAGCGTTTAAATTTTTAACTTTGTACAAAATTCCCCAAAACCCATATGAGTACATATACAGAAAAAGAGGTAAAAACCCTGGAGTGGAACGAGCATATTCGCAGAAGGCCGGGTATGTACATTGGTAAACTTGGAGACGGAGCTTCACCCGACGATGGTATTTACGTTCTTCTTAAAGAGGTTATGGACAACTCCATTGACGAATACGCAATGGGTTACGGCAAGAGCATCTCTATTACCATAGAGAACAGGGTTGTAACAATAAGAGACTACGGAAGGGGAATTCCGCTGGGTTCACTGGTAGATGTATCCAGCAGAATGAACACCGGCGCAAAATACGACAGCAAAGCCTTTAAGAAATCGGTAGGTCTTAACGGTGTTGGTATAAAGGCGGTAAACGCACTCTCGGTAGCTTTTTACATACAGGCATTCCGCGACGGAGAGAGCCAGTACGCACGCTTTAGCAGAGGAGAGCTTATGGAGGAGAGCCGCATACTCTCAAACGAGAAAAACGGAACCCTTGTACAGTTTACCGCAGATGAAGAGCTATTTGGCAACTACACTTTTAACATGGAGTTTGTCGAAAGCATGATGCGTAACTACTCCTACCTTAACACAGGGCTGCAGATAAAGCTTAATGGAAAAGAGTTTATATCCAAAAACGGTCTTCTTGACCTGCTTAACGAAACACTCACAAAAGAGCCGCTCTACCCGCCCATCCACCTTAAGGGAGATGACATAGAGATAGCGCTCACACACGGCAACGACTACGGTGAGGGTATATCCTCTTTTGTTAACGGACAGTTTACCACACAGGGAGGTACTCATCTGGCGGCATTTCGTGAGACTGTAGCAAAAACAATAAAAGAGTTCTTCAAAAGAGACTTCGACCCGAGCGATGTGCGCCAGGGGATGATTGCCGCGGTAAGCATTAAAGTTCAGGAGCCTGTATTTGAATCTCAGACTAAAACAAAGCTTGGCTCTAAGGAGATTGCTCCCGGAGGTACAAGTATTAAGAACTTCATAGGTGACTTCATAAAAGGGCATCTTGACAACTACCTCCACAGACACCCCGATGCTGCCGACACAATGCTGCGCAAGATTCTTGACTCAGAAAAAGAGCGTAAAGCAATTTCGGGCATTCAAAAGCTTGCAAGAGAGAGGGCAAAAAAGGCCAACCTGCACAACAGAAAATTACGCGACTGCAGGGTTCATTACAGCGATAAACATGAGAGAGCATTGGAGAGTACCCTCTTCATTACTGAGGGAGACTCTGCAAGCGGTTCAATAACCAAAAGTCGTGATGTTGTAACGCAGGCAGTCTTCTCTTTGAAGGGAAAACCACAGAACTCATACGGTTTAAGTAAGAAGATCGTTTACGAAAACGAAGAGTTTAACCTGTTGCAGGCAGCCCTTAATATCGAGGAGGATCTCGAAAACCTTCGCTACAACCAGATTGTAATTGCCACCGATGCCGACGTTGACGGTATGCACATCCGCCTGCTTCTTCTAACCTTCTTCCTGCAGTTTTTCCCGGACCTTATCCGCCAGGGCCATTTATACATACTTCAAACTCCGCTATTCAGGGTGCGAAATAAAAAAGAGACAATCTACTGCTACTCAGGCGAAGAGCGCGACAAGGCAATCCGGAAACTCGGTACCAACCCTGAGATTACACGATTTAAAGGTCTTGGTGAGATCTCTCCTGACGAATTCAAGTACTTTATTGGAGAAAATATTCGTCTTGAGAAGGTGCGCCTTGGCAACGACGACAATATTCCGGAGCTGCTCGAATTCTATATGGGTAAAAACACTCCCGACAGACAACACTTCATCAAATCTAATCTCCGTTCCGATGTTATTGTAGAGGAGGCGGTGTAAATCTTTCTGCTCATCACTTTTTGTTTTCCAACTCCTCAACTCCGGCAACAGATTGTTTTGGGGTGCCCTCAAATTATCCTGGTACTTTGCGGCGACTGCGGATCTCCTCCCTCTGGTCGTCAGTCAGTCCTCGTCGTGCCCGCAAAGTAGCAGCGGAAAATTCTCGGAAAACAAATGTTGCCTTCGAGTTGAGGATTTG
>DINE01000028.1:29891-30075 GCA_002425935.1 Bacteroidales bacterium UBA5548 | reverse complement strand
GGATAGTATGGCACTATAAGTGGTGACCTTTTCATAATCTTCTTGGGGATATTCAACACTTAGTAACAATCTTGCTGTGGAATCAATTAAAAAGCCTGAATGTTGAGATTTATCGTTGATTGTTGAACACAGAAAGTAATTTAGATCCGATTTAATAAATCCTATGATATAATGTTTATTTAAA
>DINE01000028.1:0-29835 GCA_002425935.1 Bacteroidales bacterium UBA5548 | reverse complement strand
TATTATAAGTCAAAACAGAAATGTTGCCTGTTTTCAAATCAATATCCACTGTAAGCACTGCATCATACTCTTGATGTCCTCTCCCATATTTACTGATTTTGTTTATATATTGGCCACAACTGTCATAAATGATTATAGATCTACTTCTTTCCATAAGATAAAAATGATCTTTCTCGTAGAAAATCCTGTCAAAGAATATTTTTCCAACAACAGCTTCACTATTTGTCTCAAGCGGAATATATTCAATCGACTCAGCTATCTCAGACAATTTCAACACCCTACCCTTACCTACTCCGCCTTCAACGTCTATTATTCTCAAATCTTTTGGCTGGTTATCACTACTGTTCCGGCAGGCAGCAGTCGTAATAATTAATAAACAAAAAATGAGTTTTTGCATATCGTAATAGAGTTGGGATTTACAGAGAAATATAATTGTGAAAATATCGATTAAAATCCAATTAACCAAATAATTAACTAAAAATGGCAAAAAAATATTAACAAATTTTTAAAATGATCGAGACATTTAGGTGAGCTAGTTTTGGTGCAGAGCGGGGCACTGCTTACCTTTGCAGTATGGCATCGGTACTACAGGCAGAAAAACTATCCAAAAGTTACGGAACAAAGGTTCTTTTTGAGAATCTGGATCTTAATATTAACGAGGGAGAAAAGGTGGCTTTGATTGCTCCAAATGGGAGTGGTAAAAGCTCTCTTTTAAAGATACTTGCAGGAAAAGATACCTCTGAAAAAGGGGGGAGTGTAAAACTCTTTTCCAATACGGGAGTTGCATGGCTGGAACAAGAGCCTGAGTTCAATCCGGAGAGAACTGTTTTTCAGGAGGTCTATATCTCTTCCGATGAGACATCAGCTGCAGTTGCCCGCTACGAAAAGGCTTTGCTGTCCGGGACTCAAAAGGAGTTGCAGGAGGCAATTCACGATATGGATCACCTAAACGGGTGGCAGTATGAATTACGTATAAAACAGATTCTTACAGGGTTAAAGATAGATGGGCTCAATAATAAAATGGGTGAACTTTCGGGTGGCCAGAGAAAGAGGGTGGCCCTTGCCAAGATGATGATTGCAGAGTCTGATCTTATTCTTCTTGATGAGCCAACTAACCATCTTGACCTTGATATTACAGAATATCTGGAAGAGTACCTCAAAAGAGGCAAAGCAACAATTTTGATGGTTACTCACGACAGATATTTTCTTGACAGGGTTTGCAACAAAATTATTGAGCTCGAAAACGGCGCACTTTATACATATAACGGCAACTACTCCTATTTTCTGGAGAAGAGGGAGCAGCGGATAGAGAATTTTAACACCGAAACAGAGAGGGCTAAAAATCTTCTGAGGGGGGAGCTTGACTGGATGCGAAGAATGCCCCAGGCAAGGGCCACAAAGGCAAAGTACAGGATAAATGCATTTTATGAGCTAAAGGAGAGGGCAGAGAAGGGAACACGAGAGAAGAACATAAGTATAGATGTCGCTACTTCTCGTCTTGGGAAAAAGATAATCCATTGTAAAAATTTATCACACTCCTATGGTGATTATAAAACCATCGACAGTTTTACATACAACTTTGCCAGGGGTGAGAAGATCGGTCTTGTAGGGCCAAACGGAGTTGGTAAAACTACATTTCTTGAGGTTTTAACCGGAGCAATTAAACAGGATTCCGGAGAGAGGGATTTGGGTGAGACAATAGTATTTGGGTATTACAGACAAAACGGCCTTGAGTTTGACCCTGAAGAGACTGTTATTGAGGCTGTAAGAAAGTTCGCAGAGGTTGTTACTCTCTCTGACGGTAATACAATTCCTGTAACAGCGTTTCTGAATCGCTTTCTATTTCCACACAATATGCACTACAATAAGATAGGGACTCTTAGCGGAGGAGAGAGAAGAAGACTCTATCTTGTAACCGTGCTAATGAAAAGTCCCAATTTTCTTATTCTCGACGAACCCACCAACGATCTTGATATCATGAGCTTAAATGTACTCGAAGAGTACCTTGAGTCATTTAGCGGGTGTGTGATTGTGGTAACTCACGACAGGTATTTTCTTGACAAAATTGCTCAGCACCTGTTTGTTTTTGAGGGCAACGGCGTTATTAAGGATTATGTGGGTAAATACTCTGAATACAGAGAGATGATCCGCGAGCTGGAGCGTCATGAGATTCAAAAAGAGAGGGTTGCAAAAGAGGAGAGTTTGAGTGCGCAGAGAGAGGTTCAGAAAAATCTGCCCGAACCGGGTGGAAAGGTGAAGTTATCCTTTAAGGAGAAGAGGGAGCTGGAGAGTCTTGAGCAGCAGATCTCTCAGCTGGAAAACGAAAAGAGCAGCCTTGAGACTGCTCTTAATTCGGGAAGTATGTCCTCTGACGAACTTATTAAGGCCTCTGCCAGATTTGCCGATCTTCTCAGAGAGCTTGAAATTGCCGGTGAGAGGTGGATCGAACTTGCTGAGAGAAACAGTTAGCGTGTCAGTTTTTTGTACTTGAATCGTTTTGGGGTAATATCACCCAATCTTCTCTTTTTATTCTCTTCATATTCTGAGTAGCTTCCTTCAAAGAAGTATGTTTTGGAGTCTCCTTCAAAGGCAAGAATGTGGGTTGCAATTCTGTCGAGGAACCATCTGTCGTGAGAGATGATTACGGCGCAGCCTGCAAAGTTCTCAAGACCCTCTTCAAGTGCCCTTATTGTGTTAACATCAACGTCATTGGTAGGTTCGTCAAGCAGCAGTACATTGGCCTCCTCCTTTAGCGTGAGTGCAAGGTGAAGCCTGTTTCTCTCACCGCCGGATAGTATCCCGCACATCTTCTCCTGATCGGCTCCCGAGAAGTTGAATCGTGAAACATAGGCTCTGGCATTCACCTCTTTGTTTCCAAGTTTTACAAATTCTGAGTTCTGTGAAATTGTCTCATAGACACTTTTGTCAGGGTCTATCGATCTGTGCTGCTGGTCAACATAGGCTATCTTAACAGTCTCTCCAACCGCAAAGGTGCCGGCATCTGCCTTCTCCATCCCCATTATCAGTCTGAAAAGAGTTGTCTTTCCTGCACCGTTTGGCCCTATCACTCCAACAATACCTGCAGGAGGAAGCTTAAAGTTCATATCTTCGAACAGGATTCTGTCTCCGAAACCCTTTACCACTCCTGAAGCTTCAATAACCTTATCACCCAGTCTTGGTCCGTTGGGTATGAAGATTTCCAGCCTCTCCTCTTTGGATCTGCCATCCTCGTTAAGGAGTTTTTCATATGCCGACAGACGGGCTTTTGATTTTGCCTGACGTGCTTTAGGGGCCATCCTCACCCACTCCAGCTCACGCTCGAGTGTCTTTCTTCTCTTACTCTCCTGCTTCTCTTCCTGTGCAAGCCTAGTGGACTTCTGATCGAGCCATGAAGTGTAGTTACCTTTCCAGGGAATTCCCTCGCCTCTGTCAAGCTCAAGAATCCATCCAGCAACATTGTCAAGGAAGTAACGGTCGTGAGTAACAGCAATAACTGTTCCCTTATACTGCTGAAGGTGAGCCTCAAGCCACTGAATACTCTCTGTATCAAGGTGGTTGGTTGGCTCGTCAAGAAGAAGAACATCGGGCTCCTGCAGCAGAAGTCTGCAGAGTGCTATTCTGCGCTTTTCACCTCCGCTAAGATGTTTGACAAGAGCATCCGGATCGGGGCACTGTAGTGCATCCATAGCCTTTTCAAGCTTAGAATCTATATCCCAGCCGTTTAGGTGTTCAATTTTGTCGGTTAACTCTCCCTGCAGATCAATCAGTTTAGCCATTTCGTCATCGTCCATCGGCTCAGCAAACTTTGCGTTCACCTCTTCGTACTGTCGGAGAAGATCCACAACTTCGTGTGCGCCCTCTTTAACGATGTCAAGAACCGTTTTGCTTTCGTCAAGTTGTGGCTCCTGCTCAAGATAGCCCACTTTATAACCGGGCGCCCAAACTACTTCGCCCTGATATGATTTTTCAACCCCTGCTATAATTTTGAGCAAAGTTGATTTACCCGATCCGTTAAGACCTATAATACCAATTTTTGCTCCGTAAAAAAAGGAGAGGTAAATGTCTTTAAGAATTGCTTTATTATTGGTCGGCAATATTTTACCGACTCCGTTCATGGAAAAAATTATCTTTTCGTCCGCCATTTTTTATTTATTTACGCGGCAAAGATAATACCATATTATCTCTTTCCCAATTTCATAACCATTGAGTCGACATAACTTACAGAAATAAGAGAGTCGCGCATTGTTTTAACCTTGTTTACGGCCTCTCTGAATGACTCTGCACTCGCCTTTTTGATTGGATCGGCTGGAGGTGCCTCCATGGTAAGAGGGTTAATCGGAGTTCCGTTTTTCCATACTCTGAAATCAAGGTGCGGCCCCGTTGAAAGGCCTGTACTACCCACATAGCCTATTACCTCGCCCTGTCTTACCCTTTTACCAACTGTCAGCCCCTTTGCATAGTTGTGAAGGTGCAGATATGCTGTTGTGTATGTTGAGTTATGCTTGATTTTCACAGTATTGCCACCCGCACCTGCATAACCTCTCTGAACAACAACACCATCTCCGATACTCATAACAGGGGTTCCTCTTGGGGCAGCATAATCAACCCCGGTATGAGGCCTTACAATTCTGGTTACAGGATGCCTGCGTGAATAGGTAAATCCGGACGATATGCGGGAAAAACTTAATGGGGCCTTTAAAAATGCCTTTCTCAGATTCTCACCTTTGTCATTCCAGTACTGAGCCACCTCATCCTGAATAAATCTATATGCGTCGTACTCCCTGCCTGCATGTGTAAAGTAGGCGCCATGTACTGTACCTATATCGAAAAATTTATCTCCTACATACAGCTCTTCGTAAATGGCCACGAACGAATCCCCCTTTCTGAGTCCGAAAAAGTCGATTGACCATGCGTAAATATCGGATAATCTCAAAGCTAACAGCGGATTGTAACCTGCTCTCAGGACATCGTTCCATAAAGATGAATTGATTGTTACTGTTGCTATCTTCATTCTGCTCTCAACCTCTCTCTCCGATACTCTGACAATGATTGAGTCGTGAACTCCAAAAGTGACAAATGATGTCTTGGTATCTTCATATACAAGGTATGCAAGCCTCCTCTCCTCCTCTTTTGTGTAGAATGCCTTATAACTGTTGCCCACTTTTATTCTACGCAGATCAAAAACTCCTCTTGACGCCTGAGTCAGCGAGTAGATATCGGGCTGTGGAACGCCCAGAGATGTCATCAGATTTGTAAAGAACTCCCCACGTTTAATCTGACCCTCTTCAGACTCAAATTCCGATATCGGAAATCCAAATTCATAAACCTCATCTTGAGCAACTTCTGTCTCCAAAGTTGCTGTTTCATCACCTCTTTCCGATCTGCAGGAGAGAAGGGTGAAAATCAGTGCAAATAGAAATATTCTCTTCATCCTTGTCCATTTTGTCGCTCGAAGATAGCCATTTAATCTAGAATTGTTGAAAAATATGTGGAAAAAATTGTAAAAATTTGTAATAAAGTGGAAAACTTTCTGTAAATTTGCCTACATCAAAACCACAATTCAAGGTACGTAATGATAAAGTTCATCGGAGAACACAGCGGGAAGGTTGACGACAAAGGAAGAGTAGTATTTCCTTCGTCGCTTAAAGCCATGCTGGGGAGCTCTGCAGATCTTCGTTTTGTGGTTAAAAAGGATCTCTATTTCAATTGCCTGGAGATGTACACCTACGACGAGTGGGTCAGGCAATCAGAGGAGGTAAAATCCCGTCTCAATTTTTTTAAGAAAGAGCACGCCCTCTTCTGGAGGGAGTACATGAGAGACAGAGCCCTGGTTGAACCGGATGAAAAATTTGGCAGAATATCCATCCCCAAAAGACTCCTGAGCGAAATCGGGGTTGATAAGGAGGTTATGTTTGCGGGCAACGACCACAAAATAGAAATCTGGGCAAAAGAGAACTACAATCAGGAGAGACTCCCCGGAAGTGACTATTCAGAACTGGCAGAGAAAATCTTAGGATAAGGAGGAGCTGGTCATGGGAACTTACCACACACCTGTACTACTTGATGAGAGTGTATCTGCTTTGGTTATGTCCAAAGGGGGGCTTTATGCCGATGTGACATTCGGCGGCGGGGGTCACAGCAGGGAGATTCTAAACAGACTTGATGCCGGGGGACGGTTGATAGCAATGGACAGAGATACCGATGCGCTTAAAAATGCACCGGATGATAACAGACTGATACTTGTACACAATAATTTCAGGTTTCTGAGAAACTATGTTAGGTATCACAAACTTGACAAACTGGATGGAATATTGGCAGATCTTGGGGTCTCCTCTCATCAGTTCGACACCGGACAGAGAGGATTTTCCTTCAGATTTGACTCTCTCCTGGATATGAGAATGAACACGCTTGCTAAACAGACTGCAGCAGATATTTTAAATAGTTATCAGCAAGAGGAGCTCTCAAGTGTGCTCTGGAAATACGGCGAGGTTGAGAACAGCAGGAAGGTGGCGGCTTTGATATGCCGGGAGAGAGAGAAGGTGGCGGTAAAAACCACGGCAGATCTGAACAGGGCATTAGCCCCGGTTCTACCAAAATTCGCAGAGCATAAATATCTGGCAAAAATTTATCAGGCCTTAAGAATAGAGGTGAACGGTGAGATGAAGGCGCTGGAATATTTTTTAAACGACACAAAGGAGATTTTAAAGCCGGGTGGCAGATTGGTAATTATTACCTACCACTCGCTGGAAGACAGAATGGTTAAAACATTTATGAAGACAGGGAACACAGAGGGAAAGATTGAAAAAGACATTTACGGCAGATTTGAGACACCGTTTAATATTATAACCAAGAGGCCGGTCTCTCCGTCAGAAGAGGAGATATCGTCCAACACAAGGGCAAGAAGCGCAAAATTACGGGTAGCAGAAAGAGTATGATTAAAAGAACCTGACTATGGCTAAGAAAAACTGGATGAATGAGATACTTGGAGGGCAGATACTCCTTCACAGCGGTATCATTCAGCATGCCCGTTTTGTTCTTTTCTTGTTTGTGCTCGTAATTCTCTACATAACAATAAATTTTGGTATGGAGAGGAGCCTTCTTATCGAGAGAAGAAATCAGAGAGAACTTAAGCATCTGAAGGCAGATTACACAAGTAAATCTGCAAGACTGCAATACCAAAGCAAAAGATTGGAGGTAGAGAAGAGGCTTCTTGAGCTGAACTCTACGTTAAAGGCACCACTGGATCCGCCAAAAAGAGTAGTAATCGGAGAGTAGCTTTATGAATACATTCATAAAAAGGGTTTACATAATTTATGCTTTTCTCATTATCCTTACAATAAGGATATTGTGGAGAATCATATACCTTCAGTACTTTGCCGATGTCAAAACAAGCGATACCGATATCTCGTACCGACAGGAGGAGATAGAGGCCACAAGGGGCAGTATTCTCGCAATGGACGGCAGACCACTCTCTGCGTCTGTTCCATATTTTCAGATAAGAATGGATTGTGTGGTACCATCCGACACTCTGTTTAACAATAATATTGATGCACTTTCACGTGAACTTTCCCTCTTTTTCGGCGACAAAGGTGCGTCTGAGTATAAAAGAGAACTGGTAACGGCAAGAAGGGAGGGTAAGAGATATAAAACTGTAGGTAACAGACTGGTTGACTACAGCGAAATGTTGCAAATAAGGAAATTCCCCGTTTTCAGAGAGGGGGTTAACCGTGGCGGAATCATTACCGAACAGCGGAATAAGAGAAATAACCCTTACGGCAGACTCGCATACAGAACAATCGGATTCATTAATAACGAAGGTGTAGGTGTGGGTATTGAGAAGAGTTACGACTACTATCTGCGTGGTACACCCGGTAGGCAGACTGTGCAAAGAATGCTCGGAGGGGAGTGGGTTCCCGTAATCGGAGAGGAGATAATTCTGCCTAATGACGGACTTGATGTACAGACAACACTAAGCATTGAGATTCAAGAAGCTGCCGAGAATGCTCTCAGGGAGCAGCTATCGAAATCCGATGTATTCGAAGGGGCAACAGCAATTGTCATGGAGGTTAAAACCGGTGCAATCAGAGCTATTGCCAACATGAAAAAGGGTCCTGGCGGAACCTTTGACGAATCATACAACTATGCAGTAGCGCACGCTACAGAACCCGGCTCAACCTTTAAGCTTGCAACACTGGTTGCACTTCTGGAAGACGGGTATGTTACACTTGATACACGTGTAGATGCCGGAAACGGAAAATGGGCTTACAGTACAACAAACTTCACGGATGTAAGAGCCGGGGGTTACGGTAACATAAGTCTGCTGGAGGCATTCGAAAAGTCCTCAAATGTAGCCTTTGCCAAACTTGCGGTAGAGCACTATGCCAATAATGAAAAGAGCTATGTGAACCGCATAATGAACATGAAGATAAACGAGCGCTTTAACCTCGACCTTCCGGGTGAGGCAAGGGCTGCGATATATACCCCGGGTGATCCCATGTGGTCTAAACTCTCATTGCCAATGATGTCAATTGGTTACTTCTCTCTTCTCACCCCTCTGCACACCCTGACCTTCTACAATGCCATCGCCAACAATGGCAAGATGATGAAGCCCTATTTTGTAGAGAACCTGCAAAAAAGCGGCATTATCGTCAAGGAGTTCGGCCCGCAGGAGGTGAGTGGCTCTGTGTGCTCAAAGAAAACAATAGAACAGGTACACAGAGCCCTCAGAGGGGTAGTTGAACACGGAACTGCAAAGCCTCTGGATAGTCCAAAATATAAAATATCAGGCAAAACGGGAACAGCTCAGATTGCATTTGACGGAAGATACAAAGATGCTCAGGGAAATAAAAAACACCAGGCTTCGTTTGCAGGATTCTTCCCTTCTGACAACCCTCAGTATTCGGCTATAGTGGTTCTTTACACGAATAAGACAAGCGGAAACTTTTACGGAGGGGCGTGGGCGGCACCTGTGTTCAAACTTATTTCAGACAAGATATATGCATCAAGCCCACACTGGACAGACCCTTTAAAACCTGAGGAAGAGAGAGAGGAGTATCCTCAGATTCTCGCCGGAGCCGGGTCATCTGCCAGAGAGGTTCTTCCTAAATTAAAAACAAGTTTTAAAGCAGTTGCTCAGGGTGAGTGGCTAAAAAGAGACAGCACTGGTAAGGCAATCGTTGCATACAATGCCGCTCCGAACGATTCAATACCAGACGTAACAGGAATGGGGCTGAAAGATGCTCTCTACCTTCTGGAAAACAGAGGTTACAGGGTGCAGTTCAGCGGCAAAGGCAGAGTTATTTCACAAATTCCTGCTGCCGGAACCTATCTTCCAAAGAACGGAGTTATAGACCTTCAATTTTCTGAATTTTATGTTACTAAGTAAGATTATACAAAATATACCCGGCTTGAAAATCAAAGGTGATACAGAAATCGATATCGTCTCTGTTACTTTTGACTCAAGAGAGGTAAAAAAAGGATCTCTTTTCGTAGCGCTTAAAGGGAGCACCTCAGATGGACACAACTATATCCCGGTTGCAGTGGCTTCGGGTGCTGTAGCAGTTATTTGTGAGGCTCCCGGAAATGTTCCGGCAGGCGTAACAACACTTGTTACCGAAAGCAGCCACAACGCTCTTGGAATCGCTGCATCGGAGTTCTACGGAAATCCATCTGAAAAGATCAGACTGGTGGGCATTACCGGAACAAACGGCAAAACCACAACCGTAACACTTCTTTATCAGCTCTTTACAAAACTTGGATACAAGTGCGGATTACTCTCAACAATTGCGAACTTCATTGGGGAGAAGAGGTTTGAGGCAACTCACACAACTCCCGATCCGGTTCAGATTAACGCCCTGCTTGCGGGAATGGCAGATGAAGGGTGTGAATTCTGTTTTATGGAGGTAAGTTCGCACTCATTAGATCAGAAGAGAGTTGCAGGGTTGAAATTTACTGGTGCAATATTTTCAAATATCACACACGACCATCTTGACTATCACAAGACATTTATAGAGTATATTAAAGCCAAGAAGAGTCTTTTTGACAATCTTACCTCTGATTGCTTTGCTCTGACTAACATAGATGACAAGAATGGTCTTGTAATGGTTCAGAATTGCAAAGCAAAGATTCATACCTACTCATGCCAGTCTCCTGCCGACTTCAACTGCAGAGTTATCGAGAACAGCCTTGACGGCATGCTTCTTAAAATGGGCAGCAAAGAGGTCTGGACAAGATTTATCGGAACTCATAACGCATATAATCTTCTTGCAGTTACATCAGCAGCCGAGCTTCTGGGAGCATCGACCGATGAGATTCTTGTTGCGCTCAGTTCTCTGGAATCTGTCTCAGGCAGACTTGAATACATCAAAGGCGGCGAAGATATCACCGCAGTTGTTGACTACGCACACACACCCGATGCTCTTGAAAATGTACTAAAGACATTGCATGACAGCGCTGCCGGAAGAGAGATAATAACCGTTTTCGGATGCGGAGGAGACAGAGACAAAACCAAGAGGCCCGAAATGGCTCAGGTATCAGCCCAATACTCAGATAAAATAGTTGTCACATCGGATAATCCGCGATTTGAAGAGCCCGAAGCGATAATTGATGATATCAAAAAAGGGTTTTCGGTTTCGGAGAGGGCAAGAGCTCTGTTTATCACAGACCGGAAAGAGGCTATCAGAACTGCAATTGCCCTGGCAAAACCCGGATCGCTTGTACTTATTGCAGGCAAAGGTCACGAGAACTATCAGGATATCAAAGGTGTTAAGCACCATTTTGATGACAAAGAGATAATAGAAGAGATATTTAACTTAAAAACCCAGAGCGATGCTTTATAATTTATTCGAATACCTAAGAGAGAGCGTGGACTTTCCGGGGATCGGTCTGTTCAGGTACCTTACATTTCGCTCTTTCGCTGCAATACTATTCTCTCTGATATTAGCCCTTTTTGTGGGAAAAAAGATTATAAGGAGGCTAGCACTAAAACAGATAGGTGAAGATGTCAGAGAACTCGGCCTGGAAGGGCAACTTCAGAAAAAAGGGACTCCAACTATGGGAGGGATTATTATTCTGGTAGCCACACTTATTCCGGCACTTCTTCTGGGTGACCTGACAAATATTTATGTACAGCTGCTTATTATTACTGCTGTATGGCTGGGTCTGATAGGTTTTGCAGACGACTATATAAAGGTTTTCAAGAAGAACAAAGAGGGTTTAAAGGGAAGGTTTAAAATATTCGGACAAGTTGGTCTGGGTCTGATTGTAGGAGTTGCACTTTACGCAAGTGATCAGGTGGTGGTAAGGGTTCCGGCAACGGCAGTCGAAAAGGATGCTTTGCAGGAGGTTGTATCTCAGGAGGGTTTTGAATCAAGACTAAGCTATTTTAGAGATGAGAAGAGTACAAAATCTACTATACCTTTCATTAAAGACAATGAGTTTGATTATGCCTGGTTATCTCCGTTCAAAGGTGAGGCCGGGAAACGCTTCACTTGGGTAATCTACATATTGTCAGTTATTTTTATTGTGACTGCAGTATCAAACGGCACCAACCTCACAGATGGGATGGACGGTCTAACAACAGGTATATCGGTCATTGTAGGGACAACACTTGCAATACTTGCATATCTGTCCGGTAACATAATCTATGCAAACTACCTCCACATAATGTATCTGCCAAATACGGGTGAAATTGTGGTGGTTCTGGCTGCATTTATCGGGGCATTAATTGGCTTCCTGTGGTACAACTCCTACCCTGCTCAGGTGTTTATGGGCGACACAGGCAGTCTTGCAATAGGGGGAATAATTGCCGTAGCTGCAATCATGATACGTAAAGAGTTACTTATCCCGATTCTCTGCGGAATTTTCTTTGTTGAGAGCCTCTCTGTGATAATCCAGAGGCTTTACTTCAAATATACAAAAAGAAAGTACGGTAAAGGGGTAAGGGTATTTAAGATGTCTCCGCTGCATCACCATTTTCAGGTTGAGGGCAGCGAATCAATAATAAAATCACCTAAAAGGGCTCTGCCTGAGGCAAAAATTGTAACCCGCTTCTGGATCATAGCCGTATTCCTTGCAGTCATTACAGTAATAACATTAAAAATAAGATAATTATGAACAGAGTTGTTGTACTCGGCGGAGGCGAAAGCGGAATTGGAACAGCTGTCCTGGCCACTATTAAGGGTCACGAGGTGTTTCTTTCCGACAGCAATATGGTTACCGATCAGGCAAGGGAGATTTTGGAGAAGTACAGTATCCCCTTTGAAGAGGGTGGCCATACCAGAGAGAAGATTCTCAATGCCTCTGTAGTGGTAAAGAGTCCGGGTATACCTGACACAGTTCCCATAATTGAGGAGCTTACTAACAATAATGTACCTGTTATCTCAGAGATAGAGTTTGCCGGAAGGTATGACAAATCGAAAAAGATATGCGTAACGGGAAGTAATGGTAAAACAACCACCGCATCGATTATCTATTTTCTGCTTAAGAATGCGGGTCTTAATGTTGGCCTTGCAGGTAATATCGGACAGAGCTATGCCTATCAGGTTGCAACCTGCAACTACGATTATTATGTACTGGAACTGAGTAGCTTTCAGCTGGACGGAATGTATGAATTTAAGGCAGATATTGCTGTTCTGCTCAATATAACACCAGACCATCTTGACAGATACAATAACAGAATGGAGAACTACATTAAGGCTAAGTTCAGGATTACTCAGAACATGTCATCGGAAGATTGCTTTATCTTTTGCGCAGACGATGAGGTAAGTATTTCACATCTTAACCAGATAGTTCTTCATGCAAAACAACTTCCGTTCAGTCAGGAGAGAGAGGTTGAAGAGGGGGCATTCGTCAAAGATCACAAAATGCATGTTCATTATCAGGACAGGGAGTACCAGATGTTTTTAAGTGAACTCTCCCTTCAGGGAAGGCACAATGTTTACAACTCAATGGCTGCTGCTATTACTGGTAAAGTACTCGATATAGATAATGAGGTTTTAAGGGACAGCCTTACGAGCTTTGAGGGGGTGGAACACAGGCTAGAGAAGGTTCTGAAGGTAAAAAATGTCCTCTATATTAATGATTCAAAGGCTACAAATGTAAACTCAACATGGTATGCACTTGAGAGCATGACAACCCCTGTTGTCTGGATAGCAGGAGGTAAAGATAAAGGAAATGATTATGAACCTCTTTTTGATCTTGTTAAAGAGAGGGTACGGGCAATAATCTGCCTTGGTGCAGATAATACAAAGCTTCACAAGGTGTTTGGAGGGATGGTAGACAATATGTTTGATGCAACCTCTGCCAAAGAGGCAGTTGAAATTGCGTACAAAATTGCCCAGCCGGGAGATACCGTGCTTCTTTCACCTGCCTGCGCAAGCTTTGACCTCTTTAAAAATTTTGAGGAGAGGGGAAGACTATTTAAAGAGGCTGTTCAAAAATTATAAAAATCAGGTTCGTGCAGATGGAAGAGAATAACATAATATACAGGCTAAAGGGAGATAAGGTGATTTGGATAATCATCTTTATGCTGTCGCTCATTTCGGTTGCGGCGGTTTACTCTTCGAGCAGCTCTCTGGCCTTCAGGGAGAATAAAAGCACTATGGACTTTCTCTTCAAACAGCTGAGATTCATAATCTTCGGGCTAACGGCGCTATATATTTGCTACAAAATTCCGCTTGGATGGTACAGAATGCTCTCATATTTCGGAATGATTCTCTCTGTCGGTTTTCTTACTGCTACAATATTGGTGGGAAGCAGTTACAACGATGCTGAGAGGTGGCTCAGAATAGGTGTTATTTCGTTTCAACCTGCAGAGTTCGCAAAAATTGCAGTCATACTTTACCTCTCAAAAATATTGGAAGACTTTAAGTTTGAAACATATAAAGAGTTTTTAATATGGGCTGTCGCCCCTTTGGGAGTTGTAATTTTGCTCATTTTGTACGGCAGTATTTCAACAGGCCTTCTGGTAGGAGCAGTCTCGTTTTTACTCTTTCTGATTGCAGGTATTAAGTGGATGCATCTTCTTAAAACTGCAGGAATAGCAGTAATTACACTCGTTTTGATAATTGTAATGAATATGATGTTCGGCCTCTTTCCCCGTGTAGAGACGGCCGTTAACCGTATAAAGAATCATACAATTGAGCATAAAGCCGAGGATGCTCTTACTCCTCAGGAGAAGCAGGCTATCCTTGACAAAACCTTTCAGGCCGACATGGCAAAGATTGCAGTGGCCTCGGCAGGAATATTGGGGAAAGGTCCAGGTAACAGCATCCAGAGGAATCTTCTCCCACACCCCTACTCAGATTACATATACGCTATTATTATTGAGGAGTGGGGATTTATAGGAGGCTTGCTGGTACTGATGTTGTATGTCTGGTTCTTTACCAGATGCATAATGCTGGCAAGATCTTGTACCAGAACATTTTCCCTAATGCTTGTGATGGGGTTGGCCATACTTATAACATCACAGGCTCTTCTTCATATATGTGTGAATGTAGGTCTGTTACCCGTTACGGGGCACACACTGCCTCTTGTAAGTCTTGGGGGAACATCTCTGATTATTATGAGCGGAGGCTTTGGTATAATTTTATCTGTAAGCCGCACAATTGAAAATATCTCCAAAAAGGAGGCTGCTGCAAAAGCTGCAGAGACAGAAGCTGCATCAGATGAGAGTAAAGAGAGCAAAAAGGAGGAGAGATGAAAAAGGGCATGAAAATTATAATAAGCGGCGGCGGAACGGGAGGACATATCTTTCCGGCAATCTCTGTTGCCAATGCCCTTAGAGAGGCAGCACCTGATTGTGAAATTTTATTCGTTGGAGCAGCGGGAAGAATGGAGATGGAGAGAGTGCCTGCGGCAGGATATAAAATTGAGGGATTACCTGTTGCAGGATTAAAAAGATCCTTAAGCCTTGATAATCTGAAACTTCCTTTTAAAATACTCAGGAGTCTCAGAATAGCCGGTAAAATAATTAAGAACTTTAAACCGGATGTAGCAGTTGGTGTAGGGGGTTACGCCTCAGGCCCGTTGCTTTGGATGGCAGGCAGAAAGGGCATTCCTTATCTGATACAGGAGCAAAACTCCTTTGCCGGTCTTACAAACAGGCTTCTTGGTAAAAAAGCCGAAAAAATTTGTGTTGCATACGAAGGGATGGAGAGGTTTTTCCCTGCAGACAAGGTCATTCTTACCGGAAACCCTGTCAGAAAAGGGATTGTTAAAGCTACTCCTGAGATGAAAGAGAGAGCTGCAACACTCTACTCTCTTAACCGTGATAAAAAAACCCTGCTCATAACCGGAGGCTCACTTGGTGCAGGCACGCTTAACAGGTGTGTAATGAACTGGGTTCAGGAGAATATTGAAAGCGATATAAATATAATCTGGCAGACAGGTAAGTACTACTTTGAAAAAATAAAAGAGTTCAACTCCCTGAATCCGAGATCCTATGTAAAATGTTATGAATTCCTTACAGATATGGATCTTGCATTTGCTGCAGCAGATGTTGTAATAAGCAGAGCAGGAGCAGGAACAATTTCTGAGCTCTGTATAGCTGCTAAGGCTGTAATTTTTGTTCCATCCCCAAATGTAGCCGAAGATCACCAGACACATAATGCCAGATCGCTGTCTGACAAAGGTGCTGCTCTGCTGGTACCGGATAACATGGCTGATGACGAACTGATGAATGCTGCAATGGAACTGATTAAAGACGATATAAAAGTTAAGGAACTTGAGAATCGAATAGAGAAGATGGCTTTGCGTGATTCAGCAGAGGTCATTGCGAGAGAGATAATTAAAACCTCAACCCGGTAAAAGAGAAAAATATGAAAAATGTTTATCTGATAGGAATTGGCGGAATTGGAATGAGTGCCCTTGCAAGGTACTACAAACATCATGGCAGCATAGTTGCCGGGTATGACAGAACACCAAGCTCACTTACTCAAGAGCTAGAAAATGAAGGAATGGAGATTCACTATGAGGATGATATAACTCAGATTCCTCAGGTTTTCAAAAAAGAGAAAGATAAGACTTTGGTTATATATACTCCGGCAATACCGTCAGACCTTATGGAGTACATCTATTTTAAGGAGATGGGGTATAAAATTGTGAAAAGGTCTCTGGCTCTTGGCGTTATAGCAAAAGAGAAGAGGACACTGGCAGTTGCCGGTACTCACGGTAAAACTACCACCTCTACCCTTCTGGCCCATATTCTTACCGATTCGGGGAGGGGTTGCAATGCGTTTCTGGGAGGTATCTCGAAAAACTATCATACAAATCTTCTTCTGGACAAAAGCGAGCTTCTCGTAGCAGAGGCTGATGAATTTGACAGGTCGTTTTTGCAGCTTTGGCCACAAAGTGCAGTGATTACTTCTGCAGATGCCGACCATCTTGACATTTATAACGATTATGAAACTATAAAATGTGCATTCGAAGATTTTGCATCACAGGTTAGCGACACCCTGATTGTTAAAAAAGGGGCGGCAATAGACACAGAGATCAGATGCAAGGCAAAAGTCATGTACTACTCCTACGACAGTGAATGCGATTTCTACGCCTCTGAGATTAAGATTCAGGATGGCGGCTACTTTAGATTCACATTCAATTATCCCGGTGGTTCTGTTAAAAACTGTACAGTTGGTATTCCGGGGTGGGTTAATGTAGAGAATGCAATTGCAGCGTCTGCTGTAGCGATAGTAGAAGGGATCTCTCCTGAAAAGATAAGGGATTCACTGTCGCGTTTTCAGGGAGTTGAGAGAAGATTTGACATTCAGATTAATAAATCCAGATGCTCATATATAGATGACTATGCACACCATCCAAAAGAGTTGTCTGCGGCTATAAGTTCAATAAGGAATATGTTCCCGGGCAGAAAACTTACAGGAGTATTTCAGCCCCACCTCTACACCCGCACAAGAGATTTCGCAGGAGAGTTTGCTGAGAGTCTTTCAAAGCTTGATGAACTGATTCTGATGGATATCTATCCTGCAAGAGAGTTGCCGATTGAGGGGGTTACCTCTCAAATAATACTTGACGATGTAACATTAAAAAATAAGGTACTGGTATCTAAGGAGTCTCTGATGGAAGAACTGGCCAAAAGAGATATAGATGTACTTATAACCTTTGGTGCCGGAGATATCGACAGATTTGTCAAACCTATAGGCGAGTATCTTAAAAAGAGATATAATGTTTAAAAAGATCCTCATATATACAGGATATGTGCTGATTACCGCGGCACTTGGTGCCTATTTTTTCTGGTCTTCACTGCTTACAGCTCAGGAGAGCGATAAACTCAGATGTACAGAAATTAAAGTCACTGTACTGGATAGTGCAAAGAACAGATTTGTAAGCCCGGGTGAGATAAAAGAGCTGCTCCGTACAGAGGGAATTACTCCCGGAGAGAGTAAAATCAAACATATTAATCTTTTTGAAATTGAAAATATTATAAATAACCGGACTGCTGTGAAGATATCACAGGTAAGTGTTAACAGGAAAGGAATAGTTAGGGTCGAGATTATGCAACGCAGACCGGTTCTTCGCCTGGAAACGGCCAACGGAGGGTTCTATATGGACGAAACTGCCTACATCTTTCCTCTAATGAGAACTTTCACCTCTTATGTTCCGGTTGTAACAGGAAATATACCGCTCAATATCCCTACAGGATTCAGAGGTGAGGTGAAAAACAACCCGCGCTGGGTTACCATGCTGCACAACCTCGGAATGTATCTCGAGAGAGAGAGCTTCTGGAACTCTATGGTTGAACAGATATATATTGACGAAAAGGGTGTCCTCTCTTTTATCCCACGTGTAGGAAGTTTTGAGGTAATATTCGGAGAACCGGACAATATTGAATATAAATTTTTGAAACTCGAGGCATTTTATAATAAGGTTATACCAGCACAAGGTTGGGAATCGTATAAGACAGTGGACCTTAGGTTCGGGAATCAGCTAGTATGTAAAAAATCAGAAAATAAAACAGATAAAGACTTAAACTTATGAACAATTATGTTGCAGCCATAGACCTTGGAACCACAAAGGTGGTTACCCTGGTTGGAGAGAAGACAGAATCGGGGTTCAGAATCGTAGCCTTCCGTGAGGCCCCGTCGAAAGGAGTAATGAGAGGAGAGGTGGTTAACATACAAGAGGTTCTTGACTCTCTTCTTCCGACCATAGAAGAGATAAAAAACGAACATTCAATAGAGATCAAAGAGGTTTACGTTGGAATAGCGGGACAGAACATAAAGTGTGCATCTGCCAGAATAAGCCGTAACCGTGGAAGGGCAGACAATCTTATATCTCAGGATGAGATAGATGACATGATTAAAGAGATGTCCAATTCAAGGGTAAATGCAGGGGAGAAGATCCTTCATGTAATTCCTCAGTCGTACAATGTAGATGATCACATGGGTGTTGAGAATGCAAAAGGGATGACGGGCACCAGAATTGAAGGAGATTACAAGCTCTTCATTGGCAAGATCAACTCAGTTGAGCACAGCAAACTGGTAATTACCCGTGCCGGCCTTAAGCTGAGAGAGTTGGTTCTTGAACCTGTGGCATCGGCAAAAGCTGTTCTCTCTGAAGATGAGATGGAACTTGGTGTTGCTATGGTTGATATTGGAGGCGGAACAACTGACTTGCTCATATACCACAACAACATCATAAGGCATACTGCTGTAATTCCTTTCGGAGGAAATTCAATTACAGAAGACCTTAGACAGGGATGCGGAGTATCTCTGAGAAATGCCGAGCAGATGAAGATACAGTATGGTTCGTGCTACAGCGAATATGTACCAGAAAACAGAACTGTAATAATTCCGGGGCTTGGCGGCAGAGAGTCAAGGGAGGTCTCCTTTAAGGTGATTGCCGGGATTATCGAAGCAAGAGTTGAGGAGATCATCGAGGCAGTAATGTATGAGATAGAGAATTCAGGCTATCAGGACAGACTCGGTGCCGGAATAGTAATCACCGGGGGTGGTGCGCTTTTAACCAATCTGAGTCAGTTTGTCAAATATAAAACAGGATACGATACAAGAATCGCTTCTCCTTCGAACCATTTGTGCTTTGACACATCAAACGAAATTTGCCGTCCTGCCACCTCAACAGCAATCGGATTGCTTCTGCTGGGACACGAATGGGAGCAAAATAAAGTAGAAGAGAGCCCGTCGTGCACCACAACTCTTTTCCCTGAAGAGGAGATTGTTTCCGAAGGGGCGTCAGGCGGAGCACAGCGAGAGAGAGGAGGATCAAAGATTAATCCACGTAGCGGCGGCAGAAAAATTCTTGGATCAATCCCAAGCTTTTTTGGAACCATATTTGACAATTCCAACGACGAAGCATAACTTTGCATTATGAAAGAGTATTTACCGGTAGATTGGGAGCCCAACAGGTCGATCATCAAAGTAATTGGTGTCGGCGGAGGTGGCGGAAACGCTGTAAACCAGATGTTCAGACAGGGAATCAAAGATGTTGACTTCCTGATTTGCAATACAGATGTACAGGCCCTTGCAGCAAGTCCGGTACCCGAAAAACTCCAGTTGGGGAATGTTGTAACACGCGGACTTGGTGCCGGTTGCAACCCCGAACAGGGAAGAAAAGCCGCAATGGAGAGCATCGAAAGGATTAAGGAACTTCTTGAGGGATACACAGAGATGGTCTTTATCACTGCCGGTATGGGTGGAGGTACCGGAACCGGAGCTGCCCCTGTTATTGCAAAAGTTGCAAGAGAGATGGGTCTACTCACTGTGGCCGTTGTTACTCTTCCATTCCGGGATGAGGGCAGCGAATTTCTCAAAAGGGCAATTCTTGGAATTAAGGAGCTGGAGAAAAATGTAGACAGCCTGCTCATAATTGATAATCAAAAACTTTACAAAATATTTGGAGAGCTCTCTATTTTTGAGGCATTTCCAAAGGCAGACGCAGTACTGAGCACAGCCGTTAAAGGTATTGCCGAAATTATTACAAGACCTGGCTTTATAAATGTTGACTTTGCCGATGTCAGAATGGTAATGAACAACAGCGGAATGGCCCTCATGGGTGTAGGGTCCGCAACAGGGGAGAACCGTGCGATAAGAGCTGTAGAAGAGGCTCTTTCATCACCTCTTTTAAATGACTTTGACCTTACATCTGCCAAGAATGTTCTTGTAAACATCACATCAAGCAACGACCACGGATTAACAATGGCCGAACTCTCACAGATCATGGCCTATATAAGTGAGTTTACAGGGGGAAATGCCGAAAACTTCAAACGGGGAGTTGTCTGCGACCCTTCTATAGGTGAGTCAATCAGTGTTACCATTGTTGCAACGGGATTTGATATGCACTCTCTCCCTCAGATTTCGTCATCTGGAGGAAAAATTGTAGAGAGTGTGGTACTTGGTAACGATGCAATAACATCTGCACCTCCTATCCACGAAGAGCATATAACCTCTGTTCACTCAGAGATTATGCCTGCAGAGAGGGTTATCAAGCCTACTGTAAGACATAGTGTCCCGGCAGCGGGTCAGGAGAGCGTTGTCAAAAAGAGTAAACCGGCACTTATTCTGGAGCAGGGCGACGACATAACACAACTTGAAAAACAGCCTGCATACATAAGAAAACAGATGAAGCTCAGAAACCAGGAGAGCTCGGTGCCTGTTCCCGACCCAAAAGAGAGCAGCACCTTCAGACTGGAAGAGAGTAACGGAAGACAACAGCTGTTGTCCGATAACTCATATATACATCAAACACAGGATTAAGATGACCAAAAGAACCAGAGTCCGCTTTGCCCCAAGTCCCACGGGACCGCTTCATATGGGAGGTGTTAGGACCGCTCTGTATAACTATCTGTACGCAAAAAAGAGAGGGGGAGATTTTATTCTGAGAATCGAAGATACAGATTCTCAAAGATTTGTTCCGGGAGCAGAGGAGTACATAATAGAGGCTCTGGCCTGGTGTGGCATCTCACCTGACGAAGGAACAGAGGGAGGCAAGATGGTTGAGACTCCGTCTGAGAAGCACCCTCACGCCCCTTACCGTCAGTCTCAAAGGAGAGAGATATACAAAGATTACGCTCTGGATTTGGTAAACAGAGGTTTTGCATACTATGCATTTGACACTCCGGAAGAGCTGGACAGCGTAAGAGCTGCCGCAGAAGCACGAGGCGAGACCTTTACATACAATCACCAGATAAGGGAGAGTATGAGGACATCTCTTACAATGACGCAGGATGAGATTCAGGCGATGACTGAGCGTGATAACAGATGGGTTATCCGATTCAAAATGCCTGTTGATCATATAATTAAAATGAACGATCAGATCAGGGGAGAGATTGAGGTTAACTCATCAACCCTTGACGACAAAGTTCTCTGGAAGGCTGCTGACCAGCTCCCAACATACCATCTGGCAAATGTAGTCGATGACAGGCTTATGGAGATAAGCGATGTTATTAGAGGGGAAGAGTGGCTCCCGTCACTTCCTCTTCATTATATGCTGTATGAGGCGTTCGGCTGGAGTGAAAGCAGGCCTCAGTTTGCCCACCTCTCGCTGCTTCTCAAGCCTGACGGAAAGGGTAAACTTAGCAAACGTGATGGTGACAGGCTCGGTTTCCCGGTATTTCCGCTGGAGTGGAAAAACGAACAGGGTGAGGTCTCACGCGGATATCGTGAAGATGGCTATTTTCCGGAGGCGTTTGTTAATCTTCTGGCCTTCCTGGGATGGAATCCCGGAACTGAGCAGGAGATTTTCTCACTGGAAGAGCTAACCGAAGCTTTTTCACTCGAAAGAGTTGTAAAGTCAGGTGCAAAATTTAATCCTGACAAAGCAAAGTGGTTTAATCAGGAGTATTTGCGAAAAAGAGATACCGGCTCTCTGGCATCAGATCTTTCCATATTACTTAAAAACAGAGGGATTGATGCAGAGATGACATATGTTGCCAATGTTGTTGAACTATTCAGGGAGAGAGCTGTCTTTGTACACGATTTTCTTGATATGGCTGACTTTATGTTTACTGCACCAGAAAATTACGACTTAAAGGTAAAGGAGAAGTTCTGGAAAGAGGATACCTCTGAAATACTAGATCAGGTAATCAATATGTTTTCCGAAATGCCTTCATTTTCAAAAGAGGATATCGAGAACAGACTTCCTGCAATGATTAAAGAGAATGGATGGCAAATGGGTTCTGTAATGAACTGCCTGAGACTTCTTCTGGTTGGTGAATCCAAAGGTCCGGGAGTTGCAGATATTATGGCACTTCTGGGAAAAGAGGAGACAATTCTAAGAGTTGGACGCAAGTCTCTGCTCCCATAGCCATGCACTTCTCATAACCTCATCAATCGGGGTATCTGCTCTCCAGCCAAGAGTTTTGTTAGCCTTAGAGGGGTCTGCCCATACCTGCTCTACATCACCCTCTCTCCTTGGAGCAATAACGTAAGGCACCTTAACTCCGGTTGCCTTCTCAAACTCGTTAATTACCTCCAGCACCGACAAACCTCTGCCTGTACCCAGGTTAAAATACTCAATGCCTGACTCCATCTCTCCCGGCTTAAAAAGCATACGCTCAACTGCTGCAACGTGTGCCTTTGCAAGATCACAAACATAAATATAGTCCCTTATGCATGATCCGTCAGGTGTGCTGTAATCATTACCAAATACGCTTAACTTATCTCTTTTGCCTATTGCTGTCTGTGTTACAAACGGGAGTAAATTCTGTGGAACTCCCCTCGGAAGCTCTCCTATCAGGGCACTTTTGTGAGCACCAATCGGGTTAAAATACCTCAGAGAGATAATCCTGATTCTCTCTCCGAATGCTCTTGAAGAGTCCGATAGGATGTCTTCACACATCTGCTTTGTAAGACCGTAAGGTGACTCTGCTTTTTTAAGGGGTGCATCTTCTCTTACAGGCAGATGCTCTTTATCCGGCTGTCCGTACACTGTGCATGAAGATGAAAAGAGAATCGCCCCTTTTTTGCTTTCAGAGGTAAGCAGGAGTAGATTGATAAGTGACTGCAGATTGTTTCTGTAATATTTCAGAGGCTCCCTTACGCTCTCGCCCACAGCCTTGAAAGCAGCGAAATGTATAGCAGCATCAAAGTACTCCTCCTCTTTAAAAACTCTTGTAAAACTCTCCAGATCTGAACAATCTGCCATGTAGAACCGAGGCCTCTCACCAGTGATCTTCTCTATGCCATCAATGACATCTTCAGTTGAATTTGAGAGGTTATCCACAACAACAACCTCAAATCCTGCCTGCTGAAGTTCTACGGTGGTGTGTGCGCCAATATAGCCGGTTCCTCCGGTTACAAGAACTTTTGATCTTTTCATGACAAATCTATTATTTCCCGAAAAACTCCCTCACCGCCTGAGCAATGATTCTCTGAATTTCAGGTGTAAGCTCGGTGTGCATTGGTAACGATATCACCCTGGATGTCAGCAATTCGGAATTTGTCAGATCTGCCTCAACTCTCGAAATCTCCGAAAAGGCCTTTTGATTGTTTAGAGACATAGGGTAATACACCATTGAAGCTATTCCTTTTGCTGCAAGAAAATCTTTAAGCTCATCGCGGTTATGCGAAGGAAGCTGAATGGTAAACTGGTGATAAACGTGTGTAGAATAGGAGGCCTCTGCCGGTAAAATTACATCTGACAATCCGTTAAGAAGCTCTTTATACATCTGTGCCGCCTTATAGCGGGACTCAGAATAGCTGTCAAGATTTTTCAGTTTAATATTTAATATTGCCGCCTGTATTGTGTCAAGTCTGGAGTTGCATCCAATTATATCATGATGATATTTAACCTTCTGACCATGGTCGGTAATCATTCTCACCCTCTCTGCAAGCGAAGAGTCATTTGTAATGAGCGCTCCTCCGTCACCGTAGCAGCCAAGGTTTTTGGTAGGGAAAAAAGATGTACATCCTATGTGACCGATTGTGCCGTAATGGCTTTTTCTTCCGTCTGAATGGGTGTGAACAGCACCAATTGCCTGAGCATTATCTTCAATTACAAAAAGGTTGTGCTTTGCTGCTATCTCCATCACTTTGTCCATATCGGCTCCCTGTCCAAACAGGTGTACCGGCACAATAGCTTTTGTTTTTGACGATATGGCAGCCTCTATCTGACTGGTTTTGACGTTGAAAGTATCTGGCTCCACATCAATCAGCACAGGCACCAGACCCAGTAAACCTACAACCTCTGCTGTAGCGGCATATGTAAATGAGGGCACAATCACCTCATCTCCGGGCTTTAGTTCAAGGGCCATCATGGCAATCTGAAGTGCATCGGTTCCGTTGGCACACGCAATTACATGTTTTGCACCAAGATAATCAGCAAGGTTTTTTTCAAAACTGTGAACCTCCGGACCATTAATAAAAGCAGCACTATCTATTACTTTGTGGATTGATGAGTCTACCTCTTCTTTTATCTTTTTGTATTGACCTTTAAGGTCAAGCATAGGAATATTCATATAGATTTCTGGTTTAATCGTGCAAATTTATAAAATTATTGCCTCATTTAATTATATGTTATCTTTGCAGACATGAAAGCAAATATCAAACATATAGGAATAGCATCGGACCATGCAGGTTTCGAACTAAAAAAAATTATCTCTCTGTTCCTGGAAGAGAACGGTTTAAAGGTAACTGACTTTGGCACCCACTCTTCTGAGAGTATGGATTACCCCGATGTTGCACACCCGCTTGCCAATGCCGTTGAAAACGGGATAACAGATGCCGGAATTGCAATTTGCGGCTCCGGAAACGGCATAAATATGACTGTTAACAAACATCAGGGTATAAGAGCAGCTCTCTGCTGGACACCTGAATTATCTAAACTGGCAAGAGAACACAATAACGCAAATATATTATCGCTGCCTGCCAGATTCATCTCCAGCGATAGTGCCCTGGAAATTGTACGTGTTTTTATATCAACCGATTTCGAAGGGGGGAGACATGAGACAAGGGTCAAGAAAATTGGATGCCGATGACCCCCTTTATTTTAGGAAATGACAACTACAATAAGTTGTCTCGCGATTTATCACAGTACCCCAACGGCATTGTAATTGTGTTGGACAAACCATACGGCTGGACCTCTGCGGATGCTGTCAGAAAGATAAAGTTCATGATACAGAGATGGTTCGGCGTAAAAAACATTAAGGTCGGGCATGCAGGCACGCTTGATCCTCTTGCTACCGGAATACTTCTCATCTGCATTGGTAAAGCCACCAAACAAGCTGACTCTCTTCAGGCTCAGCGAAAAGAGTATATTGCAGAGATAACATTTGGTGCAACAACCCCATCATACGATCTTGAAAAAGAGATTGATGCCACTTTTCCTTACGAGCATATTACAAAAGAGTCTGTATCTGAGGTACTCCCGCGGCTTTCAGGAGAAATTGATCAGATACCTCCGATATTTTCGGCAAAGCTGGTTAACGGAAAAAGAGCCTATGAGCTTGCCAGGGAGGGAAAGGAGACACCGTTAAAGCCATCAAAAGTATCAATATACGCTCTTGAGATAATATCATGGAACTCCCCTGCCCTGCGGATTGCAATTGAATGCAGCAAAGGAACCTATATAAGGTCATTTGCAAGGGATATCGGATTGGAACTAAACAGCGGAGCTCACCTTACTGAGCTTGCAAGAACTGCTTCCGGAGATTTCCGTATTGAGAATGCAATAAATATAGACAAACTGAAACTTTTTCTTGAATAATTCGTATAATAGAGTACTTGTTTAAATTTTTAAAAGAGACTCTCTTATGAAACTATCTCAGTTTAACTATCATCTGAATCCGGATCAGATTGCAAAATATCCTTCGAAATACCGCGACGAATCAAAACTTCTTGTACTTCATAAAAAGAGCGGTGAGATCGAACACAAAACCTTTAAGGATATTCTGGACTACTGTTCAGAAGAGGACATATTCATTTTTAATAACACCAAGGTATTTCCAGCAAGGCTGTATGGCAACAAAGAGAAGACCGGTGCCGAAATTGAGGTGTTTCTTCTGAGAGAGCTTAACAGAGAGCAGAGGCTTTGGGATGTTCTTGTAGATCCTGCCAGAAAGATCAGAATAGGAAACAAACTTTATTTTGGCGAGAACGACAATCTGGTAGCAGAGGTTATTGACAATACAACATCAAGAGGCAGGACACTGCGTTTTCTGTTTGACGGAACACACGACGAGTTTAAAGCCACTCTATTTAAAATGGGTGAAATGCCTGTTCCTAAGTGGATAAGAGCCAAGGCCGAAAGTCTTGACAACGAGAGGTACCAAACAATATTCGCCGAACATGAAGGAGCCGTTGCAGCACCTGCAGCTGGTCTTCATTTTAGCAGGGAGCTACTCAAGAGAATGGAGATTAAGGGCGTAAACTCAACCTTTATTACGCTGCACATGGGTCTGGGGCACTTCCGCACTGTAGATGTAGAGGATCTCTCTAAGCACAAGATGGATTCAGAGCAGGTGATTATTTCTGAAGAGAGTGCAAATCAGATAAACAAGACAAAGGAGAAGGGAAAGAAGGTCTTTGCTGTAGGTGTAACAGTAATGAGAGCGATTGAGACATCGGTTACAACCCGTAACGAACTTAAGCCGTTCACCGGATGGACAAACAAGTTTATTTTTCCTCCCTATTCATTCTCGATTGCCGATGCATTTATTACCAACTTCCAGCTTCCTCAGTCAACCATGCTGATGACTGCAGCAGCATTCGGTGGTTATGATAACGTTATGAAGGCATACAATGTAGCGATGAAAGAGGGATATAAATTCGGGACATACGGAGATGCACTTCTTATAATCTGATAAATAATGAAGTTTTGACAATTTGTCACACTTTTTTCTGATTTTAAAATAATTATATACAATAATGAGAGAGGTTTAATGGCCTCTCTTATTTATTTTGTCTGTATGTGATATTTATGGACAGAGAAGAGAAATTATATACCGCCGCCCTGAATACGATTTTCAGGTATAATTGTAAACCGGCCAGAGAGTTGATCGAGATAACGGGAAGTGCACGTGCGGTTTTTTCGTTAAACAGGTCAGATCTTAAAGAGATTTTTGGAAAAGAGTACACATTTATCAATGATATCTGTGATAAGAGGGCGGTTGAAGAGGCTGCTAAAGAGATCTCATGGGCCGAAAGTGCCGGCATAGAGGTTCTTGTATTTTCCGATACAGAGGGTGGCTACCCCTACAGGCTGCTTGAGTGCTCCGACTATCCTCTTGTCATTTTTAAAAGAGGCACTTCGGCTCTTGATGCCTCATCGGTCATCTCTATTGTCGGGACAAGAAGAGCCTCTGCGACTGGAACAGAGGTCTGCAGAAAAATAATTTCTGAACTTGCAAATCTTGGACTTAACCCACTCATAGTGAGTGGACTTGCATTTGGAATAGACATCACGGCTCACAGATGCGCGCTGGAAAACAACCTTAGGACCATTGCCGTTCTTGGCAGCAGTCTGGACTCTATCTATCCTGTGAGCCACGGCAAATATGCATCGGCTATTGAAAGAGATGGTGCTCTCGTAACTGAATTCCCCAGAAACAGTCTTAGTTTTAAAATTAACTTCATCCGAAGAAACCGCATTATTGCAGGGATGTCAGATGCTGTGATTGTTGCGGAGTCAGGAGAGCGTGGCGGATCTATGATTACGGCTTCACTTGCATCATCGTATGCGAGAGAGGTATTTGCCGTTCCGGGTAGGCCTGGCGATGTAAGATCAAGAGGCTGTAACCTTCTAATTTCAAAAAATCTTGCATCACTATTCTACTCTACTGAGTCTTTTGCAGAGCATATGGGATGGAATCTCTCTCAAAAAAAAGGAGAGAGGGTTCAAAAAGTGCTCTTTACATCAAACAGCAGAGAGAAAGAAAAAATTTTAGTAGCTTTGGCCTCCGCACAGGAGGCAGGGATTGACGAACTTACGAGGATGACAGGGTTAAATATTCGTGAGATCTCTTCAAATCTGCTTGAGCTTGAGCTCGAGGGAGCGATTGCCTCTCTGCCCGGAAAAAGATTTCTTTTAGTTAAGTAAAGGGTTATAATGTTAAAATACATAGACACACATTCGCATCTTTATGATACGGACTTCGAAGGCGATCTGAATGATGTTATTGAAAGAGCAAAAGAGGTTGGAGTAGCAGGTGTAATAATGCCCGCAGTTGACAGTACCACATATAATGCAATGATAAGTCTTGCTTCATCGCAAAGGGGATATACATACCCTGCAACCGGGCTTCACCCCACTTCGGTTAAAGAGAACTGGAGAGAAGAGCTTGAGTTTGTTTTTGAATCATTCAGCAGAGAAAAGTTTATTGCAGTCGGGGAGATTGGAATTGACGGTTACTGGTCTAAAGAGTTCATGAACGAACAGATTACTGTATTTGAAGAGCAGTTAAGAGTTGCCTCTGAAAACAACCTTCCTGTCATAATCCATTCCAGAGATGCAACAGAGGAGATATTCAAATCTCTTGACCGGTGTCGTAAACTGAATCTTAGAGGAATCTTTCACGCCTTTTCAGGAAGTTTTGAAACAGCCTCAAGAGTATTCACATACGGCGATTTCAGGCTTGGAATAGGTGGTGTGGTAACATTCAAAAACAGCAATCTGCAGAAGGTAATAGAGAAGACCCCTCTTGACAAAATTGTTCTGGAGACTGACTCTCCGTGGCTCTCCCCTGTTCCGTACAGAGGGAAAAGAAATGAGCCGGCCTATATCAAACTGGTGGCAGAAAAAATTGCAGAGATCAAGGGGTGCGACCTCTCCCGGGTTGCAGAAGTTACTACAAGAAACGCTTCTGAGATATTTAATCTCAACTGATTTCCTAACTTTACACAACAAATCTTACGGCAATCAAACTCAACACACAACACAACATGAAATCCAAAATATTGCTGATATACACCGGCGGAACAATCGGAATGAAGCAGGACCCCGAAAGCGGAGCGCTGGTTCCATTCAACTTTGAACAGATCCTGGAAGAGGTTCCCGAGCTCAGGAAGTTTGACTGTGAAATTGACACATTCTCGTTTCATCCACCGATTGATTCATCTGAGATTGAAACCGGATTCTGGCAGGAGTTAGCATTGTTGATTGGGAATAAATATGACTCCTACGACGGGTTCGTTATCCTACACGGAACTGATACAATGTCATTCTCTGCATCTGCATTAAGTTTTATGCTTGAAAATCTTGAAAAACCGGTAATCTTTACAGGTAGTCAGCTACCAATAGGCATGCTCAGGACCGATGGAAAAGAGAATCTGATATCCTCTATCGAAATTGCAGCGGCAAAAGATCCCAGAGGGCGTGCCATGGTGCCGGAAGTTTGTATCTATTTTGAAAGTCAGCTATACAGGGGCAACAGAACCACTAAGTACAACGCAGAGAATTTCAGGGCATTCCGCTCTTCGAACTACCCCTGCCTGGCAGAGGCCGGAGTGCACATACGATACAACTCCTCATTTATAAACTATCCGCCAGAATGGGGTAAAAAACTGAATGTTAACACGTCGCTTGATACAAGTGTTGCTATATTAAAAATCTTTCCGGGAATATCACCGCAAGTTGTAAGCAGTATTGTTGGCACACACGGATTAAGAGCACTGATTATTGAAACATACGGGTCGGGCAATGCTCCTACAAAGCCGTGGCTTATGGAAATTCTTCGTGAAGCAATCGCAAAAGGGGTTCTTATTTTTAATGTAACTCAGTGTCATGCAGGCAGTGTGGATATGGAGGCTTACTCAACAGGCATACTCCTGAAGAAGATGGGAGTGGTTAGCGGATTTGACTGTACCACAGAAGCCGCTGTTGCCAAATTATTTTTTTTACTAGGACATAATTATGATAATCAAACCATTA
>DINE01000031.1:32445-32635 GCA_002425935.1 Bacteroidales bacterium UBA5548 | reverse complement strand
CCTCCTTTTTGGAGCTTAACTGACCAAAGGAGTTTTCCTTTACTGTTACTCTTAATGCTATCACTAACTTTATACAGTCCCGTAGCTCAGTTGGTTAGAGCACTACACTGATAATGTAGGGGTCAGCGGTTCAACTCCGCTCGGGACTACAAAAAAGTTCTTTCAAATTTCGGGAATTACGTCGTCGCTT
>DINE01000031.1:0-32365 GCA_002425935.1 Bacteroidales bacterium UBA5548 | reverse complement strand
ATTACGTCGTCGCTTTGCGCCTCCGTGTTTCCCCTCCCGTTCGGCAAATGACGGGCAAAGAAAAGAAGAAGCTGCGCTTCTTCACAAATTTTTCGAATTCGCCTTTAGAAAGTAAACTTTCTCCGGCTCATTCTTAAATTTGCAGATTTCTTTTCTTTGCGTATATTTGCGCTCTCTTAACCGGGGAATTAGCTCAGTTGGCTAGAGCACTTGCTTTGCAAGCAAGGGGTCATCGGTTCGACTCCGATATTCTCCACCAAAAAAGCCCGTAAATTTTGCGGGCTTTTTTAATTGAGAACGATTAACTATTTTTACTCTGTTGAGTTTTATATGAGCAACACCGATATCAAAAGGCGCCTCTGCAGCAGAGCAAAGAAAATCTTAAAGATTTTCCTGTATTCTCTTTTATCCATCTTAATCACATTCATCGCAGTTTTTGCAACTCTTTGGTTCTCTTCAGGCGGGGAGAGCAACTCATATAAAGAGTTTCGTGCAGAGGGTCTCTCCTTGAAAGAGGCACTCCCGTCGAGTGTTAAGTATATTCGAAAGTACATCAGTAAAAAGCACACGGCGCCCGACAGTATAATGAATTTCTTTAAAATTCAGAATGAGTATCTGGAGTTCATTAAAGTATCAGACGGCACATTTGCTTCTGATACCTCTGGTAAAGAGGTTGATACAATTTCGAGTACCTATATAAATCCGGAAGATGAAATTGTTCTCACAATGGCTTTTGTTGGAGATATTATGTGGATGAGGAGGATTAAAGATAGCTATCCCGACGAGCAGCTGAAGAGTTACCTTTCCGGTTTTGATATTGTAATAGGGAATCTGGAGACTCCAATAGATACTTTGCAGAGAGTTCCCTCTTTCTGGCCCGATTATGTGAGATACAACTCTCCGCCGGAGCTTTTGAGGTTATTGAGAAGAGAGAGTGGTACCAATATCTTTACTGCATTGTCACTTGCCAACAATCACACTCTGGATATGGGTGTCGACGGCCTTAAAAGAACAATGGATTTTTTGCGCTCAGAGGGAATACTGTACACAGGAGTTACCTTAAGCAACAACGGTCAACATGACTGCTCCGGAGCTAAAAGCTATTTAACAATAGAGAAAAACGGCGTTAAAATTGGTCTTTATGCCACTTCATGGGGGCTGAACAACCCCTCTCTGCTTCAGAACAAAGGTGTAAAGCTTAACACTATCCCCGGTCTTGCTCCGCTAAACCCTTCAAAAATAGATATTTCAGAACCTGTAAAGGCGCTGAGAGAGATGGATTCCGATGGTGTGGATTTTAAAATCGTATATGTTCACTGGGGATTTGAGTTTGAGATGTACCCCGATCCTGAAATTATGAGGGTGGGGAGAGAGCTTGCCGCTGCAGGGGCAGATATTGTTGCAGGAGCGCATCCTCACGTTGTACAGCCAACAGAGATTGTACTGGGTAACGGCTACTCTTTTCTTGAAGATCATAAGCAGCGGGATGTTGCTGCGCTATTTGAAAACCTTGACGAAAAAAGAATATTCTACCACTTTAAAGACTCCTCCGGCAAACAGAGAAAGTCTCTAATTTACTACTCACTTGGCAATTTTACCTCGGCAATGTTTACAGAACCTTGCCGTGTAACTGCCGTTCAATCTGTGCAATTGAAAAAGAGCGGGGACTTTGTTCCTCACTCTTATCTTCATATACACAATCGCAACTAATTTATTAACTAAAAACCAATCGATGGAACAGATCACCGACTTCATGGCCAACACTCACATTTTGAATCAGTTTTGGCTTACATTCCTTATGGTTATATCTATGGTTCTTGTTTCAAGAACTTTTGTAGCCGGGACCCGTTATTCACCGATATTGATTATTGTAATTTTCGGTTTACTCATGGGTTACATACTTACCAGAACGGGTATGGCAACTCCCGGGTTAAAAGAGTTCCCAATTGTAGATTTTACCAGCAAAGTTACAATTACAGCCCTTATTGCCTCCTTCTTTATGGGAGGGCAGGAGATAAGAAAGATCATCAGTAAACAGGAGCTTGACAAAACAGACATTGTAATCCCGTCTCAGGAGGAGATGTTTCTGGGAACAAAGTTTACGCAGTTTATGTTTCTTATAAGAGCCTTCTTTATTCTCATAGGAATAGAGTCTATGAAGAGGGTGATAATAGGACATAACAACAATGAACCTCTTGATGCATTTTATCCGCTGCTTGGATATCTGGGGCTTGTAGGTTCAATTATACTTATTGACTACAGGGCAAAAATTACAAATAAGCCGGTCTATATAAGAAAGGGTATGATAGAGACGGCCGGAATCCTTGGGATTCTTCTTCTCTCTTTTTATATTTCAAAGACAATCAGGCCTTTTATTGCGCTTCCGGAGATATTCTTTGCGATGGTCTTTTCGGTAATTGCCGGGATGCTCTTCTCAAACTGGAAGTTTGGGCCTACAATCAGGTCTCTGCTCTTTGCAGGTATTCCTGTTGTTCTTGCAGCTAACTTTATGGTAGGAGGGTCAAGAATTGCCGATGCATTTCAACTTACCGGAATGACCTCTGTTCTGGCCTATGGCTTTTTTGGTCAGCTTTTCTGGATGTTTGGAGGTCTTGCGCTGCTCATCTTTCTTGGAAAATCAAACCATATCAGAAATCTTGCTCCGGGAATGGCCGGGTCGCTCTCTCACTCCGGTCTTACCGGGGCGTGTACTGCAGGCGATCTTGGTGAGGACGCCCAGGTGAGAGCTCCGATTATGATTAATGTACCGTTTGCGGGTCACATATTTGTCTTTTCAATTCTTGCAGCAAGTGCATCGGCGGGTAAACTGCTCATCCCTTATACATTGATGGTTGTTGCGGCTGGTATTCTCTTTACGGTATGGAGCCTCAGAATTCTTAAAAAGGCTAACAATCAGGATGCTAAAGAGATTAAGGGGTTAATGCTCTTCTCTCTTGGCTGGCAGCTCACTGCAGTTTTCGGTGGTCTTTTCCTGCTCTCACTGGGCGGAATCGGTCTGAACGATGCTGTTATGGCAAACTCTTCGGCAATCTCGCACTTTGGACTCTTTGCGGCAATTCAGGGTGGTATGTTCGGCCCTCAGGCGGCAGAGATGATTGCGTTTGTGTTTGCAATGCCGTTTTTGGTACACCCGCTGGTATTTGGTATATTCGGTAAGACTGCCGAAAACAACGGAGTAATGCCTGTGAAGCCTGTATTTATACTGGCCTCAATAGGTGTTCTTGGTGTTTTATACGCTCTGTTTATTGCCTGATAAAAAGGACTTTCGGGGGGATTATATTATCTCCCCGGAAGGATCTTTATCCTGTGAACCTCTTCGAAGTATTTAAAGTACATGAAGAGTCTGTAACTGAATTCAAAGTCATACTCTGCAAAAGGGTCGTAGTTAAGATAGGAGTCAAATCTGCGGTCCCCCCTTGCATATCTTCTGTTCCACTCATCGGCATAAATCCGGTTCATGTTTTTAAGATAGTGGTTCGAATACTGGCTCTTGTTTATACTTCGGGATTGAAGCCAGTACTCAAATGACGGATCAAATACAATCAGCTCATACTCCAGCGAGTCCTGAGCCGAAACTGTGTCTTTAATGGCAAACCCTCCGTTCGCAGGAGATTTCACCCCTCTCTGCACTCCGCACGAGAAGATAATAGCCGATACAACGACTAAAACCGAAAATGGCAGTAAATTCTTCATCTCTCTCATTTTTTAGGGTCAGATGCAATTTAAAAAAAAATTAAAGAATTTAGATTTATCTTTTCAACCTTTTAGAGGTTCCAACCGTTTATAAAATATTAAAACCCTTACTCTATATGATAAAATTCAAAAAAGAAGATCTGTTGAAAATTGAAGAGAGCGTTATTAAGTGGATGTCAAAAAACGGATTTGTACTGTTGAGAGTGTCGCTTGGAATTGTCTTTTTCTGGTTTGGATTCCTTAAGTTTTTCCCGGGAGTCAGCCCGGCTCAGGAGCTTGCTATAAGAACAATAAGTGTCATGACCTTTGGGATTCTTCCCGATTTGGTTATAATAAACGGACTGGCTTTGTGGGAGGTGCTTATTGGTATTGGTTTGATATCAGGGAAGTTTATGAGAGAGACATTAATTCTGCTCTTCCTTCAGATGGCGGGAACATTTATGCCGGTATTTCTTTTTCCGGAAGAGGTATTTACACAATTCCCCTATGCGCCAACTCTTGAGGGTCAGTACATAATTAAGAATATTGTAATAATCTCTGCAGGAATTGTTCTTGGCGGGAGATTAGGCAAAAAGCAGTAACCTCACGACCCCAGAATTCGAAGCATTCTTTCGATAGATGGCAGAGCTTTGGCCCGGATCTCTTCGGGAACTTTAATCTCGTACCTCTCCTCTTTAAGTGACGCCAGTACCTTTTCAAGTGTTACCTTTCTCATCTGGTAGCACTTGTTGTAGGGCTCTACTGCAATAAACTCCTTATGGGGGGCAATTCTCTTCATCTGATATATTACTCCCGGCTCTGTTGCCACTATGAATTTTTTGGCCGGAGAGATTTTAGCCCTTTTGACCATTCCGGTAGTTGAGAGTATAAAGGCATTCTCAAGTTCATAAATTTCCGGGTCGTGCGATGAGCTGGATTCGGGGTGTACCAGAATTTCTGCATTAGGATGGGCGCTTATAACCTCTTTAAGAACTTTTGTGTCAAAGTACTCGTGTACGCAGCAATCTCCTCCCCATATATCGATATCTCTTCCGCTCATGATTTTAATATAAGAGGCAAGGTTCTTGTCCGGAACAAAAAAGATCTTCTTATCTTCCGGTATGCTAAGGATTACCTGCATTGCGTTTGCCGATGTACAGCAGATATCTGTGTTTGCCTTTACCTCTGCAGTTGAGTTGACGTAGGAGACAACTACTCCGCCTGGATTACTCTCCCTCCACTTTATTATGTCCTCTGCTTTTATGCTGTCTGCAAGGGAGCATCCGGCTGAGTTGTCGGGTACAAGTACCTTTTTCTCCGGTGAGATTATTGAGGCGGTCTCTGCCATAAATGTTACTCCGCAAAAGAGGATAACATCTGCATCTGTCTGACCTGCCATCTGGGAAAGGCCCAGTGAATCTCCAATATAGTCGGCAATATCCTGAACTTCGGGCTCTACATAATAGTGTGCAAGGATAACTGCGTTTTTCTCTTTTTTTATTCTGTTTATCTCTTTGATAATACTCCCCTTATCCATCTTCTTTTGTTTTACTCCTGAGTAATGTTCATACTTATATCCAGAGCTGTTACAGAGTGTGTGAGCGCTCCTGCGCTTATGTAGTCCACTCCTGTGAGTGCGACTCCCCTAAGTCTCTCAAGCGACATGTTGCCCGATGCCTCTGTTCTTGCTTTACCTGCAATTATATTAACAGCTTCTGCCATGGTTTTGTTCTCCATATTATCCAACATTATTATGTCACATCCGGCCTCTATTGCCTCTGAAACCTCTATGAGGTTGGTTGTCTCTGTTTCTATGAGAGTTCCGGCGGCAACCTTTGCCTTTACCTGCGCAACTGCATTTTTAATACCTCCTGCTACCTTAATATGGTTATCCTTAATTAGAACCATGTCGTATAAGCCCATCCTGTGGTTCTCTCCGCCACCCGCCTTTACGGCCATTTTGTCCAGAACCCTCATTCCGGGGGCGGTTTTGCGAGTATCAAGAATTTTTGCACCGGTTCCCTCCAGCTCTTTTACATAAAGGGCTGTTGCCGTTGCAATTCCGGACATTCTCTGCAGTATGTTGAGTGCTGTACGCTCTCCTGTGAGAAGGGCTCTGAAGCTCCCTTTAACTCTCAGGATTATCTCTCCTTTTGTAACTCTCTGCCCCTCTTTAATATATGGGGTCCACTCTATCTCTTTGTCAAAGTGAAGGAACACATCCTTAATAATGTCGATTCCCGATATTACACCCGGTGCCTTTGCTGTGAGAATTGCAACGGCTGTTGATTTTTCAGAAATTATTGAGTCTGTTGTAATGTCTCCTGTTGCCACATCCTCCTCAATGGCAAGTTGAATTATCTTTTCAATAAGCAGGGAGTTTTCCATCTTTTTATCTGTTATGCTTTGAATATAAGTTCTCTGTCTTTCTGTTGTGCCGAATGCACTTTAAGCATCTCACTCTCCTCCGGAAAGTCGCTTCTGAAGTGTCCTCCGCGACTCTCTTCGCGGGCAAGGGCTGCTGTAATTATTAACTTAGAGACAGTTGTCAGAAAGAGAGCACTTTTTGTATAGTACTCCTCTGCTCTGCCCGATGCTGCAATATCATTTTCGATGCTATTGATTTGTTGCAACCCTTTAGTAAGCCCCTCTTTGTCTCTTACTATGCCTGCAAACCGGGTCATTATCTCTCCAACGCTTTTGCGAACCTGATTGCAGAGTTCACTAAGTGATTCATCTGCATAATATGTGAGTGGTTCTGTACTTCTGTCTGCTGAATTTTCTGATCCGGCAGCATCTTCAACAGCTCTGTATCCAAAGACCAGACACTCAGAGAGCGAATTTGAGGCAAGGCGGTTTGCTCCCATTATTCCGGTAGAGGCCAGCTCCCCGCATACATAAAGGCCCTTAATATCGGTCTCGCCGTTCAGATTGCATTTAACTCCTCCTACCATATAGTGCGCAGCCGGAGCAACAGGGATTTTATCGGTCATGTCAAAGCCAAGTTCGGCACATTTTTGAAAAATATGTGGGAATCTGCTTTGTACTCTTTCGGGGTTTAGGTGGCCGAGTGAGAGCCAGACGAAATTATCTCCGTCTGCCCTGCTATCTCTCTGCTTCTGAATCTCGCTAAATATTGCTTTAGCTACAATGTCTCTTGGTGCCAGCTCTGCAAGCGGATGGACTTTGGTCATAAACCGCTCTCCAGCTGAATTTAGCAGGTATGCTCCCTCGCCTCTTACCGCTTCGCTAATGAGATATGATTTGTTATCCGGGGAGTACAGCGTTGTAGGGTGAAACTGGATGAACTCCATGTCGGCTATTTCACAGCCTGCTTCCCAAGCAATTGCAACTCCGTCTCCCGTTGCAGTAAGGGGGTTTGTGGTTCTTGAAAATATTGCTGATGCTCCTCCGAGTGCCAGAATTGTTGATTTTGCATAAAATGCCTCAGCTTTATAGCTCTCATTATTCCAGACTAAGAGTCCGGTGCATTTACTGCCTGATTTAAGGATCTCCAGAATCCTGTGATTTTCAAATAGAGTTATGTTGGGGTTTGTCTGAATACTCCTGATCATGAACTCGGTAATTCTTTTTCCGGTAATGTCTCCTCCGGCGTGAATTACTCTCCTTTTACTGTGGCCACCCTCAAGACCCAACTCAAGATGTCCGTGGGTCATGTCAAAATTCATCCCGTGTGAAATAAGTTCCCTGATCCTCTCCGGGCCTTCATTTACTAATATTCTGACTGCCTCGGGGTTGCAAAGTCCTCTTCCGGCAACAATGGTGTCGTCTGAATGAAATTCGGGAGTGTCCTCTTCATCTGTCACTGCGGCTATGCCTCCCTGGGCATAAAATGTATTGCTGTCTTTAACATTAAGTTTTGTTATGACTGCAACTTTTCCGTAGCGTGATGCTCTGAATGCGGCATAGAGTCCGGCTAGCCCGCTCCCTGCTATTAGATAATCGTATTGGTGCATTTTATCTTGGCCTGGCAAGCCGCGAAATTAAGCTTTTTATGGCAATAATTCTCTTTTTTTGCTCGTTTGCTCACGATTGAATATCTTAGCAACCTAAAAAAGTATAAGGTTAAGATTATGACAAAATGTGTAAACTGCTTTATTCCATATCAGGGTAAAGCACAAGTAGAACAGACAGTTAAGGGGTTAAAAGAGTCACAATTGGTGAGCAAAATATTTCTGCTTTCCACCGATTCTGCGGCTGAACCTGTAGAGGGATGCGAAGTTGTTCATATTGAATCTTTAAAGTGCACTCCTGCTATCAAAAAAATCGCCGAAAGGGCAGATTCGGAGTACACTCTTATCTATACAAAAGAGAGTACTCTTGTATTAGGTATGTTCGCTCTCGAGAGAATGGTAAAAATTGCAGGCGATACCTCTGCAGTTATGGTTTATGCCGATCATTTCCAGATTGTTGAGGGTGTAAGAAAACCAAGCCCGGTTATTACCTATCAGAAGGGTAGCCTCAGAGATGACTTTAACTTTGGATCGGTTCTTCTCTACAATTCAGACTCTCTGAAAGAGGCGGCTTCACGTATGGATGTTAAATATATGTATGCTGCGCTTTACGACCTGAGACTAAAAACATCTCAAAAAGGTGATCTTGTTCATATTAATGAATATCTGTACACCGAGGTCGAGCAGGATACACGCAAGTCTGGTGAGAAGATCTTTGACTATGTTGATCCTAAAAACCGTGCTGTACAAATAGAGATGGAAGAGGCTTGTACTGCACACCTTAAAGAGATTGGCGGATACCTAAAGCCTGAATTTAAAAATATTGAGTTCAACAAGGGCAACTTTGAATTTGAGGCGTCGGTAATTATACCTGTTTTCAACAGGATTAAAACTATAGAGGATGCAATTAAGTCTGTCCTCATGCAAAAGACCTCATTCAAATTCAATCTGATCATTGTAGACAACCACTCAACTGACGGCACATTCGAGGCTATCGAAAAATTTGCTTCAGACGAGAGGCTTATCCATGTTGTTCCGGACAGAAAAGATCTTGGAATCGGAGGGTGCTGGAATTTAGGTGTGCACCATCCTAAGTGTGGTAAGTTTGCCATTCAGCTGGACAGCGACGATGTTTACTCAGATGAGAACACTGTTCAGAAGATTGTGGATGCATTTTACGAGCAGAACTGTGCTATGGTAGTTGGTACCTATATGATGACCAACTTCAATATGGAGATGATTGCTCCGGGAATTATAGATCATAAAGAGTGGACTCCTGATAACGGACGTAACAACGCTTTGAGAATTAATGGCCTTGGTGCTCCGCGCGCATTCTACACTCCTGTTCTTCGTGATGTTAAGGTTCCAAATACCAGCTATGGTGAGGATTATGCTTTAGGTCTGAACATCTCACGTGAGTACCAGATTGGTCGTATCTACGACGTGCTTTATCACTGCCGCCGCTGGGAAGACAATTCAGATGCTTCACTTGACATAGTTAAGATGAACGCTCACAATACCTATAAAGACAGAATCCGTACATGGGAGCTGATGGCAAGAATTGCCCTTAACAAAAACGCTAAGTAATAAACATCATAAGAGATGATTTTAAATACTCAAAACCTGGCTGCTCTCTTCGAGGAGCAACTCAACTCCTGGGAGCAGGCCGGGTCTAATTATGAGGCTCTTGCAAAAGTTCTTGTTAAAGATGTTGTTGTAGACGGTTTCCCTTTTAAGGTTCAGTTCAACCCTGCAAGAATTGTCTCGTCGGCTGCTAAGGTAGATGCGAAATCTATAAGCGAAAGGAAGTGTTTTTTGTGTAAAGAGAACCGGCCTGCAGTTCAAAAAGGCCTCGACTACATAAATAATTCAGATACGGCAAATCCGTACACTGTTTTAATAAACCCCTTTCCCATTTTCCCCAAACATCTGACAATCCCTCTTCTAGATCATACGCTGCAACTTATCTCCGGTAGATTTGATGCGATGCTTAATCTTGCCGGTGAGCTGCCGGATTACACCCTCTTCTATAATGGCCCTAAATGCGGAGCCTCTGCTCCCGACCACTTTCATTTTCAGGCCGGTAACAAAGGGTTTCTTACAATTGAGAAACATCTTGAAAAGATGGAGAGTGAGGTGCTGTTCAGAACAGAGAATACTACAGTTTCTAAGGTTAACGGTCTTTTCAAGGGGTTAATAGCATTGGTATCTGATTCACCTTCACAAGCTAACGACATTTTCGAAAAGATACTCTCTGTTTTACCTTTAAAGGAGGGGGAGGCTGAGCCGATGGTTAATATTCTCTGCTGGTACGAAACCTCAGGAGTTAACAAAGATAAATACGTAACGCTCATATATTTAAGAGATAAACACCGCCCTTCTCACTACTTTGCAGAGGGTGATGGTAATATTCTTTTGAGCCCGGCCTCTGTTGACCTTGGCGGAGTGCTTATTACTCCTCTTGAAAAGGATTTTCATAAGATTTCGGAGATTGAAATTAAGGAGATTATGGATGAAATCCTTATTCCGGAATCGGTTACCAATGCTATTGTAAACAAAATTAAAACTGTACTTTAAGATGAAAGAGCCAAAAGTTAGCGTAGGAATAATGTTCGAACCGAGCATCTCTTTTGTACTGAACAGCCCGTTTCTTTTTAACGGAGGAGAGTTTCAGGGAGAGGAGAGTGTAAAATTATCGGGCGACAAGATATTGTTTCAGGGGAATCTGTACGATTCGCTTCAGTTTGACCCTGTAAACCAAGACTCTGCATCATTTGAACTTAAGGATGTGACTATCGGAATCAACTTCCATTGGGAACGTAAAGAGAATCAGGTTTTTAAAGGATCTCTTCGCTTTATTGTAGAGAATGGAAAGATTACCGCTGTCAATTTACTGAGCGTCGAGGAGTACCTGACCTCTGTAATCTCATCGGAGATGAGTGCAACTGCCTCTCTTGAACTCCTTAAGGCACATGCTGTTATCTCGCGTTCATGGCTTCTGGCTCAAATTCAGAAAAACAAAGAGATTGAACAATCTCAGATACAGTACAGCACAATGAAGGAGAGCGAAGGTGAGCTTATCAGATGGTACGACCGCGAAGATCACACAAATTTTGATATTTGTGCAGATGATCACTGCCAGAGATATCAGGGAATCACCAGAGCATCTACCGATATTGTTAAACAGGCGATTGCGGAGACTCGCGGCGAGCTGCTTATGTTCGATGGAAAAATCTGTGATGCCCGCTACTCAAAAAGTTGCGGAGGTGTTTTTGAGGAGTTTCAGAATTGCTGGGAGGATATAAAATATCCTTACCTTGTTGGCAAAAGAGACTTTCCTGAGGGATCACCACTTCCGGATCTTACTATAGAAGAGAATGCAAGGGAGTGGATACTCACTTCGCCGGAGTCATTCTGCAACACATCGGATAAAGTTGTACTTTCTCAGGTTCTGAATAACTACGATCAGGAGACTGTAAACTTTTACAGATGGAGAGTGGAGTATTCTGCGGAGCAGATATCAGAGCTTGTTGCAAGACGTTCGGGTACAGATTATGGCACAATTACCGATCTTATACCTGTAGAAAGAGGTACTTCAGGAAGGCTGATTAAACTCAAAATTGTGGGCACCAAGCGTACCAGAATAATTGGTAAAGAGCTTGAAATCAGAAGGACACTATCGGAATCTCACCTCTACAGCTCTGCATTTGTGGTTGAAAAGGAGTCGGACAGTAACGGTAACCCTGTTAAGTTTGCCCTTTTGGGTGCAGGCTGGGGTCACGGAGTAGGTCTTTGCCAGATTGGGGCGGCTGTAATGGGAGAGAAGGGCTATAAATATGACGCTATTCTTCTCCACTATTTTATTGATGCCAAAATCGAGAAGTTATATTAAGAATATTCAATCTAACAAATTACGCATATGAGTAATAAAAAGACCTCTCCGTGGGCATGGATTCCTTCGCTCTACTTTGCGCAGGGATTGCCTTATGTTGCGGTAATGACCATCTCGGTTATAATGTATAAGCGTCTTGGTATTTCCAATACAGATATTGCGCTTTACACAAGCTGGTTATACCTGCCATGGGTAATTAAGCCATTCTGGAGTCCGTTTGTAGATCTGCTTAAGACTAAAAGATGGTGGGTTGTCACGATGCAGATTCTGGTGGGGGCTGGCCTTGCAGGCATTGCCTTTACAATTCCGGCAAGCAATTTTTTCCAGATAACTCTTGCTGTCTTCTGGCTTATGGCATTCAGTTCCGCCACCCACGACATTGCTGCAGACGGGTTTTATATGCTGGCGCTTGACACAAACAAGCAGGCTATGTATGTAGGTATCCGAAGCACCTTTTACAGGGTTGCAACCATTGCCGGACAGGGACTTCTCATAATTATTGCGGGCTCTCTTGAATCTGCCACCGGTCTTAAACCACTGGATATCCAGGTAAATGCCGGCCCGGAGTACTCTTCTGCTATTGAGATTCCTGCCGACAGCACTCTTGTAAACCCTTATGCACTAGCACAGACAGATGAATATACATTTGATATAACACCGGCCCTTATCAATATAGGAACAGGAAATATCTCTGCTGACTCTGCCTCAATGCTCAGAAAATTTGCTGTTGAGCAGAACACACTTAACGGATTCATTCCAAAGGAGAATACTGCCGCTCTTAAGAAAGGTAAAGAGGCATCATGGTGGAGCAGAGGGGTCTCCGGTCCGCTGGGGAACTGGATAAAAGAGAATTTTGGAGAGGAGAAGAGTGTTACTGGAGTGCGTCAGCTTACCGGAAGCTCAAGGCTGGTTGAAGTTCGCTTAACAAAAGCTCCTGCACCGGGTGAGAAGATGGTTCTGAACACCTCATTCAAAGGTGGGGACAAGAGTATATTTCTTGCACATGGCGAGAGAATCGAGTTTACCTCTGAGAACTGGACAAAACCTGCATTTATCCTGATACAGGTTGACCCTAAGCTGGAAGAGAGTGCAGTTGCCAATTTCAGAGGCTTGTCAGGCAATATTACTTTTGCCTGGTCTATAACCTTCTTCATTCTTGCAGGATTTTTCGTTGCAGTGGCACTTTACCACAAGTTTATTCTGCCTAAGCCGGAGAGTGATAAGGCGGCTAAAGATGTTACTCCGGGTACAATTTTTAAGGAGTTCTTTGAGACCTTTGCATCTTTCTTCAGGAAGAAGCAGGTTCTTGTTGCAATAGCTTTCCTTCTGCTGTTCCGTTTTGCCGAGGCGCAACTTGTTAAAATGGTTACGCCGTTCCTGCTGGACCCTAAAGAGTTAGGGGGAATGGGACTTACAACCGGTCAGGTGGGTATGGTTTACGGAACGATAGGTATTCTTGGGCTTACTTTAGGAGGAATTATCGGAGGTATTGTTGCCTCTGTTGGTGGTCTTAAGAGGTGGTTATGGCCTATGGCTCTTAGCATCTCGCTCCCGAGTTTCTCTTTTGTTTATCTTGCCGTGGTACAACCGGACAGCTTCTTTATTATCAACCTTTGCGTTTTCATTGAGCAGTTCGGATATGGTTTCGGATTCACAGCTTATATGTTATATATGATCTACTTTGCCGACGGTAAGCACAAAACGGCGCATTATGCAATCTGTACTGCCTTTATGGCACTGGGTATGATGCTTCCGGGTATGATGGCCGGCTGGTTGCAGGAGCTTCTTGGTTACAGGAACTTCTTCTACTGGATTATGCTCTCTTATGTGTTTACATTCCTGGTAACTGCTTTCATAAAGGTTGATCCATCTTTTGGCCGAAAAGCGGCAAAAAAGGAGTAAACCCGTTTTTATATTAAAACTGAACAGTTTAAAAATTAGAAGATGAAATTTACAAAACTGATTATTACAGTAGCCCTCATGATTGTTACATACATGATGACTGCACAGGATGTTGATACCGGAATCGATGTTCTTCAGGAGCAAAAATTTAAAATTCTTGAAGGCAAAAGGGTAGGGCTCATAACTAATCCTACAGGTTTTGACAGCAAGCTCAAATCTACTATTGATATTCTTCACGAAGCACCAAACGTAAAACTGGTTGCTCTGTTTGGTCCTGAGCATGGTGTTAGAGGTGATGTTCACGCAGGTGACAAAATCGACAACATGAAAGACCCTAAAACCGGAATTCCTGTATTCTCACTTTATGGCTCAACACGCAAGCCTACCAAAGAGATGCTTGAGGGGATAGATGTACTGGTTTATGATATTCAGGATATAGGATGCCGTTCATTTACATACATCAGCACAATGGGGCTTGCAATGGAGGCTGCTGCCGAAAACGGAATTGAATTTATTGTACTTGACAGACCAAATCCACTAGGTGGAAACAGAGTGGAGGGTAATCTTGTCGAAGATGGATTTATCTCTTTTGTCAGCCAGTTTAAGATTCCATATCTCTATGGATTAACATGCGGCGAACTTGCTGTTATGCTTAATGAAGAGAATATGCTTGGTAAAAAGGTAAAACTCCATGTGGTTAAGATGGAGGGTTGGAAGAGAAGCATGACATTCGATAAAACCGGATTGCAGTGGGTCCCATCTTCACCTCATATTCCACAACCAATCAGCGCTATTGCATATCCAATCTCTGGCATATTGGGAGAACTGGGTTATATCTCAATTGGTGTAGGCTATACCATTCCTTTCCAGATGTTTGCAGCAGAGTGGATTAACGCCGAAGCTCTTGCAGAGAGACTTAACTCGTACAAACTACCGGGTATTCATTTCCGACCTATTCACGTTAAACCTTTCTATGCTGTTGGAGTTGGTAAAAACCTGCAGGGAGTTCAGGTACATGTTATGAATTACGAAAAGGCTGCTCTTACCGAAATACAATTTTATGTAATGCAGGCACTGGCTGAACTTCATCCGGAGCAGGCAGTTTTCAAGAATGCCAGCGATAAAAGATTCCGCATGTTCGACCAGGTAGCCGGCAGCGACCAGATTCGCCTGAAATTTGCAGAGCGTCATAAATTCGAAGACATTAAAGCGTACTTTAATAAAGATGTAGAGTCGTTCAAGGCACTTTCCAAAAAGTACCATCTTTACAAATAGTATCACTTAGTAAGTACACCAGTTATAATTGCATAAATGTTGTACCACTATACAAACTCTTAATCGAAAAACAAAAAAACGAATAAAGCCGGCCTCAAAGCCGGCTTTATTGTTTTGGCAGGAACATTTCATCCCTGGGAATTCTTTCCTTTTGGCTGAATATCAAGCAGATAATGCAAAATTGGATCATGAGCTAAGTTGTTGGAAATGAATGGAAAGGAAAGAATTCCCAGGGATGAATTCTGGCACAAATCTTGCGGCCTCTTTTTATATCTAAATCACAAGATTATGAAAAGGTTAATCACTTCAATTTGGATTTCTCTCTCTGTTTTAGTGCTTCTGCCTGCTGCTGTAAATGCTCAGGAGACAACCACGCATCAGCAGCATCATCAACAGGCAATGGAGAATCACAATAATGCTCATAATCAGGCACACAACCATGCGATTGAGAGTCATAACAGGGCGCTGGAGCAGCATAGGGAGGTTGTCGAAAAGCATCGCGAAGCTCATGAAAAGCAGATGAAGTACCACAATACTGCAAAGAGCAGATCTAAAAACGAAAAACTCTCTCCTGCAGTGCAAAGAGAGAGTTTCCTGAGAAGGGTATTTAAACGCCGTAAATAACCTAGTGCAGCAGATATTTGTATTATGTTGATCTGAGTGCTCCGGCTATTCTCTCAAATCCCTCTTTTACAATAGCGAGTGAAGTGCCAATATTCATTCTGAAATGAAACTCTCCGTCAGGCCCGAATGTAAGCCCGTCGTTTAAGCCCACTTTGGCTTTTTTCACAAGCAACTCTTTAATCTCTTTGTGAGAGAGTCCTGTCTCTTTAAAGTTGAGCCAGAGGAGGAATGATCCTTCGGGTTTAATAAATTTAACTCCGGGAATCTCTCTTTTAACGAATTCATGCGCAAAGTCAATATTTTGCTCGAGATACTTTTTTAACTCTGCAAGCCAGTGTGCTCCATCTTTGTATGCGGCCTCCATAGTTATGTGTCCGAAGATGTTTCCCAGTTCAAGGTGCAGAGTTGTTATCTCTTTGTGAAATTTATCAAAAAGCTCTTTTGATTCCGAAATTATAAGTGAGTTGAGCATCCCGGCAATATTGAATGTTTTGCTGGGAGCCATTGCTGTGATTGTGTTCTGAGCAATCTCTTCTGAGACCGATGCCATTACAGTGTGATTATTGTTGTATAGGGCAAGATCTGAGTGAATTTCGTCAGAGAAGATTATTGTGTTATACTTGCAGCAAAGTTCTCCCATCTTTTGAAGTTCATCCCTTGTCCACACTTTTCCAATTGGATTGTGAGAGTTACAAAGAATAAACATCTTCACTCCCTTACTCAGCTTCTCCTCGAAATCCTGCCAGTTTACACTCCACCCATCCTCTCCGCAAATTAGCGGGCTGTAAACAAGTGTTCGGCCATTCTCTTTCACTATTGAGTGAAATGGGGGATAGACCGGGGTCTGAATAAGTATTTTATCCGATTGGGAGGTGAATACTCTTACTGCAACGGGCAGTGCTGCAACTATTCCGGGAGAAGAGGTAATCTGTTCACGATTAATCTTCCAGCCATACCTTTTGTCAACCCAGTCAATAAAATAATCAACAGACTGTGCCGAACGGAAGGTGTAACCGAATACTCCGTGCTCGGAAAGTCTCATTGCCGCCTCTCTTACGCAGGGAGGTGATTGGAAATCCATATCTGCTACCCACATGGGGAGGATATCTTCTGTCCCGAAGAGCTCTTTTCTTGCATCATATTTGAAGCACGAGGTACCTCTTCTGTCAGGAACATTGTCAAAATTGAACATCACTTAAAACTTATTTATACTCAGTATATTATTTGCCCTCAGAGTATAATTTTACAATATTAAGAATAACCTCGGTTGCCTTTACCATGCTCTCAAGCGGTATGTACTCATATCTTCCGTGGAAGTTGTGCCCGCCTGCAAAGATATTGGGGCAGGGGAGTCCCATAAATGAGAGTCTTGCACCATCGGTACCGCCTCTTATCGGCTTGATTTGCGGCGTTACTCCTGCCATCTCCATTGCCTGAACTGCCTTTTCTACAATATGGTAATGAGGTTCAACCTGCTTGCGCATATTGTAGTACTGATCTTTCATCTCAACTCTGAAACGGCCCTCACCGTACTTTTTGTTCATGTAGGTAACACTCTCTTCTATGAGGTTTTTCTTCAGTTCAAACTTCTCTGAGTCGTGGTCGCGTATAATGTACTGAATCATTGCCTCTTCTACAGTTCCATCAAATCTGATAATGTGGAAAAAGCCTTCGTAATGTTGCGTAAATTCAGGCCTTTGTTCAACAGGGAGCAGAGCGTTAAACTCCGTTGCCAGAATAATTGCATTTACCATCTTATCCTTTGCATATCCGGGGTGAATGTTTCTACCCTGTATAAATATTTTCGCCGAGGCGGCATTAAAGTTTTCGTACTCTAGTTCTCCAATCTGACCTCCATCCAGAGTGTATGCGTACTTGGCTCCAAATTTTTCAACATCAAATTTGTCAACTCCACGTCCTATCTCTTCGTCAGGGGTAAATCCAATCTTAATCTCTCCGTGAGGGAAGCCCGGATTGCTCATTATATAGTCAACGGCTGTCATAATCTCGGCAATTCCTGCTTTGTCATCTGCCCCTAAAAGGGTTGTTCCGTCTGTTGTGATGATTGTCTGACCCTTGTAATCCGGCAGTTCAGGGAACTCCTCAATCTTCATGATCATCCCCTTTTCGCTGTTAATCACAATGTCTTTGCCGTCGTAATTTTCGATTATCTGAGGATTGGTTACTCTGCCGGGAGCATCAGGCGCACTATCTACGTGTGCAATGAAACCAATGACAGGCACATTAGGGGTATTAGCCGGAATCGTTGCCATTACATAGCCGTGCTCATCAAGTGCGGCGTCTCTGACACCCATCTCCTGCAGCTCTTTAACCAACAATCTTGACAGTTCCAGTTGCTTTGAAGTGCTTGGCTGACTGTGTGATTCAGGGTCAGAGGTGGTCTCTATTGCGATATATCTCAAAAACCGTTCTAATATTTTTTCTTTCATTGTATTGCTTTTCAAATTGTTTCAAATAAACTTATTACTGTATGGAGTTATATCAAAATAAGGCTTACTCCCATTACCGCCATTCCTGCAATAACTCCGAGTATGGCAGGGTGGTGCTCTCCATATTTTTCTGCCGTTGGGAGGAGTTCGTCTAGTGAGATATAAACCATTATTCCGGCTACTCCTGCAAGAATTACTCCTACAAACGAATCAGTAAACAGAAAGGCCAGAAGGAAATAGCCTGCAATTGCTCCCACAGGTTCGGCAAGCCCCGACAGCAACGAGTGCCAAAAGGCTTTACTCTTGCTTCGGGTTGCATAGTAAATTGGTATTGCAACTGCAATCCCCTCCGGGATGTTGTGAATTGCAACGGCAAAAGCTATGCTGATTCCCAGATTAGGGTCATTCATTGCAGTTACAAACGTTGCGATACCCTCCGGAAAGTTGTGAATTGCAATAGCAAAGGCCGACATCAGCCCAAGCCTCATCAACCCCTCTTTGCTAACCTCTTTTTTCTTGCCTTCATTAATTGAGAGCTCTCCTATTTCGTGTGGGTTCTCTCCGGACGGAACAAGGTTGTCAATAATCGCAATTAGTGCTATTCCTCCGAAGAATGCAAGCAGCGTATACAAATCTCCTCTTGAGCCACCGTATAGGTGCGAAAGAGACTCTCTGGCCTCGCCATACAACTCAACCAGTGAAATGTATATCATTACTCCTGCGGAAAATCCAAGAGAGGCGGCAAGAAATCTTGGCGAAAACCTTTTTGATAAAAGTACCACTGCACTCCCGATAGCAGTTGATAATCCGGCAAAAAGCGTCAGTGAAAAGGCTACAAGAAAATTTCCTTCAAACATTTTATATAGTCTGTTTTATATAATTTACTGATTATCCGCTTTAGCTCTCATGCTGTCCCAGGCAAGGTAGGCAATAATAGCTGCATACATTATAAGTGCCAGATATTCAGCAGGTGCCGACTCCATCCACTCTTTAACTGTGAAGTTGAACCCTGCAAAGCGTATGAGCGCGCTCACCACTCCCATTAGTGCTCCACCGGCAATAAAGCCTGAAGCGATAAGGGTTCCTCTCTCTTTCCTCGCTGAATTGATCTTCTCCTCTTTACTGCGGGTTGAGACAAACCACGCTACTGCTCCTCCAACCATTAGAGGGAGGTTGAGTTCCAGCGGGATAAACATTCCCAAAGAGAAGGCAAGTGCAGGGACGCCAATAAATGTAAGGGCGATTGAGATTACTGCTCCTATTCCGTAGAGTAGCCAAGGTGCTCCGCCACCTGACATAAGCGGCTCAATAACAGCAGCCATTGCGTTTGCCTGAGGGGCAACGAGTGCGTGATCACCAACAAAGCCGTATGTTTTGTTCAGAATCATCATTACACCCCCTACTGTTGCGGCAGCAACAAGTGTACCCAAAAACTTCCATGATTGCTGCTTTATAGGAGTCGAGCCAAGCCAGTAACCAATCTTGAGATCGGTAATAAAGGCTCCTGCAACTGAAAGAGCTGTACATACAACACCTCCTATTATAAGCGCTGCAGTCATTCCGGCTGTACCTTTCAGACCCGATGCCACCATTACTACCGAGGCAAGAATCAGGGTCATTAATGTCATTCCGCTTACCGGGTTTGTACCGACAATCGCTATTGCGTTTGCTGCAACTGTAGTGAACAGGAATGCTATTACTCCTACTACAACAATTGCTATTACAGCATGCAGTAGGTTGTCAACAACTCCAAAGTAGAAGAAGAGGAAGGTAACAACAAGAGTTGCAATAATTCCGATTGCAACTATCTTCATTGGAAGATCTTTTTGTGTTCTGACTGTGCTTGCAGCTGTATTTGTACCACCTTTAAGCTCTTTGGCAGCCAGTCCGAAGGCCGATTTAATTATACCTGCAGAGCGGATAATTCCTATAACACCGGCGGTTGCAATACCTCCGATACCAATGTGTCTTCCGTAGTCACGGAAAATCTGTTCGGGAGACATTTCGGATATTGTTGTCGCAATCCCTGTGCCCATGAGGTCAATAACTTCTCCTCCAAAAAGCAGATTAATAAGCGGGATTATAACAAACCAGACCAACATCGACCCGAGACTTATTATAAATGAGTACTTAAGACCGATAATGTATCCTAACCCAAGGACAGCTGTACCAACATTCAGTTTGAACACAAACTTTGCCTTCTCTGCAATGACCTCTCCAAAAGGCAATACTCTTGAGGTAAACACCTCTGACCAGTATCCGAAGGTAGAGACTATAAAGTCGTAAACACCGCCAATCAGACCGCTGATAAGCAGGACCTTGGCTCCGCTGCCTCCGCTCTCACCGCTTACAAGCACCTGTGTGGTTGCAGTTGCTTCAGGGAAAGGATATTTTCCATGCATGTCGGATACAAAATATTTTCTGAATGGAATCAGGAACAGAATACCCAGCACACCGCCCAGGAGTGAGCTCATAAATACCTTGGCAAAATCAACTGTAAGTTCAGGGTATTTGGCCTGGAGTATATAAAGTGCAGGTAGAGTGAAAATTGCACCGGCAACAATTGCTCCTGAACTTGCGCCGATAGATTGAATAATAATATTCTCTCCCAGTGCGTTTTTCCTCTTAAGCGCTCCTGATAGCCCTACTGCAATTATCGCAATAGGAATTGCCGCTTCAAATACCTGACCTACCTTTAATCCCAGATAGGCGGCCGCTGCAGAAAAAATTATTGTCATAAGAATGCCCATAAACACCGACCACGGAGTAACCTCAGGGTACGTTTTAAGAGGAGACATCAATGGTTTATACTCCTCTCCCTCTTTTAATTCGCGGTAAGCGTTTTCCGGCAGACCTTTTGGCTTGCTGTTTGTGTGTTCCATAATTAAGTAAGTTTATCTATCAAAGATAGTGTTTTTATAAATAATTCTTTTACCTTTGCCGCGATAATGAAAAATAGCAGCCACCATATAAACTCTACATTTTTCCACAGACACGTCCGACGATGTGCCTAGGAAGGGCAGCTATTTATAAATTACGGTAAACAGTAAAAACCGTAATCTACGCAGGTATAGTCTCCTGTAAAATTTTCAAGTAAGAACATTTTTTATACTGTTTTATTCAACCATGAATGTAAACATTTATGTGGCTGATAAAAGCCATGTGAAATACGCAGATTCAATCTGTGAACTGATGTATATCTCTGCTCTGGAGCGTGGTACAGGAATTGCCAAAAGGTCGGCCGAGTACATTTCAGAGAAGATGAGTTCCGGGAAGGCAGTTATTGCGCTTGACGGAGAGGAGCTGGTGGGGTTTGCCTATATTGAGACCTGGAGTCACAGTAAGTTCGTCGCAAACTCCGGATTGATCATTGCGCACAAATACAGACATTTGGGCTACGCAAAAAAGGTTAAAACCAAGATTTTTAATCTTTCCAGAAAATTATATCCCGACGCTAAGATATTTTCTATCACTACCGGTTTGGCGGTAATGAAACTTAATACTCAGCTTGGTTTTAAGCCTGTCACCTTCTCGGAGCTGACAGATGATCCTGAATTCTGGAAAGGATGTGAGGGGTGTAAGAATATAGATATTCTCAAAAGAAACGAATACAAGATGTGCCTCTGTACCGGACTTCTGTACGATCCGTTGGAAAAGAGCAGGTCAAAAATCACTCCTGCATTGGTTTCTGCCGGGAAGACACTTATAATTAACCCATTGGTAAAGATTAATTCAATAATTTCAAAAAAATAGAGAGATGAATAACAAAGTTGTTTTAGCGTTCAGCGGCGGACTTGATACATCGTTTTGCGTTCCGTGGCTTAAACATGAAAAAGGCCTGGAGGTTCACACCGTAATGGTAAATACAGGTGGGTTTTCAAAAGAAGAGGAGCTGAGAATTGAGAAGAGAGCTCTTGAGCTGGGCGCAGCATCTCATGTAAATGTAAATGCAATTGATGAGTATTACAGCAAAGGGATTAAATACCTGCTGTTTGGAAATATTTTAAAAAACTCCACATACCCTTTGTCGGTTAGTTCAGAGAGGGTCTTTCAGGCGATAGCGGTTCTGGAACATGTGAAAAAGCTTAATGCAGGCTATGTAGCTCATGGAAGCACGGGTGCAGGAAATGATCAGGTTAGGTTTGATCTGGTTTTCGAAGTGATGGCCCCCGAGGTTCAGGTTCTGGCACCTATCCGAGAACTTAAACTTTCAAGGATAGAGGAGATTGACTATCTTAAACAAAAGGGATTTGAATTCTCATGGGAAAAGGCCAAATATTCTATTAACCAGGGGCTTTGGGGAACCAGTGTTGGCGGAGTAGAGACTCTCAGCTCATCCGGAGTTCTGCCGGAAGAGGCTTATCCTTCGCAGGTTAAGACCGATAAGCCATTAAGAATTAAAATTGGCTTCGAAAAGGGAGAGCCTGTCACATTTAACGGAGAGAAGGGTTCACCGGTAGAGATAATCAATAAAATCAATCAGGTGGGCGGCGAGTACGGAGTAGGAAGAGATATTCATGTTGGTGACACTATTATTGGAATTAAGGGTAGGGTTGGTTTTGAAGCACCTGCAGCTCTGATTCTTATCAAAGGGCACCATCTGCTTGAAAAACACATTCTTACCAAAGGACAACTCTACTGGAAGGAGCAACTTGCCGGCTGGTATGGCCAGTTGATGCACGAAGCACAATATCTGGAGCCACTTATGAGAAATATTGAAACATTTCTTGAGGATACCCAGAAATTTGTCACAGGAGAGGTTGAGGTTGAACTTAGACCATATCACTTTTCAATTCTTGGATGCCAGACAAAGTACGACCTTATGAACAGTAAGTTCGGAGATTACGGAGAGGCAAATAAATCTTTTACAGGTCAGGATGTTATAGGGTTCACAAAAGTTCTTGCAAACCCTTTGAAAATTTATTATTCAGTACACAAAGATGATTAAAGTTGCTATTGCCGGAGGCACCGGATACACAGCAGGGGAGTTAATAAGAATATTAATTAACCACCCTCAAGTAGAGATTGCAGCAGTTCTAAGCAGCAGCCTTGCAGGAGAACCTGTCTCATCTGTACACAGAGATCTTATTGGGGACACTTCGCTGAGATTTGTCTCAGATCTGAAAGGCCTGAGCGGGAGCCACGATATTGATCTCCTGTTTCTCACTCTTGGGCACGGTTTGTCAAAAAAATACCTTGACGAGATTGGAATTCCGGACTCATGTAAAATAATCGATCTGGGAAACGATTTTCGCCTTGATTCAAAATACAGAGACGGAGAGTTTGTTTACGGGCTGTGTGAGCTGTCTGAGACCACTATTAAGAGCGCAAAGTATATTGCCAATCCGGGCTGTTTTGCCACATCAATTCTTCTTGCGCTTATCCCGCTTGCATCATCCGGTGAGCTAACAGATCATATACATATTCACGCAATTACCGGCTCAACAGGCGCGGGTAAGAGCCTCTCTGATAGTACTCACTTCAGCTACAGAGATTCCAATATCTCTGTTTACAAGCCATTTACGCATCAACACCTTGGAGAGATAAAGAAGGTGCTTGGCAACCTCAACAACAATGTTCCTCAGATCAATTTTGTTCCAATGAGGGGCGACTTTACAAGAGGAATTTTTGCAAGTATCTATACAAAGGCCAGCGGTAACCTGAGTGTTGAAAAAATTGTCTCGCTTTTTAATGATTTTTACAAAGATTCACTTTTTGTAAATATCTCAAACGAACCAATCTCACTGAAAGAGGTGGTCAATACAAACAAGGCACTTTTGCATATAGAGCTTCACAACGGATACTGGCATATTACAAGTATAATTGACAACCTTCTTAAGGGTGCGTCAGGCCAGGCAGTCCAAAACATGAACATTATGTTCGGCCTGAATGCTGCAACCGGACTTAAACTTAAGGGATCGGCATTTTAAAACAATCAATATTATTTAAATGAAAGCTTTTGATGTATATAAACTCTGGCCGATTGAACCTGTAAAGGCAGAGGGGTGCAGTGTCTGGGATAAAGATGGTGTAAAGTATCTGGATATGTATGGAGGACACGCAGTTATCTCTGTAGGTCATGCTCATCCGGTTTACAATAAAGTGGTTAAAGATCAGCTGGACAAAATATCTTTTTACTCTAACTCTGTTATAAATTCGCTTCAGACAGAGCTGGCCCTTAAGCTGGGCAAGGTCAGCGGATACGAAAACTACTCTCTCTTTTTATCAAATTCGGGAGCCGAAGCTAATGAAAACGCACTTAAGCTGGCCTCTTTTCACACTGGTAAATCAAAGATTCTGGCGTTTAAGGGAGCATTTCACGGAAGAAGTTCGGGAGCCGTAGCCGTTACCGATATTCCAAAGATTGTAAGCCCGTTTAACTCATATCACAAAGTGGAATTTGTTCCTGTTAATGATATTGAGGCTGTTAAGAGCTGCCTGAATTCAGGAGAGTATGCTGCTGTGATAATTGAAGGGATTCAGGGTGTTGCCGGTATTTATGAGCCTGAGGCAGGCTTTTTGAGAGAACTAAGTGAGTTGACAAAATCATGCGGAGTTGTTTTAATTTTAGATGAGGTTCAGAGTGGTTACGGAAGAACCGGAAAATTTTTTGCCCATCAGCATGCAGGCATAAAACCTGACATTATAACTACTGCAAAAGGTATGGGTAACGGATTCCCGATAGGAGGTACTTTAATCTCACCACTTTTTGTTCCGGTTCAAGGGATGCTGGGTACAACATTTGGCGGAAACCATCTGGCTTGTGCGGCAGCAACTGCTGTTCTTGATATTATTGATAGCGGAAATCTTATAGCAAAAGCTGCAGAAGCAGGTGATTATCTTATGGATAAGCTTGCTAAGATACAGGAGAGGTACGGTAAAGAGGTGATTCTTGATATCAGAGGTAGAGGGCTTATGATTGGAATCGATATGTCAGATAAATATATTCCGGTAAGAGACAGCCTGCTCTTTACCGAAAAGATCTTTACCGGAGGAGCAAAAAGCAACATAATAAGGTTGCTGCCGCCATTAAACATTACTCTTGAAGAGTGTGATGTTTTTCTGGAAAGTTTTGTAAGATGTGTGGAAAAAATTAAAAACGAGCAAAAATGAAGCAATTTACCAGCGTAAATGACATTAAGTCTATAAATTGGGCTCTGTCAATGGCAAGAGAGGTAAAAGAGGATCCTTTTGGAGACACTCCTCTTGGAAAAAACAAAACTCTTCTGATGATTTTTTTCAACTCAAGTCTCAGAACACGCCTAAGTACACAAAAAGCAGCCATGAACCTTGGCATGAATGTGATAGTTCTCGATATCAATCAGGGAGCATGGAAGCTTGAGACCGAAAGAGGGGTCATAATGGACGGCGATAAGCCGGAACACATACTTGAAGCGATTCCGGTTATGGGGTCATACTGTGACATTATCGGAGTAAGGGCCTTTGCGAATCTGACGAATAAAGTGGAGGACTATAACGAGACCATACTAAATCAGTTTATAAAATATTCAGGCAAGCCGGTTTTTAGCATGGAGGGGGCAACAAGACACCCGCTTCAGAGTTTTGCCGATCTGGTAACCATCGAAGAGTTCAAGCAAGTCAAAAGGCCAAAGGTGGTTCTTACTTGGGCGCCTCACCCTAAGGCATTGCCACAGGCAGTTGCTAACTCCTTTGCCGAGTGGATGAATAAAACCGATTATGAATTTGTGATAACTCATCCTGAAGGTTATGAACTCTCTAAAGAGTTCACCGGAGATGCGAAAATTGAGTACGACTTTAGAAAGGCATATGAGGGGGCAGATTTTGTATATGCAAAGAACTGGTCATCATTTAACGATGCTACATATGGTCAGATTTTGAGTATCGACAGAAGTTGGATGGTTGATTCAGAGAAGATGCGACTTACCAACAATGCAAAATTTATGCACTGTTTACCTGTTCGCAGAAACATGATTGTGAGCGACGATGTAATTGAAGGTCCAAACTCAATTGTTGTTCCAGAAGCTGCCAACAGGGTTGTCTCTGCACAGGTTGTGATAAGAGAGATGTTGAGAACGATTTCCGGATAATTTTTTAATATTCAGATTATGAAAAGTTTAACTGTTATAAAGATTGGTGGAAATATAATTGACCGCCCGGAAGAGCTTGATGCTTTCCTTTTAAATTTCATTAAAATTGACGGGCCAAAGATTCTTATTCATGGCGGAGGCGTAATGGCCAGCGATATGGCTGCCAAACTTGGAATTAAGACTGTAATGCATCAGGGCAGAAGAATTACCGATCTGGAGACTTTAAAGCTGGTCTCAATGGTATATGCAGGATGGATAAACAAGAGCATTGTTGCAAAACTGCAAAAGTTAGGTTGTAATGCAATTGGTCTCTCCGGTGCTGACGGAGATTCTGTACCTGCCGTTAAACGCTCTCCGGTTCCAATTGATTTTGGTTATGTAGGAGATGTAGATCCGGCTCAAATCAACGAGGGCTTTTTAATGAGTCTGTTAGGCCGGGGAATTACTCCTGTATTTTGTGCAATAACACACGACAGAAACGGGTCAATTCTAAATACAAATGCCGACACAATGGCATCGTCTCTTGCAATTGCTCTTTCTAAGGATTACTATACAAAACTAATTTACTGCTTTGAAAAACAGGGCGTATTATCTGATCCCGATAATGAGGAGTCAGTTGTTCCGTTAATTACACGTAACAGCTATCAGTCAATGAAAGATGCCGGGGTTATCAAAGACGGTATGATCCCAAAAATGGATAATGCGTGGTACGCAATTGATAAAGGTGTTGCAGAGGTATATATTAAGCATGCATCTAATCTGAATAACGACAAAGGAACCGTTTTAAAATAAGGTTATGCAAAGTTATATTAATGAGGCTCTTAATTTGTTGCAGGAGATAATTGCCATTCCTTCATATTCAGGAGGCGAAGGCAAAAGAGCTGATTTTATATATCGCTATCTGATTAACAGAGGGGTTCAGGTCACCAGAGTTAAGAACAATCTTATTGCAGTGTCGGGTAAATCTGCATGTGATGGGCCCACTTTAATGTTAAACTCTCATATAGATACTGTTTTGCCCTCTTCCGGCTATACTCTTGACCCTTTTAATCCCATGGTAAATGATGGGCGGATTTACGGACTTGGAAGCAATGATGCCGGTGCATCTGTGGTTTCGATGACGGCCGCGTTTCTCTATTTTTCTGATAATCCTGCAGAGTTGGCATTTAATCTCATGCTTCTTCTCTCTGCAGAGGAGGAGAATTCAGGACCAAACGGAGTTTCGCTGGCTCTGGGAACTATTCAGAAACCTGCAGCGATAATCGTTGGAGAGCCAACAAATATGAGGTGTGCAATTGCAGAGAGGGGACTTTTGGTGATAGACGCACAAGCTCAGGGTAAAAGCGGCCATGCGGCAAGAGAGGAGGGAGTTAACTCTATCTATATTGCACTTGAGGATATTGAAAAAATTAGAAATCATAAATTCCCAAAGGTCTCAAAACTGATGGGAGAGGTTAAGATGACCGTCACACAAATATCTGCAGGCCATCAGCACAACGTAGTTCCCGATATCTGCAATTTTGTTATAGATATAAGGCCTACAGATGTTTATGAAAACAGTGAAATTGTGGATGAACTTAAAGGTATGCTTAAAAGCACACTTACACCCAGAAATCTGTCAAATAAATCATCATCTACACCCGAAGGACACCCTCTGCTCAAATGTGCCACTGAATTGGGAGTCGAGTGTTACACCTCACCCACAACATCTGACTGGATGAGGCATCATTCACCTGCAATCAAGATGGGTCCCGGAGACTCTTCCAGATCTCACAGGGCCGATGAGTATATTTTGATTGAGGAGATTGAGGGGGGAGTCATGGGTTATATTAATTTTATAAAGAATTTAAAATTAGAGAAATGAGCACATTGTGGAGCAAAGGTGCTTCAGCCGACCAACTGGTTGAAAAATTTACGGTAGGTAAGGACAGGGAGTTTGATTTGCGCCTGGCCCGGTTTGATGTTATTGGCTCCCTGGCCCATATAAAGATGCTGGAGAGCATTTCGCTGATTACATCAGATGAGTTACGTATTTTGGAGCATGAGCTGGGAAAAATTGCAGAAGAGATTGAGATGGGTGATTTTGTGCTTGAAGATGATGTTGAAGATATTCACTCCCAGGTGGAGCTCCTTCTAACAAGAAGGATTGGTGATGTAGGTAAAAAAATTCATAGCGGAAGATCAAGAAACGATCAGGTTCTTACTGATATTAAACTCTACCTAAAATGGGAGATAGTTTCAATTAAAGATAAAATTGTTCACCTGTTTGACAAATTGCAAAAGCTTAGCGACGAGCATAAGGATATACTTATGCCCGGTTATACTCACGGGCAGATTGCAATGCCATCGTCATTCGGGCTGTGGTTTGGAGCATATGCCGAATCTTTGATTGATGATATATATCAGCTGGCTGCTGCATACAAAATTGCAGATCAGAATCCGCTTGGTTCTGCTGCGGGTTACGGAAGTTCCTTTCCTTTGGATAGAGAGATGACAACCTCTCTGATGGGATTTGGATCAGTAAGCTATAACTCGGTTGCTGCACAAATGGGAAGGGGAAAGTGTGAAAAGGCTACTGCCAGTGCAATGGCATCTGTGGCATCAACTATTAATAAGCTTGCCGCTGATTGTATAATGTATATGTGTGGTAATTATGGCTTTATCTCGTTTCCCAATGAGCTGACTACCGGCTCGAGCATTATGCCTCACAAGAAAAATCCGGATGTATGGGAGATTGCAAGGGGCAGGTGCAACAGGATTGAATCGATACCTAATGAGATTGCACTGATGACAACAAACCTTCCGCACGGATATCACAGAGATTTTCAGCTTCTAAAAGAGACCCTCTTCCCGGCAATTGACTCACTTCATGAGGTCCTGGATATGACGGTTTTCATGTTAGGTCATATTAAGATAAACAGGAGCATCCTCGAAGATTCAAAGTATGAATATCTGTTTACCGTTGAGGAGGTTAACAGAAGAGTGCTGGAGGGAATGCCTTTCAGGGATGCTTATAAAGAGGTTGGAAACGAAGTTAATAAAGGCAATTTTGTTGCTAAAAAAGAGATTGCCCATACTCACAAGGGAAGTATAGGCAACCTTTCTAATTCTGAAATACGCAGCAAACTTAATGCAGCACTCAATCTCTTTTAAAATCCGAATGAAAATTCATATTTTCCAAAGAGCAGGAATGCAATAATAAGGGTGAATATAATGTTGAACAACTGAGCAATCAGGAATGTCCATGTATATTTGCTGTTCTCTTTTCCGAAAACGCTTCTGAAGTCAGTTTCAAGTCCGATAGCTATAAATGCAACTGAGAAGAGTGTCTCTCTCATAGCTTTTGCGGCACCGCTTAATGATTTAACTGTTGCCGGCTCAAGAATAAAGCTGAACACCATTGATGCTAGTATAAAACCAAGCACAAACTTTGGAAATCTTTCCCACAAAACAGAAGGGGTAGGTTTAATCTCTTTGTTTGTCCCTTTGAATGACCAGTATATTGAGATTGCAAATGCAGCGACTCCCAACAGAACATTCTGAGATGATTTGATAATAACACTCTGTGATTCAGCAACGTCTCCCAGGAATTTCCCTGCTGCAACCACAGCACCTGTAGTATCAATTGTACCTCCAAGCCAAGCGCCGGCAACCTCCTGAGAGAGCCCCAGCCACTGAGCAAGATATGGCATGATATACATCATTGGCACTGCAACCACAAGAACCAGAGATACGACAAAAGATAGTTTTTTACTGTCTCCTTTTATTGCTCCGGATGTTGCGATAGCGGCTGATACACCGCAGATTGAAACTGCACTTGAAAGTAGTACCCCCATCTCTTTGTCAACCCCCATTTTTTTAGATAACCAGAATGAGAAGTACCATACAGATAGTACCACTATAACTGCCTGAATCATTCCGAATGAACCGGCTTTCATAATCTCACCGAAGAGAATTGATGAGCCAAGAATTACAAGACCCGCTTTAATGAAAAATTCACTTCTGACAGCAGGCTCCAGCCATTTTGGTAATCCAAACAAGTTTCTGATAAGCAGACCAATTGCAACTGAGAAAAATACAGCTTCAAATCCGGTGCTCTTTACGACACCAATTGTACTTATGTACTGAGCAAGAAATGAAAGACCATAAATCACAATAAACGAAACAGGAAACCATTTCATTTTAATACCCAGAATCTTTAGACCGATTGCACTAAGCCCGAAAACAACGATGAACTTTGTAAATTCAAAAGGCACTTTGGCAAACCAGGCAGGGTAACCTTCAGGGAATTGATACTTAACCTTTCCCAGAGATGGGATGAAAATGACAAGAAGAATGAGAATTGCACCCATGAAGGTTGCGATCCAGTCTTCATTTTTAAATTGAGTTAAAAATTTTGACTTCATAACAGGTTTGTTCATAGTTTAACAAGAGTAAGTTGATAGCAAATATAGTTTTTATCTCTAAAATAGTAAAATGTTTTACTATTATTTAGATGAAAAAAGAGGCAACGTTAAATTGCCTCTTTTCTATTTTATTTTAATACAAAGAATTATACAAATTCAGTTCTTGTAATTTTCTTCCTTTTCAAAGCGAGAGTCTTTTACCTGCATCGTTTTTAACGGCTCGTTTCCATATTTCGGTATATCCGGGGAAGTCCGGAGCCGGAGGAATTACCGGCGAGTGTCCGTTATTCATGAATGTTCCGTCAGGGTTCTGCTTTTTTGTATTTCCGTCTATGTATTTCACAAGAAGATATTCGTCAAGCTTCTTCCATTTGGTAAAAAGAGCATTTGCAGTGTTCACCGAATAGTTTGTCAGGAATTCTGAGACAAACGCAGGGTTCTCTTTAAGAAGTAATTCAGCCGTCTTATCTATAGCCCTTACCTCTGCCATCTTTGCATTTTCATGGTTGTCTATCACATCTCTTACCTCTTTGCCAATATGGTTGTATCTAAGATATGCAAATTGAGCTATTCTGTTTGTCAGCCAGAACATCGAAGTAGGGGAGTATTCGATCATCGACCCGTTCCCCAGCGCATAGTGACCCGATATTGCTTTCGAGGAGGTGTAAACGGGTGTTAAAGGCGAGGTGGCGGCATCGTCAACTCCGAACCAGAAAATTCCTCCGATTTCATCCGGTACATAGGCTCTGCTCTGCCCTACAAACCAGAATCCTGTCTGCTGTGTTGCTATTGCTCTTTCATTAATACATGTAACACCGTCAACTTCAAAACTCATAGGCCGCCATCTGTATGGGAGGGCATTTCCTCCGGCTCCTATATCATTCAGCATATCCATAGCTGTGCCTTCGTAATGATCTCTCATCATATCGGCAACATCTTTTACAGAGAGCTTTTTATTTGCCTTCACATACAATGGCATTCTCTCTTTAGAGGGGTCTCCCAGTGCATAAGGCAGGTAACGACTCATATCTCCCTCTGCAAACCTGTTGAAAAAACTCCACACCCTGGCATCGCAACCTCTTATAGTTGAGGCATCTGCTGGCCCGTATGTGTCGGCAAAGCTGAAATCTTTGTCAGATCCTTTATAAAGTCCCTGCTCTCTTGCATGTGTAATAACGTCTGGAGAGTACAAGCAGTTTTCAGGGTCATTTAAAGGGAATCGGGTAATTCTGGCCTGATTTGCATGTGCCGATATTGTTCCTTCTGGTAGCCTTATGGCAACCCAAACCGCACCTTTATTTACATTTACTCCATTTACCTTTTTCGGGGCCTTGCCAATTATTTCAAGGAACCACACCTCGTTTTTATCTGCGATGGATATTGATTCTCCTGTTGACGCGTAGCCGTACTGGTTTGCAAGGGTTGTGATTACAGCTATTGCCTCTCTTGCTGTTTTGGCTCTTTGAAGAGCCAGGTATATAAGAGAACCATAATCCAGAATTCCTTCCGGGTCAAACTGGCTCTTCACTCCTCCCCATGTTGATTCACCTATAACCAGCTGGTGTTCGTTCATATTACCTATGACAGAATAGGTCTTCTCTACCTGAGGAATCTCCCCCAGATACCGGTCTTTGCCCCATTCATATATTTTTACCATAGCTCCTTTAGGGTAAGTTGCAGCAGGGTAGTGAACAAGCGTTCCATACCTGGTATGTGAATCTGCAGAATAGCTTACCATTGTTGATCCATCTGATGATGCTCCTCTTGTTACAAGGAGGTTTGTGCAGGCATCACCACTTCGTATGCCGGTGAATATCAGCAATGTTGCAATAATTACTCTTTTCATTTGGTCTATTTTATTTGTTATTTGTCATATTTCCACGATTTTATTATCGGGTTGGCTAAGATAGTAAAATTGTACAATTAGACGTGCAATCGTAAGTTTTAAGCCATATTTAATCTGAAAAAATTTGGAGTTTTAAAAAAAGTGGCTACCTTTGCAGCCCGTTTGAGAAAAAACGGATAGTTCTTTGAAGTTTTGAGAGAGATAAAGAGGTAAAAAAAAGAGATAATTTTATTA
>DINE01000030.1 GCA_002425935.1 Bacteroidales bacterium UBA5548 | reverse complement strand
GAAGAGTAACAATTTTCAAAGATTTGGTATCAAAATTAAAGCTGTCTTAGGGCAGCTTTTTTTACACGACCGAGTAAAAATTTATTCAATATATTGAACAACAACTAATCTTTATTGTTATATTTGGACTAAATCTACCATAAAACTAATCAGAGCATGAAAAGGAAATTACTTACACTGACACTTTTGCTGATTACAGCTGTGTCATTTGCACAGAATCAGACAGAGGGCAGCAAATACGGCCCGTTTCTGACCAACAAGTTCTTCGATAACTGGTTTATTTCAGCCGGCGGTGGTATTCAGTGGATGTACGGAGAGCACGATACACAAGCATCTTTTAAAAACAGAATTACACCTGCGATAGATTTCTCACTTGGAAAATGGATTACACCTGCTATTGGAGTTAGAGCCCAGTTTGGTGGTTTTACCATGAGAGGTCTCTCAACTGATCCAACAGCAAAATTCATCGAGGGACCATCTGATGACTGCCCGGGATGCTTCGAGGAGAAATTTAACTTCTTTAATCTTCACGGTGATCTTATGTGGAATATCTCTAACACTATCGGAGGTTACAGACAAGATCGCACGCTTGAGTTCATTCCATTCCTTGGAGTAGGTTATGCAAGATCTCATAAAAAAGATATCTATCCTGTTTACAAGGAGGCATCTGCAACAGTGGGATTATTGAACAAGATTCGTCTTTCACCTGCAGTTGACTTTAATGTAGAGCTTAAAGCACTCCTTGTTAACGACAGATTCGATGGGTACGAAATTGGTCAGGGTATAGAGGAGCTTGTAGCGGCCACAATTGGTTTTACATACAATTTCAAGAAGAGAGGATTTGACAGATACGTAGAGCCTGTTCCATGTGACTACACTCCATACAACTCTAAGATTGCTGATCTTGAAAAGAGAATTGCCGATGCTGATGCAAAAGCAGGAAAACTCGCCTCAGATCTTGCAGCTGAAAAGAACAAAAAACCAGAAGTTGTAAAATCGGTTGAGTATATTGCCTCACCTATAGCAATATTCTTCCCTATTAATCAGTCAAGACTTACCGATATGGATCTCATAAATCTGGGCAATTTTGCCGAGGTTGTGAAGAAATCGGGTAAAACTTACAAGATTCTGGGTTCTGCTGACAAAGCAACAGGTAACAAGAGGATTAACATGAAGCTGAGTCAAGATCGTGCAAACAGCGTTTACAATGCATTGGTAAACAAGTTTGGAGTAAACCCTTCACAACTTGAAGTGATTGCCAAAGGTGACGAGAACGAGCCGTTTGACAAACCTGTTCTTAACAGAGTAGTGATTCTGGAGTAATCATTGTCTGATATTAAACTTTAAGCGGGCTATCCACACGGGAAGCCCGCTTTTTTTATTACAGTGGTACACTATTTTTCTTAACTTAGTTCCTCTAAAATATTTACAATGGAAACTTCACCTAAAACAACAGCGGTAACCGGCGAACACCCCTTTAAAGGAGTTTGTCTAAACGGATTTCTTATGCTCTTTGTTGACTTTCTGCTAATTGCAGTCTCTGTGGCACTTGTCTTTCAGACTCAGCTATTCGGTGACTGGATTGTAATTGTCTCAATTGCAGGATTTCTCACCTCAATGCTTTTATGGGCCGGATTTATGCAACTCGAGCCAAACGAAGCCAGAGCGATGGTATTTTTCGGAAAGTACAAAGGCACATTTAAAAGTACAGGATATTTTTGGGTTAACCCATTCACGGCCAAAAAGAAACTCTCACTAAGAGCCCGAAACCTGGATGTTAAGCCGATAAAGGTTAACGATAAAGCAGGCAATCCAATAATGATTGGATTGGTACTTGTATGGCGCTTAAAGGACACATATAAGGCTATGTTTGAAATAGATGCACAAACTATGGCAAGATCGGGTGTTCAACCTGGTGCGGTTTCCGGAGATCAGACAGTGGGAAACAGGATGAACGCATTTGAAAATTTTGTTAAGGTGCAGTCAGATGCAGCACTAAGGCAGGTTGCCGGACAGTATGCCTACGATGATAATGAGGTGTCAGATAGTCAGCTTACACTCAGAGGAGGGGGTGATGAGATAAATCAGCAGTTGGTTAAAGAGCTAAATAACAGACTCAGTATGGCAGGAATAGAGGTGTGTGAGGCAAGAATAAATTATCTGGCCTACGCGCCAGAAATAGCTGCTGTTATGTTGAGACGCCAGCAGGCTGCTGCGGTCATTGCAGCTAGAGAAAAAATTGTAGAGGGGGCTGTTTCCATGGTGAAAATGGCACTTGATAAAATTGACAACGAAGGTATTGCAAAGTTTGACAAAGAGTCAAAAGTGAAGATGGTTTCCAATCTGCTTGTAGTGCTTTGCGCCGACGAAGCTGCTCAACCTGTCATTAATACAGGAGACTAATTGCTACAATCCGGGTAAACCGGAGTACAGTATCCAAACAATAACTAATGGATTTAGTTGCATAACTAATAAAAATAGTTGCATAACTAAATTTATTAGTTATTTTTGTTTTATAATTATATGAAAGCAATATAATCATATGAAAACGGTACAACCAGCGTAAGCAAAGTCTGGTTTAGAAATATTATTTGAAAGGTATATTTAAATAGAATTATATGAAGAAGTTAACAGTTAAGGAAGAGGAGATAATGAGCTTTTTCTGGCAAAATGGCCCACTCTTTGTCAGGGAGATTGTGGAGCTCTATTCAGACCCAAAACCCCACTTTAATACTCTCTCTACAATTGTAAGAGGTCTGGAGGAGAAAGGTTTTCTCTCACACACATCCTACGGAAGTACATTTCAGTATTTTCATATCATAGACGAGGAGGAGTACAAAAGAGGTGCTCTTCAGAATGTGGTAAACAAATATTTCAAAAGCTCATATTTGGGGCTTGTCTCCACATTTATAGAAGAGGAGAAGATATCAGTCGAAGAGCTCAAAAGGCTAATTGAACTTGCAGAGGGTAAGAAATCTCAATAAAAAAATCTATGGGTGATTTTCTTGTCTATATTTTAAAATCGTCTTTGTCACTTGCTGCCTTTTACCTTTTCTACAAAGTGATGCTCAGCAGAGAGACATTTCACCTTTTTAACAGAGTTGTATTGCTTCTGATATCACTCTTGTCTGTTGTTATACCCCTCATAAAATTACCGGGCAATGAGGCTCTTTTGAGCAACTCAATATCACTCAACCTTGAGCAATTAATTCAGCTTGCCGGGTTTAGTGACGATACTGTTATTGCTGCAGGAGCAGATGAAGCCTCCAGTACCAATTGGCCGGTTTTTATTGTCATTATCTACCTGACAGGTGTGTTAATAACTATGTCTGTATCTGCCATTTCAATTATTAGAATGGCTCATCTGATTCGCCGGACAGAGCATGGTAAAAGAATCAAATCGGACGATGGAATAGTTATCGTTATACACAAAGAGAAAATCGCCCCTTTTTCATGGATGAAATACATTGTAATCTCTGAAAATGACTACAATGAAAATGGGAGAGAGATTGTGCTGCACGAAAATGCACATATAAAGAATTGGCACTCGGCAGATATGATTTTAAGCGAGATAGTCAAGATCGTACATTGGTTTAACCCCGCAGCGTGGCTCTTTAAACAGGAGATAAAAAATATTCATGAATATCAGGCAGATGATGCCGTAATAAAAAGCGGAATTGACGCTTCCGCCTACCAACTATTATTAATTAAAAAAGCTGTTGGCGACAGGCTCTACTCTATAGCCAACAGCTTTAACCACAGTAAACTTAAAAACAGAATTACCATGATTACAAAGAAAAAATCTACCTTATGGTCAGCACTAAGAGTGCTTTATGTATTGCCTCTTTCACTATTTGCGGTAGCAGCATTTGCCTCCGAGGAGGTTACATCAGTAATGGCTCCCGTTTCTGAAGTCAAAATTAAAGATTTTATTCAGGCCGACACAATTAAAGTTAAAAAGAATACTTCCGGCAGTGATTCCAAACAAGCTTACGTTAATGAGTCCATAAAAGTTACCGTTAATGATTTAAAGCAAGCTTCCGGCAATACAATTATTATCAAAAAGACAAATTCTGAAAAAGTTGAATTAGACACCATAATTATCCGCCGGTCTGTAAATGATTCAACAAGAGCTGTTATTAGAACCAAGATTAATACTTTTGTCTATACATCGGACTCGGTTAAAAACAACAGAGTTGCCACCTTCTCATCAAAAAATGGCGACAGTTTAAATGTACTTCTCTTTGTAGATGGAGTTGAAAAAGACACAATGTTTATTAAACAAATTGATTCAAAAGATATAAAGGAGGTTAGAGTATTTAGAGGCGCCAAAGCAACTGCCGAGTTTGGAGAGAAGGCTAAAAATGGTGTTGTGGTGATTACTACTAAGGGTGACTCAAAAGAGTCAAATGGGGAAGTAGTCAAAAATGTTGCAGTGAGGTTATCGGACCGCTCCGACAACCCACTTTATGTTATCGACGGAGTGGTGCAGGAGAGCTCATCGTCCAAAGATATTGACCCGAAGAGCATATCATCGATAAAAGTTCTCAAAGGAGAGGCTGCAATCAAAGAGTATGGCGAGAAAGGCAAGAATGGAGTTATCTTAATAAACCTAAAAAAGTAAAATAAAAGCAATTAACACAATTTTTTTTGTACCTTTGGGGACTCTTTTTTCAAACGAGTAAAAAAAGAAACTATAATGAAACAAGATCTTCAAATTTCGGAACTTATAAAAAAAGAAGAGAACCGTCAACTGCACGGTATCGAATTGATAGCTTCGGAAAACTTTGTCAGTCCCCAGGTACTTGCTGCTTTAGGATCGGTACTTACCAATAAATACGCAGAGGGTTATCCCGGCGCCAGATATTATGGCGGGTGCGAGGTAGTGGACATGGTTGAACAACTGGCAATCGACCGTCTTTGTCAACTGTTTGGTGCAGAGTACGCAAACGTACAGCCTCACTCCGGAGCACAAGCCAACATGGCTGTATTCATGGCTTGCCTCAAGCCTGGTGATACATTTATGGGACTTGACCTTGCGCACGGTGGCCACCTGACTCATGGTTCTCCTGTTAATATGTCCGGTTTATGGTATAATGCTGTAGCTTATCAGGTAAGCGAAGAGACCGGTACAATTGACTACGATGATATGGAGCGCAAAGCTCTTGAACATAAACCTAAGATGCTGATAGGTGGTGCCTCGGCCTACTCAAGAGAATGGAACTGGGCAAGAATGAGAGAAATCGCAGACAAGGTTGGAGCTCTCTTTTTGGTTGATATGGCGCACCCGGCAGGACTGATTGCCGCCGGTCTGCTTGAAAACCCTGTAAAGTACGCACATATTGTAACATCAACTACTCATAAGACTCTCAGAGGCCCTCGTGGCGGAATAATTTTAATGGGTAAAGACTTTGAAAACCCTTTTGGAATTAAAACTCCTAAAGGCGAAACAAAGATGATGTCTGCAGTATTAAATTCAAGTGTCTTCCCAGGAATTCAGGGTGGCCCGCTTGAGCACTGTATTGCTGCAAAAGCTGTCTCATTCTTTGAAGCACTTCAGCCTGAATTCAAAGCATACCAGATTCAGGTACAAAAGAATGCTGCTGCAATGGCTGCTGCCTTTACAGACAGAGGATACAAAATTATTTCCGGCGGAACAGACAATCATCTTATGCTGATTGATCTCAGAAGCAAGTTCCCTGATCTTACAGGAAAGGCTGCTGAGAAAGCACTGGTTACTGCAGATATTACTGTTAACAAAAACATGGTTCCGTTTGACAGCAGATCTCCTTTCCAGACCTCCGGAATCAGGGTCGGAACTCCGGCAGTAACATCCAGAGGTTTGATTGAAAAGGATATGCCGTTTATTGTTGACCTGATTGACAAGGTGCTTTCAAATCCTGAAAACGAAACTGTTATTGCAGAAGTAAGAGAACAGGCCAGAAAGAAAATGCACGGATTGCCACTTAACATCTGGTAGCAAACCAAAGTCTGAATGCAGGCAGTCTGAAATCAAACACTTTGGTGTCAGAAAGATTGAATACATAATGTGAACCCCAAAAGTTAAATATCAACTTTCGGGGTTCTTTAATCTCCGCGCCACTTTTGTTCAACCCATTGTATTTGAGCTGTTTGCAAAAGAGACTTTAACGAGATTAAAGGTGCTCTCGTTGGAGTCTATTTTTGAAGTGCTTTATTATTAGTAAGTTGAACAAAAGTGGCGCGGAGATTATTGAAGTGTGCCTTCGGTTGTGGTTTTATCTGTGCTTTGCTCGGTTGTTTCGGCTGTACCCTCGGCGTCAAGCTTTGCGGGATCGGGCACTTTTGGTTCACGTGTCTTGATTATTACTTCCGGGATTTCCGGAGCTATCCTAAAGAACCTGTTTGTCTGAGTAAAGGAAGGAAGCTCAACCTTAAGTGCAACTTCTCTCTCCGACCTCTTAATCTCTCTGTTGCACACAGCGAACCTGTCTGCAGGCCTCTCACTCTCTCTAATATTAAATCCTCGAAGTCGTTTTTTTGCAGGTTCAAGATCGAAAAGAGGGTAGATTACACTTTTAGCGTTATCTATACATTTGTCTCTGACGAGTGTTTGATTTGCAATTTTTGACGTCATCGTCTTGCACTCTTTATGATTCATAGTCGTCAGAAGGCTGTCCTCTGCTAAGAAAATGAGCATATTTACCCCTCCAAAAGCATCAAAGCGAGACAACTCCCCATCGGTAAAGTGAGCTATCAGGTCGGTAGCTTTTATCTGATTATAGTGCAAGGTGTCCTCTTTTGCCATTGCAAAAGCATTTGACAGGAACTCTACTTTTCTAAGCTTTTTATTGTCTGTAACCAATTGAATACTGTCTGATGTAAACTGGTTTTTATCGTTCCACATTACGGGATCTTTGAAAAGCCTTATAAGTGAGTCAACGGAGTTAAAGATAAGGCTGTCGCATTTGCCTTGCAGATTGCTTCTGTAAAATCTTACATTTTTGTTGGCCTCGATAAATCGGATTAGTGTTGAATCGACAGGAGCGACACTATCTTTTGTTAAGGATTGCGGAGTGTTGATTTTCAAGGAGTCTGGTGTTGATGCAGAAGAGCCGGCGGTTGTGCGGGCAAGTGAATCCTGTGCAACGTTTGCGCTGATTGTTTGAACTTTTGCAAGTGAGTCCTTTACTACGTTTGCGTTGATTGTTTGAGCTTTTGCAAGTGAATCCTGTGCTACAGCAACACTGATTGTTTGAGCTTTATTAATTGTATCTTGCGTTACTGAAGCAGAGACTGTTTGAGTGTCATTTAATTTTGCAGGAGCGGTTAAAGTTTTGGCAAGGGTGTCAGATTGTATTTTTGCAGTGTCCGGAGGCAGTTTTTGCAACGAATCTTTTAAAGTCACATCTATATTAATGCCGGCAGTTACTGCGTTCAGACCTCCTGCAAGGGTCGATTCCCCCTGATTGGGGTTAATCTTTTTTGGACTGCTATTTGGGCTGTTCGCCGTAATTTCTGATTGTTGGCCCGGAACGTTCTGATTTTTTCCGGTAACAACGGCAAAAGGGTCAATTTTAGATTGCTCGTATCGTTTTAGAGCTTGTGCAACGGTTGCAGAGTCAGCAAGAAATTTTGGAACCGAATTGTACAGCATTGTATCTGCTGCAAGAAAGAGGGTATCGGGTTTATTATTCTCAACGGAGTAAACAGCTATCGATGGGTTATTGTACAGTCTGGCTGATACAGGTTCCCGGTTATATTTTGCATAATCAGAAAACATAATAACAGACTGCACGGTGTCTAGTATCTGTATGTCCCTGAAAAGTTCTGCCTCTCCAGAAGGTGCGTTATAGTAGATTCTGTCCGCCCAAACCTCTGTTTTTGGGTCGAGCATATAGACGCTCTTTTCAAAGTTGTACCTCTCTTTATCCCTCTCATACCAGCCGTAGCCTGCTTTTAGATATGAGTTGCTTTGCCAGATGTATGTCTGCCCAAGGAATTCGGCCCTGTTCTCATTTGCATAATAGGCTAATGAATCTGAACGTAATACAAGTGAGTCGGACATCATCTCTACCTTCTCCTGAAACTTGAACTTCTCAATTTTGGAGTCATAGGTTCCGCGAATACTCTCAATTATATTGCCTTTCTTATCAACCATTGCGCCTCCTTCGTAAAACCAGGCAATACTGTCTTTTGTATTAAAATCCAGATAAAAGGTGCGCAATCTGTTGCTGTCGCGGTCCATTAATTCAACGATGTGACCTCTTACCTTGGCAAGAGAGCTGTCTGCAATATAGTGAATTCTGTCACCTGAGAGCGAAGTGTTGTTCTGGATAATCTTAACATTGCCGATTGCGTCAACAGTATTAAGGCTTACATTCCAGATTGCTGTGTCACAAATGAGCAGAGTATTGTTGTGGAGAAATTGAGCCGGACCGGTTATCCTTCTTACATTCCTGGATTCGTTCTGATACATTTCGGCAGTATTTGCCTTAATCAGACGTACATATCTATCCTCTCCGGTGCTCTCCTGACCTATTAAAGGCAGAGCCGGTATCAGAATTACAAACAGGAATAGAAGAGTTTTTCTCATTTAAGCCAACCCTCTTTGAGGAAGGGACAATTGTGAAAAATAGGATCAATTCTGATAAATGTGGACTCTTTTTTCTTTTCGATAAACTTATTTATCTCATCCAATGCTGCTCTGTTCTTGGCTTCTGCAAGCAGCACGCTGTAGTCATCTTTGAAATTGGCAATATGTGAAGGTATTATCTTCTCTACCATAATTATTTTATATACTGTATTGCCACTCTGTCCCTCATCGTCTGTGGTCTGGAAAGGTTCGGATATTTCGCCCTCTTTAAGATCTTTAATAATGAGATAATCTGCAGGTTTAAGCTGGTCTTTCTCAAAATATGCAGATCCTGAATATTTATCTGCCACAAGGCCTCCGTTAACAAATGATTTAATGTCGTGTGAAAATTTTCTGGCTGCCTGTTCAAAGTTTAAACTATCATTTTGGATAAGAGTTTTGATACTGTCAAGCTTGTTGAAAGCTTTTGTCCTGTCATCGTTGGTGAATTCAGGTTTAAGAAGGATATGCCTTGCATTAAACATCTCTCCCTCTTTTTTTATCATCTGAATCAGGTGGAAACCGTACTCTGTTTCAATAATCTGAGATACCTGACCCTCTTTAAGAGCCATAGCCGCATCTGAAAAAGCCGGAAGAAATACACTCCTTGAGGCCATGCCAAGCTCTCCGCCTCTCTTTGAACTTTCGGGATCCTGAGAATATAGAGTTGCAAGAGTGCTGAACCTCTCTCCCTTCATTACCCTTTCGCGGAAACTTAACAGCCTCTCTTTAACGGCGAGAACTGCCTGCTCTTTATCAGGATACTGAACTATATGACGGAATTTGTACTGTGTTGAAATTTCAGGGAGCGAATCCTTAGGGGTGTTTTTGTAAAACTTTTCCACATCGGACGGACTCAAATCGGGTGCCTTTGCAGCAACATTGTTTCTCATCTCATGGGTAAGAAATTGTTCGGTGAGCGCCTCTCTCCACTCCTCTCTGAGGCGGAAAAGTGGTTTCTTGAAGTACTCCTCAGCCGCCTTCTCTCCGCCGAGTTTAGACAGAACATCGTCAATTCTTCGGCTAAGTTCACTCTCTACCTGAGATGGATTCACCTGAATACTGTCGAGCCTTGCCTGCGTTAGAAAAAGCTTTTGAATGAGCATATTCTCAAGAACAGTGCATCTGATGTTCCTGTCCGAAGTAATACCCTGCAGCATCATCATCTGAACCTCGGCTTCAAGGGCAGAGAGCTGAATCATGTCGTTGCCTATCAGGGCAATCGTCTTGTCTATCAGCCCCTTTTCATATCTCTGTGAAAAAGCAGAGGATACTGAAAGTATTGCTACTGCTGTTACAATTGTTTTTAATAAGCTATTTTTCATTTCGGGTATTATCGTTAATGTTCAGTTTTATTCTGTTGTTTTCCAGTGCCTCTTTTATAAGGTCTTTTTCAAGTTTCGCAATTAACTCCTGCTTACGTCTGCTTACTATAATCTCCTTTATTCTTGGCAGATAATACTCATAAGGAGGTTTACCGTCCGGTGCTATCTTCTGCGGAAAATAGGCAAAATAGGTGTAAAGTGAGTCCTGAACCTCAATGTATGAGGAGGATCTGAGAATCTCTTCGCATCTGAAGAGATCAAGAGGCAATTCTCTTGCCACATTTGCAAGATCGACCCATTTATTTTCAAAATTATTGTATCTCTCGGCTGAATTATAGCAGATTCTCTCAAGTTCGTCAATATCTTCAAGCGCCTCTGCCCGGTACATGCTTTTAATTCTTGCCAGATTTGGGGATGACGAAGAGATCTTGACTACCCTTGCCTTCACTACCGAATTCCTTACAGTTATATTGCCGGAGTTCTCATCGTAATACTCTCTTGCCTCTTTATCGGTAACCATTGTATCAAGACGTGTATCTATATACTGTCTCTCATAACGGTAGACCAAAAGTGAATTCCTGTAATCTTCTAGCTCCTGTTCAACATCTTTGTCGCTCTTTGAGAGCTCAGTCTCAGCTTTTGAAAGCAGCAAATATTTTAATGCCCAGGAATTTACATACTGACGCAACATCATTATACTGTCACTGAATGGAGTCCCGGCCGGAATCAGATTTTTAATCTCGTCTTTGTAGAGGTAATGGTCTCCAACACGGGCAACAACTTCGTCTCCGGAGCGAAACTCCAGTAATTTACAGGATGTTACTGTAAGCAGAAGTACTATTGCCGTAAAAAATCTCATCTACCTTGTGTAATTCGGAGACTCTCTTGTAATGGTAACATCGTGTGGGTGATTCTCTACCACACCTGCAGATGTAATCCTTACAAACTGTGCACCTCTCAGCTCTTCGATGTTTTTTGCGCCACAATATCCCATACCTGCACGGAGTCCTCCGACAAGTTGGTAAACCACCTCGCTAAGAGTTCCCTTGTATGGCACCTGCGCAACGATTCCCTCAGGAACCAGCTTTTTGACATCCTCCTCCATATCCTGGAAATATCTGTCCTTTGAGCCCTGCTGCATAGCCTCAAGCGAGCCCATGCCCCTGTATGATTTGAACTTTCTGCCATTCAGGATAATCGTGTCTCCAGGAGACTCTTCAACCCCTGCGAAAAGCGAACCTGCCATAATTGTGCTGGCACCACCCGCAAGAGCTTTTACAATATCACCTGAATATCTTATACCTCCATCTGCAATGATAGGAATGCCTGTTCCTTTAAGCGCCTGAGCGGCAAGCATAATTGCAGTAAGCTGAGGAACTCCCACTCCGGCAATTACACGAGTTGTGCATATTGAACCTGGACCGATTCCCACCTTAACTCCGTCAACATTACACTCTGCAAGAGCTTTGGCCGCCTCGGCAGTTGCAATGTTTCCTGCAATCAGCTGCAATTTTGGAAATGCCTGCTTGATCTTTTTGATAGTCTCAAGAACTCCAACCGAGTGACCGTGCGCCGTATCAACAACAATTGCATCGGTATCTACCGATATTAGCTTCTCTACCTTTAAAAGGGTGTCTGAACTAACTCCAACTGCAGCGGCTACCCTTAGCCTTCCCTTCTCGTCTTTGCTCGCCTGCGGATTGTCTTTTATTTTTGTAATATCCTTATAGGTAAGAAGTCCTATAAGAATTCCGTTTTCATCTATTACCGGAAGTTTTTCGATTTTATGATTTTTAAGAATTGCCGAGGCCTGTTGAAGATCTGTTCCTCTGACGGCTGTAACAAGATTCTCTTTTGTCATAATCTCAGAAATAGGGGTCTTCATATTGTCAACAAACCTCAAATCCCTGTTTGTTACAATTCCGATCAGGCGCCTAGTTTCGTCAACTACCGGAATTCCTCCTATCTTATTCTCCTTCATTAGAAAGAGTGCATCACCTACGGTTCCGTCTTTGTGAATAGTAACCGGATCGTATATCATTCCATTCTCTGCACGCTTCACCTTTCTCACATGCTCCATCTGCATTTCGATGGTCATATTTTTGTGAATTACCCCGATACCTCCTTCACGGGCAATTTCAATTGCAAGTGCTGCCTCTGTAACGGTATCCATAGCGGCGGAAACGACAGGAGAGCTGATTCTGATCTCTCTTGAAAATTGTGCGCTCACATCTACATCTCTGGGAAGCACCTCACTCCTTGCCGGTACAAGAAGAACGTCATCGAAGGTAAGTCCTTCGGGGATAATTAAATTGGCCATTGATTGCATAAGTGTGTTTTTTATAATCTGCAAAGGTAATGAAAAAATGGTTATTGTCCGAAGAGCCTAGCCTGAAATGTATCGCGCTCCTCAAGGCGCTTTTCAAGCATTCTTATGAGTTCTACATTTCGAACAAAGCCCCAGGGGTTATCCTTGACGAACCTTGGCGGCATCTCACCGGCGAACCTTTCAATATATACATCCGGTCTCAGCCTTTCGAGAATATCAATAAAGAAGTCTATATACTCTTCAAGTCCGAATCGGTAAAAGTCTTGCGGATTATCTGAATAATCTTTCTCCATTGCAGTCCCTGTCACTATCTGAAGCTGGTGAAATTTGACTGACTGTAGTGGAAGTCTGTTTATCTCATCTGCAACAGCCATCATCATCTCCGGAGTCTCTCCGGGTAATCCGAGGATAAAATGTGCCCCCTGATCAAGCCCGAAAGATGCGGTTTTGAAAATTGCCTCTGATGCCTGCTCGAATGTGTGTCCCCTGTTTATCCTTTCAAGTGTTTTGTTGTAAACTGATTCTATCCCGTATTCAACAACCACAACCTTCTCTTTTGCAATATCGGACAGATACTTCAGTTTTTCATCATCAACACAGTCCGGTCTCGTTCCTATTACCAGCCCTGCTACCATTGGGTGTCGGAGTGCCTCGCCATACAACCTTATAAGTATATCCAACGAGGCGTTTGTGTTAGAGTAGGGTTGAAAATAAGCCAGATATTTTTCTGCAGTCCTGTATCGCCGTTTGTGAAATTCGATGCCCTCTTCCAGCTGCAGTGTAATGCTTTTGTCGGGGGTGCTGTATGAGGGGTGAAAAGCATCGTTATTGCAATATGTGCACCCTCCCGTAGCGACAGTTCCGTCTCTGTTTGGACATGTAAAACCGGCGTCAATCACAATTTTCTGCAGGCGGCTGCCATACTTCATTTTGTGATAACCCACATATGTGTTGAATCTTCTGTTACCGGGGTATCGCATCTATACCACAGGTTGCATTAATATTTTTATAACGGCCTTCTTTATTTTGCCAGTACCTATAAGCGGTGCGTGGGCATCGTAAGGAAAAATAATTGCAATATTGCCGGGGCCCAGAGTTACAAATGATTCGGGATCCTCTTCAAGGAATGCAATATCTTTCTCATTATCGTAAGGAATATTGTCCCCGTTGCAACGACTTCTGTCTTTGTGCCCTATTGTCTCGGTCCCCTCAAGTAATATGTGTACGTCAAGATAGGAGTCGTGCACCTCAAGTTTGGGCAGGTCAAGACCTTTTGCCTCCCCCTCCCAGATTGTACAGTATACCTCTCTGCCTTTAATCGGGTATTCCCCTGCCGGAAGCGTCTCAAGAGAGCTCTTTTTTAAAAATTCATATGCGTGGCTGAACCTGTCATGCAGGCTTAGGTACCTCTCAAAACCTTTCAAAGAATCGACTATCATAATTAAAGAAATTTATGCAAATATAGTATCTTTGTAAGGATATACTAACCCCAAAAAGTTTAAACCGCTATGAATAAATTTTTTAAGATTTTAATGACGGGATTGCTTTTCGCTGCGTTTACCGGTACTTCGGGAGCACAGGGATATGACGGAAAGCATGAGTGGAGAGCAGTATGGATTGCCACTGTCAATAACATCGACTGGCCCTCTAAGCCGGGCTTAAGTTCAGAGCAGCAGCAAAAGGAGCTGATAGAGTACTTCGATCTGTTTAAGAAATTGAATATGAATGCTGTTGTGCTTCAGATAAGACCTACTGCAGATGCGTTTTATGTTTCAAAATATGAACCATGGTCAATATATCTCACAGGTGATCAGAAAAAGGGGCCAGTTCCCCAATATGACCCCCTTGAGTTTGCAATAAAGGAGGCTCACAAGAGAGGGATGGAGCTGCATGCATGGCTGAATCCTTACAGGGTTAGTCAGGACACTGCCAACATTAAGGATATGAATCCTGACCATATTTATAACAAGAGACCGGACCTGTTTGTGAGACACGGCAAAAAGCTATACTTTGATCCTGCCTATCCCGAAACAAGAGAGTTTCTGGTAAAGGTGATAAAAGATCTGGTAACAAGATATGATCTTGACGGAATTCATTTTGACGACTACTTTTATCCCAACAACGATTTCGAAGATTCAAAATCATTCGAACTTCACAGCAGAGGTTACAAAGCAGAAGATAAGATGGCATGGAGAAGAGAGAATGTCGATCTTGTCATAGAGATGCTAAGGGATACTATTAAATCGGTAAAACCTTTTGTAAAGTACGGAATTAGCCCATATGCAGTCTGGAGAAATAAAAGAGAAGATCCAAGAGGTTCCGATACAAAGAGTTATGGTTATACAAACTATGATCATCTTCATGCCGACCTTCTGCTTTGGATGGAGAAGGGGTGGCTTGACTATGTTTTACCCCAGCTCTATTTCAACATAGGGTACGAGGCGGCTGACTTTAAGGTGCTTGCAGACTGGTGGCAGGACTACAGCAATGGTACACCTGTCTATGCGGGTCTTGGAACCTACCGCCTTGAAAAGGATGCACGAATTCCTGACTGGAGGTCGGCAGATCAGATCAGAATGCAGGCAGAGATAATAAGACAAATGCCCGCATATCAGGGAGCCTGTTACTTTAACGCCAAAAACTTTAAAGATAACCGTCTTGGAATTAACGAAGTAGTTCAAAAACTCTACCCAAATCCTGCATTAGTTCCTGCCCTTAACGGATTCCCTGTTGATGCTCCCGACTCTCCGCTTTCAGCCGAAGGTCAGTATAAAGATGGTAAACTGGTAATTACATGGAAGAGCGCAACTCCATCCGGTAAGGATAAACCTGCTGCAAAATATCATGTAGTTTACAGGTTTGGTAAAAATGAGAAGGCAGATTTTACTAAGGGTGATGCAATAATTGCACTTACAGGTGAAAGTTCATTCTCTGCAGGTGAGGTTAAAGACGATAATTTTGTTTACTATGTTTCGGCTCTTGACAGATTATATAACGAAAGTAAACCGGTTAAAGTACAGATAAGATAATCCCCAAATAAACAACATAATGAAAAGAGTATTATTTATTTTGATTGCGGCTGCGCTGGCCGTATCCTGCACTTCGACAGGGAAAAAAGAGAAAATTGAGAAGCAGTTTGACGAAATTTCGCAACTTGTAAAGCAGGAGTATGCTCCTGACAGAAGGGAGAAGACATTTGAACCTTCACTCGCAATTTCCGATGATGCCAAAACTATAGTACTTAAGGGATCAACTACAGAACCTGAGGCAAAAGAGGCTCTATTGAAAAAGCTCATCGAGAACAAAATTGAGGTTCTTGACAGCATGAAACTTCTTCCTGACCCTGCTTTGGGTGACAAAACATTCGGAATAACCGCACAATCTGTAATCAATTTCAGATACGGTTCCGGCTATTCAAGCGAGTCTGCCACACAGACAATTATGGGTACACCTCTGAGAATTCTGGAGAAAAAGGGCGGATGGACAAGAGCTGTCACACCTGAGGGTTACATTGCATGGGTATCGTCAGGAAGCATTCAGCCGATGAACGAAGCAGAGTACAGCTCATGGACTTCGGCTCCGAAGCTTATTGTTACTACTCATTACACTCTCTTCAGGGAGACCCCTTCTGAAACGGGAGCTGTGGTTTCTGACGGAGTATGGGGTAATATCGTAAAAGCAGACGGATCTGCCGGCAATTATAATAAGGTAATTTTGCCTAACGGAAAAGTTGCATACGTTCTTAAAGCACACACAGAGGATTTCTCAAAATGGATAGCATCAAGAAACCCTTCTGCAGACAATATTCTGGCAACAGCGGTTCAGTTTCTTGGATTCCCTTACATGTGGGGCGGAACCTCGGTTAAGGCTATGGATTGCTCAGGATTCACAAAGACAGCTTTCTATCTGAATGGAGTGATACTTGAGCGTGATGCTTCTCAGCAGGCACTTACCGGAGAGGAGGTTGAAATTACAGATGGTTTTGAAAATCTTCAAAAGGGAGATCTGCTCTTCTTTGGCTCAAAGGCAACTCCTGAGAGAAAAGAGAGAATCACCCACGTAGGAATATATATTGCAAACGGAGAGTTTATCCACTCCGCAACTTCGGTTAGAATAAACTCTCTTATACCTGATTCTCACAACTATTATGACGGAAGTAATCGTCTTGTAAGAGTTAAGAGATTAATAACCAAAGTTGACCAGGATCCTGGTATTGTATCGATAGCTAAACATCAGTGGTATTTTAATTAATGTGAACAGAGATGAATAATAAAATCACAACAAGAAGGAATTTTCTCAAATCGGCAGGATTAATTACGGCGGCGGCTGCACTGTTTAACCCGGCTGACCTGTTTGCCCAGAAAAGAGGAGCTGCACAGACATCAGGAAGCAAAAAACTTACTCTTAAATGGGTGCCTTTTGATGCTCTTTTGAGACATCCTTTTACAATTGCCGGCTTCACAAGAACCACCACACCAATTGTCCTGACAGAGATCTCATGGGATGGCTACACTGGTTACGGAGAGGCCTCTATGCCTCCTTATTTAGGCGAAACACAGGCATCTGCAATGGAGTTTCTGAAAAAAGTAGATCTTTCAAGATTCAATAATCCATTCCAGATTCAGGATATTCTTGCCTATGTTGATTCAATAGCTATTAACAATACAGCAGCAAAGGCTGCAGTTGATATTGCACTTCACGATCTGGTTGGTAAAATTCTGGGTCAGCCATGGTGGAAAATATGGGGCTTCAATCCAGCCACAACTCCAAATACATCCTTTACTATTGGCCTTGATACCGAGGAGGTTGTTATGCAAAAAACCAAAGAGGCTGCTCCATACAACGTTCTTAAGGTTAAACTTGGTGTAAATGACGCAACTGACCGTATGATGATCAATACAATACGTAAGGTGACTGACAAGCCTATGTATGTTGATGTTAATCAGGGATGGAAAGACAAGCACTATGCTCTAGATATGATTCACTGGCTTAAGGAGCAGAACATTACAATGGTTGAACAACCAATGAACAAACTTTGGTTGGATGAGATTGCATGGATAACAGAGAGAAGTCCGCTTCCTGTGATTGCTGACGAGTCATGCCAGAGACTTACAGATGTTCAGAAGCTCAAAGGTGCTTTCCACGGTATTAACATAAAGCTCATGAAGTGTACAGGAATGAGAGAGGCAAGGGAGATGATCTCTCTGGCAAAGGCTCTTAAGATGAGACTTATGATAGGTTGTATGACAGAAACTTCGTGTGCGATATCGGCCGGAGCACAACTTGCACCTGAAACAGAATGGGCAGATCTTGACGGTAATTTGCTAATCACCAACGATCTTTATGATGGAATGAAGATTGTGAATGGTAAGATTACAGTTAATGATAAACCCGGTATTGGTATAACCAAAATCTGAAATTAAAATATTTTATTACCTTTGCCCCCCAAACAAAAGATATTATGGCAAGTTTAAGAGTAATCAAAAAAGATATTGACTATCTTGTATCAGAGGTAATTTCAGATTGCTGGACATTCCTTTACATTAACTCCGATAAGGGAGCAGATGATGTTGTTGCTATCATGAATGATGCAATTGCACTAAGAAATGACCTTTTCGAAAGAGTAAATACTCCGGTAAAAGAGAATGCTAAGGCTCACTTTAAGGCAATCAACAAAGATCTTCTTAGTGGTGTTGATGCACTTTTTCAGAGAATCAGCGCTTTGACAAAGTAATTTCTCAACCTGATATTCATACAGATGGGCTGTCTTTTACCGGACAGCCCTTTTTTCATTCCTGAGATGAAATCTTGCTAGGGGAGGGAGCGGCGTGGGGAGAATTTTCGGAGTTGTCTGCTGAGCTCTTTTTCGCGGCCGTTGCACAATGAGTCCAGCAGTCGATGAAATTCAGGGCCGTGGTTACGGTGTTTAAGGTGTGCCAGCTCGTGAAGTATTACGTAGTCAGAGAGCTCCTGCGGCAGTCGAATCAGATGAATGTTAAGATTTATGTTCCTCTTTGCAGAGCAGCTCCCCCAGTTGCTCACATTGTTTCGAAGGGCGAGCCTGCCGTAGGTAAAGCCGTGCAAAGCAGCAAGCGAGGCCAGCCTCGAAGGTAAGATAGCCGTTGCATCTTTTTTGAGTATTTTCGCAACCGTTTTTCTCAGCTCCTCGGTTGAGACGTAGTTTTCAAAGTGTATCTCCCTTACGATTCCGGTTGTCTTAACCTTAATCCCTTTCGTTGATACAGCAGGAGCGCCTTCACTGTTTAAAGGTCTGAATATTATTGTGCCGACTTGAGTTTCTATTATTTGTCCGTCAGTTGGAAGCTTCTCTCTCTTCTCTGCCTTCTCTTTTTGTCTCTTTAAAGCCTCGGCTACCCACTCAATTTTTGACTCCAGAAATTTTAATGCAGTGCTGTAAGAGACATGCCAAGGAACCGAGAGCCTGACACCCCGAACTGCATTGACCGAGAGCCTGAGAGTACGACTGGAAAGTCCCTTCACAATCAAGACTTCACCTGCTATCGGGTGTGAGATTATCTTTTTCATCTTACCTGAACAGATGAAGAGTAGCTCTCTCTCCCGCAGCAATAAGAGTTACCCCTTCCGGTATCTCCGCAATTGCGTCAGCTCCTGCCATAGCTGTAATGTGGGCGGAGCCGTTGTACCTGACGGCAGAAAATGTTCCGTTGGAGTTTATAACCACCGGGATAAGCGATAGTCTCTCTGCATTTTTTCTTTTGAAATCTTCTGCAGCGGGCAACGATAGTTTTAAAGGGAGGTAATGACCGCCCATTGATTTGATAATGTATGGCTTAATAAGCATTTCAAACTGAATCAGCGATGAGACAGGGTTGCCCGGGAGTGCAAAAATTACCTTTAAAACGCCGCTCTTACCACTGCCCTCTCTCTTTACAGCAAAGGTGCTGGGCTTACCGGGCTGGACAGCCACCTTGTTGAACAGAATCTCAAAACCACACTCTTTAATAATTTCGGGGACGTAATCGAAGTCGCCTGCAGATACTCCCCCTGTGATAATCGTAATATCACACTCATCGGTCGCCTTGCCAAGAGCCTCTTTCAGAAGTTCACGGTTGTCACTCACAATGCCGTAGTATCTGACATTTGCTCCGGTCGCAATCGCCTGAGCCCTTAATTGCCACCCATTTGAGTTTCTTATCTGCGAAACAGAAGGGGTGATGTGAGGCTCTACAATTTCATCTCCGGTAGATAGGATTCCCGCAGTGGGTACTTTAGATACAGATACCACAGAATAGCCCGAAGAGGCAAGAATAGCAGTTTCGGCGGCAGTTATTATGGTTCCAGCTTTAAGGAGAGTATCATCTTTTTTAATATCCTCCCCTTTGTAACATATATTATTTCTTTTACGAAACTCATCAGAAGGCTCTCTTAGCCTCATAACTCCGTTCTCCTCCAGAGTATCCTCAACCATAATGACAAAATCTGCTCCGGCAGGCACCATTGCTCCGGTCATTATTTTACTGCAGGTGCCGGATACAATCTCCTTTGCCGGGGCATATCCTGCCTGAATATTTTCCAGAACTGTAAGCGGCTTACCTATCTCTTCTCTTTTGAGTGCATATCCGTCAACAGCCGATTTGTCGAATGGAGGCATATCTCTCTCTGCATAAACATCTTTGTATAGGACTCTGCCGTAAGAGTCTTCTAACTTAACAACACTCTCTTCGGGTGATAGAGTGTTTTCCAGAACAATACGAAGAGCCTCCTCGAATTTTATCATCATTTAAAAGTTGTGTTGTTATTAACAAAATTTGCTACTTCTGTCAGCTGACATTGTACGGGAAGCAAAATTAGGTAAATAACTTGCGCAGTCAAAAATATTGTATAACTTTGCAGACCCAATTTTGGGGGATTACAATTAATATCAATTGCTTAAAAAATGGCAACTTATCTTGACAAAGACAAAAAGCAAGAGATTTTCGGACAATACGGAAAGTCTAATGCAGATACCGGCTCTCCTGAGAGTCAGGTAGCTTTATTTTCCTACCGTATCGCTCACCTTACCGGCCACCTGAAAAACAACAAGAAGGACTACTCTACACAGAGATCGCTTCTGAAGCTGGTTGGTAAAAGGCGTCGACTTCTGGATTATTTGAAGGAAACTGACATCGAGAGATACAGAAATATAGTGAAGGCGCTAAACCTTCGAAAATAAAGCTAAAGGGTGCCGCCGGCACCCTTTTGTACATAACTTATTTTGTTAAAAAATACGCCTGATCAAATAAGGCATCCCGAGGCCGGGCGTATGCGGAATCAGTATTATTAATCAACTCTCAGAGGGAGAGTCGGGTTGCAATTTTATGTTTAATATGAACGTTATAACCAAGACCATCAAATTAAGAGATGGCAGAACTATCGAAATTGAAACGGGCAAGCTGGCCAAACAGGCCGACGGTTCCGTTGTTTTAAAAATGGGTAAAACCATGTTGCTGGCTACAGTAGTTGCAGCAAAAGATGCAAAAGAGGGCACTGATTTTATGCCTCTTTCAGTAGAGTACAAAGAGAAATATGCTTCAGCAGGAAGATATCCAGGAGGATTCCTCAAAAGAGAGGGACGTGCCAACGACTCCGAGATTCTTGTATCAAGGCTGATTGACAGAGCTCTTCGTCCACTGTTCCCAGATGACTATCATGCAGAGGTCTTCGTAAATGTAAACCTAATATCTGCAGAAAAAAATATTATGCCGGATGCTCTGGCCGGTCTTGCCGCCTCTGCGGCTCTTGCTGTGAGTGATATTCCGTTTAACGGACCAATATCAGAAGTAAGAGTTGCCAGAATTGACGGCAAACTGGTTATCAACCCTTCGTTTGATGAGCTAAAGCTGTCGGATATCGACATCATGGTTGCGGGTACGCTTGACAACATCATGATGGTTGAAGGAGAATTTAAAGAGGTGAGTGAAAAGGATATGCTTGACGCAATCAAGTTCGCTCATGAAGAGATAAAAATTCAGTGCCAGGCTCAGGTAGAGCTTATGGAAGAGGTAGGCAAAACCGTTAAAAGGGAGTACTGTCACGAAACAAACGATCAGGATCTTAAGAAAGCTGTTCACGACTTCTGCTACGACAAATGTTACGAAATTGCAAAAAATCCTACATCTAAGCACGAAAGAACAGATGCCTTTGCAGCTTTAAAAGAGGAGTTTATAGCAACAATTCCGGAAGAGGAGCGCGAAGCGAAGGCAGGGATGATAGAGAGATACTATCACGATGTTGAGAAAGAGGCCATGAGAAATCTTATTCTTAATGAGCAGATTCGTCTTGACGGAAGAAAAACAGATGAGATCAGACAGATCTGGTCTGAGGTTGACTACTTGCCGGCAACACACGGTTCAGCTCTATTCACAAGAGGAGAGACTCAGTCACTTACAACCGTTACACTTGGAACAAGACTCGACATGAAATCTGTTGACGAAGTTCTTGTTGAAGGATCAGAGCAATTTGTTTTGCACTATAACTTCCCTCCATTCTCAACAGGAGAAGCCAAACCTTACAGAGGAACGGGCCGCAGAGAGATTGGTCACGGAAACCTTGCACTCAGGGCACTTAAATATGTAGTTCCGATGGGTGAGGAGAACCCTTACGCTGTAAGAGTTGTTTCCGATATCCTAGAGTCAAACGGATCGTCATCAATGGCAACGGTTTGTGCCGGAACACTTGCACTTATGGATGCCGGAATAAAGATTAAGAAACCTGTATCAGGTATAGCAATGGGTCTGATTTCAGAGGGTAAAAACGGCCGTTTTGCAGTTCTTTCAGATATTCTGGGCGACGAAGACCACCTTGGCGATATGGACTTTAAGGTAACAGGTACCAAAGACGGTATTACAGCTACCCAAATGGACATTAAAGTTGACGGACTCTCTTATGAGGTACTGGAGAAGGCACTAGCTCAGGCAAAAGCAGGCAGACTGCATATTCTTGGTGAGATGATGAAAACTCTTGATGCACCTCGTGAAGAGCTCAAGCCTCACGCTCCGAGAATCGTATCGCTTATTATTCCTCAGGAGTTTATCGGAGCCGTTATCGGTACAGGAGGAAAGGTAATTCAGGAGATTCAGAAGACAACCGGAACAACCATTACAATCACCGAGAAAGACAGCACCGGAATTGTAGAGATCTTTGGTGAGAATAAAGAGAATATGGACGCCGCCTTTAACTGGATTAAAGGGATAACCACCGTACCTGAAGAGGGAACCATATATAAAGGTAAGGTAGTCTCAATTCTTGAATTTGGAGCATTTGTTCAGATACTGCCTGGTAAAGAGGGTCTTCTCCACATTTCTGAACTAGACTGGAAAAAGGTTGAGAAAGTTGAGGACGTTGTTAATATTGGTGACGAGGTTGAGGTGAAGCTTCTTGAAGTTGATTCCAAAACCGGTAAGATGAGACTTTCAAGAAGAGCTCTCATTGAAAAGCCAGAGGGTTATGTTGAGCCAGTGAGAAAGCCAAGACCTGAAAACGGTAACGGCGGAGAGAGAGGCGGAAGACCTGGCGGCAGATTTAACGACAGAGACAGAGGTCCAAGAAGAAGGTAATTCAGCCGGTATTAACCGGGAAGAGTGATTTAACTTTTCAGATATGAAAAAGACACCGGAAGGTGTCTTTTTTTATACCCACAAGTGCCCTGAACGGTAAGTTTTAAGCCTGAAATAACAGATAAGTATAAGAAAAAAATATAGAAATGTTTTAAATTGTAAGTAAAAAATAGAAATAAATTGAATAAAGTTAATTCTTGNNTAACCTCAATATACCCAATTCAGTAAATGATTTACAGAATTTTTGCTTTTGGTTTTTTTTTATTATAAATTCGTAGCCGAAACAGTCACAAACTTTTTATTTACTTAAACAAAAACTAGTCTATGAAGAAATCTATCTTGATTGTCTTAGCCCTGTTGCTTGTCAATATGGCTATGGCACAGATGAAGGTTACAGGTACGATAACCTCTTCCGAAGATGGCTCTCCAATTCCTTATGCAACTATTCTGGTAAAAGGCGTAAGAGGAGCAGGAGCAGTTACTGACTTGGATGGCAAGTACTCGATTGACAATGTTCAGGCCGATGCAATTCTGCAGTTCTCATTTATCGGGTTCACTACCCAGGAGATTCCGGTTAACGGAAGGGCCGTAATCAATGTTGTTTTGTCACCTGACGCAACACGTCTGGATGAAGTTATGGTGGTAGCCTACGGTACTGCCACAAAAGGAACATTTACAGGAGCTGCAAGCGTTGTAAAGAACGATGCAATAAAAGATGTTCCGAGTCTCTCGTTTGAGAACGCACTTAGCGGTAAGGTTGCAGGTTTGCAGATTACCACTTTATCGGGTCAGGCAGGATCTACATCTGCTATCAGGGTAAGGGGTATCGGATCGATGAATGCCTCCAACGAACCTCTTTACGTTGTAGACGGAGTGCCTGTAATATCAGGAAGCTCCGGCCAGATGAGCGGCTATATCTACACAACATCCAATGTGATGAGCACTATCAACCCTACGGACATTGAATCAATCACTGTTCTTAAGGATGCAGCAGCCTCTTCTCTTTACGGATCACGCGCAGCTAACGGCGTTATTGTGATTACAACAAAAAGAGGAAAGCAGGGCAAGCCGGTTGTTAACTTCAAAGCAAGTGTTGGTTTAACTCCTGAGTGGGCAACCGACAACTTCGAAGCCGCTACAACCGAGCAACAGATTGAAATGTACTACGAAAACTTCTGGAATGCGGGCGTTTACTATCAGAACAGAACTCCTGCCCAGGCAAGTGCAAGTGCACTTCAGCAATTGAACAACCGTTTCAACAGACACGGTTATACATTCTCGGCACCGGATAACACAATCGCTACCCTTACAGTAGCCGGTGACAGAGCAGGGAAATATTTCGACTGGGAAGATGCCCTCTTCAGAACAGCTGTTTATCAGACTTATGATCTCTCTGTTAGTGGTGCAAATGATATCTCAAACTACTATACATCACTCTCTTATACAAAAGAGCAGGGACGTATAAAGCTAAATGAGTTTGAAAGAATTACAGGTCGTGTTAACATGACACAAAAAGTTGGCAAATTTGTTGAGTTTGCAACAAACATTAACATTGCCACAAGTGGTAAAGAGGGATTCAATGACACCCGCGCACTTGGAAACAACTACTTCATGCAGACTCGTAACCTGTTGTGGGGAATGTACTGGCCTACTGACTATGTAACAGGCGCCCCTTGGACAGCACGTTACGGAAGTTTGGCTTACAACCCTCTTTATTACGATAACGAGTGGGAGAACAGCACAAAAACACTTAGAATTTCTGCCAACGAGTCTTTGACAGTAAAGATTCTTCCTGAACTTACTTTCAAGACTATTTTATCGTACGATAATACAAGAACCCTTGACCACCTTTATTACAGCGCAATCCACTTCCAGGGGTCGGCAGCTAAAGGAACTGTAAGGGAGATGATGACAAGCACAGACAAACTGGTTTCGTCAACTACTCTCAATTACAACAAGACATTTGCCAAGAAGCACAACGTAGGTCTTTTGGTTGGATGGGAAGCTGAAAAGAACAACACAGACTTCCAGCGTGCAGAGGGTAGCGACCTGCCTACAGGCGCTCTTAAAACCGTTGCAACCGCAGGTGTTCTTACAGCCAATGCATACTACTGGGGCAACTCAATGTTGTCTGTGCTTTCAAGAGCTGAATACAACTACGACAATAAATACTACGTTTCTGGATCGTTCCGTAGGGACGGATCTTCAAAACTGGGCCCTGACACTCGCTGGGGTAACTTCTGGTCTGTTGCCGGCTCATGGAGAATCGACAGAGAGGAGTTTATGAAAAATGTTGATGCTATTAGCAGCCTAAGGCTTAGAGGATCATATGGAGTAAACGGAACACTACCTGGCGAAAACTACGGATGGCGTTCACTTGCTACTTATGGAAGTAAATATATGGAGCTACCGGGTGGTGGCGTTAGCACAATTGCCGATGCAAACCTCTCATGGGAGACCAGCTACACCTCTAATATCGCTCTCGAATTCGGATTCCTTGATCAGAGAATCACAGGTACAATTGAGTACTTTAACAGAGATTCGAAAGACCTGCTTCAGGATGTTCCAATTTCAAGGGTAACCGGATTCAGCTCAACCCTGAAAAATATCGGTGAGATTAACAATAAGGGTGTTGAGATTGAGTTAAGTGCAGACATTATCAGAAATAACGATATAACATGGTCGGCAGGCATAACTGCATCGCATGTTAAGTCAACTGTAACCAAACTTTACGGCGGACAAAACATTATCTGGTTTGAACCTACAGGAGGTGACTCAAGAATTAAATTCATGTATCAGGAAGGTCAGTCAACTCTGGCTATTTACGGTCGTGAATGGGCAGGCGTTGACAGAGAGACAGGTAAGAACGTTTGGTTCATGAACAACAACAATACTACCACTCAACCTACCACAGTAAACGGCCGTCCTGCAACATTCCGTTATCAGGATGCAAGCGAAAAGATATTAGGTGATGTTCACCCAACTCTGTTTGGCGGTTTAAACACAGAGGTTAAATGGAAAGGAATTACCCTTAGTGCAAGTTTCAACTACAAAATTGGTGGATATACCTATGACGCAGTTGGTAAAGACGTTGCTGAGGATGGTTACTACTGGGAGAGAATCATGTCAAAAGATCAGTATGAAAACAGATGGACTCCGGAGAATAAAGATGCAAAATACCCTCAAAGGGTAGCCGTTGACTTTGCCGATGCTCAGCAAAAGAGTAGCAGGTTTATGAATCCGGCCGACTTTATGAGACTTAAGAGCCTAACAATTGGCTATGATATTCCTAAGCATATAACCAGCAAAGTGAAGATATCAAACGCAAGAGTTTACTTCAATGGCCAGAATCTTTGGACATTAGCTGCATACAACGTGTACGATCCTGAGGTTAACGAATATGGATCAAGAGGATGGGAAACACCTATCGGAAAGACCTACACTTTCGGTGTTGAATTTAGTTTCTAATTTTAAAATGATGCTACAATGAAAAAAATACACTTATTAATTACATTACTGGGCATTGCACTACTTTCATCATGCGAGGGTTTCCTGGACGTTAAGCCAAGTAATTCAGCCGCAGCCGAGACATCTATTACCAATGCCAATGATGCAAAGGTGGTGATGAACGGTTTGATGAGAAAGCTTGCCTCATCCAGCTACTACGGAAGAGATTTCATCCTTTACGGTGATGCCAAAGGCGGTGATTTCGCAATCTACTCACAGGGAAGAGGATATGACGGGTTATACACATTTAACCACTCTGTCTCTACCGGTAATATGGGAACATATTGGTCTCAGATGTACGATGTTGTTCTGCAGTGCAATAACCTGCTCCTTAATATTGAAAAGATCGAAGCTGCCGGAAACGGATCAACAGCTTTGAGCCAAATCAAAGGGCAGGCCCTCACAACAAGAGCACTCGTCTATTTTGACCTTGTTCGCCTATATGGAAAAACTTACACTATGGATAAGGCTTCATACGGTGTTCCATTGGTGTTAACACCACTTGATGCCTCAGCTCAGCCTACACGTGCTTCGGTTGAAGAGGTTTACACCCAGATTTTAAAAGATCTTAATGATGCCGACCCTATTCTTCCAAAGACTAAGGTTAACGGATTCCTTAACTATTTTGGTAACCTTGCTATTAAAGCCAGAGTTTACCTTACAATGGGAAGATATGCCGACGCTCTTACTGCGGCTGAAGGTGTAATAGCTTCTACTCTGTACTCTCTTTATACAAATGCTAACTGGAATGGCTCATGGGCTACTCCGTTTGCTTCTGAGTCAATTTTTGAACTTGGTGTATACGCAGGAGAGGCAAACCTTGGAACCGGCTCACTTGGCTACTATCTGCTCCGCAGAAATAAGGTAACAGGTGCTCTTGGCTGGTTTATGGCTAGTGACTACTTTATTGCAAGGCTAAATCAGGACCCAACCGATATCCGTAAAGCCATTATGGACTATGACGAATCTTCGACAACCAGATTTGGTGCATGTATGAAGTATGTTGGCGGTCACGGAATGACAGGTGATAAAGGCATTGCAGCTGCAACTAACATAAAGGTTATCCGTTTGTCAGAGGTTTATCTGATGGCAGCAGAGGCAGCTCTTAATCTGCCGACTCCTGATAAAGTTAAAGCGGCAAACTATCTTAACCAGATACGTAAAAGGGCTCCGGCTCTTCCTGCAGCTACATCTGCAAATGTTACAATGAGCATGATTGAAGATGAAAGAAGCAAAGAGCTTTTTGCCGAAGGTCACAGATATTTTGATATGCTTCGCTGGAACAAGACAATAGAGTATAACGATGACTTTATATTCCCTGCAGTTGTTATAACAAATCGTACTAAGATTATTGACAGAACTTTCTACAAAACAATTCTGCCAATTCCTCAGAACGAGATTGATGCCAACCCTGCTATTGCTGCACAGCAAAATCCGGGATACGTAAATTAACGGAATGTGACTATATCAAAGAGAGCGACCCTCAAGGCCGCTCTCTTTTTTTTACAGATATCTACTTAAGTGACGTGGCTATTTAAGTGATGTGACTATCTCTTCAATGGCCGCATTGTCAATCTTCTCAACAGTTTCACTGATCCCTGAAACCTTCTTTACAATAATTTTTTCAAGAAAATTCATCTTTTCAAAGTTGAACTCCCCGCCAACAACCTTTTTACAAACAGCATAGTTATATAAAATCTCAGGAAAAGCACTCTTTAACTCCTGCTCGTATTCAGGTTCGTTCATTGCGCAAACATAAAGAGCAACCCTCTTTTGCAACAGATCTACCATGTTCTTTTTGCAGAAATCCCTAACGCTTCCCTGTACCGATCCGGCGTGGATTGAGCCTCCGATAACAATATTTTCATAGGGGCTAAGGTCAATTGTCTTATTTGTTTTCAGGTTGAATGTTACAATTCCGTTCTCTCCCAATCCCAATTTAATTTTTTGAGCAACTTTTTCAGTTGTTCCGTGTGAGGTGGCGTAAATTACTGCAGTTTTCATCTTTCAAAAATTTTTGTGCAAAGGAAAATCAATCTGTACTTTATAAGGTATCAGAAAAAGAGAAGATGGTATCAAAATGGAGTTTATTCGTCTCAGTTTACTGAGACCTTGCCAAAATACTCGCTTGGAGTAAGGCCTGTACTCTTTTTGAAAACTCTGTTGAAAGTGGCTTTTGAATTGAATCCACTGTCAAAGGCAAGAGCGATAATTGTAAGTTTTCTCTTTACAGGGTCTTTGCAAAGAGATTTAAACTCCTCTACTCTGTAGTGGTTAACAAAGTCATAAAAGTTCATATTCAGAGAGCCATTTATAACTCCGGATAGGTAGTCCTGGGTAACTTTGAGAGAACTACTCAGGGATTCAAGATTAAGTTCAGGATTAAGAAATGGTCTCTTCTCCCTCATAAATTCCAGCAGTTCGGCCACAAATTTCTCATCTCCCTTTGATACTCCGTTACTCTCAATCTTCTCCTTAACCGTAATAACCTCATCAGGCACCGGAACAGATGCAAAAAGGTCACCCTGCTTCAATCCAAAAAAACCGATTACTATTATAAACGTAGATGCAATTGAAAATCCAAGAACCTGAAGAGTTTTAAATGGCATAAGATTGAGTGCCGAATCAACAATATAGAGAGCGCTTATCATGCTGTATGCAATGAACGAGATAATCAGCAGGAATCTAAGCCACTTGAGTTCATGTCTGTCTGACCCGGAATAGAAGCTCTTAACCCTCTCCCGATAGCGTTTAATCATCTGCAGGCCCCACAGCGTATAACCAATGTTTGATGTTGCAATAAGAAGCATAACCAGAGGGAATATAATGCTGTTTCTGAATGCCTCTTTACTGTCCATTGCAACTCTTGTTGCCTCCGGATTAAGGTAGTCGTTGTTAAGAAATATCAGGAAAACAACTACAAACGGAATTAGTAGCAGCAGGTGTATAGGTTTGATTTTGAAACTATTTGTAGTAAGGCACTTTACATACAGCCACAAAGAGGGGCCAAGTAACAGCACAAAAGGAGTTGATAGGTTTAGAAAGAGAGGGAAAATATAACTGTGCTCACGGTTAAAAATCTCCATATATGCAAGTGCCAGAGTAATTGCAGATATTGCAAGGAAGGCAGAGAGCACATAATCGGCACACCTTTTATCCCTCTTTGTTAAAAGAAGTCCGGAAAGCAGTGCTGACATAAATATTCCCGGGAGTAACAGATTTTCCATACAAACATTATAATACCGGTGCCTGGGGTGACAATCAAAGGGAGGGACAAATATAATAAATGGTTAATTAATTATCCCAAACTGCCATTTTGTTTTATATTTGTAAGATTATTAAAGAATATCTATCAAAATATTAGTAAGAATGGAGTATTTTCATATAAGTTCAAAGCATAACACCCTGAATGAGGTAAAAAAATTGCTTAATGAGGACTGTAAAATTGTGCTTTCAGATGATGCAAAGGAGAGAGTTAAGAGGTGTAACGACTACCTGATTGAAAAAATTGAAAAGTGCACAGAGCCAATTTACGGCATTACAACGGGCTTTGGGTCTTTATGTAATGTCACCATCAATCCCGACCAGCTTTCGCAGCTTCAGACCAACCTCGTAATGTCGCACGCCTGCGGTCTGGGAGAAGAGGTTCCTCAGGAGATTGTAAGACTTATGCTTGCACTTAAAATTAAATCACTCTCATACGGTTACTCCGGAGTTAAACCGGAAACAGTTCAGAGACTTGTAGATATGTTTAACAACAGGGTCTATCCGGTAGTTTTTAAACAGGGCTCACTTGGAGCATCTGGAGACCTTGCGCCGCTTGCAAATATGTCATTACCGCTCCTTGGAATGGGAGAGGTGAACTACAATGGAGAAAGATCACCTGCAACTAAAGTAAATGCCATATTTGGATGGGAACCCTTAACTCTCTCTCCAAAGGAGGGGCTGGCTCTACTTAACGGCACACAGTTTATGCTCTCTTACAGCATCTGGTGTATAATAAAGGCTAAGAAGCTCTCTAAACTGGCAGATATGATATCTGCGGTTTCGCTTGATGCCTACTTAGGCAGAGTTGAGCCATTTACAGAGGGGGTTCACAAAGTAAGACCACACAAAGGACAACTGGAGACTGCAGCGGCTATCAGAGCTATACTTGAGGGAAGCCAAATTGTGAAAGAGAAAAAGGAGCACGTTCAGGATCCATACTCATTCAGGTGCATTCCACAGGTGCATGGTGCTTCCAAAGATGCCATCGAGTACGCCCTCAATGCTTTTGAAACAGAACTTAACAGCGCAACCGATAACCCGACAATTCTGCCTGACGAAGACATGATTATCTCGGCAGGTAACTTTCACGGCCAACCACTGGCACTGCCGCTCGACTTCCTCTCTATAGCGATGTCTGAACTTGGGAGCATCTCTGAAAGAAGAACTTATCAGCTAATTTCCGGGAAACGCGGACTTCCGTCGTTTCTTGTTGCACATCCGGGGCTCAACTCCGGTTACATGATTCCACAGTATGCACAAGCCTCGGTAGCAAGCCAGAATAAACAGCTCTGCACACCCGCCTGCGTAGATACAATAGACTCTTCGCAGGGTCAGGAAGATCATGTTAGCATGGGAGCGAATGCAGCAGTTAAATGCCTCCAGGTTATTGAAAATGTAGAGAAGATACTGGCAATTGAGCTTATGAATGGTGCTCAGGCACTGGAATTCAGAAGGCCTCTCAGGAGTTCTCCTGCGGTTGAAGAGTTTGTTGGAAAATTCAGAGAGCATGTGCCATTTGTAGATGAAGACCAGGTTATGTACCTTCACATTAATAATGCGATTAATTTTTTAAAGTCGCAGGTTAATTAAAGTCAAAGAAGGGTATACTCTTATAATTGAATTAATACTCTTTTAAGTAAAAGGTTATAAGGCACGTAATGAATATCTTAATTGTTAATATTAAACAGATAGTTCAGATTGAACGGGATGAGTACACCCTCAGGCGCAGCGGCAGAGAGATGTCTGTTCTTGATACTATCGATAACGGATTTATCTTTATAGAGGGTGACACAATCAGAGGTTTGGGAGAGATGCCCGATGAGGCTTCCGGCGGTGTAAAATCTCTCGTTGAGAGATTTGGCGGGGAGAGGTTTGTGGGTAAAGTTATTGACGCTACAGGCAAAATGGTCTTTCCATCTTTCTGTGACTCGCATACACATCTGGTTTATGCCGGAAGCCGTGAGGGTGAGTTCACAGACAAAATCAGGGGTTTGACATATCAGGAGATTGCAAAGAGAGGGGGAGGTATCTTAAACTCGGCGGCATTGCTGCACAGAACATCAGAAGATGAGCTCTACAGACAATCTGTTGAGAGGGCATGGGAGATAATTGCCCACGGAACAGGAGCTGTTGAGATTAAAAGCGGGTACGGCCTCAATACCCATGATGAGCTAAAGATGCTCAGAGTGGCAAAGAGGGTTGCCCAAACAACACCATTAACGGTTAAGACTACTTTTCTTGGGGCACATGCGATACCGGAAGAGTATAAAGGAAGGCGAGGGGAGTATGTAGATGAGATTATCTCTGTAATGATACCGCTTGTTGCAACAGATGACCTTGCAGAGTATGTCGATGTATTTACAGAAGAGGGGTTCTTCTCGGTTGAGGATACAGACAGAATTTTTAATGCTGCAATAAAGTACGGTCTCAGACCAAAAATTCATGCAAATCAGATGAGCTTTTCGGGTGGGGTCGATGTTGCAGTTAAGTACAACGCAATTTCGGCAGACCATCTTGAGTTTACAACTGAGAGAGAGTTTGAGCTGATGCTCAAAAACGAGACCATTGCCACACTGCTGCCCGGCTCGACATTCTTTTTGGAGATGGATTATGCCCCTGCCAGAAAGATGATAAATCATGGGCTGACAGTGGCACTGGCCACAAATTACAATCCAGGCTCATCGCCATACAGCGATATGAAATTCATAATGGGGCTGGCTGCCCTCAAGATGAAGATGACCCCACAGGAGGTTATCAATGCAGCAACCCTCAATGGGGCAGCAGCTATGGGGCTGAGCGAAAGCCACGGAACAATTGCCGTAGGCAAAACAGCTAATCTCTTTATAACCCGCCCCATACCATCATACTCATTCATCCCGTACGCTCTCACCACACCGGTTGCAGAGACGGTTATTCTCAACGGCACTGTTGTAAATATTTGCGACAGAAGTTTTTAAGAGTAAACAGCTATTAGTAAATTTTAAAGAAAGCTTATTGAGATGAAAAAATTTAACACTCCGCTTGGAGAGATTGAAATTACACTTTTGGGTCACGCCTCCCTGTTAATTAAATGGCAAGGGAGAAATATATTTGTTGACCCCTACAGCAATGTTGCAGACTACTCCCTACAGCCAAAAGCCAACCTGATTCTTCTTACCCATCACCATTATGACCATATGGATGAGGAGGCCCTGAAGCACATTGTTTCTGACGATACAGTGTTTGTTACCAGTCTTACATGCGCAGAGAGCATGAAAGGTGTAAACGGACTTGCACAGGGAGAAGAGTTTGAATATAATGGCGTTGTAATAAAGGCAGTATATGCCTACAACATCCAAAACAAAAGAGAAGATGGGCTGCCTTTTCACCCAAGAGGTGAAGGCAATGGCTACATCCTGAATTTTGGCGGATATAGAGTTTACATTGCAGGAGATACAGAGATAATCCCTGAGATGAAACAATTGGGCGAGATCGACCTTGCCTTTATGCCCAAAAATCTGCCATACACCATGAGTGACCAGATGTTTATTGAGGCGGTAAATGTGGTTAAGCCCAAAAATCTCTTTGCATACCACTATTTTGAAATTGACGTTGAGGCTCTCAGAGAGAGAATGCCTCAAGGGGTAACATTACAGAATTAATTTTTATAAACAGATATGATTCAAAGAATTATCGAGTGCGTTCCAAATTTTAGCGAAGGACGCAACATGCAGGTTATTAAACAGATAACAGAAGTAATTGAGAGAGTGGAGGGGGTTAAATTGCTAAATGTAGACCCGGGTGCTGCAACAAACAGAACTGTTGTGACATTTGTAGGATCACCGGAACAGGTGGTTGAGGCAGCATATCAGGCAATTAAGAAGGCAGCCGAAGTTATTGACATGAGAGGTCATCACGGAGAGCACCCAAGAATGGGTGCAACCGACGTTTGCCCGCTTATTCCAATTGCAGGCATCTCAATGGAGGAGACAGCTGAGTATGCAAGAGCTTTGGCAAAAAGAGTGGGAGAGGAGCTATTGATACCTGTTTATTGCTATGAAAATGCTGCATTTGCGCCTGAGAGAAAAAATTTAGCTAATTGTCGTTCAGGAGAGTATGAAGGTTTGTCACAGAAGTTCCTCAACCCACAGTGGAGACCCGACTTTGGACCGGCAAATTTTAATGAAAATGTAGCCAGGACAGGAGCAACAGCAATAGGAGCCAGAGACTTTCTCATAGCTGTTAACTTTAATCTAAACACAACCTCTACCCGCAGAGCCAATGCTATTGCATTTGATGTGAGAGAGAAGGGGAGAAAGATGAGGGAAGGCAACTCAGTTACTGGTAAGGTGTTAAAAGATGAAAAGGGAGAGGAGAGATGGATTCCCGGTACACTAAAGGGGTGTAAAGCTATCGGATGGTTTATAGAGGAGTACGGGATAGCTCAGGTCTCTATGAATGTCACTGATATTAAGGCAACCCCTGTTCATATTGCATTTGACGAGGTAGTTGCAAAGGCAGCACAAAGAGGAATCAGGGTAACCGGCAGCGAGATTGTAGGACTTATACCTAAAAGCGTTTTGATTGACGCGGGCAAATACTACCTTGCCAAGCAAAACCGCTCTGCCGGAATATCAGAAGATGAGATTATTAAGATTGCCGTAAAATCGATGGGCCTTGACGACCTCAAACCTTTTGACCCAAGGGAGAGAGTTATTGAATATCTGATTGAGGATAAGAGCAAAAAGAGACTTGTAGATTTTACCTGTACAGGATTTGCCCGCGAAACTGCAAGCGAATCGCCTGCCCCGGGCGGAGGATCTGTATCTGCTTACATGGGAGCACTGGGAGCTGCTCTGGGTACAATGGTGGCAAACCTCTCTTCTCATAAAGCCGGCTGGGACGAAAATTGGAAATACTTTGCAGAGTGGGCAGAGAAGGGCCATGCGATAATGGAGGAGATGCTCTACCTGGTTGATGAAGACACAAACTCCTTCAACAAGATACTTGCCGCATTTGGACTGCCAAAAGAGACACAGGAGCAGAAGGCAGAGAGGAGTGCTGCGATACAAGAGGCCACAAAATATGCAACCGAGATTCCGCTAAGAACAATGCAGGTAGCTTTCAGTGCTATGGAACTTACTGAGACTATGGTTAAAGAGGGCAATCCAAACTCAGTCTCCGATGCCGGAGTGGGAGCAATTGCTCTCCGTTCAGCCGTCTTTGGAGCCTACATGAATGTAAGAATCAACTCTAAAGACCTTAAAGACCGTGAATTGGCAGACTCACTTGTAGCTCAGGCACAAGAGATTTTCGAAAAGGCACTTGCCGCAGAAAAGCGCATCACCGATGCCGTAATGCAGACAATCTGATCTTTTAAGGTTTAAACTAATTCTAATAAAATAAAAAGCCGGCAAAAATTAATTTGCCGGCTTTTATTTAGTTACCGGGGTTAACCGGTTTTAGTTGAGCTTATTCCGCAGAAGCAAGTCTCTTGTATGAGTTGTACCTCCATTTTGCGAACTCTTCTGTTAGGGCGAATAGCTGTTCGGCCTCTTCAGGGAAGGTATTCACAAGTGAAGTGTACCTTACCTCTCCCTTCAGGAAGTCCTGGAACTTAGTCCAATCCGGCTCCTTGCTGTCAAGGGTGAATGGATTTTTGCCCTCTGCCTCCATAAGCGGGTTGTAGCGGTAAAGTTGCCAGTAACCGCACTCAACTGCAAGTTTCTCCTCTCTCTGAGTTGCACCCATACCATTCTTCAAGCCGTGGCTGATACATGGAGCGTATGCAATAATCAAAGATGGTCCGTCATACTCCTCAGCCTCTTTAAGTACTTTAAAGAGTTGGTTCTGGTTTGCTCCCATTGCAACCTGTGCAACGTAAACATAACCATAACTCATTGCCATCATTCCAAGGTCTTTCTTACGGATCTTCTTACCTGAGGTGGCAAATTTAGCAACTGCTCCAACAGGGGTAGATTTCGAAGATTGACCTCCGGTATTTGAGTAAACCTCTGTATCAAGTACAAGAACGTTTACGTTGTTACCCGAAGCAAGCACGTGGTCAAGTCCGCCGTATCCGATATCGTATGCCCAACCGTCGCCTCCGAATATCCACTGTGAGCGTTTTACGAAGTAATCTTTAAGAACTGTAAGCTCTTTGCAGATTTCGCATTTGCAGTCAGAGATAAGTGGAAGTAATTTGTCGGCAATCTCTTTGGTAGCAACGTGATCTTCGCGTTTTGCAAGCCACCCGGCAAATAGAACCTTCATCTCTGCTGTGCATGATTTGCACTCAAGACCGTCTGCCATAAGTTTTGCAACTCTGTCGCGAACTCTCTCTGAACCCATTTGCATACCAAGACCATACTCTGCGTTATCTTCAAAGAGTGAGTTTGCCCATGAAGGACCTTTTCCATCTTTGTTTGTAGTGTAAGGAGATGCAGGGAATGAACCACCGAAGATTGATGAACAACCTGTAGCGTTTGCAATCATCATTCTGTCGCCGTAAAGCTGGGTGATTGCTTTGATATAAGGAGTCTCACCGCAACCGGCACATGCTCCCGAGAATTCGAAGAGTGGTTGTGCAAACTGCAGGTTCTTAATGTTTTGTTCTTTTGGCTGAATTGTATCTTTGTAACCAACAACTGCGTGCAGGTGATCGTAATTTGCCTGCTCGTGCTCCTGAGTTTCGAAAGGCATCATAACCAGAGCTTTTGTCTTGGCAGGACATACATCGGCACAGTTACCGCAACCTGTACAATCCATAGGAGTTACCTGAATTGTAAAGCTGTACTCCTTGAAAGGACCGTTACCTTTAATCTTCTTAACGCCTGCCGGAGCTTTTGCCTGCTCCTCCTCTGTCATCAGGAATGGCCTGATTGCAGCGTGAGGACAAACGTATGCACACTGGTTACACTGAATACAGTTTTCTGCCTGCCACTCAGGAATGTGAGTTGCAATACCGCGTTTTTCGTAAGCAGATGTTCCTGCAGGGATGGTTCCGTCTTCCAGGTTAAGGAATGCGCTAACAGGAAGATCGTTACCTGCCTGAGCGTTAACAACGTCAGCAACATTTCTTACCCAGTCCGGTGCAAGTCTGTCGTAGCTTGCAGGGCGGAATTTATTTGAAGCGATGTTTTTCCATTCGCAAGGAATCTCTACCTGTTCGTAATCTGCTCCCCTGTCAATAGCTGCATAGTTCATCTCAAGAATCTTGTCACCTTTTTTGCCGTATGATTTCTCGGCAGCGTGCTTCATCTCTTCAACAGCCTGCTCGTAAGGGATAATATTTGCAATCTTGAAGAATGCCGACTGCAGGATTGTGTTTGTCCTGTTACCAAGACCAATCTCCTCAGCAATCTTTGTTGCATTGATAATGTATAGATTGAGCTGTTTTTTTGCTATTACCGATTTGATATGATCAGGAAGCTTCTCGATAGTCTCCTCTTTTGACCACAAAGTGTTTAGCAGGAATGTACCTCCCTTTTTAATACCTTTAAGCACATTGTACTTGGTGAGGTAAGGAGTTACGTGAACAGCAACAAAATCAGGGTTTGAAACAAGGTAAGGTGAAGTAATAGGAGTGTCACCAAATCTCAGGTGAGAGCAGGTGTATCCGCCTGATTTCTTCGAGTCATAATCGAAATATGCCTGAACATATTTAGGAGTAGTCTCACCGATAATCTTGATAGTGTTTTTGTTTGCACCAACTGTTCCGTCAGAACCTACTCCGTAGAATTTGCACTCAACAACACCCTTTTTGGAAACATTAACCTCTTCTTTAACAGGGAGAGATTTAAATGTTACATCATCAACTATTCCGATAGTAAAGCCATTCTTCGGCTCTTTCATGTTGAGGTTGTCGAATACCGAGAAGATCTGAGAAGGAGTTGTGTCTTTTGATGAAAGACCGTAGCGGCCGCCAACGATAAACGGCATCTTTCCGCCTTTCTCTGCAATTACAGATTTTACATCAAGGTAAAGTGGCTCTCCAACTGCACCCGGCTCTTTTGTTCTGTCAAGAACAGCAATTTTCTTAACGCTCTTAGGAAGAACTCTAAAGAAGTACTTGGCAGAGAATGGTCTGTAAAGACGTACTGTAAGTACACCAACTTTCTCGCCTTTTGACATAAGTACGTCAACTACCTCTCTGATAGTTTCGCAAACAGATCCCATAGCGATAACGATGTTTTCGGCCTCAGGATCACCGTAGTAATCAAATGGCAGATAATGTCTTCCGGTCATTTCGCTGATTTCACCCATATAGCGGGCAACGATATCCGGAACTGCATCGTAGAAAGTGTTGCATGCCTCTCTAGCCTGGAAGAATACATCAGGGTTTTGAGCAGTACCTCTTGTTACCGGTTTGTTTGGATTAAGTGCTCTGGTTCTGAATCCGTTAAGTGATTTTTCACTAATAAGCTTTTTCAGCTCGTCCTGATCCAGATCTTCAATTTTCTGAATCTCATGAGATGTACGGAAGCCGTCAAAGAAGTGAAGGAAAGGAACTCTCGTTTTGAGTGTAGAAAGGTGAGCAACAGCACCAAGGTCAAGTGCCTCCTGAACTCCGCCTGAAGCTAAGAGAGCAAATCCTGTTTGTCTGGCAGACATAACATCTGAGTGGTCACCGAAAATAGAGAGCGCCTGAGCAGCCAAAGTTCTGGCAGATACGTGGAATACCGTAGGGAGTAATTCGCCCGCAATTTTGTACATGTTAGGGATCATCAGAAGAAGACCCTGTGAAGCAGTAAATGTTGTGGCAAGAACACCTGCCTGGAGAGCTCCGTGAAGAGCACCGGCAGCTCCACCCTCACTCTGCATCTCAACCACTTTAACCGTCTCACCAAATAGGTTTTTTTGTCCGTAGGCCGACCACTCATCCACGTACTCTGCCATTGTCGATGACGGAGTGATAGGATATATGGCTGCCATTTCGCTAAACATGTATGCTACATGCGCTGCGGCGTAATTACCATCACAGGTAATAAATTTTTTTTCTTTTGCCATAGCTTTCTTGTTAATAATTAATATTTTATAAAATGTTGTTTCCTTTCAAATCCTCTCAAAAAGAGCACTTTCGGCTCCTGTAAAAAAACAACACCCCGCAAAACCTGTGTGAAATGCGGAGATGTTATCTATAATATACTCAGGTCCGTAGGGACCGGAGCGAACTCTGTCTCTGTCTCGAACTCTACGACTATCTTATAATAACCCGACATGTTCTCTAATATTCGCCAAAAATACATAACTTTTTTTAAAGGTAAAAGGAATTTTCCTATTTTTATAGTCGTTAAAATTTACACTAACTAATATGAAAAGAGCAATTCTGATACTGTTGTCGCTGGTTATTACATATATTGCCTGTGCGCAAGGCGGCACTATCAAAGTTTACAACGGGAAAATAGTAGAGGGCGACTTTTTTAATGAGAAGGTATATGTTTTTAAAGAGTATCAGGAGGGCAGAATAAGACTAAATACCGGGGAGGTCTATACCGGTAAATTTAACATCAACACCATGACCCAGACGCTTAGGGTTATTTCCGATTCAGGAGACACTATTGCCATAAATAATGAAAAGCTTGTAGAGGTTGTAAGCAGCGGAAATAATTTTTTCAGGAAGTTTAATATCGGCTATATCCAGTATCTGAATACCGACGGATCTGTTTCGCTGGGACTTCATCGAAGCATGAAGATGGGGCAGGAGAGGCTGCAGGGGGCTTACGGAGGAACAAACGAGGTGAGTTCGATTCAGAAAATTGCAAATATTGATGTTGACAGCAGGGTTGAGAAGATAGTAGGTCATGCAGAGTTGCGCTATACATATACCGAGACTGTTTTTCTTCTGAAGGACGATCGCTACTATCCGGCAAATAAAAAGAACTTCGAAAAGATGTTTCCGGCCAAGAAGGCTCAGATGAATAAGTATGTAACGGATAATAAACTTAGTTTCAGCCGGAAGGAGGATCTTGTTACTCTGTTTAACTACCTTTTAAAATTCTAAGTCTAATTGCAAAGCTTTATTCATGAGGCATTTGTGAAATTGACTTTACGCAATTACCTCTAATGCTTTTTATAAAGCACAGAATTCAAGCCAAATAGATATTAACTTAAAATTTCACCCCTGAAGAGTTTGTTAGATAAACTTCAGGGGTGAATTTTTGTCTGAAACTATTTATGACAATAGCCGGACATCAGGAGTGTTTAATGTGACTGTTGCTCGCACTTTGTTTACTGGTGACCGCTTACAACGCTTTCAGGCGCTATCTTCTTGATCAACCCTTGCAGAACTGCACCCGGGCCAAGTTCGGTAAACTCTCTTGCACCGTCACTCCACATATTCTCAACTATCTGTCTCCACCTTACCGGGGCTGTAAGCTGTTTGATAAGGTTCTCTTTAATCTTCACAGGGTCCTGATTAGGCATTGCATCCACATTCTGATAAACAGGGCAGACAGGTTTGCTTATTACGGTCTTCTCAATTGCCTCGGCAAGTTCCTTCTCTGCAGGCGCCATTAGCGGTGAGTGAAATGCACCCCCTACGGCTAGAACAATGGCCCTTTTTGCCCCGGCAGCCTTAAGCTTTTCGCAAGCTTCATTCACTGCCTCAATGCTGCCAGAAATTACGAGCTGACCGCTGCTGTTGTAGTTAGCAGGAACAACCACTCCCGGAATCTCTTTGCAAATCTCCTCAACCTTACTGTCTTCGCATCCAAGAACGGCAGCCATTGTCGATGGCTCCATTTCACAGGCCTTTTGCATTGCCTGAGCACGAGCAGAGACAAGCCTCAGCCCATCTTCGAAGCTCATGGCTCCTGCTGCCACAAGTGCCGAGAATTCGCCAAGAGAGTGGCCTGCAACCATATCGGGGTTAAAATTATCAATTGATTTAGAGAGGATAACTGAGTGAATAAATATTGCGGGCTGCGTAACCTTTGTCTGCTTAAGCTCCTGTTCGGTGCCTTCGAACATTATGTCGGTTATTCTGAATCCAAGAATTTCGTTTGCCTTTTCGAACATCTCTTTTGCCTCTGGAGATTTCATATAGAGATCTTTACCCATCCCTGTAAACTGAGCACCCTGGCCCGGAAATACAAATGCTTTCATAGTTAAAACTAAATTGATGAGTGGCAAAGATACATTTTTTAATGAATTTTAAATAGCTATCTTTGCACTCTGTTGACGGCCCCGTAGTTCAGCTGAATAGAACGTCAGATTCCGGTTCTGAAGGTCGGGGGTTTGAATCCCTTCGGGGTCACAAAAAATGAGCCGATTCGTTTAGGAACCGGCTCATTTCTATTATATTGTATTGATTTACTCTACAAAGGCAATTATTTCGCCCTTTTGAACAGTTTCTCCGTGTTTTGCGCAGATCTGAACAATCTTGCCGTTAAAAGCCGGCTTAATGAGCTCTATACCGTAGAAGGCCTGAATGAAGCACATGGTTTTACCCTCTTCTACAGACTCTCCCACAACCGGAGCAGACGAAGCATCAGCAAGATCGTACTGCCACATCAGCTGGCCCTTAACAGTAGCCTGAACAGGTTTGGCATTAGGGTGCTTCTCCAGAACTTTCTCAACCTCGAACTTAGGCATCTCAATTACCGGGCGGGTTACAATAACCGGCGCACCTGCCTTAGCCTTTGCAGCCTCCAGCTCCTGCTCAAACCTCTGCTTTGCAACTCCGCTCTTATAGTCTCTGTACTGCCTTTCGTGCATTGCAAACTCAAAGAGCTCCTCATCGTCCTCTCCAAACTCCCAGTTGTTCTCAACCATCTCTTTGCGGAACTTATCAAGCTCATTCGGGAAGGCATCCTGCGGATTACCGTTATAGAACTCAAGCCCCTTCTCTTTGGCAATTTTAACCAACTCAGGGTCAAGTTCTCCCGGCAGCGTACCGGTTTTGCCCAATATCATATTCCAGGTATCCTTATCGATTGTTGACCATCTAGGCTCACCCTTAAGAGTGTGCATCAGGTTCATAAGGGCAATATTCTTAACATACTGGCTGAACGGAGTAACCAACGGCGGGTAACCCATCTTAGGCCACACATACTCAACCTCCTGGAAAAGCATCACAACCAGCTCGCTCAACTGAAGCTCCTTCTTGCCCTGATTTCTCAGCGATGAGTTGATAGCACCGTGGAACCCTTTAAGGTCGGCCATCATAGACCCCATCATACCGCCCGGAAGACCGCAACCCACCAGAAGCGAGGTCATCTGCTTGTTACCCGGATCGATAAAGTATCCGAGATAGTCATCTATGAAGCTTTGAGTAAGAGATCTGGCCTCCATATAGGCATCCATGTTAATATCCTTAACAAGGAACCCGGCATCTTTAAGCATCGACTGGATGGTGATAACATCGGGGTGAACCATTCCCCATGAAAGCGGCTCCATTGCAACGTCCACAAAATCGGCACCCGCACGGGCAACCTCAAGCATAGAGGCAACCGAGAAGCCCGGACCAGAGTGGCCGTGGTACTGAACAATTATATGAGGGTATTTATCTTTTATCGATTTTGTAAGCCTTCCAAGGAATGCAGGACGTCCGACACCGGCCATATCTTTAAGACAGATCTCGTCGCAACCGAATGCTACAACCTTGTCTACAAGACACATATAGTACTCAACAGTGTGAACAGGAGAGTAGGTGATACTTAGTGCAACCTGTGATATCATTCCCCCCGCCTTTGCGTACTTAACAGAGAGTTCAAGGTTCCTGGGATCGTTAAGACCGCAGAACGACCTTGAGATGTTAGTACCCTGCTTTGCCTTTACTTTATACATCAGTTCGCGAACATCGGCAGGAACCGGGTTCATTCTCAATGCATTCAAACCTCTCTCCAACATGTGAGTCTGAATACCTGCCTTATTGAAAGGGGCAGTCCATTCACGCACAGCCTTATTGGGGTTCTCTCCAAAAAGAAGGTTAACCTGTTCAAACGCACCACCGTTAGTCTCAACACGGTCGAAACAACCCATGTCAATTATTACCGGAGCGATCTGCTTCAACTGGTGAACCATTGGAACATACTTTCCTGATGATTGCCACATGTCTCTGTAAACCAGAGAGAATTTAATTTCGCGAGCCATAATTTATTTCCTTTTTTTAAGATACAACTGGTTTGGTCCTGAGGCGGCAAAATTATACATTTCCGCTAAATAAATTACTATTTATTTAGCCAAAAAGGTAATATTTACACAAACCCCTCACCGACCTATTTTTTTTGTTTAATATACCCGAACAAAAATTAAACCACATTTTTGGAATAAATTCAAAAACTTTTTGTACTTTTGCAGCCCGTTTGAGCAATCAAACGTTACATGGTGGTCGTAGCTCAGTCGGTTAGAGCGCTAGTTTGTGGCACTAGAGGTCGTGGGTTCGAATCCCATCTTCCACCCAAAGAAAAAGCCCGGCACAACAGTGCCGGGTATTTTTTTTGCACCCCGCCATGCTCGCATGAGCGGGGAAGCAAAAAAAAATACCCACTGCGCAGCAGCGGGCTTTTTCTTTGTAGGACCACCTCACAGGATCGCCGAGCGCCAGGGAGGCAATCCTGAGCCTAAGAGAATTTCTGAAAAATCCCCGCCATGCTCGCATGAGCGGGGGAGCAAAACAAAATACCCACTGCGCAGCAGCGGGCTTTTTCTTTGNNCGCCAGGGAGGCAATCCTGAGCTAAAAAGCCAGTAGGGGTCGAGAATTCTAGTAAATAAAATTCATGTCAATTTTTAACACTCTTTCCTCTTTAATCTTTTCTATGCTGTAAGGCTTGTTTCTATCAACCTTATATGAGCATCTATAAATTCCGAAATGAGTCCGATTTTCAAGCCAAGAAACTATATAATAATTACGTTGCTTTTTAATTTTAATTTTAGGCGAGACATCTTTTAACTTAACTAATTCTAGCGAATCAGTCGAGAACATATCAGATGTCTTCAACTTGTGAATCTCATTGTTCAGATTATCTGATGAATATATAATTCGTTTGATACCTATATTTGAATGCCATTTCAAGGCAAAGTTTTCTCCCAACGTTGCAAAAAATAAGTATTGAAGAAATCCAATTTTGGAATCTTTAGGGCTTATATGGTACTTTGCACTAATATCTTTTCTTTTTAAGAACGCCCGTAATGTTGCTTTATCCATATCACCAATATTTTCACTTTCTTTATGAGCATACAGCAATGGATAACCACCAGTAAAAAAATCTAAAAAAAATACATCTATTTTGNNCAAAAAATGACAAGTATGTTTTAATGTTAAATGTACTTGAATCAATTGCAGTCATTTTTTCCAGCCTAACAGCATCTTGATAACTCTGAATTTTTTGGATAAATCCATAGTAATCTTGCGATTTTGAAATTAGGGGGATAATTAAAAAGATAAGTATTAGTTTGTATTTCAGCATATTCATGTTGTTTGATTGATGAGTTGACCTAGAATTTTGAACGGTTGCGTGTATGAAACGTTTGGCATTTCGAAGCGATTTGCTATCAAGTTACAACTACTTTTGATACGAGCTAAAACGCTTGATAAACCACTGATTGCCAAATGTTTTATACACGATGTTACCCAACGTAATTTTTTTATTTTTAAATTCATTATTAAAACATTATTAACTCTCTTTTTTCTTTTTATTTAACAACTCTCTTAGAATCCATTTTTCGATACTAATTACAACAAAAATCAATGAACCAGCTACAAACGAAATAAATAAACCTTTCCCATCGAGAGACGCTGTTCCAAACACTTTTTGCATAAACGGGGTGTATAAAAACATTGCTTGCAGAAGCATTATTGACCCAATACCCAAAAAGATAAAGCCATTACTGAAAAGACCAATTTTTAAAACCGATTCTTTCAGAGACCTACAGTTTATCAAATAAAATATTTGGAAAAATATAATAAATGTTACTGCTATACTTTGGGAACGAGCCAACGCATCTGTTTGTGCCATTCCGGTTGAAAGTGAATAAGAGTACTCCCAGCTAAAAAGCACGATAGTTCCAACTGTCATAAGTATCGAAACAAAAAACACCCTAAAAGTTACAAATCCGTTGAAAAGAGCTTCATCGGGTTTACGAGGGGGACGGTTCATTACATTAGGTTCTTTTACTTCGAATGCAAGCGGCAAAGCCAATGCTATGGCTGCAACCAAGTTTATCCACAACAATTGTACTGGCAACATAGGAAGCAATAGTTCTTTCGTTATAGGATTAAAAGGAAAGAATATAATGCCATAAATCAATATAAATGCAAGTCCCAAGTTGGTTGGAAGCAAGAATGCGAGAGACTTTAGCAGATTGTCGTAAACCCTTCGCCCTTCTTCAACAGCTGCTGCTATACTCGAAAAATTATCATCGGCAAGTACAATGTCTGCAGATTCTTTCGACACAGAAGTTCCGGTAATTCCCATCGCAACACCAACATTTGATTGCTTGAGCGATGGGGCATCGTTTACGCCATCACCGGTCATTGCAACAACATCATTGGCTTTTTGCAAGGCTTTTACCAAACGAAGTTTGTGTTCGGGGGCTACACGGGCAAAAATATTGGTTGATTGTATGGTTTTATCAAGTTCAGCATCGCTCATTTTCGACAAATCCACTCCTGTTACAACAGTCCCATTGGCCGAGAGGTTTAATTCCATGCCAATAGCACGTGCTGTGGCATGGTGGTCGCCAGTAATCATTTTTACTGTTATTCCCGCATTATGACATGCTTTTATAGCTTCGATTGCTTCGGTGCGTGGCGGGTCAATCATACCTATCAAGCCGATAAACTCAAATCCGTTTTCAATATCATCTACCGATATTTCATCACTTTTACTTTGAGTTTTTTGAGCTATGGCAAGCACTCGCATCCCTTTCGAACCAAGCAATTCTATTTGAGAAATAATCTTTTGTGTATCCAAGTTTACACCACCAACATGTGTTGAACAACGTTTTAGCACAACCTCTGGTGCCCCTTTAAGAATAATATTGTCGTTAAGGGTTGCCATGTATTGCTTTTCAGAGTCGAAAGGCACAACATCTTTTCTTGGTATTTCCTGACGTAAACCATCAATTGAAATCCCCGCTTTTGCAGCTGCAACGACCAAAGCAACCTCGGTAGGGTCGCCCGAGATACTGTATTCGTTTGCGGTATAAAGCACATTTGCATCACTACAAAGCACAGCTTTTTTAAGCAAAAGCAACATATCTTCGGGTAAAGCTGCTAGTTCAGCATTGTTTTGTTTGAAAACACCAGCTTTATGATAACCAACACCTGTTACTTGTATGCTATAGTTATAGTTCCACAATTCACTTACAGTCATTTCGTTTCGTGTAAGTGTTCCAGTTTTATCAGAGCAAATAACAGTTGTACTTCCTAAAGTTTCAACCGCAGGAAGTTTACGAATAATGGCGTTTCGTTTTGCCATACGTTGTACCCCAATGGCAAGGGCAATGGTAACAACAGCCGGGAGACCTTCAGGGATAGCACCAACTGCCAAAGCTATTGCAAAAATTAAGCTTTCTTTAAGTGCATCGAACAATAATACCCCTTGCCCCAATGCACGGTATGTTCCAATAAACATAATAATTGCAGTGATAGCAACAATACCAATGGTTAAGTATTTGCCAATAACACCTAACTTTTTTGTTAATGGCGTATCTAAATCAACGGTTTCGTTAAGCATATCGGATATTTTACCAAGTTCGGTATCCATACCCGTTTTTACAACCACTGCCGTAGCAGTGCCTGAAACTACTAAAGTGCCACTATATACCATACATTTTCTGTCGCCAATTACAGCATCGGGAGTTACAGCTTCGGTAGTTTTTTGAGACGGCACCGATTCTCCTGTTAAAGCAGCTTCTTCTACTTGTAGGTTTTTTTGCTGTATTATCCTCATGTCGGCAGGGATGCGGTCGCCGGCAGCCACCTGAACAATATCGCCGGGAACAATCTCAGAAACAGGTATGGTTATTATATTGCCATTTCGAATTACTGTAGCATTTTCGGGAACCATGTTACTTAGAGCTTCAATGGCTTTACCTGCTTTGTATTCCTGAATAAAGCCAATAATTGAGTTTACTACCACTACGGCAAGCACTACCATTCCATCGGTAATTTTACCCAATGCGGTAGCCAACGTGCTTGAACCAATTAAAACCCAAATCAATGGATTGTTAATTTGCCGCCAAAGCACTTTTAAAATGCCATCTTTATTTTTACGTTTAAGTTCGTTTGCTCCGTACTTTTGACGTCTTGTTTCTACTTCTTCTAATTCAAGCCCTTGTAATGAACTCTCAAAATTTTCAAGAACCTCTTTATAGTCAATGGCATGCCATTTCCCGCTTTCGTTTTTTACCATCTTTGAGAACAAATAAGTTTGTTAATAAAAATTCACATTGTAATGCTTTCAACTATTTTTTTAAAAGCTAAAATTATAGTCGAAAAAAATAATCCAAAATATATAAAAGCTCCCAAAACGGAAAAATATCCAAGA
>DINE01000023.1:18093-18262 GCA_002425935.1 Bacteroidales bacterium UBA5548 | reverse complement strand
TATAAATATTTTCCAATGAAAAATATATTAATTTTAGGAGCCGGAACAGCCGGCACACTTATAGCCAATAAGTTAAGAAAACGACTCTCAAAGAAAGAGTGGGAAATTACTATTGTGGACGAAAATAAAGTTCATTACTATCAGCCTGGATTTCTGTTTATCCCGTTTG
>DINE01000023.1:0-18056 GCA_002425935.1 Bacteroidales bacterium UBA5548 | reverse complement strand
CGTTTGGTATATACAACCAAAATGATGTAATAAAACCAAAAAAGTCATTTATTCCAAAAGGGGTAAAGATGGTATTCTCAGAAATTGAGAAGATTGTTCCGGGAGAGAATAGAGTACTGCTTAAAGAAAAGTTGGGTGAACTTAATTACGACTTCCTGATTATAGCAACCGGTACCAGGATAGCACCTGAGGAGACTCCAGGTTTACTTGGTGAGTTATGGAGGAGGGATATATTTGATTTTTACACAGTAGAGGGGGCCGTAGCATTGGCTGAAAGGCTCAAAAGTTTTAACGGAGGTAAACTTGTTGTAAACATAACTGAGCTTCCGTTCAAGTGTCCTGTTGCTCCTCTTGAGTTTATATTCCTGGCAGATACATACTTCAAGAAAAGGGGTATTCGTGATAAGGTAGATCTGACATTGGTCACTCCTCTTCCGGGAGCATTTACAAAGCCGATTGCTACAAAAATGCTGAGCGGCCTTATGGAGAAGAAGAACATTAATATAGTACCGGACTTTAATATTGCAGAGGTTGACAATCAAAATAAACAAATACTTGATTACGAAGGGAAGGGAGTAGACTTTGATCTGCTTGTAACTATTCCCACAAACAAGGGCTCCGACATGATTGAGCGTAGCGGAATGGGTGATGATCTTAATTTTGTTCCGACTGACAAACATACTCTACAAGCAGTGGGCTATGAAAATATATTCGTATTGGGTGATGCTGCAAACCTCCCAACCTCTAAAGCGGGTTCAGTTGCACATTTTGCAGCTGATTTTCTTGAAGAAAACCTCATAAGTGCAATCAAAGGAGAGCCTTTAAAGGCAAAATTTGACGGTCACGCCAATTGTTATATCGTTACATCATATTCAAAAGGCACTTTAATTGACTTCAATTACGAAACCGAGCCACTGCCGGGCAGATACCCATACTGGATTGGCCCGTTTGGACTCTTGAAAGATACCAGACTAAACTATTTTGGAAAACTATTTTTCAAATGGATGTACTGGAATCTTCTACTCAGAGGTCACCATTTGCCTGTAACCTCACATATGTCTATGTGTTGCAAAGAGAGACCCGTATCAGAAAAAAATAAATAATAAAACTACAAACCATTTAATATTTAATAATTATGGCACAAAAAGAGTATGCCGGAGTAACGGTAGACGTAAACGATGAGGGATATTTCACCAACCATCTGCAGTGGACCAAAGAGATTGCAGCAGCAGTTGCTAAAGAGGAGGGTCTTGAACTCACTGATAAGCATTATGCTATTCTTGAGTTTTTAAGAAACAGATTCAATTCAGGAGAGGCTCTTTCAATCCGTTCGATTAACAAATCGGGTATAGTTGATGTAAAAGAGTTCTATGCAATGTTCCCGGGTGCTCCGCTAAAGAGATCAACAAAGATTGCAGGCATACCAAAACCAAGCAGTTGTATTTAATCATTTAATTAATCTATCATTATCTTTATGAGCAGTTCAAACGAAAAACCGTTGAAAAAAGTATGCATTATTTGTGCAAAAGGCACAATTGAAGATGTATATGCAGCGTTGGTAATGACCAACGGAGCTGTTATGGAGGGGATTGAAGCTAAACTCTTCTTTACGTTCTTTGGCCTTGATGCTATCACAAAAAAGCAGATGAAAAAGCTTAAAACAGCTACAATTGGAAATCCTGCTTTAAGAATGCCGGGCAATATTCCATTTCCTTCGTTGCTTGGCGTACTTCCCGGGGTTGAGGCCGGCGTTTCCGCTATGATGAAGAGTCAGATGGATAAGCTGGACATTCCGCCTGTAGATGAGTTTATGGAACTAATTACTGCAGGAGGCGGAGAGATATATGCATGCAAACTCGCAATGGATATGTTTAAGCTTAAAAAGGAGGATTTGTGCGAGCATGTGAGTGGGGTTCTAACTATCGGCGAGTTTTACGCAATGGCCGGCGGCGAGAACACACAGATTATATTTACGTGATATTCATACTAATTACCGCTGCTCTGAACAAATTTGAGCGGCCATTTGTTTAAGATAGGGCAAGGCGAATTCAAAAAATATCTTGTAACCTTTGCATAGATAATTAAGATAAAAGTCTTGTGACTGTTTCAACACCCTGTGTTCCGGACAACCTCCGTTGCACAGGGTTTTAAATTTACAGGAGAGACAAGCAGCGGGGAGGGTTGCATTTTTATCTGCGCCAAATGATGATAACCGCTCAGAATAAACAATCTCTGACAGTCCGGCAGAGTTAAGATTTCCAATGTAATTGAATTGATTGACAAAATGGTCGCAGCAGAACATGTCACCGTTACTCTCAACAACAGGAACGTCACCGCATACAGGGTTAAACTGACATAAACCACACGGAACTCCAATGTAATTTGCGAGTGCCAGATCAAACATTTGAACATACACATTTCCTGCATCTTCGCTCTCCCACCACTCTCTGAATACATCCTTCAAAAAATTTCCGTAATCTTCTGCATCTGTACCCCACTCCTCATCAGGATCAACAACAGGAAGAAACTGGATAAATTTTACTCCGATTGATTTAAAAAAGTTATAAATTTCTCTCCCCCTTCCCCTGCTTTTTGAGTTTACTGTACAAAGAACATTAAATTCTACGCCGTTATCTCTCAATAACTCTAATCCTCTGATAACTTTGTCATAAGATGAATTACCCCACCGGCTAACTCTGTAATAATCGTGAATATCTTGAGGTCCATCTATAGAGATACCCACCAGGAAGCCATTCTCTCTTAAAAAATCACACCACTCTCTATTTATAAGAGTTCCGTTTGTCTGAATTGTGTTTATTATTAGCGGCCTTTCAAATCCGCTGGCAGTCTTCTCATTTACCGCAATCTTCTGGTACCCTACAACCTCCTCAAAAAAATCAATTCCTGCTAAAAGCGGTTCACCTCCATGCCAGCAAAATGAGACTTCGGGTGTATTATTCAGTTGGATAGTCTGATCTATAGCTTTTTTAAGAAGCGACAACTCCATGATCTCTGAAACAGAGCTCTGTTTCAGATAATAGCAGTAACTACAGTCAAGGTTGCATCTGCTTCCGACAGGCTTGAGCATAAGAGAAAAAGGACGACAGTTGTTAAAACGGCCGGCATCTTCCAATCTTAATGTTTTGCCTTTCAAATCAGATATTGATTATAGGTTTTTAAAGCCCAAGGTAATCTCTTTTATCCTGCTCTTCGAAATCTTCATATTTGATCATAAGTCTTTTAAGTTCTGCATGAAGCTCCTCCTGGACTTTTTTGTACTCAGGATTACCATATAAATTCTTCATCTCTGATGGGTCTCTTTTCAGGTCATACAGCTCCCAGTTATTTATATCATGACCATAAAATCTTATCAGTTTATAACCTTCGGTCCTTACACCGTAATGCCGTCTTACTGCATGCTCTGCCGGGAATTCAAAATACTGATAATAAAGAGATCTCCTCCACTCTTTTGGCCGCCTTCCCTCCAGTAGAGGAACAAAAGATTCTCCCTGCATCTCTTTAGGAACAGGTGCGCCGGCAAGCTCAAGAATAGTAGGCGCATAATCGATATTCTGTACAAACTGAGGGATATCTCCTCGCTTACCAAGTCTCCTGTACTCTTTTGGAAGCCTTATTAATAAAGGAGTTCTGAATGACTCTTCATACATAAATCTCTTGTCAAACCAGCCATGCTCACCCATATAGAATCCCTGATCCGATGTGTAGATAATTATTGTATTCTCAAGCATATCATTCTCCTTAAGATAGTCAAGTACCCTTCCGATATTATCATCCAAAGATTTAATACACTTAAGGTAATCTTTCATATATCTTTGATACTTCCACTCTGCCAGATCACGTCCTTTAAGATCTCTTGCCTTAAAGTCGGCAAGTACAGAGTCGTACACCCTGTTCCATTCACGGCGCTGCACAGAATCTAGTCTTCTTAATGCGAAAGTGAGATTCTCTTTTAGTCTGGTATCAATCTCCGGGTCATTCAGTTTAAGATCAAATGCGTAATCAAGTTCATCTTTAGCTATGCTCATCTCCTGTGCAGCTGCTGCAGGCCTTCCCTCATAGTTATCATAAAAGTTATCCGGAAGAGGGAATGTTACATCTTCAAACAGATCAATATCAGTTGTGTTTGGCATCCAGTTTCTGTGAGGAGCCTTGTGGTGAATGACGAGGCAGAAGGGTCTGTTTTTGTCACGCTCTCTCTCCATCCACTCTATACTCATATCTGTGATAATATCGGTACTGTATCCTTTATGGGTGACTCTGCCCTGAGGAGTAATAAATATCGGATCAAAATATTGCCCCTGCCCTACCAGAACTTCCCATCTGTCAAAGCCCGAAGGTTCGCTTTTGAGATGCCATTTGCCAAAAATTGCAGTCTGATAACCGTTTTCACGGAGTATCTTAGGAAAGGTAACCTGTGTACTGTCGAACCGTGTAAGGTTGGTTGGCATACTATTCTTGTGAGAAAATTTTCCGGTTAGCATACACGCCCTGCTGGGACCCGAAATTGAGTTGGCAACAAAACTGTTCGTAAATCTAACACCCTCCGACGCTATTCTGTCTATGTTAGGCGTTGTGATAAATCTCTTATCATAACTGCTTATTGTCTGAATTGAGTGGTCATCAGACATTATATAGATTATATTGAGGGGTTTCTTTGGTTCCCTCTCTTTAGCCTCACAGGAGGCATATGTGCCAAGTGCTGTTGCTAAAGGCACAACCAACAGAAGTCTTCTCTCTTTTATCATAGCTTAAATTGCTTTGGTACCGGCATAAAGTTAAAAAAGTTTACACAGCTGAACTAAAAGTATTCACTTTTTTTAACGATATTTATGAAAGAAAAATTTACTTGAAAAACTTAACCCTTGACTTTATGACAGGTAGAAAAATAAACATATTCTGGTTCCGGCGGGATCTGAGAACCGAAGATAATAAAGGCCTCTTTTTTTCTCTCTCAACAGGAGTTTGTCAGGCACTACCGCTGTTTATTTTCGATACTGAAATTTTAAGTCAGCTCGATTCAGCCGGTGACAAAAGGTTAGACTTTATTATTCAGTCATTAAAGAGTGTAGAACTTCAGCTTGGAGGCAATTTAATGTGTGCCGCAGGAAAACCGGTTGATGTTTTTGAAAAGCTTCTCACTTCATTCAATATTGGGGCTGTATACTGTAACGAAGATTATGAGCCTTATGCTGTAAAACGAGACATTGAGATAAAAGAGTTGCTTTTAAAAAGAGGGGTGCGCCTTGTAGAATTTAAAGACCACGTAATATTTTCAAAAAAAGAGATACTTAAACCGGACAGCACTCCCTATACTGTTTATACCCCATATTCAAAAAGATGGAGGTCAAAATTTGAAGAGGATCCCAAATTTTTCACAGCAAGTTTCAGTTCATCGGCACTTATCAAGAATGTTGTCAACCCCGGTCAACACCCTCAGTTTCCTGAGTCCTGTTCCAAAGTGAAATTTTTTAAAAGAGTGCCCTCGCATGAAGAGATTGGATTTTCACCTGCCGGTTTTTCAGCGACCCCTTTTCCAAGCATAAACACAGATGCAATTAAAAACTACGGCAGTACAAGAGATTACCCTCATCTTGCTGGTGGAACTTCAAAACTGGGAATGCATATTAGATTCGGAAATGTAAGCATCAGAAGATTGGTGTCAGTAGCTTATGAATATTCTTCCGAATGGCTTAACGAGCTTATCTGGAGAGAGTTCTTTCAATCTATAATATTCCATTTCCCGTATTCGGCAAACTCACCATTCAAACAAAAGTACTCTCAGATAGAGTGGAGAAACGATAAAGGCGATATTGAGAGGTGGTGCAAGGGGTTGACTGGGTATCCAATTGTTGACGCAGGAATGAGAGAGCTGAATGAGACGGGCTACATGCATAACAGAGTAAGAATGATTACAGCAAGTTTTCTCACAAAACATCTTCTGGTTGACTGGCGTGTAGGGGAGGCATGGTTTGCATCAAAACTGCTGGACTACGATCTTGCATCCAATGTGGGTAACTGGCAGTGGGCAGCCGGGTGTGGGTGCGATGCTGCCCCCTATTTCAGAATTTTCAATCCTGCCGAGCAGGCGCGAAAATTTGATCCTGCAAATAAGTATATCCACAGATGGGTTCCTGAATTAAAAAATTCCGGGAACATTTCCTATCCAGAGCCTATTGTCGATCACAGATTTGCTCGCGAACGTGCCCTGCAAGTTTTCAGGGACTCACTTAATGAGATTTAATTACTAGGTAAAAGGCAACCATTTCTTTAATGGCTCAAGTTAACAGACAACTATTAGCTATTCATATTCATTGATTTACGCTGTAATTATTTCGAACTTTTGAATAAAAAAAACCGATAAAAAGTTATTTTTATCGGTCTCTTTCATAATATGTTTATCTCAATCAGATCTTATTATCAGACCCAAGAACGCTTACAATTTTGTGCTTGTAGAGTGCCTTAAGTGCATCACGGGCAGGACCAAGGTATTTACGAGGGTCAAATTCACCCGGTTGCTCTGCAAAAACTTTTCTGATTGCAGCCGTCATAGCAAGACGTCCGTCTGAATCGATGTTGATTTTACAAACTGCACTTGCTGCTGCCAATCTAAGCTGATCCTCAGGAATTCCTATTGAATCTTCCAGTTTACCACCGAATTTATTGATCTGCTCAACAACATCCTGCGGAACGCTTGATGCTCCGTGGAGAACGATAGGGAATCCCGGGATTCTCTGCTCAATCTCTTTAAGAATATCAAGTCTTATTTCAGGGCTTTGTCCCGGTTTAAATTTGAACGCTCCGTGAGAGGTTCCAATTGAGATTGCAAGTGAGTCAACACCTGTACGTGTTACAAACTCCTCTACCTCTTCCGGCTGAGTGTATGTGTGATGTTCTGCAGATACCTCATCTTCTACTCCTGCAAGAACACCCAGCTCACCCTCAACAGTTACGCCATGCGCATGAGCATACTCTACTACCTGTTTTGTCAGTTTTATATTATCTTCAAATGAGTGGTGAGACCCGTCAATCATTACCGATGAGAATCCCATATCTATACACGATTTGCAAAGTTCAAATGAGTCACCGTGGTCAAGGTGAAGTACTATAGGAATATTTTGACCCAGCTCTTTTGCATACTCAACGGCACCCTGAGCCATATATCTTAATAGTGTCTGATTTGCATATTTTCTTGCTCCGCTAGAAACCTGAAGTATAACAGGCGATTTTGTCTCAACACATGCAGATATAATTGCCTGCATCTGTTCCATGTTATTAAAATTGAAGGCCGGGATAGCATATCCCCCTTTAACGGCCTTGGCAAATAACTCCTTAGAGTTTACCAGTCCCAGTTCTTTGTACGAAATCATCTTTTTTCTATATTAAATCCGCCGCAAAATTACTATAAATTTGGGTTACCCGAAATTTAATTTCCCCATAATAATTCAAAATGTCTAACTTTGTGGAAAGCTAGACTATGAAAACACATATTCTTGAAGAGAGTAACTGGGAGTATGTTAAGGATGCCTGTATCAAAACAGCTCTTTTGCCCTGGGGTGCCACGGAGGCACACAACTTTCATCTGCCTTATGGCACAGACACAATGCTTGCAGAGTATGTAGCAGCTGCTGCGGCTGAGCAGGCAAACAAAAAGGGTTCCGGAACAATAGTTCTTCCCTCAATAGCATACGGTGTAAACTCAGGCCAGATGGAGGTGAAGCTTTGTATGAATATGAATCCTTCTACGCAGGCAGCTATCTTAAGAGACATTCTTTATGTTCTTGAAAATCATGGTATAAATAAGTTAATCATAATAAACGCGCATGGCGGAAATGCCTTTCAGCCAATTATTCGGGAGCTCTCACTTGAATTTCCGGATATAATGATGTTCTCTGTAAACTGGTGGACAATCTGCAGGCAGGAGGACTTTTTTGAAGAGCCTGGTGACCATGCAGGTGAGCTTGAGACATCATGCCTCCAGGCAATAGCACCCCATCTTGTTGCACCGCTGGAGAGAGCAGGAAAGGGCAAAGAGAAGAGATTCAGGATAAATGGACTCAAAGAGAAGTGGGCATGGACTCCAAGAAGATGGATCTATATAACTGAAGATACAGGAGTTGGAAATCCGGCAGCCTCTACTTCAGAGAAGGGAAGGAAGTTTCTTGATTGCTGTATTAAATCACTGGCGGATTTTGTAATAGATCTTTCCGCTATAAATTCAGAAGAGGAGCTTTATGAAAAATAGAGATACAGAAACATCAGGAACAGCAAAAACAGGTGTACTTATATTCTCAGCTCCGTCAGGTGCAGGTAAGAGTACTGTTGTAAAACACCTGATGGACAAATACTCATTCCTTGGTTTTTCGGTTTCGGCAACATCACGCAAACCCAGAGGTCAGGAGCAGCACGGGAGAGAGTACTATTTTCTCTCTGCAGATGAGTTCACACAAAGAATTAATAGTGGAGATTTTATTGAATACGAAGAGGTTTACACAGGCCTCTTTTACGGAACTCTGAAAAGTGAAGTAGAGAGGCTCAGTGCAATGGGGAAAATTGTAGTTTTTGACATTGATGTCAAAGGGGGGATAAACCTTAAACGAATTTACGGTGACGATGCACTATCTGTGTTTATAATGCCCCCGTCAACAGATGCATTAAGAGAGAGGCTGGTATCACGAGGGACCGAAACTCCGGAGTCTGTAGAGAGAAGAGTTGCAAAGGCGAACGAAGAGATTGGATTTTCAAATCAGTTTGACCATATTATTATTAACGACGTTCTTGATAAATGCCTAGAAGAGGCAGAAGAGATTACCGAGAGCTTCTATCGGAAATTAAAATGAATATTGCACTCTATTTTGGTTCTTTTAACCCTCTCCATATCGGACACCTTTCGATATGCCGCTTCCTGATTGAGAAAACATCTATCGATCAGTTACGCCTTGTTGTAAGTCCCAGAAATCCACTTAAAGGGAAGGCATATACAAATAATGCAAGGGAGAGGCTGGAGTATGTTAAAGATGCCGTCTCCAGGGCAAATTTCGGAAGAATGGTGGCGGTTTGTGACATTGAGTACCAAATGACACCTCCTCTCTATACAATAAACACTCTAAGAAAACTAAGAGAGAGAGAACCGCTTAATAACTTTATTCTCGTTATGGGCGCCGATAATCTTGCAATTATAGAGAAATGGCACAAATGGGAAGAGCTTCTGCAGGAGTTCAGAGTTTGGGTATATCCCAGGACCGGATTCGATACCGAGGCCTTGTGCATCAAATATGGAGTTCAGATCCTCAGGGCACCTCTTCTGGAGATTTCATCTACACAGATAAGAGAGGCAGAGGAGTCGGGGCTGGACATGTCTCAGTTCAGAGTCTAATATCCCGCTTCGGTTGCTGCCTTTTTAAAATATTTCCAGATATTATCTTCGGGAGGATCCGCCACAATAGTGATCTCCTCTTTGGTTACAGGGTGGTTAAACCTGGCACTTCTGGCGTGAAGAGAAATTCCACCGTCCGGATTTGATCTGGGAGCTCCATACTTTAAATCACCCTTAATAGGGCATCCGATAGCAGATAGCTGACATCTGATCTGGTGATGCCTACCTGTAAGCAGCTCTACTTCAAGCAAAAAATAGTTATCTCCCTTGGCAATTAGTTTGTAACGAAGTTTAGCCTCTTTCGAACCACTCTTTAGTCTGTCATATGCATAAGAGCGATTTTGTTTCTCGTTTCTTATAAGATAGTGAGTCAACTCACCCTCCTCTTGAGGTGGCATCTTGGCAACAATTGCCCAGTAAAGCTTCTTAACCTGACCGTTTCTGAACTGCTCGTTCATTCTTTCAAGGCTCTTTGATCGCTTCGCAAAAATTGCCACTCCGGTTACCGGCCTGTCAAGTCTGTGAGGGACTCCGATATATGCATCTCCCGGCTTATTGTCTCTTACAGCTATAAATCTGGCGATAACCGAACTGAGCGGCTCATCACCTGTCTTATCACCCTGAATAATATCACCCGATCTTTTATTAACTGCTATCAGGTGATTATCTTCAAATAGAATTTCAAAATCAGGGGTCATAAACATAATTATTTGTACTGTTAATACTGCTCCTGCTCGTTAGGAAAATCACCGCTCTTTACATCAGAAATATAGCTTCTGAACGCCTTAAGCATCTCAGATCTTATATCGTGATACCTTCTTAAAAATCTTGGAGAGAACTCCTTGTTTAGGCCCAGCATATCATGCATAACCAGAACCTGGCCATCGACGCCTCCTCCGGCACCTATGCCAATTACAGGAATTTTCACAGACGAGGCAACCTTTGCTCCAAGCTCTGCAGGAATCTTTTCAAGAACAATTGCAAAACAACCGGCCTCTTCGAGAGACTTAGCATCCTCCATAAGTTTACGGGCCTCCTCCTCCTCTCTTGCCCTCACACTGTATGTACCAAATTTATGAATAGACTGCGGAGTAAGACCAAGATGCCCCATAACAGGAATTCCCGTAGAGAGAATTCTTCTGATTGACTCAATAACATCCTGACCTCCTTCAACTTTCAGTGCATCTGCCTCTGACTCTTTCATGATTCTTATCGCACATGAGACAGCCTGCTTTGAATCTCCCTGATAGGTTCCAAAGGGCATATCTACTACAACCATAGGATTTTTAACAGCCCTCACCACACTCTGTGCATGGTAGATCATCTGGTCAAGAGTGATTGGCAATGTAGTTTCATGGCCAGCCATCACATTAGCGGCAGAGTCTCCTACAAGTATTATGTCAATTCCTGCTTCATCAACGATTCTGGCAGAGGTGAAATCGTATGCAGTGAGCATAGCTATCTTTTCACCCTTTGATTTCATCTCAAGCAGACGCTGCGTTGTGATGATTCTGTTTTTACCCTCTACCGACATATCATCTAAATTTTAAAGTGCAAAGCTATACAATTTCTCTTTAAACAAAAGAATTTCCAAATCCTGACACCTTGTCAGTTTTTCAGTCGTGGCACAATCTTAGATATTAAGAGCAGCAAAGGAAATAATTTATTTAAACAGATATAAAGATATGGGTAAAATTATCGGTATAGACTTGGGTACAACCAACTCCTGCGTTGCAGTTATGGAGGGTAACGAGCCTACAGTAATCATTAACAGCGAAGGAAAAAGAACTACACCATCTGTGGTTGCCTTTGCAGAGAACGGAGAGAGAAAGATTGGTGACCCTGCCAAGAGACAGGCAATTACCAACCCTACAAAAACAATCTCTTCAATAAAGAGATTCATGGGAGAGACTTATGACAGGGTTCAGCTTGAAGTTGGCCGTGTTCCATATAAAGTTGACAAAGGTGATAACAACACTCCGCGAGTAAATATTGACGGAAGGATGTACACTCCTCAGGAGATCTCTGCCATGGTACTGCAAAAGATGAAAAAAACCGCAGAAGACTATCTTGGACAGGAGGTTACAGAGGCCGTTATTACAGTTCCTGCCTATTTCAGCGATTCGCAGAGACAGGCAACCAAAGAGGCGGGAGAGATAGCCGGGCTTAAGGTTAAGAGAATTATAAATGAGCCTACCGCAGCTGCATTGGCTTATGGGCTTGACAAACAGCACAAAGATACCAAGGTTGCTGTGTTTGACCTGGGAGGGGGAACATTTGACATCTCTATTCTGGAGCTTGGAGATGGAGTTTTTGAGGTAAAGTCTACAAATGGTGACACTCACCTTGGAGGTGACGATTTTGACCAGAAGATTATTGACTGGCTGGCAGATGAATTTAAGACAGAGAACAGCGGACTGGATTTGAGAAAAGATCCAATGGCCCTTCAAAGGCTAAAGGAGGCTGCCGAAAAGGCAAAAATAGAGCTATCAAGCCAGACCTCGTCTGAGATAAACCTTCCATACATAATGCCTGTTGACGGAGTTCCAAAGCACCTTGTTAAGACCCTAACCAGAGCAAAATTTGAGCAGATTTGTGACGACCTTATTCAAAGAACCGTTGAGCCATGTCGCAAAGCACTTAGCGATGCCGGGCTTAAGGCAGAAGAGATTGACGAAGTTATCTTGGTAGGTGGTTCTACAAGAATTCCTGCAATCCAGCAGATTGTTGAGAAATTCTTTGGAAGGACCCCAAGCAAAGGTGTAAACCCGGACGAAGTAGTTGCAGTTGGTGCAGCAATTCAGGGTGGTGTGTTATCGGGTGATGTTAAAGATGTGCTTCTGCTTGACGTAACCCCTCTTTCACTTGGTATTGAAACTCTTGGAAACGTTATGACCAAGCTGATTGAGTCAAACACAACAATTCCAACCCGCAAATCTGAAACCTTCAGCACAGCAAGTGATAACCAACCGTCTGTTGAAATTCACGTACTTCAGGGAGAGAGGCCAATGGCCAAAGACAATAAAACAATCGGAAGATTCCACCTTGACGGAATTGCGCCTGCACCAAGAGGTGTTCCTCAGATTGAAGTGACATTTGATATTGATGCCAACGGTATCCTTCATGTTTCAGCTAAAGACAAAGGAACAGGTAAAGAGCAGAAGATCAGAATTGAAGCTTCAAGCGGCTTGACCGAGGCAGAGATCAACAGAATGAGGGACGAAGCCAAAGCAAATGAGGTAGCCGACAAAGCCGAAAGAGAGCGTATTGATAAAATTAATGCAGCAGACTCAATGGTATTCCAGACAGAGAAGAATCTTAAGGATTACGGAGATAAAATTCCTGCTGAGAAAAAGGCTGCAATTGAAACTTCATTAAGTGCACTTAAAGATGCGCACAAATCACAAGATGTAGCAGCAATTGACAAAGCTATGGAACAGATGAACGCGGCATGGCATGCAGCCTCAGAAGATATGGCTAAAGCGGCTCAGTCCGGTCCTGCTCCGGGAGCAGATGCAGGTCAAAGTGCAGGTTCAGGCAACGCCTCATCCGGCAACGGCGACAAAGAGGTTACCGATGTCGACTTCGAAGAGGTGAAATAATTATCTAACAAATAAACAAAATTTTAAAAGAGGATGGCCGGTAAAACAGTCATCCTCTTTTTAGATTATTAATCGGAGCTTTTATATATTTTTGTATTGCAATAAGATTAAAATAAATATAGTACGACTAACCTTAAATTGAATATGAAAAATTTTACAAGAAAATTGATGCTCCTGACTGCATTAACAGCTTTTGTTTTGAGTCCTGTTAATGCTCAAAGTCAGACTCAGAAAAAAAATCAGACAAATACGGCTGCAAGTGCAACCTCAGCTGCAAAGTCAGCAACAGCAGTAAAGACTTCGTCCACTGCACAGAACCCAGCCTCTGCCGGGCAGGAGTCAAAAGAGGTAACAAACGAACAACTGATGCAGGAGATCCTCTCACTTAAAAGGCAAGTCGAGGGTTACCGTCACTCTTTTGACCAGGTGTACAAAAAAGTTGATGACCTAATGTGGCACAAGATGCTTGAAGATATTGCACATGTTGACAAGGTTAGGCTAACCGGCCCTCCAAGATGGAAGCCATTAAGAGAAGATGATCGTTTTGCAAAGAATCCGCTGCAGTTTTACAGCTATGTCTTTATTCCGAAAGATATTGATATCACCCAGAAATACCCGCTCATTGTACTTCCACACAGCGGTATTCACGCCGATTTTTCAACCTATTACGCACATATTGTAAGGGAGCTTATTGCTCAAGGCTACATAGTTGTATCGGCCGAGTACAGAGGCAGTACCGGGTACGGAAGGGCTACTTACGAAAATATTGATTACGGAGGACTGGAGAATGAAGATGTTCTTGCCAGCAGAGATTATATGCTGGAAAATTACAAAATTGTAGATAAAGAGAGAGTTGGGATTATCGGCTGGAGTCACGGCGGAATGATTGCACTTATGAATATTCTCCGGTACCCCGATATGTATAAGTGTGCCTTCGCAGGAGTTCCTGTGAGTGATCTGGCAAACCGGCTGGCATCACACACCCCTGAATACACGGCCTACTTCACTGCAAAATACCACATTGGACAGACAATAGAAGAGAACCCGGAAGAGTATAAAAGAAGATCCCCATCTACATACGCCAAAGATTTGAGAAAACCGCTTCTAATTCATACAAACACCAATGACAACGATGTTTATGTAGAGGAGGTGCTTCTAATGATAGACTCGCTTAAAGCACACGGTAAGGAGTTTGATTACAAAGTATTCCAGGAGATAGCAGGCGGGCACGGTTTTGACCGAATTGATACTAAAGAGGCAACTGATATCCGCTTTAGTGTTCATAAATTCCTCGAGATGCACCTTGCACCTCCAAGACCTTTCAAAAGCCCGGCAGATATGAGAAGGGCTGCATATAAGTTTTAAGTCCTTTTGTAATTACCTGTAATTTTGATCTTTACATATTTCAATTATTGAATTATGTAGAGATCATTATTCTATATAACTGAAATGCAAACATATACGAGCCAACTTAAAATGATTTAATTTAAAAAAGCTAAAAAAGTTACAACGTACTGTAAATAGCCCTACATTTGCCCTATCTTTTTCAAATAAACAAATCAAAATGGAAGTAATGCTGTTGGTGTTTGTGGCCGGCTATATCTGCATTGCCATGGAGCACAAAATTCAGATAGACAAGGCGGCCATTGCTCTGGTTATGGCCGGAATAATGTGGGCACTACTGATTTTAACAATACCTGTCACGGCTGCTTCAATAAGTCCGGAGAGTTTCAAGGAGTTTCTAGCACACAATCCGTCTGTAGCGTCATTTAGCTATTTTGAGCAGTGCCAGAGATTTATTGTAGATTTCAAGCTAATCGAGTACCTTGGAGACATCTCCTCTACCCTGTTCTTCCTGATTGGTGCAATGACAATTGTAGAGCTCATAGATGTCCACAAGGGTTTTGATATAATAACCGACAAGATAACGAGCAAAAACAAGCGAAAACTGCTATGGCTTATATCCGGAATCACATTTTTAATGTCTGCGGTTTTAGATAACCTCACAACTTCTATTGTGATGGTAATGCTGCTTAAAAAGCTTATTCCTAATTATAAAGAGAGATGGATTTTCGGGAGTATGATAATTATTGCAGCAAACAGCGGCGGTGCCTGGTCACCAATTGGTGACGTTACTACAATAATGTTGTGGATAAAGGGGAAAATCTCCTCTTGGCCGCTTATAAGCGGAATAATTCTGCCAAGCATCGTATCTGTTGTGGTTCCTCTGATATTTGCCTCAGGCCTTTTAAAAGGTGAACTTAAGAGATCGAACTCTGCAGAGGTTAAAAAACAGGATACAGCTCTACTTAGTAAAAATGGGAGAAAGATTATTTTGATGCTGGGTGTGGCCGGATTACTATCTGTCCCTGTATTTAAGTATCTTACAGGTTTGCCTCCATTTATAGGTGTTATGACGGCACTTGGGTCAATCTGGATATATACCGAAATTCTATACAGCAGGCACAGCATCAGAGACGCTCATCTGAACAGGGTTACTAATGTTATTAAGAGAGTTGACACTGCCACAATTCTCTTCTTTCTGGGAATTCTTTTGTCCGTTATGTCTCTTGAAGCTTCGGGAACACTAAACATTGCAGGAAAATTTTTAAACGAAAGTGTTAAAAATGTCTATTTGATTGACATCTCAATAGGCATACTATCTGCGATTATTGATAACGTTCCTTTAGTTGCCGTTGCAATGGGAATGTATCCGCTGGCAGATCCGGCCACGGTTGCAGCAGCAGCAGATCCGGCATATCTTGCACATTTTGTACAGGACGGAACCTTCTGGCAGTTTCTGGCTTACTGTTCAGGGGTCGGTGGTTCGCTTCTTATTATCGGATCTGCCGCCGGAGTGGTAGTTATGGGTCTGGAGAAGATTAAGTTTAACTGGTACCTGAAACACTTTTCACTTCTGGCTTTGGCCGGCTACCTTGCCGGTGCCGGAGTCTATTACCTTACCAAAATTTTATAGGTATCCAAAAATAAGCCCTGCTATTGTAGATAATACTACCACTACCAATACATATACAATAGTCTTTTGAGTCCCCATAACTCCTCTGATTACCAACATATTTGGCAATGAAAGTGATGGCCCGGCCAGTAAAAGAGCGAGTGCAGGCCCCTTTCCCATGCCAGAAGCCAAGAGGCCCTGAATTATAGGCACTTCGGTGAGTGTTGCGAAATACATAAAAGCACCTACTAACGATGCAAAGAAATTTGATAATAGAGAATTGCCTCCCACAGCCCATGCAACCCAAGAGTTTGGAATCACACCTGGTATCGATGTATTGTCATGGGTTGAGCCTAGTAGAAAACCTGCTATAACCACGCCTATTGCCAAAAGTGGTATGATCTGTTTTGCAAATCCCCAACTCGAAACAATCCACTCCCTGTTTTCGCCATTTTCACTTTTGTCCATAAGTGCAATAGTGCTGACTGTAGCTATACCAATAACAATAGTAATCAGTGGATTCCCTATTAACAAAGCACTAAGCATTGTAATAACTGCTCCCGTAAGTACCTGCCAGCTTTTTAGTTTAAGAATGTAGATCATTGAATAGACCAGAATTAGGCCAAATACACCGGTTATATACCACTTGTAAGACCATATATAAAACCACAACCCGGATCTCTCTCCGGATGATGGAGCACCCCAGTTTGCAAACACCAAAATTAGAACCAGGGAGAAGAAGTGAACCGCTGTTTGCCATAAAGGTCTGTTTTCAGGTACATCAGGGAAATTCATCTGCTCTTCGGCCTTGGCCTTCTCCTCTTTGCGATATATAAATGCCATTATCAGTCCTATTAATACACTAAAGGAGACAGCTCCAATTACTCTCGCAACACCCATTTCAAAGCCTAAAATTCTTGCTGTGAGAATGATTGCTAATATATTTATAGCAGGGCCGGAGTAGAGAAAGGCAACTGCAGGACCCAAACCGGCACCACGTTTATGGATACTTGAAAAGAGAGGTAATATCGTACATGAACAGACGGCAAGTATAGTGCCCGATACTGCGGCAACTGAGTACGCAACCCACCTCTTTGCCTTAGCCCCAAAATACTTAATTACCGACCCTTGGCTGACAAAGACAGATATAACTCCTGCAATTAAAAAAGCAGGCAACAGACACAGAACAACGTGCTCTCTTGCATACCATCTTGACAAGTCAAGAGTAGCTCCGATTGCAGTATTAAACACCGGGTTTTCGATTGGCATGAAAAATATACCAAGAAAAACTACAATAATCCCTAGCAGGATTTTTAACTCTTTTTTTGTCTCCATTATCAGATAAATAAAATTATAATAAAATAAGTGCCCACCCCTATAAAAAGAGTTGCCACAATACGCCTGAACCAAAGTTCAAATGACTTAATACTTTTGTACAATCCTCCTACATTACCCACAGCAAATGCTAACAACCATGCAAAAAGAATTACAGGAATACCCGTTGCAACAGCAAAAATTACCGGAAGATAGAGGCCGCTTACGCTGGTTATTGTCATAGGGATAAGCATGGCAAAATAGAGAACACCGCTGTAGGGACAAAAAGCCAGAGCAAATACCATTCCCAGTACAAATGTTCCAATATAACTTCCGCCGCTTCTCTCTCCCAACTTCTCTGTCAGGGATTGAACTCCGGGAAGCTTGATATTAATAACATTAAGCATAAAAAGTCCTATCAAAATCATAATCGGGCCGAGTATCTTCTCTCCCCATCCCTGAAAAATTTGTGAGATATTCATCTGGTCTGCTCCAAGAAACAGAATAAATGCAAGCAGTGTATAACTTAAGGCTCTGCCTATTGTATATACTATTCCGTTAATAAATACTCTGCGCTTATCTTCAAGGTCTCTGCTTATAAATCCAATGGCCGAAATGTTTGTGGCGAGAGGGCAGGGACTTATGGCAGTCATAAGCCCAAGTATAAATGCAGTAATCCCAGTATACTGAGAGTTCTCAAGAATGCTTTGTAAAAACTCCATTGTTACCGATTTAGTAGCTTGGATGCAGCCTTAGAGATCTCCTCTTCAATTTTACCGGAGTTTTTTGC